>NZ_BNBT01000172.1 GCF_014656095.1 Streptomyces longispororuber
GCTTGGCGTGGGCGCCGGCGCCCACGCCAAGCTCACGCTCGTAAGGCGGTGCCCTCGAATGCGCCCACGGATCCAAACGGCCCTGACAGGATCGGTGGAAGACAAAGGCTGCTAGTCAGGGGAAAACATGCCCGTCAACAGGTGGTGGCGACAGCACCCGAACGAACGCTTCTGGCTGGAAATCACGAACCGCGAGGACATCGGCACCAACCTGCTCGCACCCCAAGTCAATGACCGGGGCGAGGAGTACTGGTCCTACGCACTCGTCCGTGAGGTACGGCCCGGTGACCTCGTTCTGCACTGGGACAAGAACCACGGCCCTGGAGTGGTGGGGTACTCCCACGTTCGGGGTGAGGCTTTCGCATCCACGATCATCTGGCAGAGCCGAGGCACCTACGGTCGGCAGCGGAGTACATCGGGCCCAGAGTCCGCTTGGGAGGCGCCCCTGGGCGGGTATCGGCGGTTGAGGCATCCAGTTACGCAGGCACGCCTGCGTGAGATCGAGCCGACTATCCGAACGCTGCGGGATCACCTCGCAGCGGCCGTCGAGGGGCCGCTCTACTTCCCTTTCGCCTTGTCGGCTACCCGGCCCCTCCGGGCCGCACAGGGATACCTGACCAAGCTGCCACGAGCACTGGTGGAAGAGCTCCCTGAGCTTCTGGAGCTACGCCAGACTGCAACCTCCGAACCCCACGAGGAAGCACCCGACCTGTCGCCCTCTCCATCGACAAAGCTGGCGAGGTCTTCCGGCTACGGTCGCCAGCACGACGCCAAGCGGCGACAGGCTGTCGAGCGGTACGCCATGGATCTCGTACTCGACTACTACCGCTCGCTGGGCTATGAAGCTGAAGACGTGGGTGATCACTCGCCGTGGGACATCACCGTGCGCAAGGACGGGAGTGAGACTCACGTCGAGGTGAAGGGCAGCACGACCACCCGCGAGGCTATCGACCTCACCGAGGGAGAGGTACGCCACGCTGAAGGCATATCTACCTGTCTCATAGTGATAGATCAGATCAAACTCAACGGCGATCTCCGCTGCCATGGCGGACGTTGGCGGACGTGGACTGCGTGGACACCAAGGCGGGAAGAGCTTGTTGCCACCGCGTATCGCTACCCCCTTCCAGAGGGAGGCCACCGGGGTCGTCCTTCGCCCTAATCGACCTTCCCACGCGCCCTGACGCTGGGAGAAATCTGGGAGAAGATCTTCTCCCGTTGCCTCCCAGACGCCTTGCCAGACCTATCGATACCAAGGCGCTGACCTGCATGAACACTCCACAGGTCAGGTCTGGATCGCGCCCTGACCTTATTCGGGACGAAGAGGTCGTGGGTTCAAATCCCGCCACCCCGACAGAGAAGTACCAGATCAGGGGCCTGATCCGCATCGCGGGTCGGGCCCCTGAGTGGTTTCTGAGGTCGTCTTGGGAGCCGATTGGGAGCTGACTTCGGGAGCTGGCTCCCAAAGGGTCCAGCTCATCGGTCTTCACGAGTCGGCGGGTGCGTACGGCATGTGGCCTGGATCTCGGCCAAAGAGCCACGCGAACATGAGGAGCGGGGTGAAGATCACAGCAAGGAAGATGCTGCCCACCGCCACCATCACGTGATCCGATCGGTGGTTCCGATACGTGGGCCCGCTCAGCACGCAAGTGCCGACATTTGCGAGAAATCCGACCACCAGCAGTGCCTGCCACGCATCACCACATTGCACAAGGAGCGCGAACGACAGCACCGCTGTCGAGGGCCCGCGCCATTCCATCGTCTGCCCGAGGTCCCATCCGACGTGCTTCCGTTTCGGCAATGTAGTTCTGCATGGTCAAGGCGGCCAGGTCCTGGGCGGCGTACCAGCGGTTCGCGTACTCACCGAAAGTCTCCTGGCCGAGCGTCGGGTCGCGCCAGTCGCCCGGCCGGTACTTGTTCCCAGCTTCACTCGCGGCGCCCCGGGGAGAGCCGTGAACCTCCTGCCCAACATCACCACAGCCGACGTTCAGGAACAGGCGCCGCGCGTAGCCATCCTCCCGATTGGGTCCTACGAGCAGCACGGCGGCCCTCTCCCTCTCGTCACGGACACGGCTAATCGCCCGCGAGCTGGCGGCGGCTTACCCGGTGCTGCACCTGCCGCCCATCTCGATCGCGTGCAGCCACGAGCAGGCCCGGCACCGTAAGCATCAGCGCGCGAACCCTGCACGCTGTGATCACGGATATCGCGCAGTCGCTGGAGGCATCCGGCATCCGGCATCCGGAAACTCGTCCTGGTCAACGCGCACGGCGGCAACTACGTGCTGTCGAACATCGTGCAGGAAGCCAACCTCACAGAGCCGCGGATGAGCCTCTTCCCGCACGGCAGCGACTGGGACCGCTCACGCGAGCATGCAGGCCTTCAGAGCAACGGCCACGACGACATGCACGCCGGAGAAATCGAAACATCGATCCTCCTGCACGCGGAACCGTCCCTAGTACGACCGGGGTACGAGAAAGCTAATCACGACGCGAAGGATCGCCGATTCCTGCTCACCCTCGGCATGAAGGAGTACACCGAGACGGGGGTCATCGGCTTTCCCTCGTACGCTACGGCCGAGAAGGGCAGGGCAGTCCTGGCGAGCCTGAAGGTCCGCTTCGCAGACCACCTAGCGGCTCTCGGGGAACCGCAGCAACCTCGATACGGCGACTCGGAGTTGAGGGCCTGACTGTCGTGAAACACCAGTGCAGCACGGTGTACGCCCACATGCGCGGGATGTCCGTTTCTCTGAAAGTGAGTGAAAACTGGGGTGCCCCCCCGCTAACGTGCCTGGTCAGTTCGTGTGGTCCCCGCGTGTGCGGGGGTGGCCCCTCAGCGAGGCCAGCCAGCACTACCTGAGTGAGTGTCTAACTGCGTGACAACGGCGGCGCACGGTGGCGTACGTCCACGCACATTCAGGAACGGTTGGCGCCGGTCAGCGTCCGCATTCGTCCTGGACCTACTGATACCAAGATTGCTTCGGGACGGAGAGGTCGTGGGTTCAAATCCCGCCATCCCGATAGAGAAGTGCCCGGTCAGGGTCCTGATTCGCAGTGCGGGTCGGGTCCCTGAGTGGTTTCTGGCTCTTTTGCAGAGCTCAGTACGGATCTGGTTCCCAGACGGCGCCGCAAGATCAGGTGCTAGTGACCCTGAATGACCCGGTAGAACGGCCTATCGCCTCCGTCCGGCTCAGCTCTGTGCCATGCGCGGGACCGTGGAACATGTGCCACCGTCCAACAGTCCGGTGGCAAGCCGCCTGCGTCGGTGAGAGCATCGCGCTTCGACTCAGAAGTCGTGTGGAAGCTCGCCAGTTGCCACCGGCGAGCCGTATAGCTTGGCAGAAGAGCCGGGCAAGGCAGCCTGGTTGGTGCCTGGGAGGTGGGCTACTTGTCACGGGCGCTCAGTCAGCGGCCTTTCTGTCACCAGGTCGAGGCATGACGCGCGACCGGCTCGTCGAGATGCTCGGTGGGCCGACAACGGCATGTGGACCTGCACGTGATGCGTTGGTTGCCGGTGGAGCCTTCGTCGTTTGGGACGGTCTGGTTCCTGCTGATCGCCTGGCATGTATCTACCGGAGGCGGCTCCGTATCACTCAGAGGCGCGGCCAGCCGACGCTGGCCCTCGCCGACACGGTCGACATCCTCTCCCGTGCGGCAGAAGAGCCTCTCCTCATCGGGCGCATCGACGCGGTCGACACGTCCTGGACGTTCATGCTCTTCCTCAACGCCACCGCCACCGCGGTACTGGCCTGCACTGGCGTAGCGAGAAGCGAGCGCTCGGCAGGGCCAGCCACTGGTGCGCAGTGACACCATGCCTGCCCGGGTGGACAGCCATCGCGCTTCGGCTCGAAAGGGTCCCTCGGGCAGAGAGGCTTAGTTGGATGTATCGGTGATTGGGCCACCAACTGTCCGGGGGCCAGGCGATCTGGGACAGGATCATCAGTTGGCTTACGTTCCGTGACGCGCGGTCCGTGTGCCGGAGCGTCCGCTCCAGGTGGGTGGTCGGGGATGCGAGCTCGCGTCGCCCAAGTAGTGGGTGCGGCGGTGAGGGACGCCGAGCTGGGGCGCCGACCGAGAACCGGGCCGGTGCACGCTCGCGCCGCGCGTCGGAGCGGTGCCGGTCCCTCCCCTCGTGGGGACCGGTACCGGCCGACGCGGGCGGCGGCGGACCGTGTCCCCGAGGGGAGCACGGGCAGCCCAGGCCCGCAGAAGGGTCCGGGCAGCCCCGGCTCGGGCAAGGCCACGCACAGCCCCAGCCCAGGCGAGGCCACGAACAGGCCCGCCTGGGTGAGGGCCACCGACAGCCCAGCCCAGCCAAAGGCCGGGGCGAAAGCAGCCCGGAGCCGCGCCGTGGGGGTGCGGTCCGGGCCTGGCCGGTCTTGGGGGATCGCCGGGTGCGCGCGAGGTGGGGTGCCTCGCCGCCACTGCGTCACTCCGGCGAAAACCAGCCGAGAAGGCGCGGGGTCACGAGCCGCCTCTCCAGGCCTCGGCCCGGCGGCCTGCTCCGACACCGCTCGGTGCGTTCGCCACTGCGCCGCGATCCTGCCATTTTTGGCCGCCCGCGAGGAGGTTCCGGCCTCGTCCGGCCCCCGTCCCCGCAGGTCAGGCAGATAGAGTGAGTTTTCCGGTCCGGACGGTCAGGCTCGGCGGCAGGGAGGGGAGGAGGCCTTGAGCTCCGACTCAGGGGCGCGCACAGCCTTCGCGGAACGACTCGCCCTGCTGTACCAGGAAGCCGGCAACCCTCCCCTCAAGCGCGTGTCCGATTCCGTCGCGCGGCTGCAGCGCGCCGACGAGCGCGGGCGGCCCGTGCGGGTCTCCGCCCAGCGGATCAGCGACTGGCGGCGGGCCAAGAACGTGCCCGCCCAGTTCGCCGCCCTCGCCGCGGTCCTGCACGTCCTGATCCCCGAGGCGCGGCGCGAGCGGCCCGTGCCCGTCTCCACCGGTCTGTACGACCTCGCCCACTGGCAGCGCCTGTGGGCCAGCGCCGTCGCCGACCCCGTCGGCGACACCGCCGCCGCGCCCCCGGACGGCGAGGAGCGGCCCGCCGACGCGGCCGCCGCCCCCACCGTCTGTCCGTACCGCGGCCTCGCCTCGTACCGCAGGCAGGACGCCCAGTGGTTCTTCGGCCGGGAGCGGAGCACGGAGGCCCTCGTCGCGCAGCTCCGGGCGGCCGGCGGGACCGGCGGCCTGGTCATGCTCGTGGGCGCCTCCGGCGCGGGGAAGTCCTCCCTGCTGCACGCCGGCCTGGTGCCCGCCCTGCAGGGCGGCGCCCTCGGCGACCACCTCCCGGTCGGGCCGGTGCTGCCCCTCGTGCCCGGCCCCGAGCCCGTGGCGGAACTGGTGCGGCTCATACCCGAGTTGGGCCGTCTGTCTCCCTTACCCCGTACGTCCCGTACGTCCGGTCCCGTGGAGGGTACGCGGGAGGCCGTCGCCGCGTGGGCCGCGCGCGTGGCGCCGGCCGGGGGGCGGCCCGTCGTCATCGTGGACCAGTTCGAGGAGGCGTTCACCCTCTGCCCGGACGAGGCCCAGCGGCGCGCCTTCGTGCAGGTGCTGCACGCCCTGTGCTCGCCCGCCGGGGCGGGGGCGGCCGCCCCCGCGCTCGTCGTGCTCGGGGTGCGCGCCGACTTCTACGAGGCCTGCCTCGGGTACCCGGAGCTGGCCGACGCGCTGCAGCACCGGCACATGGTGCTCGGGCCGCTGACCGCCGCCGAGCTGCGGCAGGCGGTGACCGGGCCCGCCAAGGCCGTGGGGCTCGAACTGGAGCCGGGGCTCGCGGAGCTGATCGTCCGCGAGGTGAGCACGGACGAGCCCCGCGGCGCCCACGACGCGGGCGTGCTGCCGCTCCTGTCGCACGCCCTGCTCGCCACCTGGCAGCGGCGCAAGACGGGCAAGCTCACGGTGGCGGGCTACCGCGCGGCCGGCGGCATCCAGGGGGCGGTGGCCGCCACCGCCGAGCGCGCCTGGTCCGGGCTCGACCCGGCGGCCCGCGCGGCCGCCCGGCTGCTGCTGCTCCGGCTGGTCCGGCTCGGCGAGGACACCCACGCCACCCGCCGGCGCGGCACCCGGCGCCAGCTCGCGGAGGAGTCGGCCAACCCCGGCAAGACCGAGGAGTCGCTGGAGGCCCTGGTCCGGGCCCGCCTGGTGACGCTCGACGCGGACACCGTGGAGATCACCCACGAGGCCCTGCTGCACGCCTGGCCCCGGCTGCGGGACTGGATCGACGAGGGCCGCAGCGACCACCTGCTCCGCCAGCGCCTGGAGGAGGACAGCCGGACCTGGGAGGACTCCGGCCGCGACACCTCCCTGCTCTACCGCGGCTCCCGCCTCGAACAGGCCCGCGCCTGGGCCGAGTCCGCCGACGCCACCCTGCTGACGCGGGGCGCGGCGCAGTTCCTGGCCGCCTCCGCCGGGCTGCGCAGGCGCACGCTGTGGGTCAGCCGGGGCGCGGTGGCGGCGCTGGTCGTGCTCGCGCTGCTCGCCGTCGTCTCGGCGGTGGTGGCGGGGCAGCAGCGCAACGACGCGGTGTCGGAGCGCAACGACGCGGTGTTCGCGCAGGTGGTCGCCGAGGCCGACCGGGCCGAGGACACCGACCCCTCCCTGTCCGCCCAGCTCGCGCTGGTGGCGCACCGGCTGCGGCCCGAGGACGAGGGCACGCGCAACCGCCTGGTCTCCATCGTGAACGCGCCCCTGGCCACACCGCTGCTCGGGCACACCGGCGCCGTCTACCTCACCTCGTTCCGCCCGGACGGACGGCTGCTGGCTTCCGCCAGCTACGACCGGACCGTGCGGCTGTGGGACGTGTCAGAGCCGGGCCGCCCCCAGCCCCTCGGCAAGGCGCTGACCGGCCACCGGAGCTGGGTGAGCACCGCCGTGTTCAGCCCGGACGGCACCCTGCTCGCCAGCGCCTCCGACGACGGCACCGTACGGCTGTGGGACGTGCGCGACCCGCGCCGGCCGCGGCCGCTGGGGGCGCCGGTGCCCGGCCGCGGCGGCACCATCTACCTGCTCGCCTTCTCCCCGGACGGGCGCACGCTGGTCTCCGCCAACGACAACCACACCGTGGGGCTGTGGAACGTGGCCGACCCGCGCCGCCCGAAGGCGCTCGGCGCCCTGAAGGGCCATACGGCCGCGGTGCGTTCGGTGGCGTTCCGCCCCGACGGGCGGGCGCTCGCGGCCGGGGGCGACGACGGCACCATCCGGCTGTGGGACATGGCCGACCGGGACCGCCCGCGCCCGGCCGGCACCGTGCTGAGGGGCCACAAGAGCACCGTGCACTCCGTGGACTTCAGCCCCGACGGCCACACGCTCGCCAGCGGCGGCGTCGACAACACCATCCGGCTCTGGAACGTCGCGGAGCCCCGCCGCGGCAGGCCCCTCGGCTCGCCGCTCACCGGGCACACCGGCCCCCTGTGGTCGGTGGACTTCAACGCGGCCGGGACGATGCTCGCGGCCGCCAGCGCCGACTCCACGGCGAGCCTGTGGAACGTCAGCGACCCGGCGCGCCCCTCGCAGGTCGGCGAGCAGTTGACCGGCGGCAGCGGCGAGATGTACGCCCTCGGCTTCAGCCCCGACGGGAGGACGCTCGCCACCGGGAGCGGCGACGCCAAGGTGCGCCTGTGGTCCATCCCGACGTCGGACATGATCGGCCGGACCGGCACGTTCCGCCCCGACGGGAAGGTGCTGGCCACGGCCGGGCGCGACGACCGGGTCCGGCTGTGGGACGTGCGGCGGCCCAACCGGCCGGCGGCGATCGGGCGTTCGTTCAAGCCGGGTGAGGAGTACGTCCGTACGCTGGTGTTCTCGCCCGACGGGCGCACGCTCGCGGTGCTGACCGGGGACCGCACGGTGCGGCTGTGGAACGTCTCCGACCCGGCGCGCCCGGTCCCGTACGGGAGGTCCGTGACGCTGCGGACGCGGTTCGCGGCGGCGCTGGCCTTCAGCCCGGACGGGCGCACGCTGGCCACGCCCTACGTCGACCGGACGGTGCAGCTCTGGGACGTGCGCGACTTCTCCCGCGTCCGCCGCCTCGGCGCCCCGCTCACCGGCCACAAGGGCTACGTCAACTCCCTCGCCTTCGACGCGGCCGGCGACACCCTCGCCAGCGGCAGCTCCGACGGCACGGTCCGGCTGTGGGACGTGGCGGACCCGGCGCGCCCCGGCCGCCAGGGCGCGCCCCTCAAGGGGCACCTCGGGCCGGTCAACAAGCTGGCCTACGGGCCGGACGGCCGCACCCTGGCCAGTGGCAGCGACGACGGCACGGTCCGGCTCTGGCGGGTGGGCGGCCCGCCCGGCGGGACCCGTCTTGAGGCGTCCCTGACGGGCCACACGGACGCGATCGTGTCGCTGACGTTCAGCGAGGACGGCCGCACCCTGGCGACCGGCAGCCACGACAACACCGTCCGGCTCTGGGACGTCGCCCACCCCGCCAAGGCCTCGCCCATCGGGCAGTCGATGAGCCCCAATGCCAAGACGGGCGGGTTTTTGTCGTTCAGCCCGCAAAGCCACATGCTCGGGGTCGCCAGCGGCACCGATACGGTCCGGCTGTGGAACTTGGACACCAAGGCGGCGATTCGGCGTATCTGCTCGACCACGCGCGGTGTTCTGATACGCAAGAACTGGCGCGAATATATGCCGCGGCTCCCCTACACACCCCCGTGTGAGAAGTGACCCCCTATGGACCCCGTTCCCTCCATGCGTGATCCCGGTCACAACTCGCCCGTCGACCCAGGCAGTTCGCTTGTCGGGCGGGCGGCCTTGGTACGGTGGGGCAGAGCCCGATCGCTGGTGCATCCCCCGTCGCCAGCGATCGGGCCGTTCTGTGTGCCGAAAAGACCGTTTCGCCATACATATACCGGCTGGTCGGTCGATATCGCGGCCCCGTCGGCGAACCCGCTCCGATTACCTCCGGGGAAACCGGTCCGAAACTCCGGGCGGCGGGCCGACTTTCCTCAGAGGCAAAATCGGAACGGGGAAAGGTGGTGAGCGCCGTGCGCCGGCGCGTCGTCGTCGTCACGGCCGTGCACGCGCCCTCCGCCCGCTATCTGCCGGACGCCTACGCGTCCTTGTGCCGGCAGGAGTTGCCGCGGGGCTGGGAGTGGCACTGGGTGGTCCAGGAGGACGGGCGGGGCGACGACGTCCGCCGCCACGTGCCCCGGGACCCCCGGGTGACCTTCCTCCAGGGCCGGGCGGGCGGCCCCGGCGTGGCCCGCACCATGGCCCTCGCCCACGCCGACGGCGCGTACGTCAAGGTCCTGGACGCCGACGACCAGCTCACGCCGGGCGCGCTCGCCCGCGACCTGGCGGCGCTCGAGGGCGATGCGACCCTCGGCTGGGCGACGTCGCGGGTGCTCGACCTGCTGCCCGACGGGTCGACGGCCGGCGTCCCCGGCGACCCCTGCCACGGCCCGGTCGAGCGCGAGACCCTGCTGCGGTGCTGGAAGGCCAACGGCTACCGCGCCCCGGTGCACCCGGCGACGCTGTGCGTGCGCCGCGAGCTGCTCGTGGCCGTCGGCGGCTGGATGGCGCTGCCGGCCTCGGAGGACACCGGGCTGCTCCTGGCCCTCAACATGGTGGCGCGCGGCTGGTTCTCCGCCGAGGCCGGGCTGCTCTACCGCAAGTGGGAGGGCCAGGTCACCGGCCAGGCCGCGCACACCGACACCGCGGAGCGCAGCGCGCGCATGGCCGTGGTGGAGTCCCGGGCGCGGGCCCTGGCGGGCCTGCGGTGGCACTACCCCGGGCGCCCCCGCTGACCCAGGGGCCGGGCCCCGCGCGCGAAGGCTCCGGCCGGACGCGTCACCCCAGCGTCTCGGCGTCCACGCGGGAGAAGACCAGGTCGCTCTCGGCGCGCACGGGTTCCCGCCAGCGGACCGGCACGCACCGCGCGTGGCGGACGGCCGCCGGGTAGCTGCCGGGCGCGTAGTCGTTGGCCAGGCGGTACGTGTGGAAGCCGTGCGCGCGCATCGTCGCCAGGAGCTCGTCGACGCTGTCGCCGAGCCGCGCCATCCGGTCCGGGGTGACCTCCACGGCGATCTCCGCGTCCGGCCGCAGCCGGTCGAGGGCGGGGGCGAGGCCGCGGACGACGCCGCCCTCGGCGCCCTCGACGTCGATCTTGATCACCCGGGCGCGGGCGAGTTCGCCGGGCTCCAGGAGGTCGGGCAGCGGCACGGCGCGCGTCTCGAAGCGGGACTCCGCGGGCCCGTCCCACGGGACGACGCTGTTCGCGCCCAGGTTGCGCGCGCTGGCCAGGACGAAGGTGAGCGTCTCGGGGCGGTCGGAGACGGCGGCGTTGACCGCGCGGAGGTTGGCGCAGCCGTTGAGGTCGCGGTGGCGGAGCACCTGCCGGTGGAAGTCGGGCGAGGCCTCGACGGCGACCACCCGGCCCGCCGGGCCGACCAGCCGCGAGGCGAGCACGCTCAGGTAGCCGATGTTCGCGCCGACGTCCACGAAGACGTCGCCGGGGCGCAGCCGGTCGCGGAGCCAGCGCGTCAGGTGCGGCTCCCAGACGCCGAAGAGGTAGAGGTAGCGCTGGATGAGGTCCTGGGTGTCGACGGCGAACCGGGCGCCGAAGACCGTCTCGACGACCCTGCGCCGCGGGTGGTCCCGCAGCCAGGGGTTGAGGAACCGGGTGGCGAGCGCGGCCTTGCCGAGGGTGCCGGGGGCGTCGCGCACGTACCGCCGGCCGAGCGTGGCCAGGGCCCCGGTCACCGTGCCGCCCATCCGCTCCCCGCCCCTTCGCCTCGCGTACGCGGACCGCGGCACGCCCCCTTCCGGGGGCCGGACCCCGCAAGCCGGGTCAGGCGGTGGCCGCGGCCGTCCGGTCCTGGTCGAACGGCAGGTCCAGCATACGAATCGCGTTGCCGCGCAGCAGCTTGTACGCCACCTCGGCCGGCAGCCCGCGCACGTGCTCGGCGGCCACCTCCCTGGTGTGCGGCCAGGTCGAGTCGACGTGCGGGTAATCGGTCTCGAAGGTGGCGTTGTCCACGCCGACGGTGTCGATGGCCTCGATGCCGTGCCTGTCGCGGAAGAAGCAGCAGAAGACCTGCCGGTAGTAGTACGTCGACGGCGGCTCGGGGATCAGGTCCCGCACCCCGCCCCAGGCGCGGTGCTCCTCCCACACGTCGTCGGCGCGCTCCAGGGCGTACGGGATCCAGCCCATCTGCCCCTCGCTGTACGCCAGTTTGAGCCGCGGGAACTTCACCAGGACCCCGGAGAACAGGAAGTCCGTCATCGACGCCATGGCGTTGTTGAAGGAGAGCGTGGCCTGCACGGCCGGCGGGGCGTCGGGGGAGGCGGCGGGCATCTGGGAGCTGCTGCCGATGTGCATGTTCACCACGGTGCCCGTCTCCTCGCACGCGGCGAAGAACGGGTCCCAGTACCCGCAGTGGATGGACGGAAGACCCAGGTACGTCGGGATCTCGGAGAAGGTCACCGCCCGCACGCCGCGCGCGGCGTTCCGCCGGATCTCCGCGACGGCGAGGTCCACGTCCCACAGCGGGACGAGGCACAGCGGGATGAGCCGCCCGCCGCTGTCCCCGCACCACTCCTCGACCATCCAGTCGTTGTACGCCCGCACGCAGGCGAGCGCGACCTCCTTGTCCTCGGCCTCGGCGAACGTCTGCCCGCAGAAGCGCGGGAACGTCGGGAAGCACAGGGAGGCCTCGACGTGGTTGAGGTCCATGTCCGCGAGGCGCGCCTTCGGGTCCCAGCAGCCGCGCCGCATCTGCTCGCGGGTGATGCCGTCGAGGGTCATCTCGTCGCGCGAGAACCCCACGGCCGCGATGATCCGCTTGTACGGGAAGATCTCCCCCTCGTACCGCCACCAGTCGGTGACCTGGCCCTCGGGGTCGGTGGTGAAGCGGTACTTCCCGCCCACATAGGCCAGTTCGCCGATGCCCGCGGTGAAGGGCTGGGGGCCCTTCTCGCGGTACTTCCTCGGCAGCCAGGTCGCGAAGAGGTGCGCCGGCTCGATCACGTGGTCGTCGACGCTGATGACCCTGGGGATGTCGCTGGTGCCGGACTCCGTGCCGCTCATGCCGCACCTCCTGCCGCCCGCCGGGTGCCCGGGGCCGCGCCCCGCCCGTATCTGACGAACCGTCAGATGGAGCGTAGGGCGCGGCCGTCCGGACGGCAAGCGGGCCCGGGGGCGGCTCCGGGGCACCCGCGCCGGGGTGGCCGGACCCCGGTGGCGGGGCCGGTCGCCCCGGCAGGGCGGCCGGGTCAGGACTCGTCGGCCTCCAGGTCGCCCTCGGTCTCCAGGTAGACCTCGCGCAGGGCCTCCAGGACGGCCGGGTCGGGCTTCTCCCACATACCGCGGGACTCCGCCTCCAGCAGGCGCTCGGCGATGCCGTGCAGGGCCCAGGGGTTGGCCTCCTGGAGGAACTCCCGGTTGGCCGGGTCCAGGACGTAGGCCTGTGTGAGCTTGTCGTACATCCAGTCGGCGACGACCCCGGTGGTGGCGTCGTAGCCGAAGAGGTAGTCGACGGTGGCGGCCAGCTCGAAGGCGCCCTTGTAGCCGTGGCGGCGCATCGCCTCGATCCACTTGGGGTTCACCACGCGGGCGCGGAAGACGCGGCTGGTCTCCTCGACGAGGGTGCGGGTGCGGACCGTCTCCGGCCGGGTGGAGTCGCCGATGTACGCCTCGGGGGCCTTGCCGCCGCGCAGCGCCTTCACCGTGGCGACCATGCCGCCGTGGTACTGGAAGTAGTCGTCGGAGTCGGCGATGTCGTGCTCGCGGGTGTCGGTGTTCTTGGCCGCGACCGCGATGCGCTTGTACGCCGTCTCCATCTCGGCGCGGGCCGAGCGGCCCTCCAGGCCGCGGCCGTAGGCGTAGCCGCCCCAGACCGTGTAGACCTCGGCGAGGTCCGCGTCCGTGCGCCAGTCGCGGGAGTCGATGAGCTGGAGCAGGCCCGCGCCGTATGTGCCGGGGCGGGAGCCGAAGATACGGGTGGTGGCGCGGCGCTCGTCGCCGTGCTCGGCGAGGTCGGCCTGGACGTGGGCCCGGACGTGGTTGGCCTCGGCGGGCTCCTCCAGCGAGGCGGCGAGGCGCACCGCGTCGTCCAGGAGGCCGATCGTGTGCGGGAACGCGTCGCGGAAGAAGCCGGAGATGCGCAGGGTCACGTCGATGCGCGGCCGGCCCAGCTCCTCGTACGGGATCGGCTCCAGGCCCGTGACGCGGCGGGAGGCGTCGTCCCAGACCGGACGGACGCCGAGCAGCGCGAGGGCCTCGGCCACGTCGTCGCCCGCGGTGCGCATCGCGCTGGTGCCCCACAGGGACAGGCCGACGGAGGTGGGCCACGCGCCGTTGTCCTGGCGGTAGCGCTCCAGGAGCGAGTCGGCGAGGGCCTGGCCCGTCTCCCAGGCGAGGCGGGAGGGGACGGCCTTGGGGTCGACGGAGTAGAAGTTGCGGCCCGTCGGCAGGACGTTGACCAGGCCGCGCAGCGGGGAGCCGGAGGGGCCCGCCGGGACGAAGCCGCCGTTCAGGGCGTGCACGGCGTGGTCGAGCTCGGCCGTGGTCGCCGCCAGGCGCGGCACCACCTCGCGGGCGGCGAACTCCAGGACGGCCGCGACCTGCTCGCGGCGGTCCTCGGCCACCGGCGCCACCACCGAAGGGACGGCCGCCAGGTCCCAGCCCGCCTCCTCCATGGCCTCCACCAGCGCGCGGGCCTGCTCCTCGGCGGCGTCGGCCGTGGTGCGCGTGGCCGCCGACTCGTCCAGGCCGAGGGCCTCGCGCAGGCCGGGCAGGGCGGTGGTGCCGCCCCAGATCTGGCGGGCGCGCAGGATGGCGAGGACGAGGTTGACGCGGTCGCCGCCGCCCGGCGGGGTGCCGAGGACGTGCAGGCCGTCGCGGATCTGGGCGTCCTTGACCTCGCACAGCCAGCCGTCGACGTGCAGCAGGAAGTCGTCGAAGCCGTCGTCGTCGGGCCGGTCCTCCAGGCCCAGGTCGTGGTCGAGCCGCGCGGCCTGGATGAGGGTCCAGATCTGCGCGCGGATCGCCGGGAGCTTCGCCGGGTCCATCGAGCTGATCTGCGCGTACTCGTCCAGGAGCTGCTCCAGGCGCGCGATGTCGCCGTAGGAGTCGGCGCGCGCCATGGGCGGTACGAGGTGGTCGACGAGCGTGGCGTGCACGCGGCGCTTGGCCTGGGTGCCCTCGCCCGGGTCGTTGACGAGGAACGGGTAGACCAGCGGGACGTCGCCGAGGGCGGCGTCGGGCGCGCAGGCGGCGGACAGGCCCGCGTTCTTGCCGGGCAGCCACTCCAGGTTGCCGTGCTTGCCCAGGTGGACCATCGCGTCGGCGCCGAAGCCGCCGTCGGCGGCCGGGGCCGCGATCCAGCGGTAGGCCGCCAGGTAGTGGTGCGAGGGCGGCAGGTCCGGGTCGTGGTAGATCGCGATGGGGTTCTCGCCGAAGCCGCGCGGCGGCTGGATGAGGATCAGCAGGTTCCCGTAGCGCAGCGCGGCGAGGACGATGTCGCCCTCCGGGTTGGCGCTGCGGTCGACGAACATCTCGCCGGGCGGCGGGCCCCAGTGCTCCTCGACGGCCGTGCGCAGCTCCTCGGGCAGCGTGGCGTACCAGCGCTGGTAGTCGGCGGCCGGGATGCGCACCGGGTTCTTCGCGAGCTGCTCCTCGGTGAGCCAGTCCTGGTCGTGGCCGCCCGCGTCGATGAGGGCGCGGATCAGCTCGTCGCCGTCGCCGGATGCCAGCCCCGGGATGTCGGCGTCCCCGAAGTCGTAGCCCTCCTCCCGCAGGCGGCGCAGCAGCGCCACCGCGCTCGCCGGGGTGTCCAGGCCGACGGCGTTGCCGATGCGGGAGTGCTTGGTCGGGTACGCGGACAGCACCAGCGCGAGGCGCTTGTCGGCGGCCGGGATGTGCTTGAGGCGCGCGTGGCGTACGGCGATCCCGGCGACGCGGGCCGCGCGCTCGGGGTCGGCGACGTACGCGGGCAGGCCGTCCGCGTCGATCTCCTTGAAGGAGAACGGCACGGTGATCAGGCGGCCGTCGAACTCGGGCACGGCGATCTGGCTGGCGGCGTCCAGCGGCGAGACGCCCTCGTCGTTGTCCTCCCAGTCGGAGCGCGAGCCGGTCAGGCACAGCGCCTGGAGGATCGGCACGTCCAGGGCGGCGAGCGCGCCCGCGTCCCAGGACTCGTCGCCCTCCCGTCGCCCACCACCACCCTCAACGGAGACGTTCCACGTCGCAAGATTCATTTCGCCGGCGGACGCCTCCGCGGGCTTGGTGCCGCCCGCCGCGAGGACCGTGGTGACGATGGCGTCGGCGGCGCGCAGCTCCTCGATCAGCTCGGGCTCCGGGGCGCGCAGCGAGGCCACGTACAGCGGCAGCGGCCGGCCGCCCGCCGCCTCGACGGCGTCGCACAGGACGTGCACGAAGGCGGTGTTGCCGCTCATGTGGTGGGCGCGGTAGTAGAGCACGGCGACGACCGGGCCGTCGCCCGCCGGGGCGGTGCGCTCCAGCGGGCCCCAGGTCGGCGCGGGCGCGGGCGCCTCGAAGCCGTGGCCGGTGAGCAGGACGGTGTCGGAGAGGAAGCGGGCGAGCTGCTCCAGGTTGGCGGGGCCGCCGTGCGCGAGGTAGGCGTGCGCCTCGGCGGCGATGCCGACCGGGACCGTGGAGGCCGCCATGAGCTGGGCGTCCGGGGCCTGTTCACCGGTGAGCACGACGACCGGGCGGCCGTCGGCGAGCAGCAGGTCCAGGCCCTCCTGCCAGGCGCGGATGCCGCCGAGGAGCCGGACGACGACCAGGTGGACGCCGTCGAGGAGGCCGGGCAGGTCGTCCAGCGGCAGCCGGGAGGGGTTCGCGAAGCGGTAGGCCACCGGGCCTTCGGCGGCCCGGGCGCTGAGCAGGTCGGTGTCGGACGTCGACAGGAGCAGGATGCGGGGCCCGGATGAATGCTGCATGCGGCATCGGCCTTCCTCGGGGTGTCCGCGCCCCGGGTGGTGTGTGGGGTCTCCCCCGCCCGGCCGGAGCCGGGCGTTGCGGGGAAGGGAGTTCCTGGCTCACCCGTCCCCTTGCGGGGCCGGGCTCACAGTGGCGGGACCGCGCCGGATTCGCACCGGGCTTCCTCCCCTGTCGCCGTCCTGGCGATGGCGGATCGGGTGATCCACCGTTGAGCATATTAGGGGCCGGGGGATGGAGGGCAGGGCGTGCGCCCGCCCCGGCCGCTCCGGTACGTCTCGCGCCGCCGGGGCGCGGGGGCTCCGCGCGGCCGCGGTGTCCTGGGCTCGCGCCGCCGGGGCGTACCGGGCTCGCACCCGCCGGGGTGTCCGGGCTCCGCGCCGCCGGGGCGCACTGGTTACTGGTTTCGCGCACCGGGACGTACCGGCTCCGCACCGCCGCGACGTACGAACCCCGTGACGGCCCGGCGTACCGACGATGTGATGGTCGGTATGCTCGCCGCCATGTCCACGGCTCCCCTCCGCACGTCCCCGCAGGCCACAGCGGCCCCACGGGACCGCGGTGACGCCTGCCCGGGCAGCCTGCGGCTGCACGCGGCCGACGACGGGGCGCTGGCCCGCGTCCGGGTCCCCGGCGGCGTGCTGGACCTCCGGCAGGCCGAGGCGCTCGCCACGGCGGCCCACCGCCTCGGCGACGGCGACCTGCACCTCACCTCGCGCGGCAACGTGCAGCTACGCGGACTCGGCGACGGCTGCGGCGCGGATCTCGCCGCGCTGCTCGACGCCGCCGGGCTGCTGCCCTCCGCCGCGCACGAGCGGGTGCGCAACGTCGTCGCCTCGCCGCTGTCCGGCCTGGACGGCCGCGGGCTGTACGACGTGCGGCCCTGGCTCACGGCGCTCGACGCGGCCTTGTGCGCGAGCGAGGCGGCGCGGGAGCTGTCGGGCCGGTTCCTGTTCGCGCTCGACGACGGGCGCGGCGACGTGGCGGCGCTCGACGCCGACGTGACGGTACGGGCCACTGCGGACGGCCGTGCCGTACTGAGCCTGGACGGGACGGACCCGGCCCTGCGGGTGCCCGCGGCCGACGCGCCCCGGGCCGCGCTCCTGGCCGCCGAGGCGTTCGCGCACTGCGTGCGGGCGAGCGGGGCACGGGCCTGGCGGGTGGCCGAACTCGCCTCCGAGCCCGGGGAGTTGCTGTGCGAGGTGCGGCTGCGGCTGGCGGGCGAGGGCATCGCGTACGAGGAGCTCGGCCGGGACGGGGGTGCGTCGGCCGGAGGCGCCGAAGCCGGGGCCAAGGACACCACCGCCGCCGAAGCCGAAGCTGAAGCTGAAGCCGGGCCCAAGGGCGCCCCCGCCGCCGGAGCCGGAGCCGAGGAAGCCGGAGGCGAGCGCACGGGAGCGACGGCCTCCCGGACCGCCGCAGCCGAAGCCGAAGCCCCCGCGAGCCCGGCCCGCTCCCCCGAACCCCCGGGCCCGGCCCCGGCCCCGGTCCCAGGCCCAGCCCTCGGAATCGTCGGCTCCGCCCTGTCCGTGCACGCTCCCCTCGGCCGCCTCACCCTCCCCCAGTGGCGCGAGCTGACCCGTACCGCCGCCGCACTCGGCCCCGGTGAGCTGCGGCTGACGCCGTGGCGCGGGGTCGTCGTGCCCGTCCCGGGGGCGGACCCGGCGCGCGCGGCCGAGGCGCTCGACCGCCTCGCCGCCACCGGCCTCGTCACCGGCCCC
>NZ_BNBT01000173.1 GCF_014656095.1 Streptomyces longispororuber
CGCGCTGCCGGGGCGTGCGGGCGGGGGCCGCGGCCCGGGGCCTGCTCCGGCTGGGCGCCGCCGTGCCCGGGCGGAGGTCGTCGATCAGCGCCTCGTACTGGGCGGCCATGTGCTCGGGCAGGAAGCGGCGCGTGGAGCGGATCGCGGCCCGGGCCATGCGGAGGCGTTCGGCGTCGTTCTCGATGAGGCGGCACAGGGCGTCGGCGATGCCCTCCTCGACGGCGGCGTCCGGGCCGTCCACCGGGACGAGCAGCCCGTCCTCGCCGTGCGTGATGATCTCGCGCGGCCCGAAGTCGCAGTCGGTGCTGACCACCGGCACGCCCAGGCGCATGGCCTCCACGATCGTCATGCCGAACGACTCGGTGGAGCTGGAGACGGCCGCGATGGCGCCCTTGGCCCACTCGGTGTCGATGGGCGAGTGCGGGTCCATCAGGAACACGTGGTCGTGCAGGCCGAGCTCGCGCACGCGGCGGCGCAGCTTCTCCTTCTCGCGGCCGCGCCCGTAGATCCGCAGGGTCCAGTCCGGGTGCTCCGCGGCGACCTTGGCGAACGCGCCGATCAGGCGGTCGTACCGCTTGACCGGGACGAGGCGGCCCGCCGCGACGACGGTCCGGCTGTCGCCGGAGGAGGGCTCGGTCTCGGGGGCGGGGCAGCAGTTGGGGATGTGGGTGAGGCGGGTGGCGACGTCGGGCAGGGCCGCGCGGTAGGCGCGCTCGTCGCCGTGCGAGACGGTCACGAACGCGTCCAGGCGACCGATGGCGGCGTCCTGGTCGCGGCGCAGCCCCGGGTTGTGGAAGTCGTGCGTGACGTGTTCCTGGCCGATGCGCAGGTGGTCGGTGCGGCCGTGCTCGGCGAGGAAGCACACCAGGTAGGGCCGGGTCGCGACGACCACGTCGGCGTCGGTGCGGCGCAGGTACGCGGCGAGCCGCGCCTCGCCGAGCGCGCTGGGCGGGGTCGCGCTCCTGTACGGGTGGTCGTGGCGGCACACGGTGCCGAGCCGCGCCTGGGCGGGGTCGTCGCCGTCGTACTGCCGGGAGCCGCGGCGCAGGTCGACGAGGGAGCGGAGGGTGACACCGGGGCCGAAGGGCAGGCTCGGGCGGTCGGCGGTGCGGTAGTACGAGACGATCTCGACCTCGTGGCGCCCGGCGAGCGCGGTGGCCAGGTTCGCCGTCGCGCGGATGGTGCCGCCGATGCCGTACGCGTTGTAGAGCAGGAAGGTGATCTTCATGAGGGAGGCTGTCCCGTGGCCCTTCGTTGTGGTGACGCCCCGAGCGGACGGGGGGTGTTCGGTGGTGCGGGCGGGGTATCCGGTGTCGTGGTGCTTGTGATGCTTCTGGTGCCGTAGGTGGACTCTTGCCCCGAGATGTCCGTGGTCACTACACCCTCCATGGTCGGCGGGGCCGGGGGCATCCCGCCGGGGTCGGATCAAGGGCGCCGGGCGGCGGGAGCGACCCCCGCCGAACGGCGGGGGTCTCAGGGTGCATCAGGGGACGCGGTCCGCGACTTTCGTCGCCCGCCACAGGAGCCACTCCAGCGGGCCGCGCCGGAAGAACCGCGACCACAGCACCGCGAAACCGGTCACGCCCGCGACGAAACCGAGCAGCACCCTCAGCGAAGGCCCCGGCAGCTCCTCCAGGCCGAGGAGGCGGATGGCCGCGATGTGGAACACGTACGCGGTCAGGGACATCGAGCCCACGGCGATGACGGGGCCCGCCGCGCGGCGCAGCCGGGGCAGCGCGTCGAGCGCCAGGAGGCAGCCGGCCAGCACGGCCAGGGCCACGCCCGTGTTCGCCACGACGGACAGGGTCGTCTCGCTGTGCGGCGCGGCGACGAACAGCCAGCCCCAGGTGTCCTCCTCGGGCCAGCCCGCGACGTCCGACCACCAGGCCGTGCCGGTGCCGTGCCAGCCCGCGCCGTCGAGGGCCCGGGCGACGCCGGGCAGGTGGTGCAGTGCCAGCCAGGAGCCGCCGTACCCGAGGACGGCCAGGCCCGCGCCGGTCAGCGCGAGGCGGACGCGGACGGCGCCGGCGGTCAGGTCCAGGCGCGCCACCGCCATCCCCGCCACGACGAACGGCAGCCACGACAGGGCCGGGTACGAACCGGTGAAGAAGAGCGACACCAGGCCGTCCGCCGTGCGCGGCCAGGCGCCGGGGCCGGTCGAGCCGCCGCCGAGGGCGCCGTCCTCGTACACCGCGCGGACGATCAGGAAGAGCAGTTGCGGCAGGACCAGCGCGGCGACCACGGCGATCTCGGCGAGCGTCCGCGCCGAAAGCCGGTACAGCGGCAGGACCAGCAGGAAGTACAGGCCGTAGAAGGCGAGGATCACCTCGACGGGCGTGTCGGTCATGGTCAGCGCGGTGCCGAGCGCGAGCAGGACGACGGCGCGGACGACGACCTTCGCGACGGCCCGGCGTCCGGCGCGGCCGGTGCGGGGCGTCCGCCCGGTCATGAGGACGACCGAGAAGCCCGCGAGGAACGCGAACAGCGCCGACGACCGGCCGTGCGCCAGCTCCATGAGGAACCCGCGCACGCCGCCCGTGGTCGCCGGGTCGGGGCCCACATGGGCCGCGTACATGCCGAAGACGGCGAGGCCGCGGGCCAGGTCGACGCCTATGAGGCGGCCTGTGGGGGGCGGGTGCGCGGGCGGCTCCCCGGACGAGGGGGCGGGGGGATCCGAGGGCGGTGCCTTCGCGGACGGTGGTGCGGGTGGCGCCGTGGCCGGGGCTCCCGCGGAGGCCGGGGCCACTGCGTGCTCTGTCATGCCGCTCAGCCTCGGCGGCGGGTGCCGCGGGGCGTATCCGGCAGTCGTCCGGGGCCGCCCTGCCGTCAGGGCACCCGCTCCCCCCGAACGGCTGGAACCGCCACGCCGGGTGGCGGGTGGCCGTGGCCGCCCCCGCGCGCGGCGGGCGGCGCCGCCTAGAGTGCGGGCGGGGACGACCGGCTCGGCGGGCGGGAGCGCCGCGCGGCCGGTCACGGCCCGCGGCCGGAGCGCCGCGGGGCGGCGCCCCCGCGGCGGCAGCACGGCGGGGGGCGGGTCCCCCTCGCGGGCACGAGCGCCGCGGGACGGCGACGTTGGCGAGGCGGGACAGGCGTGATCCGGGTGGTAGTGGTGGACGACGAGGCACTGGTGCGGTCCGGCTTCGAGCTCATCCTCAACGCGGCCGAGGACCTGCGCGTCGTCGCGACCGCCGCCGGGTCCGACGCCGTGGAGACCGTGCGGCGCGAGCAGCCGGACGTCGTCCTGCTCGACATCCGGATGCCGGACGTCGACGGCCTCACCGTGCTGCGGGAGCTGCGGTCGCTGCCGCGGGCACCGGTCGTGGGGATGCTGACCACGTTCGACACCGACGAGTACATCGTGACCGCGCTGCGGTCCGGCGCGGCCGGGTTCCTGCTCAAGGACACCGAGCCGGACCAGCTCGCCCAGCTCGTGCGGACGCTGGCCGCGGGCGGCGTCGTGATGTCCCCCAAGGCCTCCCGCTCCATGCTCCGCGCGCACCCCGGCCCCGGCGGCGGCGCGGACGGCGCGGACCGGGCGCGCGTGGCCCGCCTCACCGGCCGCGAGCGCGACGTCCTCGTCCTCGTCGCCGAGGGCCTGACAAACGCCGACATCGGCATCCGCCTGCACCTCAGCGCGGGCACCGTGAAGGACCACGTGAGCGCCATCCTCACCAAGCTCCGCGTCACCAGCCGGGTCCAGGCCGCGCTCCTCGCCGAGCGCGCGGGGCTGCTCGGCGGGGCGGCGCCCGGCCCGGGCGAACCCACGGCGCGGGAGGCACGGTGAGGCGGGGCACGCAGGGGCCGGAGCAGGGCGGCACGGACGCCTGCGGCGCGCAGGCGGGCTCGGCCCCGGCGGAGGGCACCGTGGCGGACAGCACGGACGCGGTCCTGCCGGACGGGAGCGGGACACCGGGCCGGGACGGGGACGGGGGCGGAGTGCTGGACCGGGACGGGGACGGGGCGCTGGACGGAGACGGGAACGGGGTGCTGGAGCAGGACGCGGGTGGGGCGTCCGAGGGCGCGGCCTCGGTGGCCGGGGCGGGGAGTGCTGCGGGGTGGGAGCGGCTGCGGCGCGTGCTGCCCCGGGTCGCGGACGTGCTCGTCGTGGTCTGCGCGGCGGTCGACATCGGCCTCAACCTGTACGACGGCGGCCCGGGCGTCCTCGCCTGCGCGGTGGTCGCCTGTGCCGCGCTCGTGGCCCGGCGCCGCTTCCCGCTGGCGGTGTTCCTGCTGACGCTCCCTGCGGCACTGACGCTGGAGATCCTGGTGCCGCCGCTCACCGCCCTGTTCACGCTGGCCGACCGGAGCCGCGACCGCCGGCTCCTCGCGGTGTGCGCGGTCCTCGCGGCCGCCGCCATGGCCAGCCCGTGGCCGGTGACCGACCTCGCCTCCGAGGACCGGACCTGGACGGCGATCTACTTCGTGTACACGCTGGGGACGGCGGCCGCCCCGGTGCTGCTCGGCCAGCTCACGCAGGCCCGCAGGGACCTGTCGCGCCGCCTCGCCGAGATCGAGGAGGCCCGCGAGCACGAACGCGCGCTGCACGCCCAGGCCGTGCTCGCCGAGGAGCGCGCGCAGCTCGCCCGCGAGATGCACGACGTCGTCTCGCACCAGGTGTCGCTGATCGCGGTGCGGGCCGGTGCCTGGCAGGTGGCGGCCAAGGACGCGGACTCGCGGGAGGCGGCCCGCACCATCCGCTCGCTGAGCGTCAGCACGCTCGACGAGCTGCGCCACATGGTCTCCCTCCTGCGCGCCTCCGGCGGCCGGGCCACCGAGCTCACCCCGCAGCCCACGCTCGCCGACCTGAAGGCCCTGGTCTCCTCCAGCGGCATCGACGCGGAGCTGACCGGGGCGCTGCCCCCGGACATCGCGACCCCCGCCCAGCGCACCGTCTACCGCACCGTCCAGGAAGCCCTGACGAACGTACGCAAGCACGCGCCGGGGGCCCGTGCGCGCGTGCACCTCTGGGACGACGGCGAGGAGTTCGGCGTGACCGTCACCAACACCCCGCCGACCCGTCCCTCGCTGCCGCTGCCGGGCTCCCACCAGGGCCTGATCGGCCTGCGTGAACGCGCGGAGCTGCTGCACGCCACGTTCCACGCGGGGCCCACGCCGGACGGCGGCTACCGCGTCCGCCTCGGCGTCCCCGCCGGGGGCGGCTGACCGCCCCGGCCGTGCGAGGTGGCCCGCCGGGCGACGGGGGACGGCACCGTCCGTGCCGTGTCCGCCCGGCGGGCACGTCTTCCCGCGAGCATGGGGCACGGGCACCGGCCCCCGCCAGAGCCGTGCCACATGTGCGGCATCAGGCTCCGGTCGTGGACCCCGGCCTGACGATCATCAGGACCGTGACGGTCGCCCAGAGGACGTTGAAGACACCTGTGTACGCACCGAGGAGAACGCTCGTTCTGGCGTCAGGCCGTACGACGACACCGCCCCCCGCTCCGCCCCCGGCCTCCGCCGCGCCCGCCCCCGCCACGTCGCCGGCGGCGGGAGCGGGGGCGGGGGCGGTGAGGGCCGCGAGCGCCTCCTCCTGCCGGGGCAGGAGGAGGACCAGCAGGATCACGGCGGCCAGGAACGTCAGCGCGATCGAGACGATCAGCCAGACGCTGCCCAGGACGTCCATGCTGCTCGCGGTGGCGAAGCCGAACACCACCACGGCGATGCCGAGTCCGCCGTACACGCGGCAGATGCGGTGCAGCGTCCGCAGGGTCGTGACCGGGCGCGCGTCACCGGGCGCGGCCAGAGCCTCGCGCAGGACCCTGGGGAACATGCTGGCGGCCACGGTGACCGGGCCCACGGCGACGATCGCCGCGAGGACGTGCAGGACCAGGAAGAGTTTCGTCATCACAGAGCTTTCGGACTCACGGGGCCGCTGGGCACCCGGGTGTGAGGGGTGGACCGGGTCGGGACCGGGTCAGACCGGCACGGGTTCGGCGCCGGTCTCGCGCCAGACGACGCCCCGGCGCTCGTAGGCGAAGAGCTCCTCGACGGCGTGCGCGATCCGCGGGCCGTGGGCGCGCTCCAGGAGGTGCAGGCCGAGGTCGAGGCCCGAGGTGACGCCACCGGCGGTGACCAGGTCGCCGTCGTCGACGACCCGCGCCCGGACCGTCCGGACGCCGAGCCCGGCCATGGCGTCCAGGGCGTCGTGGTGCCCGGTGGCGGGGCGCCCCTTGATGAGCCCGGCCAGCGCCAGGAGCAGCGAGCCGCCGCACACACCGGCCACGGTCACGTCGGGGCGGGCCAGCGCCTCGCCGAGCAGCGCGGGCAGTTCGGTGCGCGCCGCGCGCCCGAGCCGCGCGGGGATGCTGTCGTCGTCCGGCCCGGTCTGCTCGCTCGCTCCGGCGGCGCCGGGCAGCAGGATCACGTCGGCGCACGCGGGGTCGAGCTTCGCCGTGGCCGTGAGGCCGACCGCCTCCAGGCCGCCGGGGACCCGGCGCGGGCCCTCGGCCGACACCAGCTCGACGGTCACGCCTCCGCCGGTGGCGAGGCCGCCGGCGTACAGGATCTCCACCGGTCCGAGGACGTCCAGCGGGTCGAAGCCGTCGAAGAGCACTGCCTGCACATGCATGCGGAGGTTCCGTTTCCGTGACGGGGGGCTCGGGCACCGCCGAGGCTAGCCAGGGCCGGTCCCGCCCCGACAGCGGCAGGAATGACAGCTTTCAACGGGATATCGCCAGGAGGGAGAAGGGGCCGTGTGCCGGGGATCTGCCCCTGGGCGTGGGGGAGCGGCCCGTCGGTGCCCGGTGGGCGGGCTTGGCGGTAGGCCGGTGGTGACGTACGTTGCCGCCATGCACACGGTCGCCGTCCTCGCCCTGGACGATGTCATCCCCTCCGATCTGGCCATGCCGATCGACGTGTTCGCCCGGACCCGGCTGCCCGGGGAGCGGGCGGGCTACCGCGTGCGGGTGTGCGCGGCCACGGACGAGGTCGACGCGGGCGCGTTCACGCTGCGGGCGCCGCACGGGCTCGCCGCGCTCGCCGACGCGGACACGGTGGTCGTGCCGGGCGTGCACGACCCGACGGCGCCGGTGCGCGAGGACGTCCTGCGGGCGCTGCGCGCCGCGGCCGCCGCGGGCACGCGCATCGCCTCCATCTGCGTCGGTACGTTCGTCCTCGCGCGGGCCGGGCTGCTGGCGGGGCTGCGGGCCACGACGCACTGGTACGCGGCGGGCGAACTCGCCGCGGCGTACCCGGACATCGACGTCGACCCGGACGTGCTGTACGTGGACAACGGCCAGATCCTCACCTCCGCGGGGGCCGCCGCGGGGATGGACCTGTGCCTGCACATGATCCGCCGCGACTACGGTTCGGCGGTCGCCGCGGACGCCGCGCGCGCGTCCGTGATGCCGCTGGAACGCGAGGGCGGCCAGGCCCAGTTCATCGTCAACCTGCCCCCGGCCAGCCCGCGCGGCCAGGCGCTCGAACCCCTCCTGGCCTGGCTGGAGGAGAACGCGGCCCGGGAGCTGACGCTCGACGACATCGCCGCGCACGCGGGCCTGAGCAGCCGTACGCTGCTGCGCCGCTTCCGCGAGCAGACCGGCACGACGCCGCTGCAGTGGCTGCACCGGGCGCGGGTCCGCCGGGCCCAGCACCTCCTGGAGACCACCGCCCACCCGGTGGAGCGCATCGCCGCGCAGGTCGGCTTCGGCTCGCCGACGGCGTTCCGGGACCGCTTCAAGCGGGTCGCCGGGGTCAGCCCGCAGGCGTACCGGCGGGCGTTCAGCAGCAGCGGCGCCTGAGCCGCCCGACCGGCCCGGCGGTGCTCACGCCCTGCGCGCCACCACGAGCCGGCAGCGGGGGCTGCCGTCGGCGCGGCGCCCGAACCCCTCCAGCGGCCACAGCTCCACCGCGAACCCGGCGCGCTCCAGGTCCGCGCGCACCCCGGCCAGGGGGAACGTGCGGTAGTACATGACGAAGCGGGGGCGCCACAGGGCGTTGCGCACCCGCATCGCCGCGTCGAAGCCGAGCGTGGCCCAGTACCACGGCGACGTCGGGGGCGGGGGCGCGCCGAGCGGGAAGGCGAACAGGCCGCCGGGGCGCAGCGCCCGGTGCACCTGGGCGAAGAGCCCCGGCCGCTCGGCGGGCAGGAAGTGCCCGAACGCCCCGAAGCTGACCGCCAGGTCGAAGGCCCCGTCGAACGGCAGCGCGCGGGCGTCGGCGCGCACCCAGTCGAGCGCGGGTCGCGCCCCGGGCGCGGTGACCGCGGCCCGCGCCCGGGCGAGCATCCCGGCGCTGAAGTCGACGCCCGTGACGCGTTCCCGGCACAGCGGCAGCAGCGCCTCCACCCCGGCCCCGGTGCCGCAGCACAGGTCGAGACCGGCCGGGAACGGGCCGAGCGGGCGCAGCGCCGCGGCGGTCGCGGCCAGGACGCGGTCGGGGGTGCGGAACGGCGTGTGGTCGAACGTGGGGGCCAGCAGGTCGTAGCCGTGCTCGGTGGACGACAGCGCCTGCGCGGCGAGATCGCGCAGCGAGGGACCCTGGGAGGTGAACACCGGCACAGCCTAGTGAGTCGGCGTGGCCGGGAACCGCCACACGGTCTACCGGTCCGGCGACGGCGTCGGGTACAGCTTCGACTGCCGCATCCCGCACCCACTTCACGGAGGTCCCCCATGCGCGCACGCACGACACCCGACGACAGCGGTCCGGCCATGGGCGAGATGGCGGGCAAGACCCGCTTCGACGACATCTACGACCGGCCCGACCCGCGGGCGTACTTCCGCCGCCTGGCGCCCTTCGCGTACGAGATACCGCAGCACGCCCAGGGCGTCTTCCGCCGGACGCTCGCCGAGCGGGAGCGGAGCGCCCCGCCCGGCACCGGCGGCGAGCGGATCACGGTCCTCGACCTGTGCTGCTCGTACGGCATCAACGCGGCGCTGCTCAACCACGACCTCACGCTCGCCGACCTGTACGCGCACTACACGGGCGCGGAGGCGGACCGCCTGACGGCGGGCGAACTCCTCGAACGCGACAAGGAGTTCTACGCCGCGCGCCGCCGGGCCGACGCGGTGCGGGTCGTCGGCCTGGACACCTCGGCCGAGGCCACGGCGTACGCCCTGGCGGTGGGGCTGCTCGACGAGGCGTACGCGGAGAACCTGGAGCGGGTGCCGCCCAGTCCCGGCCTCGTCCGCGCGCTCGGCCGCGTCGGCCTGGTGACCGTCACCGGCGGCGTCGGCTACGTGTCGCACCGCACGTTCGACGCGCTGCTCGAACACGTCCGGCTGCCGCTGTGGGTGAGCGCGTTCGTGCTGCGCACGGTCCCCTACGACCGGATCGCCGCGCGCCTCGCCGCGCACGGCCTGACCACCACGACGGACCCGGAACGCCTGTACCCGCAGCGGCTTTTCACCGGTCCCGAGGAGCAGCGGGACGCCGTCGCCCGGGTCCTGGCCACGGGCGACGACCCCACCGGCCTGGAGGCGGCGGGCCGCTACTACACGCGCCTGTACGAGTCGCGGCCCCGGGCCGCCTGACCGGCCGGGCGCCACGTCAGCGCGGGCCGCGCCGGGCGCCGGGCCGCAGCTCCACGCGGACCGTGTCGTCGTCCTCGACGACGAACGTCGCGTCCCGGTCCTTCCGCCAGCCGAGCGGCAGCACGTAGTAGCGGTGGTCCCGCTCCACCAGCAGCCGGAGCCCGCTGTAGCGGTAGCGGTAGCGCAGGCCCCGGCCGAGGTCCTCGGCCACGACGCCGGGGCCGGTCAGGCTCAGCCGCTCCGTGCTGAGGACGACGACGGCCACCCGGTTGACCAGGTGGTCCGCGGCGCGGCGCGCGTCCCGGCGGCCCAGCTCCCCGGCCGCGAGGGCCACGACCCACATCAGGAAGACCCCGGCGACCGTGAGGGCCGCCGCCCGCTCCCACGCCCGCCGCCCGCGCGGCGCGCGGGCCGTCGCCGCGGAGGTCTGGCCGAGGAGCAGCCCCGCGGCGACGCACAGGGGCGCGACCCAGTGGTAGGGGTGCAGGACCTGCCACAGCGCCATGAGGAGGATGCCCGCCGCGATGAGGAGGGGGTGCAGCCGCGCGAGGGCGTGGCCCCACGCGCGGGCGGCGCGGACGCGGCGATCGCCCACGCCGAGCACGGCCATCAGCTCCGGCACGTGCGGGACGAGGAAGAGCACCGCGAGGGAGGCGAACACGGGGAGCGTGACCAGCCGCAGGCTGCGCAGCGCGAACTCCAGCGAGTCGAAGCCGACGGCGAACGTGCCGAGGTGGAAGTGGCTGTAGAACGCGTCGACGTAGAGGTAGCCCGCGTACAGCATGAGCCCCACGGCGAACGAGCCCGCGCCGAGGGCCGAGTTGGCGTACTCCAGGCGTCCGCCGGGGTCGGCGGGCGGTGCCGGGTCGGGCGCGGGGCGGGGCGTGCGGGCGGGTGGTGTGCGGGCCGACGGGGTGCGGGCCGACGGGGTGCGGGCCGGTGGTGTGCGGGCGGGGCCGTGGGCGCGGCGCCGGGCGGACAGGCGTGCCCCGGCGGTCCCGGGTACGGCGCGCCGGGCCCGCGGCGGATCCGCTGCCATCGCCGGGGTCAGGACCCGTCGCCGGCCGCGGGCGGGAGGCTCGCGGAGTCCACGGGTGCGGGCGAGGGTGAGGGGACGCAGGAGGCGGGGGTGTCGTCGCAGGGCCCCGGCGGCGGGGTGGTGAGGTCGGGCGTGCCGTCCGTGGGGGGAAAGCCGCCGCCGTCGCCGCCGGTGTCCCCGCTGGGGTACACGCCGGAGCCGGTCCCGCCGTCGTCACCGCCGCCCGGGGCGACCGGAGGGGCGGAGACCGGCGGAATGTCGTCGCCGCCCTCGCCGCCCTCGCCGCCCCGACCGTCCGGGTCGCCCTGACCGCCTTGTGCGCCGCCGGTGGTGTCCGTGCCGTTTCCGCCGTCCCCGGCGGGGCCGTCGGGAGGTGCGGCGGTGGGCGCGGACGCCGGGAGACCCGAGCTGTCGCGGGGGTCCGCCGGGTCGGCGCCGCCGCCTCCGCAGCCGGCCGTCCCCGCGACCACCGCGGCGGCCGCGAGGCACAGGGCGCCCGCCCGCCTGACGCGTCGTGTTCCGCGCATCGCATCCCCCTGACAGCCGGTGGGCGTGCTGTCTGCCGACGAGGATCCCACCGCACCGCGCGCCCCGCAGCACTCTCCCCGGCCCGGCGTAGGGAATCCGCGCCGCACGGCGGACGGGCCGGGGCACCCGTGCCGTACGCCGTCCGGTCAGCCGGTCAGTGGGGCAGTGGGGCAGTGGGGCAGCCGGTCGGTGAGTCGGCCGGTAAGCCGGGCAGACGGTCAGGCGGTCAGGCGGTCAGGCGGTCAGGCGGTCATTGGGGGGGTGAGGTCCGCGACGAGGCGCCGGGCGACCGGTGTGGCGACCCGGTGGCGGGCGGCGGCCCGGAGCAGCGCCCCGCCGATCGCGTCCAGTTCCAGCGGGCGGCCCGCCTCGGCGTCGCGCTGCATCGACGACCGCGTGTCCGGCGGGAAGCTGTCGTACAGGGCGAGGACCTGGGCCGGGTCGGTGGCGGCGCCGCAGGCCCGGGCGACCGCTGCGGCCTCCTCGACCAGCGCCACCAGCTCGGCGCGGTGCCGGTCGCGCACCTCGCCCGCGGTGCGGCGGTGGCGGGTGGTGAGCAGGGCGAGCGGCGCGAGGAATGCCAGCTTGGCCCAGAGCATGGCGGTCTCGTCGGCCCGCACCCGGGTCCGGACGCCCGCGGCGCGCAGCACGTCGGCCAGGGGTGCCAGGCGCTCCGGCGGGCCCGCCAGGTCGATCTCGGTGAAGGGGCTGTGGTGGGTGATCACCCCGGGTGCGGTGCGGGCCGACTCGACCCGGATGACGCCGGGCACCACGCGCCCGGAGGCGAAGTGGGCGCGCAGCGCGGCCGGGTGCTCGACGCCGTTGAGCAGGGGGACGACGGTGCCGGTGGCCGGCGCGGCGTCCGGGACGCGTGCCAGGGCGTCGGCCAGGGCGGTGTGCTTGACGGTGACCAGGCACAGGTCGACCGGCTCCCGCAGCGCGGTGTCCGCCTCGACGGGGACCGCGAAGTCGCCGAACTGGCGGCTGCTGACGCGCAATCCGCCCGCGCGGAGGGCCTGGACCGTGCGCTCGCCCGCCACGCAGACGACGCGGTGCCCGGCGCGGGCCAGGAGCCCGGCGAGGAGGCCGCCCACTCCCCCGGGGCCCAGCACGGCCACGGTCCACGGGCGGTCGGGGGGCGCGGGGGCCAGGACCCGCGGGACGTCCTGCCGGGCGGCCGGGCTCAGCAGGGGCTCCAGCCGGGTGAACAGGGCGAGCAGGTCGTCCCCGTGGGCGGCGCGGAAGGCCGGGTCCTCGGCGGCCAGGTCGAGTTCGTTGGCGGCGGTCAGCTCGGCGAGGTCCGCGCGCTCCCGGGCCGAGAGGACGGAGGTGGCGCCGGTGAGGCGGTCGCGGAAGGGCCCGGTGGGCTCCGCGAGGGCCGGGTGGGTGGCGGCGCGGTCGCAGCTCGCGTACCGGTGGACCAGCGCCTCGGCCTCCGCGCCGATGACGGCGGCGAGTTCGCCGCGGCGCGCCGGGGGCAGCAGGGCGGTGGCGAAGCCGTCCGTGCCGTACGCGGCGTGGCACAGGCCCGCGAGGCGCAGCGCGTCGCGGGCTCCCCAGGCTGCGAGCCGGTCGTGGACGCGCCGCAGGTGGGCGAGGAGGGTGCCGCCCGGGTGGGCGACGTCCTCGGCACCGAGCGCGCGCAGCAGCGCCAGGGCGTCGGCGGCCTTGGGGGTGCGCGGCGGCGTGGTCCGGGGAGCGTCCGCCGGTGTGTCGTTCCGTGGAGTGTGCAAGGGGACCGTCCTTCCGGGAAATGGCGGGTCGGCACCCGCAGCGCGCCGACGCGGTCCGGATCCGGCGGCGCGCGGCGGGTTGCCGCCCTGGGCCCGTAGTGATCTTCAGCGTGGCCCAGCTCCAAGTCAATCCTCGAATCCTGTCACCACACCCAAGCTTCTCCTTGGGTCTCAGGACGTCGAGCGCGACGGGACGGGCCTGCGTACGCTGAGGACGAGCCGACGCCCAAAACCGGGCATAAAGGGCACCTCGTACGACACGTAGTCGTATACGAGACATCAGGACAGCGGGCACCAGACATACCGACGATCACACCGGGCACGCGGACATCCGCACACACATACGCATACGCAGCGCATCCGCGACCCCAGGAGGACCGAATGCTCGACAGCACGTTGCCGCTGCTCTCCCAGGGCTACGCCTGGCTCCCCGACCTCACCCGCAAGCAGGGCGGCGGGGTCGTCCGCACCCGGCTGCTCGGCAAGCCCGCCGTGGCCCTGCGCGGACCGGCGGCGGTCGCGTTCTTCTACGACGAGGCGCACGTGCGCCGCCGGACGGCCCTGCCCGAGCCGATCCTCAGCACCCTCTTCGGCCACGGCGCCGTGCACACCCTCGACGGGGAGGAGCACCGGCGGCGCAAGGCCCTGTTCGTGTCCCTCCTCACGGACGCCTCCGGTATCGCCAGGCTGGCCGAACACGTCGCCGAGGAGTGGGAGCGGGCCCGCAAGGAGTGGCGCACCGGCTCCCGGCTGACGCTGTTCGACGAGGTGAGCCTGGTCCTGACCCGGGCCGTCTGCGCCTGGACGGGCGTCCCGACGGAGCCGGAGGAGGACGTGCGGCTCCTGGCCCGCGACCTCGTGGCCATGGTGGACGGCTTCGCGACGGCGGGGCCGCGGCACTGGCGGGCCCGGCGGGCCCGCGCCCGCCAGGAGGAACGGCTGGCCGGCCTGATCGAGGAGATCCGCCGCACCGACCCCTCCGGCGGCGACACCGCGCGGCCCTCCACCGCGCTGCGGGCCGTCGCGGCGCACCGGGACGCCGACGGCCACCTGTTGGACGCGCGGACCGCGGCCGTCGAGATCCTCAACGTCCTGCGGCCCACCATCGCCGTCACCTGGTTCGTCGTGTTCGGCGCGCACGCCCTGCACCGCAAGCCGGAGCTGCGCGCGCCCCTCGCGGAGGACCGCGACGGGTACGCGCGGGCGTTCGCGCACGAGGTGCGCCGCTTCTACCCGTTCGCGCCGTTCGTCGCCGGGCTCGCGCCGCAGGACGTGGAGTGGCGCGGCCAGCGCATCGCCGAGGGCACGATGGTCCTGCTCGACCTCTACGGCCAGAACCACGATCCGGAGCTGTGGACCGACCCGTACACCTTCGACCCGGAGCGGTTCACCGGGCGCGAGCCGGGGCGCGACGAGCTGGTCCCGCAGGGCGGCGGCGAGGTCTCCGGCGGGCACCGCTGCCCCGGTGAGGACGTCACCCTCGCGGTCCTGAGCACGCTGCTCCCCCGCCTCGCCCGCCTCGACCACCGCGTGCCCGGGCAGGATCTGCGCATCCCGCTGCGCCGGGTGCCGACGCTGCCGCGCAGCGGCTTCGTCATCGAACCGGTCTGAGCCCGCCATGGCCGACACCGCCCTGATCGTGGTCGACATGATCAACACGTACGACCACCCGGACGCCCCCGCCCTCGTCTCCTCCGTGCGCGAGGCCCTGCCGTCGATCACGTCGCTGATCGAGCGGGCCCGCGCCGCGGACGTCGACGTCATCTACGTCAACGACAACTTCGGCCTCTGGCGCTCCCACCACGACGAGCTCCTCCAGGAGGCCCTGCGCGGGCCGCACGCCGACCTGGTGGAGCCCGTGCGGCCCGACGAGACCTCGCTGTTCGTCGTGAAGGCCCGGCACTCGATCTTCTACGAGACGCCGCTGACGTATCTGCTGTCCCGGCGGGGGATCACCCACATCGTCCTGGTCGGGCAGGTCACCGAGCAGTGCGTGCTGTACTCCGCCCTCGACGCCCACATCCGGCACCTGAAGGTGACGGTGGCGCGGGACGCGGTGGCGCACATCCACGCGGACCTCGCCGAGGCGGCCTTCCGCATGATGGAGATCAACATGGGGGCGGACGTGCTGCCCGCGGACAGCGTCCGCTTCGAGGGCTGAGCGTCCGCTTCGAGGGCTGGGCGTCCGCTTCGGGGCTGGCGGAGCGTCTCACCAGCGCACGGCGGTGAAGTCCACGGGCTGCTGGCGGAGCGCCCGGGCGCGCTCCGCCAGCCCGCGCAGCCGGCGGGACATCTCGTCGGCGGGCAGGCGGCGCCGGTCGCCGTGGCCGGGCAGCACCCACTCGAAGCGCAGCCGGCCCGCGGTCCTGGCCAGGGACGCGGCGAGGACCTCGATGGAGTACCAGGTCACGCTCTCCGCGACCTCCAGGTCGCCGGTGGTGCGCGACCAGTAGAAGCTGTCGCCGCTGAAGCAGTACCGGTCGTCGGCGAGGTAGAGCACGCTGCCCCGGGTGTGGCCGGGCAGGGGGTGGGCGGTGACGCCTTCGCCGATCTCCCGCGGGGCGAGGCCCCGGATGACCTGGTCGGCGTCCGGGGCGGCGTCGAGGTCGCCCTCGTGGATCCACAGCCGGGCCCCGAAGTGGTCGGCGTAGCGGCGGCCGTGCGCGGCGTGGTCGCGGTGGGTGAGCAGCACGTCCGTGACGGGGCCGTGCGCCGTCCAGCGCCGTGCCAGCTCGCGGCTCCAGCGCGGGGTGTCGATCATCATGAGCGTTCCGGAGGGCCGCCGCAGCAGGTAGGAGTTGGCCCCGGCGGTGTGCGTCGCGTTGTGGCCGCAGATGAGGACGCCGTCGTCCAGGGCCAGCGGGAAGGGGTCGAGCTCCTGGTCCGCCCGCCCCGCGGCGGGCCGGATCGAGCGGGTGGGGCAGGCGAAGACCGCGGCGTGCAGGCGGCGGTTCTCCGCCTCGTCGCGCGGCTGGCGCAGGACCTGTGACTTCCCGTCCACCTCACCGATCAGTTCGGGCGCGTACTGCCGGGCGACGTCGCAGTTGGTGCAGCGGTCGTCCACGTACCATCCGTCCACGGCCGGGCTCCTTCCTGAAGGAACGGGTCTGGGTAGAACGTTCGTCCCAGAGATACCCCAGGTGCGCGCGAAACCGGTAGACGGTACCGATCTGGACATTGCGCTTCGGCGGCGTTCTGACGACCCACCCCTGACGACCCGACAAAAGCGGTCAATCGGTGCGGACTTCCCCCTCGGAGACGCGGGGCAGGACGAGGACCATGGTCAGGCCGCCGCCGGGGGTGTCCTCCGCGGTGAGGGTGCCGCCGAGGGCCTCGGTGAAGCCGCGCGCGACGGCGAGGCCGAGGCCGACCCCGGCGCCGCGCGGGGCGTCGCCGTGGCGCTGGAAGGGCTCGAAGACGCGCTCCTTGGCGTCGTCGGGGACGCCGGGGCCGCGGTCCACGACCCGTAGTTGCACCTGGTCGGCCGTGGTGCTCGCGGTGACGAGGACGGTCGCGTCCGCGGGGCTGTACTTCAGGGCGTTCTCTATGACGTTGGCGACGACCCGCTCCAGGAGGCCCTTGTCGGCGGCCACCATCGGCAGGTCCTCGGGGATGTCGAGGACGACGTTCCCGGCGGGCACGGCCAGGGCGTCCAGGGCGAGCGGAACCACTTCGTCCAGGTCGAGTTCGCGGATCAGCGGCGTGACGGTGTCGGTCTGGAGGCGGGACATGTCCAGGAGGTTGCCGACGAGGTGGTCGAGCCGGTCGGCGCCCTCCTCGATCGCTTCGAGGAGGGCGGCCCGGTCCTCCTCGGACCACTCGACGTCGTCGGAGCGCAGGCTGGACACCGACGCCTTGATCCCGGCCAGCGGGGTGCGCAGGTCGTGGCTGACGGCGGCGAGCAGGGCGGTGCGGATGCGGTTGCCCTCGGCGAGCGCCCGGGCCTGGTCGGCCTCGGTCTGGAGGCGCTGGCGGTCCAGGACGACGGCGGCCTGCGCGGCGAACGCGCCGAGCACGCGGCGGTCCTCGGCGGTCAGCACCCGGCCGGTGAGCGCCAGGGACATCGAGTCACCCATCGGCAGGTCCACATCGGCGTGCTCGGGGCGCTCGACGTGCGCCCGCGCGCCCACCCCGGCCGTACAGGTCCAGGGCGCGAGGTCGTGCTCGCGCTCCAGCAGGGCCACGGACTCCATGCCGAAGGTCTCGCGGACGGTCTCCAGGAGGGATTCGAGGCTGTTCTCGCCGCGCAGCACGCTGCCCGCCAGGTGGGACAGTATCTCCGACTCGGCGCGCAGCCGGGCCGCCTGGTGGGTGCGGCGCGCGGCGAGGTCGACCACGGAGGCCACCGACACCGCGACCGCGATGAAGATGACGAGGGCGACGATGTTCCGGGAGTGGGAGATCAGTACGTGGTGGACGGGTGGCGTGAAGTAGTAGTTGAGCAGCAGGGAGCCGAAGGCGGCGGAGGCGAGCGCCGGCAGCATGCCGCCGAGCAGGGCCGCCGCGACCGTCAGGGTCAGGAACAGCAGCATGTCGTTGGCGAGCCCGAGGCCCGGGGCGACACCGCGCAGCAGCAGCGTGAGCAGCACCGGCCCCGCCATGCCGATGAGCCAGCCGCAGACGCGCCGCTTGCGGCCGAGCCGGGCGGTGCGCGGGGGCCGGGACAGGTCGGTGCCCCTGCCCATCCGGTCGTGGGTGACGAGGTGGACGTCGAGGTCGGGCCCGGACTCGCGGGCCACCGTCGCGCCCACGCCCGGCCCGAAGACGTACTGCCAGGCCT
>NZ_BNBT01000174.1 GCF_014656095.1 Streptomyces longispororuber
GCCCCGGCGGCAGCGGCGCCGACGCGAGCGCCGGGAGCGGCGACGCGGGCTCCGGCAGCGTCACGTACGGCCGGATGCGCAGCGGATCGAAGTCCTCGGCGGCCGCGGCCTGCGCGGAGCGGGTCTCCAGGACGGCGTCCGCCGCCTGCCGCGCGCAACCGCAGACGGGCGCGCCGTCGGGTGCCCGCGCGGTGCCGCACCGGGGACAGACGGGCCCCGCGGGCGCCTCACCGGCCCCCGTACCAGGTCCTAAGGCGGGCTCCTCGGGCCCCATGGGCCTCCCGTGCCGCTCGCTCACTGGGTGCTCCCCTCCCTCGGCCGCCCCGCAGAGCTCTCCAGGAGTATGCAGCCGTACGACTCAACAGGCCATAACGGGAGACACGGCCCACGATGGAGTTGGAGGAGCACCCGGGGAGGTGTCCATGACGCAGGACGTGAGCACACGGCCGAGTGGGCCGGGACGCGGGACAGGGGCACAGGAGCACGTGTCCGGCGGTGTGCTGGTGTCCATCGGCGCGCTGCTGCTCGGCATGCTGCTCGCCGCCCTGGACCAGACCATCGTCTCCACCGCCCTGCCGACGATCGTCAGCGACCTCGGCGGGATGGAGCACCTGTCGTGGGTGGTCACGGCGTATCTGCTGGCCGCCACGGCCGCCACCCCGCTGTGGGGCAAGCTCGGCGACCAGTACGGCCGCAAACGCCTCTTCCAGTCCGCCATCGTGATCTTCCTGGTGGGTTCGGCGCTGTGCGGGGCCGCCCAGAACATGGGCGAGCTCATCGCCTTCCGCGCCCTCCAGGGCCTCGGCGGCGGCGGGCTCATGGTCCTGTCGATGGCGATCGTCGGCGACCTCGTGTCGCCGCGCGACCGCGGCCGCTACCAGGGCCTCTTCGGCGCCGTCTTCGGCGCCACCAGCGTGCTCGGGCCGCTGCTCGGCGGCCTGTTCACCCAGCACCTGAGCTGGCGCTGGGTCTTCTACGTCAACCTGCCCGTCGGCGCGGTCGCGCTCGCCGTCATCGCCGTCGCGCTGCGCATCCCGGCCCGCACCGCCCGCCACACCATCGACTACCTCGGCACGTTCCTCATCGCCTCCGTCGCCACCTGCTTCGTGCTCGTCGCCTCGCTCGGCGGCACCACCTGGCCCTGGGGCTCGCCGCGGATCATCGGGCTCGCCGTGCTCGGGGTGGTGCTCGCGGTGTGCTTCGTGGCGGTCGAGCGGCGGGCGGCGGAGCCGGTGATCCCGCTGCGGCTGTTCCGGGTGCGGACCTTCACCCTGTCCGCCGTCATCAGCTTCGTCGTCGGCTTCGCGATGTTCGGGGCCATGACGTACCTGCCGACGTTCCTCCAGGTCGTCCAGGGCGTCTCGCCGACCATGTCGGGCGTGCACATGCTGCCGATGGTCGTCGGCATGCTCATCGCGTCGACCGGGTCCGGGCAGATCGTCAGCCGGACCGGGCGCTGGAAGGTGTTCCCCGTCGCGGGCACCGGCATCACCGCGCTCGGGCTGCTGCTCCTGCACCAGCTCAAACCGGACAGCCCGACGGTCGAGATGAGCGCGTACTTCTTCGTCTTCGGGTTCGGGCTCGGCCTCGTCATGCAGGTGCTCGTCCTGATCGTGCAGAACGCCGTCGGCTACGAGGACCTGGGTGTCGCCACCTCCGGCGCGACCTTCTTCCGCTCCATCGGCGCCTCGTTCGGCGTGGCGGTCTTCGGCACCGTCTTCACCAACCGGCTCGGCGACAAGCTCGCCGCGTTCCTGGGCGGCCGGGACCTGCCGCCGGGCGTCACCGTGGACTCCCTCAAGGCCGACCCGCGCGGCATCGCGGAGCTGCCCGCCGCGCTGCGGCCCGGCGTCGTCAGCGCGTACGCCAGCTCCATCACCGACGTCTTCCTGTACGCGGCGCCGGCCGCCGTCGTCGCCTTCGCGCTGGCCTGGCTGCTGCGCGAGGACAAGCTGCGCCGCGCGGTCACCGCGCCCGACCCCACGCAGACGCTCGCCAGCAACCCGGTGCAGCGGTCCTCGTACGACGAGGTGGCGCGGGCCCTGTCCGTCCTCGGTACGCGGGAGGGGCGGCGCGCGGTGTACGAGGACATCACCCGGCGGGCCGGGTACGACCTGCTGCCCGCCGCGAGCTGGCTGCTGCTGCGGGTCAGCCGCCACGGGCACGTGGAGCCCGGGGCGCTCGCCGAGCGCAGCGTGGTGCCGCTGACCGTCATCACGCAGGCCGCGCGGCAGTTGGAGGAGCGCCGCCTGGTGCTGCGCGAGGGCCTGGGCCTGTGGCTGGCCCCCGCGGGCCGCGAGGTCGCCGCGCGGCTCGCCAAGGCCCGCGAGGAGTCGCTGGCGGAGCTGCTGGGGGACTGGTGGACGCCGGGGCGGCCGACGGATCTGATGCGGTTGGTGGAGGAGCTGGGCGCGGAACTGTGCGGCTCCGTGGCGGAACGCCCCCGAGCCCCCTCCCGCTGACCGGGGCCGGCCCTGGCGGGGCCCAGGGCGGGTGGGGTGCTCCCCGGTCCCTGCTGCCTGCGGCGCTGGCGTGGGCTTTCCCACCCGCCCGCCCGTCACGCCTGGCTTCGCTGGCGCGGCCTGGGGTGGGTGGGGTGCTCCCCGGTTTCTGCTGCCTGCGGCGCTGGCGTGGGCTTTCCCACCCGCCCGCCCGTTACGCCCGGCTTCGCCGGCGCGGCCTGGGGTGGGTGGGGTGCTCCCCGGTTTCTGCTGCCTGCGGCGCTGGCGTGGGCTTTCCCACCCGCCCACCCGCCCGCCCGTTACGCCCGGCTTCGCCGGCGCGGCCTGGGGTGGGTGGGGTGCTCCCCGGTTTCTGCTGCCTGCGGCGCTGTCGTGGGCTTTCCCACCCGCCCACCCGTGACGCCTGGCTTCGTTGGACCGGCTTGGGGCGGGGGTCAGGCCTGCTTCGGTGCTGCCTGCTGGACGACCTCGAAGGACCAGACCTCGTTGCCCGTGGCCGCGGGCTTGGGGCGGTCCGCGCCGCCTTGGTGGGCCGCCTTCATGGGGCCCTCCATCCAGGCCTGGAACGACGCCTCGTCGCGCCAGCGCGTGTACACCAGGTAGTCGTCCGTGCCCTCCACCGGGCGCAGGAGCTCGAACCACTCGAAGCCGTCCGAGTTCTCGACGGCGCCCGCGCGGGACGCGAAGCGCTGCTCCAGGACCTCGCGCTGCTCGGCGGGCACGTTCAGGACGTTGATCTTCACGATGCTCATGCGCCCCATCCTCCCGTACCGCCGCGTGAGGATGGCGTGAGGTCCCGGTCAGCCGCCGTGCCGTTCGCGCCAGCCGCGCGCCACCTCCTCCACGTCGTACGGCCGCAGGCCCAGCGGCGGGCCCGGCGGAGGGGTGCGCAGCGCCTCGCGGATCTTGTCGTTCAGCTCCGTCACCAGGCGCCGCGCCACGCGCTCGGACGGCGCGTCCGCCGCGGCCGCGAGGACGTCCTCCGCCTCCTTGCGCAGCGCGAGCGTCGGCGACAGCACGGACACGCCCTCGCGGGCCAGCTTCCGCTTGACCCACCACAGTTCGTCGTACGGCGCGTTCGCGTCGTCGGGCAGGGGCTCGCCGCGGCCGGGCAGCGCGGCGAAGTCCCCGCGCTCCTCCGCCTCGCGGATCTGGCGGTCGATCCACGACTCGAAACTCACACCGGGTGGCTTCCGCTCCGTCATGCGTTCCATCGTCCCAAAGGGCGCGCGGCGCGGGCGGGGCTAGGATGCGCGCGAGTGTCCGACTTCATGGGGGTGCGGAGATGCTGGAGCTCACGATGGCCACGCTGTCGGGTGCGGACGCGGGGGCGACCGCGGGCATGACGATGGCCGAGGTGCCCAGCGAACCGGGCGCCGTGCTGCGCGTCGGACGGGACGGCGCCGTGTGCCGACTGGTACCGCCGCAGGACTGGCTGTTCGTCTCCCGTACGCACCTGGAGTTCCGCTGCGGCGCCGACGGCGTCTGGACCGTCACCTGGCTGCGCGGCTCCCAGCCCGATCCGGCCTCCGAGGTGCGCGTCCACACCGGCGGCAGCGCGACGCCGCTCCCCTACGGCGGAGCGGCGCCGCTGCCCCGGGGCGGCTCCGGGGAGATCGTCGTCCAGGACCGGTCGGGCCCGCGCAGCGTGAACGTGGGCTTCTACCACGAGGGCTGAGGCTTCGAGGGGCCGTCGCTCGCAGTCCCGAACAGATCATGTCCCGTACGCGGATCGGTTCCGTGCGCGGATCGGTCCGCGCGTGGATCAGTCCCGTACGCGGATCAGGGCGAAGCCGTCGTAGCCCTTCGCGCCCACCGTCTGCACCGCCGTGCCGTCGAGCCTCGGGTGGCTCGCGACGAGTTCCAGGGCCTCGTGGGTGCCGCGGATGTCCGGTTCGTCGGCCGCGGCGGGGTCGGCGACCCGGCCGCCGCGGACCACGTTGTCCAGGACGATCAGGCTGCCCGGGCGGGTCAGCTTCAGGGTCCACTCCAGGTAGCGGGCGTTGTTCACCTTGTCCGCGTCGATGAAGACCAGGTCGAACGGGTCGGCGCCCTCGGCGTGCAGCGCGGCGAGGGACTCCAGGGCCGGGCCCGTGCGCAGCTCGGTGACCTTGTCCAGGCCCGCGTGGGTGAGGTTGGCGCGGGCCACCGTGGCGTGGGCCGGGGCGTATTCGAGGGTGACGAGGTGGCCGCCCGCCGGGAGGGCGCGGGCCAGCCAGATGGTGCTGTAGCCGCCGAGGGTGCCGATCTCCAGGATGCGGCGGGCCGGGGTCAGGAGGGCGAGCAGGTGGAGGAACTTGCCCTGGGTCGGGGTGACGGCGATGGGGGGCAGGCCGGCGGCCTCGCTGGTGCGGTGGGCGTGGGCGAGGGCGTCGTCCTCCGGGGTGAGGAGGTCCGCGAGGTAGGTGTCCACGGTGGTCCACTCGGGCTGAGCGGGTTGGGGGGTCACTGGTGCTCCTTCCGGGTCGGGGTGGGCCGGTGGGCCCTGCCGGGGGCTCCCCAATCCCACCCCTTCCCGAAACCAGGGGCTCCGCCCCTGGACCCCGCCATCAGCGCTCCGCGCCTCGTCCTCAAACGCCGGACGGGCTGAAAACCACCCCCCCGACGACGCACCGCAAGCCACTAGGCCGCGACCGAGCGCGCCCTCAGGCCCGGGCGGGACAGCAAACCCCCGACGACGCACCGTGAGCCGTCAGGCCGGGACCGAGCGCGTCCGCGGGCCCGGGCGGGTGGGCGGGTGGGAGACATCCGTCGCGAAGCGGCGGCACAGGGCGATCGCCGACGACGAACCGTGAGCCGCCAGGTCGGGGCCGGGCGTGGACGCCGGGCCGGACGGGTGGGCGGGTGGGAGACATCCGTCGCGGAGCGGCGGGACAGGTGATCGGTGTCGACGAAGCCGGAAGCCGCCAGGTCGGGGCCGCGTGGACGTGCCGGGCCGGGCGGGTGGGCGGGTGGGAAGCAAGGGCGGACCCCCGCCCAAGGCCCAGGGGCCAGGCTCAGTGGGAGGGCGCCGACCCCGGCAGCGGCCGCCCCGCCGACTCCGCCATGCGCCAGACGGCGAAGCCGCCCACCACCGCCGCGGCCATCATGTAGTACGCGGGCATCATCCGGTCCCCGGTCGCGCCGATGAGCGCGGTGACCACCAGCGGCGTCGTACCGCCGAAGACGGACACGGAGATGTTGAAGCCGATGGACAGCGAGCCGTAGCGGACCTTCGTCGGGAACAGGGCCGGGAGCGCCGACGGCATGGACGCGGTGAAGCAGACCAGGAGCAGGCCGAGGGCGGCCATGCCGAGGGCGATGGCCCACAGGGAGCCGGTGCGGATCAGGAGCAGGGCGGGCGCGGACAGGAGCAGGAAGCCCGCGCAGCCCGCCGCGATGACGGGGCGGCGGCCGACGCGGTCCGTGAGCGCGCCGGCGAACGGCTGGACGCACATCATCAGCGCCATCACCGCGAGCACCACGAGCAGGCCGTGCGTCTCGTCGTACTTCATCTCGCTGGTCAGGTACGTCGGCATGTACGACAGGAGCATGTAGTCGGTGACGTTGAAGACCAGGACCAGGCCCACGCACAGGAGCAGGGCCCGCCACTGGGATGTCACCAGGTCGCGCAGCCGCACCTTCTCGCGGGTGCGCTCGTCGGCGTGGGCCTTCTCCAACTGGGCGGCGAACGCCGGGGTCTCCTCCAGGCGCAGGCGCAGGTACAGGCCGATCAGGCCCATCGGGCCCGCGATGAGGAACGGCACGCGCCAGCCCCAGGAGAGCAGGTCGTCCGTGGAGAGCAGCGCGGTCATCAGGGTCACCAGGCCCGCGCCGCCGATGTAGCCGGCGAGCGTGCCGAACTCCAGCCAGCTCCCGAGGAAGCCGCGCCGCTTGTCGGGGGCGTACTCGGCGATGAAGGTGGAGGCGCCCGCGTACTCGCCGCCCGTGGAGAAGCCCTGCACGAGGCGGGCGGCCAGGAGCAGGACCGGCGCCCAGACGCCGATCGTCGCGTACGACGGGATGAGGCCGATGGCGAAGGTGCCCGCCGCCATCATGATCATGGTGAGGGCGAGGATCTTCTGGCGGCCCACGCGGTCGCCCAGAGGCCCGAAGACCATGCCGCCCAGCGGACGGATGAGGAACGCGGCGGCGAACGCGCCGAAGGTGGACAGGAGCTGCGCCGTCGGGTTGCCGGAGGGGAAGAACACCTTGCCCAGCGTGACCGCGATGTAGCTGTAGACGCCGAAGTCGAACCACTCCATCGCGTTGCCGAGCGCCGCCGCCTTCACGGCGCGCCTCACGAGCACCGGGTCGGTGACGGTGGCCTCGGCGGTCTCCTGGCTGCGGGGCGCCGCGGGGGGCGGCACCGCCTGTTTGCGGAGTGCGACGGGGTTGGCGTACGGCAAGGGCTCGCTCGCCTGCCTTTCGGTCGACTACAGGACAAGTCGACGACGATAGGTGGAGGCAGCACCTTTACGGATTGTGATCCTCCGTTTCCAGAGGGCGGAAAAAGTGGCTGTACGCAGCCCAAACGGATCAAGATGGTCCAGTACGGACACGGCTCCCTTGTGATCTATGTCGCGTCCCGGGCCGGGAACCGGGCACCCGGGGACGGGGACGCCCGGGAAAGACCGGGTGCGGACCACCGCGCCGGGACGGAGCGCCGGGCGCGACCGGACCCGGGGCGGCCCCCCGGTTGGGCACCGGAGTCGAAAAGCCGATAGAAAGCGGTGTGACTGCCAGGTGAAGAGGGGATCGCGCGCGTCTCAGTCAGGGGCACGCGCGGGCCCCCGCGGACGAGATCGCGGATCTCCTGGCGCGTTGACCGAGGATGCACGGATGGGGCGGGAGGGCCGACAGGGCGTGGCGAATGTTGAGCAGAGGGGACCGGGGAACGCCTTGGGCGCGGGACCGTCCGGTTCGCCCACGGCGCGGATCGCGGCGATCCGTGTCGCCCTGTGGCTGATCGCCGCCGTCCTCGCCGTCCGGCAGGCGGCCGTCGTCCTGCGCACCCCCAAGGGCGAGCGGCTGACCGACCTGGAGACCTGGGTCGGGCCGAACGGCGTCCTGCACGTGAAGGGCTCGCTGTACGACGCGGACAAGTTCACCGGCACGCCGTTCGCCGGGCTCGTCCTCAAGCCGCTGACCAGCGCGGCCGAGCAGGCCCTCGGCTGGGCCTGGACCTTCGGCACCCTGGGCCTGGTCGCCGCGCTCGGCCTCGTCGCCGCCCGTGCCCTGCCGCAGCCCGTGTCCCGGCGCACCTCGCTGCTCGCGGCGCCCGTCGCGATCTGCCTGCTCATGCTCTCCCTGCCGGTGCGCAACACGCTGCACCTGGGGCAGACCAGCATCATCCCGGTCCTGCTCGTGCTGCTCGGCTGCTTCGCCGTCCGCTCCGAGCGCACCTGCGGTGTCCTCGTCGGCGTGGCCGCCGCGCTCCAGCCGACCGTGCTGCTCTTCGCGCCGCTGCTGTGGTTCACCGGCCGCAGGAAGGCCACCGCGTCCCTCGGCGCCACCTTCGCCGCGCTGACCGCCGTCGCCTGGGCGGCCCTGCCGCACGACTCGTGGACGTACTGGGTGCACCACCTGGCGGGCGCGGGCCTCGGCGCGAACCCCGACGCCAACGCCAACCAGTCGCTGCACGGCGCCCTGCTCCGCCTCGGCCTTCAGGGCCCGGTCGAAATAGCGCTGTTCCTGGCCCTCGGCGTGGCCGTGGCCGTCCTCGGCCTGCGCCGCGCGGTGACGTACGCGCGTGACGGACAACTGCTGCTCGCGGTCGCGCTCACCGGCTGCGTGGCCATCGCCGTGTCCCCGACGAGCTGGCAGCACCAGCTCCTGTGGCTGCTGCTCGCGGTGGTCGGCCGGGTCGGCAGACGCGCCTCGGACCGGTACGTGTGGCCCATCGCCATCGTCCTGGTGATGACGCTGCCGTCGAAGATGATGCTGCCGAACATGTCGCTCCTGGAGCCGCTGCGCGACAACGTCGTCCTGCTGGCCGCGCTGGCCTCCGCGCTGTTCGTGCCGTTCCTGTCCCGGACCGCGCCGGAGTACCGGACGCCGGTCCCCACCTCGTACGCCGCTCCGGTGCCGGCGCGGTGGTCGTGGGTGCCGCTGTTCCCGTTCTGGCGGCGCGTGCTCACCCGGCCGAACCTGCTGCTCGAACTGCTCCTGATCCGTGTCGGCTACTCCGCCTACCAGCAGACCCGGCTCGCGGCGACCGGCGGCACCATCTCCGGCGGGCGCGAGCGGGCCGAGCACCACGGGGAGCAGATCCACTCCGTCGAGCAGTTCCTGCACATCGACGTCGAGCACTGGTTCAACCATCTGACGTCGCGCACGCCGTGGATGGAGAGCTTCTTCAACTTCTACTACACGTCGTTCCACTTCGTGGTGCCGCTGAGCGTGCTCGCCGTGCTCTACCTGCGCCGCCCGGCGCAGTACCGCTGGGCGCGCTCGGCGCTCGGCTTCGCCACGATCCTGGCGCTCGTCGGCTTCTGGGGCTACCCGCTGGCGCCGCCCCGCCTGATGCCCGACCTCGGCTTCATCGACACCGTGCACGGCCCGCAGGACTTCTCGCAGCCGGACTACGGCACGCTCACCAAGCTCACCAACCAGTACGCGGCGATGCCCTCACTGCACTTCGGCTGGTCGCTCTGGTGCGGCCTGGTCATAGCGATCCTCGCGCCGAAGTGGTGGATGAAGGTCCTGGGCCTGCTGCACCCGTTCTTCACGGTGTGCGCGATCGTGGGCACCGGCAACCACTGGGTGCTCGACGCGGTGGGCGGCGCGGCCGTGGTCGGCGCCGGGTTCGGCCTGACGTACGTGCTCCAGGGGCCGCGTGTGAAGCAGGTGGTCGCCGTGGCCACGGCCGGGGGCGCGCCCCCGGAGGCCGAGGTGCCCCGCACGGCCGAGGCGGCCACCGGCACGGAGAAGGCCGGGATCGTCGAGGCGGGAGCTGAGAAGGCCGGTACCGACAAGGCCGGGGCTGAGAAGGCCCGTACCGACAAGGCCGGAACCGCCGAGACCGGTACCGCCGAGACCGGTACCGCCAAGGCCGGTACCGCCGAACCTCCCCGGGCCGCCGACGACGGGCCCAATTCTCCGGACGGTGCGGCCGGGAAGCCGGACCGCGCGGCCACCGAGCCGGACGGACCTGGCCCGCTCAGCAGCGGGCAGGACGCGACGGGCGACCGTACCCCGAGCTGATCGTGTACGTGCCGGGCGCGGGCACGGTGAGCCGGGTGAAGTCGCCCTGCTTCGCCAGGCACGCGCCCTCGGCCCGCAGCCACGGCGAGTACACGATCCGCACCGTCACCGGCCCCCGCTCCGGGACCCGCACCACCACCTCCGTACTGGTGGAGCGGACCACGGAGGCGGGGGCCGACGCCATCGGCACGGCGTTCCGCACCCGGAAGATCCGCCAGTGCCGGTCCTTCCACACCGGCTCCAGCCATTCCGGGCCGCTCGCCACCAGCGCGGCCTCGTCCAGGGCGGGCCCGTCCGGTCGGCCGGACGGCAGGACCACGAAGCCGACCGCCCACTTGTCCAGCCACGCGCGGTACGTGGCCGCGGAGAACGAGCCGTCGTAGAACAGGCGGCCCCGCTCGATGTCGAGCTGGCGGTTCCAGCCGCGGGCCATGTTCACGTACGGGGCGAGCGCGGTGGCCTCGCGGTGGTTGCGGGCCGGGACCACCTCGACGCGGCCCCGGTCGGCGCCGAGCCGCCGCAGGGCGTCCACCACGCCGTCGGTGTCCGTCGCCCACGCCGGGACGACCGTCGACACCTCCAGGTCGTCGGCGGTCTTCTGCGCCACCCACGCCGTCGACAGGACCAGGGCCGTGACCAGCGCCATCCGGCGCATCGCGGTCAGGGCCGGGGTCAGCAGGGCGGCGAGCAGCAGCGCGGGCGCCACCAGCTCGGCGAGCCGCTCGACGTTCGTGCCGACCGGGGACGGGACGAGGTACGTCAGGACGGTCCCGGCCGCGTACACGCCCGCGCCCCGGCGCAGCACCCGCCACTCGCGCGGCCCGGCGACGATCAGGACCAGGCTGAAGAAGACCGGCGGGAACACCCGGTCCGCCCACATCAGGTGCTCGCCCTTGAAGGGGAAGAGCACGGTCGTGGTGGCCACGACCACGACCGGCGGCACCAGGAGCACCAGCGCCCGCCCCCAGTCCCGGACGAGGACGTAGCCCGCCCCGGCGACCAGCAGGAACAGGCCCGCCACGGGCGAGGCCATGGTGGCGAGGGCCGAGCAGAGCGCCGCGACGGTCAGGCGGCGGGTGCCCAGGAGCGCGAGCACCGCGCCGAGGCCGAAGGCGACGCCGAGCGCGAACGTGGTGCGCCCGGAGGCCACGTTGCACCACACGGCGAGCGAGGCGAGCACGGCCGGGGCGAGCGGGCGGCGCACCCCGGCCCGCTCGATGACCATCGCGACCAGCCAGGCCCCGGCGATCCCGGACAGCACGGTGACCGTCTTCACGCCGAGCGCGGCCATCACGTACGGGGAGATGACGCTGTAGTTGGCGGTGTGCATGCCGCCGTACCAGAAGAGGCCGTAGGCGGCGGAGCCGTGGTCGTCGGCGAAGCGCGCCCAGGCCTGCTGCGCGGCGAGGTCGCCGCCGCCGGTGGCGAGGACGGCCGCCCACAGCGCGTACAGGGGCAGGGTGGGGGCCGTGGCGAGGACGGGTGTGCGGTGGCGCCGGTAGAAGGAACGGAACGCACGGAAGGGGCCCTTCCGCTCCGTGGGCGAGCTGCCGGCCGGGAGGAGCGAGAGGTCCGCAGAGACCACGGTCACCGTTTCCGTTCGAAGTCTTGAGGTTCTTGACGGATGTTGTCCTTTCCTCAAGACGCGTGAGGTGCCCAAAACGTTGGCGTGCCGCGCCGATCACATGAACATCTGGCGGAATCCCGAGGACGTCCGGGCCACGGGAGGCGGGAGCGGGGCGTAGGGGTGTGCCCCCGCCTCCCGTGGGGCCCGGCCTTCCGTGGGGTCCCTTGCCCGCTGACACCCGCGGGTGCGCGTCGGCGGGCGCGGGTGTCAGCGGACGGCGACCTGGAGTTCCTTGACGCCGTTGAGCCAGGCCGAGCGCAGCCGGCGCGGCCCTCCGGCCAGGCGCAGGTCCGGCATGGCCGCGGCGACGGCGTCGAAGATGAGGTCGATCTCCAGGACCGCCAGCGACTTGCCGAGGCAGAAGTGCGGGCCGCCGCCGCCGAAGCCGAGGTGGGGGTTGGGGTCGCGGGTGATGTCGAAGGCGTCGGGGTCGTCGAAGACGTCGGGGTCGTGGTTGGCGGAGGAGTAGAAGATCCCGACGCGGTCGCCCCGGCGGATCCGGGCGCCACCGAGCTCGGTGTCCTCGGTGGCCGTGCGCTGGAAGGCGACCACCGGGGTGGCCCAGCGCACGATCTCCTCGGCGGCCGTGCGCGGGCGCTCCCGTTTGAACAGCTCCCACTGGCCGGGGTGGGTGAGGAAGGCGTGCATGCCGTGCGTGATGGCGTTGCGGGTGGTCTCGTTGCCCGCGACGGCGAGCAGGATCACGAAGAAGCCGAACTCGTCGGAGGAGAGGTTCCCCTCGTCCTCCGCCGCGACGAGCCGGCTGACGATGTCGTCGGCCGGGCACTCCTTGCGGGCGGTGGCGAGGTTCATGGCGTACGAGACGATCTCCATGGCGGCCTCGGCGCCGACCTCCGCGGTGACCGCGTACTCCGGGTCGTCGTACGCCGCCATCTTGTTGGACCAGTCGAAGATCTTGGCGCGGTCCTCCTGGGGGACGCCGATGAGCTCGGCGATGGCCTGGAGCGGGAGCTCGACGGCGACCCGCGTGACGAAGTCGAAGCACCCGTCGGCCCCGGCGCTCTCCAGGGCGGCCCGGACGACCGCGCCGGCGCGGTCGCGCAGGGCCCGCTCCAGGGAGCGCACGGCCCGGGGCGTGAAGCCGCGCTGCACGATCTGGCGGACCCGGGTGTGCTCGGGCGGGTCCATGTTGATCATGATGAGCTTCTGGGCGTCGATCTGGTCGCGGCCGATGGACTCGTTGAAGCGGATGATCGCGGTGTTGGTGCTGGAGGAGAACAACTCGGGGTGCGTGGAGACGTACTTGACGTCCGCGTGCCGGGTCACCGCCCAGTAGCCCGCGTCGTCGTACCCCGCGACCCCGGGCCGCTGGGCCACCCAGTGCACCGGCTCCACCTGCCTGAGGCGTGCGAACTCCGGGAAGGGCACGCGGTCTTGCAGGACGTCCGGGTCGGTGAAGTCGAACCCGTCGGGCAGCGCGGGACAGGGCATCGGGAACTCCAGGGACGGCTGTGGAGCGGGGGACCGGAGGGTGCTCCGGAATGCTGACGGCCCATCAGTAGTCGGCTCGAAAGGTAGTAACGGGTTCTATAAGTGGCAAGGCCCGTGGGCCCGTTCGTTGCGCGCGGGCCGGGCCCGGGGTGTGTGCACGACCCTTGCGGGGGCGGGGTGGGGCTCAGCAGACTGCTGAACGGAACTAGAACGCGTACTAGTTCTCGCGCGCGGGCGGGGCGCCGGGACGTCCCGTTCCACCCCGGAGGAGAGGACGAGCTCATGGCCGCCGAACCCGTCATCGTCGAAGCCGTACGCACCCCGATCGGCAAGCGCGGAGGGGCCCTCGCCAACCTCCACCCGGCCTATCTGCTCGGCGAGACCTACCGGGAGCTCCTGGGGCGGACCGGCATCCACGCCGACTGCGTCGAGCAGATCGTCGGCGGCACCGTCACGCACGCGGGCGAGCAGTCCATGAACCCGGCGCGCACGGCGTGGCTCGCCATGGGGCTGCCCCCCGAGACGGCCGCGACCACCGTCGACTGCCAGTGCGGGTCGTCGCAGCAGGCGAGCCACATGGTCGCCAACATGGTCGCGGCGGGCGTGATCGACATCGGCATCAGTTGCGGGGTGGAGTCGATGTCCCGGGTGCCGCTGGGCTCGGGCAGCAAGCACGGGCCCGGCAAGCCGTTCCCCGACGAGTGGAACGTGGACCTGCCCAACCAGTTCGAGGCCGCCGAGCGCATCGCGCGCAGGCGCGGGCTGACCCGGCGCGACGTGGACGCCCTCGGGCTGCTGTCCCAGGAGCGGGCGGCGGCCGCGTGGGCCGAGGAGCGCTTCAAGCGGGAGACCTTCGCCGTGCAGGTGCCCACCACCGAGGAGGAGCAGGCCGCCGGGCAGGGGATGTGGCGGCTCGTCCACCGCGACGAGGGGTTACGCGACACGTCCCCGGAGGCGCTCGCGGGGCTCAAGCCGGTCATGCCGACCGCCGTGCACACCGCGGGGAACTCCTCGCAGATCTCGGACGGGGCGGCGGCCCTGCTGTGGGCGTCCAAGCGGATGGCGCGGGCCCTGAAGCTCAGGCCGCGCGCCCGCGTCGTCGCCCAGGCGCTGGTGGGGGCCGACCCCCACTTCCACCTCGACGGCCCCGTCGACGCCACGCGGGCCGTGCTCGGCAGGGCCGGGATGTCCCTGCGCGACATCGACCTGGTGGAGATCAACGAGGCCTTCGCCTCCGTGGTGCTGAGCTGGGCGCGGGTCTTCGAGCAGGACCTGGAGAAGGTGAACGTGAACGGGGGCGCGATCGCGCTCGGGCATCCCGTGGGGGCGACGGGGGTGCGGCTGCTGACCACGGCGTTGCACGAGCTGGAGCGGCGGGACGGGGAGTTCGCGCTGGTCACGATGTGTGCGGGCGGGGCGCTGGCCACCGCCACAATCCTCCAGCGGCTGTAACCCGCGCGGGGCGCCCCAGGCCCGCCCCTTCCCCGACCCCGGTGGCTGCCGCCCCCGGCCCCCCGCCCTTTCGTCTGGGGCTCCGCCCCTTTCCCCCGTCATCGGCGCTCCGCGCCTCGTCCTCAAACGCCGGACGGGCTGGAGGTGCCGCACCTCGCCGTCTCCGTCTGGGGCTCCGCGCCTCGTCCTCAAACGCCGGACGGGCTGGCTATCCCCGTCTCGCCGTCGTCGGCCGGACGGGTTGGGGGTGCCTTGACTCGGGGGCGTCGGGTGTCCGGCAGTCGACGACGGCGACCGAGGGGGCAATCTCAGCCCGTCCGGCGTTTGAGGACGAGGCCGTCAGGCCGATGAAGGGCGGGTGGGTGGGGAACGGCGCGGGGGGCCGACGACGGCGGGATGTGGCGGAATCAGCCCGTCCGGCGTTTGAGGACGAGCGCGGAGCGCGGAGAGGCGGCCACCCCGCCGGGGGTGACCGCCTCACGCTCAAGGCCCAGGGGCCAGGCTCAGTACCAGCCGTTGGCCTGCCAGTGGCTCCACGCCGCGCACGGGCTGCCGTAGCGCTCGTTCATGTACTTGTGGCCCCACTTGATCTGGGTCTCGGGGTTGGTCTTCCAGTCGGAGCCCGCCGAGGACATCTTCGAGCCCGGCAGGGCCTGGACCAGGCCGTAGGCGCCGGAGGAGGAGTTCGTGGCGGTGACGTTCCAGCCGCTCTCGTGCGAGACGATCCGGTCGAAGCACTGGAACTGGGCGGAGTCACCGATCACTCGCTGCGCCACGGCCTTGGCCGAGTCGGACGCCGGGGCGGCCTGGGCGGGGGCCGCGGCGAAGACCATGCCGGTGGCGGCGACGGCGAGGGCACCGCCGGTGAGGGCCTTCTTGGGGGTGGCGATGCGGCGGAGGAGCGAGACGGACACGGAGGACCTTCCGGTGGGGGACGGGGTGGTCGCGGGCGCTTGCCGCTCCCGCCCGGCGGGGCGGGGGCAATGCACCGGCGCCGAGGCCTCGAGCGTTTCCCGGTGGGCCCGGGGGGCTCGTGTACGGCCGTTCGGCGCCGTGCGACTCATCCAGAGAAACAGGCCCGGGAATCCCTGGCAATGCCCCCCTCTTACTAGTGGAACTCGCACCCGGGACGAAGGGCCCCGCTGTGATCTGGCTCTCAATCCGCAGGTCAGAGGCGGTTTTGGCGTGGGCGTGACAAGAAGGTCGGCTACGGCGCCGCCTAGTAGGGGACCTAAGTCCTGTGGGACGCCTCACCAGGAGGACCCCTCTGTTCTCACCGCCCGCGTACGGGCCGCTACGCCCGCGGCTCCTCGAATGTGACCGGCGCCTCGAAAGCGGCCCGCCGCGTGGCCCGGCGCAGCGCCTTCAGGACGGCCGGGCCGAGCGCGAGGCTCAGCACCACCGTGAGCACGGCGCGCGGCAGGTCCCAGCCCAGCGAGGTGGCCAGGCAGTACGCCACGAAGCGGGCCAGGTTGTCGCCGACCGCGTCGCCCGGCACGAAGGAGACGCCGGTCGCGAGGCCGGAGAGGTAGGGCCAGCCCTGGAGGTTCATGACGGTGCCGTAGAGGACGGAGGCCACCGCCCCGTACGCCCCGAGCAGCCACAGCTCGCGGCGGCCGCGCAGGACGTCGGCGCCCGGCAGCAGCCCGGCGCCCAGGCACACCCAGCCCATGGCCAGCATCTGGAACGGCAGCCACGGCCCGACCCCGCCGGTCAGCAGCCCCGAGGCGAACATCGACACCGCGCCGAGCACGAACCCGAAGCCGGGCCCGAGCACGCGCCCGCTCAGCACCATCAGGAAGAACATCGGCTCGATCCCGGCCGTGCCCGCCCCCAGCGGGCGCAGCGCGGCCCCGGCGGCGGCGAGCACCCCGAGCATGGCGACGGACTTGGCGTCCAGGCCGCCGTCGGAGATGGTCGCCACGACCACCCCGAGCAGCAGCGGGAGCAGCGCGGCGAAGAGCCAGGGGGCGTCCCGCGCGTGCGCGCCCAGGCCCGAGTCCGGCCCGGCGAGCAGGGGCCAGCCGAAGGCCGCGACGCCTACGGCGGTGACCAGGGCCAGGGCGGCGGTGGAACGCCTTCCCAGGCGGACGGGGCGTACCTGTGCGGCCTGCGGGGCGGCCGGAGGCCCTCCGCGGGTCGTGTGGGGCCGGGCGCGCCCACGCGGCGGAGCCGCATGTGTCCGGGCCCCGTGCCCCTTCGGGGCGCTGCCGTCACTCATCGGCCGCCTCCAAGGCATCCCGTACCTGCGTCACCGTCAGCCACTCCTGTGGCGCCAGGACCTTGGTGACCTGCGGGGCGAAGGACGGGGAGGAGACGACCACCTCGGCCGTGGGGCCGTCGGCCACGATCTCGCCGTCGGCGAGGATCACCACGCGGTGGGCCAGCTCGGCCGCCAGCTCCACGTCGTGCGTGGCGAGGACGGTCGCGTGGCCCTCGGCGGCGAGGCCGCGCAGGATCGCGACCAGGCGGGCCTTGGCCGCGTAGTCCAGGCCGCGGGTCGGCTCGTCGAGCAGCAGCAGGGGCGGGCGCGCGGTGAGGACGATCGCCAGGGCGAGGGCCAGGCGCTGGCCCTCCGACAGGTCCCGGGGGTGCGTGTCGTCCGCGATGCCCGGCAGCAGCTCCGCCACCAGGGCGCGGCAGCGGCCCGCGGGCGCCCCGGCGTCGTGGTCGGCGGCGGCGCACTCGGCCGCGACCGTGTCGGCGTACAGCAGGTCGCGCGGCTCCTGCGGGACGAGGCCGACGCGGCGGATCAGGTCGCGCGGCGCCGTGCGGTGCGGGACGGCGCCGCCGACGCGGACGGTCCCGGCGGTCGGCGGCACCAGGCCCACCAGGGTGGACAGGAGGGTGGACTTGCCCGCGCCGTTGCGGCCCATCAGCGCGACGGTCTCGCCGGGCACCACGGTGAGGTCGACGTGCCGCAGCGCCTCGACGCGGCCCCGGCGCACCGCGAGCCCCTCGACCCGCGCCCCGGCCTCCCCGTCCGCCCCGGGGGCTCTGTCACGCCCCTTCTTCCGCAGCGGCCACCGCCGCCCCGCCGGGCCCGGTTCCGGCGCCCCGGCGCG
>NZ_BNBT01000175.1 GCF_014656095.1 Streptomyces longispororuber
GGTGCTCGCCGCCGCCGGGGCCTGCGTCCACCTGGCGCGCGGCCGCGCCGGGTCGTCGCCGGGCGCGGCCCTCCCGGCCGGGCGCGCCGACACCGGCGGCTGACGCCCGGCCGCACCAGAACGCCGCACCAGAACGCCTCACCAGAACTTCGCCAGCGCGCCCTCCTTGTACGCGTCCGGCGGCACGCTGATGTCGCCGGAGAACGGGTGGTCGAGGACCAGGACGAGCAGCAGGCTGAACCCGACGAGCGCGGCGACCGAACCCACGAACAGCAGCCGGACGCGCCGGCTCTTGTTGCCGTACAGGAAGGTCAGCGGGATGACGACCAGCGCGCCCCCGTACGCCTGGACCTTGAACAGCCCCGGCAGGGACTGCTGGGCCTTGGTGATCCGGGCCCGGCGCTCCGCGACGACCTTGTTGATGTCGCTGATGGTCTCGCGGTGGAAGGCCTTCTGGCGCTCCGTCCGCGGCTCGAAGGCGTTCAGGGCGGCGAACATGTCGTCCATGGCCTTCTCCGTGGCCCCGTACCGGGGGCGGCCCTCGCGCATCAGGGGCCACTGGACCTCCGCCACGGCGTGCACGTACGCGCTGACGGCGCCCTCCATGCGGGCCCGCTGGGCGGGCGGGAACGCCCGGGAGTCCCGGACCATCTGCGCCAGGTACGTCGACTCGTTGGCGACCACGGTCTCCGCCTCGTCGGCCTCGGTCCACAGGGTGACGACGACGAAGGCCAGGATGATCCCGTAGATGGCGGCGAACATGCCGAGCCCCGCCCCGACCATGTCGTTGTGCTCGCCCTCGGCGAGGGCGGGGTGCCACCGGTACGCCAGCACGCTGCCCGCCAGGGCCAGGGCGACGATGCCCCCGACGATGATCAGGGCCAGGACGGGCGTGGACAGGTGGTTCAACAGCCATATCTCCACGAGGAGTCGTCCTGCTCGCCCACCCCGATCGCTACGCCCGGCGGCCGCCAAACGCACCTCTACAGGTGAACCCGGGGCGCACCACCGGGCGGCCGTACCCGCGGCGCGCGGCACCGGGCGCCCGCGCTCCCGGTCGTAGCCAGCGCCGCACCCCGCCACGTAACGTGGCACGGCATGAAGATCCCTCCCGCCGCCGCGCGCCGCCGCACACCGCTGCCACCGGGCCGAGGGGGCCCTGCCGGTTCCCGCGGGGGCGGCGCGTCGTGAGGATCCTCATCAGCGCCGACATGGAGGGCGCCACGGGCGTGACCTGGCCCGCCGATGTGCTGCCGGGTACCGCGCAGTGGGAGCGGTGCCGGTCGATGTTCACCTCCGACGTCAACGCGGCCGTGCTCGGCTTCTTCGACGGGGGCGCCGACGAGGTGCTGATCAACGAGGCGCACTGGACCATGCGCAACCTGCTGCTCGAACGGCTCGACGAGCGGGTCCAGATGCTCACCGGCCGCCACAAGGCGCTGTCCATGGTCGAGGGCGTCCAGCACGGCGGCGACCGGGCGGTGGACGGCGTCGCCTTCGTCGGCTACCACGCGGGCGCGGGCATGGAGGGCGTCCTCGCGCACACCTACCTCGCCAACCAGATCACCGGGGTGTGGCTGAACGGCGTCCGCGCCAGCGAGGGGCTGCTGAACGCCCACGTGGTGGCCGAGTTCGGCGTCCCCGTCGTCCTCGTCACCGGTGACGACCTGGCCTGCGAGGACGCCCTCGGCTACGCGCCCGGCGCGCTGAAGGTGGCCGTCAAGGACCACGTGTCCCGGTACGCGGCGGTGTGCCGCACCCCCGCCCGCACCGCCGCCGACATCCGCGCCGCCGCGCGGGAGGCGGCGCCCCTCGCCGTGCGGCACGAGCCCGTGGCGGGCGGGCCGTTCACCGTGGAGGTGGAGTTCGACGCCGAGCACCTCTCGGCGGCCGTGACGGTCGTGCCGGGAGTGCGGCGCGTGGCGGAGCGGAAGGTCGCGTACACGAGCGGGACCATGTACGAAGGCATTCGCACGTTCAAGGCGGTCACCACGGTCGCCTCCGCCGCGGTCGAGGAGCAGTATGGCTGACCAGGTCGACGCACCGGCACTGGACGAGGTCGTCCGGTTCACCTCCGAGCTCATCCGCATCGACACCACCAACCGCGGCGACGGCGCGTGCCGCGAGCGCCCCGCCGCCGAGTACGCCGCGGCGCTGCTCGCCGAGGCGGGCCTGGAGCCCGCGCTCCTGGAGCGCACGCCCGGGCGGACGAACGTCGTCGCCCGCGTCGAGGGCACCGACCCGGGCGCCGACGCGCTGCTGGTCCACGGCCACCTCGACGTCGTCCCGGCCGAGGCCGCCGACTGGCGGGTGCACCCGTTCTCCGGGGAGGTCCGCGACGGCGTCGTGTGGGGCCGCGGCGCCGTCGACATGAAGAACATGGACGCGATGATCCTCGCCGTCGTGCGCTCCTGGGCGCGGACCGGGACCCGCCCGCGCCGCGACCTCGTCATCGCCTTCACCGCCGACGAGGAGGCCAGCGCCGAGGACGGCTCCGGCTTCCTCGCCGACCGGCACGCCGGGCTCTTCGAGGGCTGTACCGAGGGCATCAGCGAGTCCGGCGCGTTCACCTTCCACGACGGGCGGGGCAACCAGCTCTACCCGATCGCCGCGGGGGAGCGGGGCACCGGCTGGCTGAAGCTCACCGCGCGCGGCACCGCGGGCCACGGCTCCAAGGTGAACAAGGCCAACGCGGTCAGCAGGCTCGCCGCCGCCGTCCACCGCATCGGGGAGCACCGCTGGCCGGTGCGGCTCACGCCGACGGTGCGCGCCGCCCTGGTGGAGCTCGCCGGGATCTACGGCCTGGAGGCCGACCCCGACGCGCCCGGCTTCGACGTCGACGCCTTCCTGGAGAAGCTCGGCCCCACCGCCGCCCTGGTCGAGCCGACGGTCCGCAACAGCGCCAACCCGACGATGCTGCGCTCCGGCTACAAGGTCAACGTGGTGCCCGGCGAGGCCGTCGCCTACGTGGACGGCAGATATCTGCCGGGCGGCGAGGAAGAGTTCCGCACCACCCTTGACCAGCTCACCGGACCGGACGTCGACTGGGAGTTCCATCACCAGGAGGTGGCGTTGCAGGCGCCGGTGGACACGCCCACGTTCGCCCGGATGCGCGCGGCCGTGACGGAGTTCGCACCGGAGGGACGGGTCGTGCCGTACTGCATGTCGGGCGGCACCGACGCCAAGCAGTTCTCACGGCTCGGCATCCGCGGCTACGGCTTCTCGCCCCTGCGGACGCCGGAGGGCTTCGACTACCAGGCCCTCTTCCACGGCGTGGACGAACGCGTGCCCGTCGAGGCGCTGCACTTCGGAACGCGGGTACTCGACCGGTTCCTGCGCACCGCCTGAGCGACCGCCGGACGGGTCGGGGGACCGGCCGACCGACCGACCAACGGACCAGGGGGGACGGATTGTGGGGGAGATGATCAACATGGCGCAGACCAGGCCGTACGGCTCGTGGCGGTCCCCGATCGACGCCGGGCTCGCCGCGGCGCACGACGGCCGTCCCGCGTTCGCGGGCTTCGTCGGCGGCGAGGCGTGGTGGACGGAGCCGCGCCCGCTGGAGGGCGGCCGGCGCGCGCTGCTGCGCCGCCGCCCCGACGGCCGGGAGGAGTCCGTGCTGCCCGCGCCGTGGAACGTCCGCAGCCGGGTCATGGAGTACGGCGGGCTGCCCTGGGCCGGCGCCGGCCGCCCCGGCCACGCGCACGGCCCGCTCATCGTGTTCACGCACTTCGCCGACCAGCGCCTGTACGCCTACGAGCCGGACGCCCCCGGCGCGGAGCCGAGACCGCTCACCCCGGTGTCGGACGTGGGCGGCGGCCTGCGCTGGGCGGACCCGCAGGTACACCTCGACCGGGGCGAGGTGTGGTGCGTCCTGGAGGAGTTCACCGGCGACGGGCCCGCCGACGTGCGGCGCGTCCTCGCCGCCGTGCCCCTGGACGGCTCGGCCGCCGAGGACCGCGCCGCGGTGCGGGAGCTGTCCGACGGGCGCCACCGGTTCGTCACCGGGCCGCGCCCGTCGCCCGACGGCACCCACGTCGCGTGGCTCGCCTGGGACCACCCGCGGATGCCCTGGGACGGCACCGAGCTGCTGGTCGCCGCGCTCCGCGCCGACGGCACCTTCGGGCCCGCGCGCCGCGTCGCGGGCGGCCCGGAGGAATCGATCCCGCAGGTCGAGTGGGCGCCCGACGGGCGGCTGCTGTTCGCCAGCGACCGCACCGGCTGGTGGAACCTGTACCGCGCCGACCTGGACGGCGCGCCCGTGCCGCTCTGCCCCCGCGAGGAGGAGTTCGCCGGGCCGCTGTGGCAGCTCGGCCTGAGCTGGTTCGCCCCGCTGGAGAGCGGGCTCGTCGCCGTCGTGCACGGCACCGGCGCCACCGCGCTCGGCGTGCTCGACCCCGAGACCGGCGAGGTCGTCGACGCCGCCGGGCCGTGGACGGAGTGGTCGGCGACCGTCGCCGTCAGCGGCACCCGCGTCGTCGGCGTCGCCGCCAGCCCCCGCAGCGCGTACGAGGTGGTGGAGCTGGACACCCGCACCGGCCGGGCCCGGGTGGTCGGCGCCCCGCACGACGACCCGGTGGACCCCACGTACTACCCCGAGCCGCAGATCCGCACCTTCCTCGGACCCGACGGCCGGGAGATCCACGCCCACGTCTACCCGCCCCACCACCCCGACCACCTCGCCCCCGACGACGAACTGCCGCCCTACGTGGTGTGGGCGCACGGCGGCCCCACCTCCCGCGCGCCCCTCGTCCTCAACCTGGAGATCGCCTACTTCACCTCGCGCGGCATCGGCGTCGCCGAGGTCAACTACGGCGGCTCGACGGGCTACGGCCGCGCCTACCGCGAGCGGCTGCGCGAGCAGTGGGGCGTCGTCGACGTCGAGGACTGCTGTGCCGTCGCCCTCGCGCTGGCCGAGGAGGGCACCGCCGACCCCGCGCGGCTCGCCATCCGCGGCGGCAGCGCGGGCGGCTGGACCGCGGCCGGCTCCCTGACCACCACGGACGTGTACGCGTGCGGCACGATCATCTACCCCGTCCTCGACCTCGTCTCCTGGAGCGACGGCGGCACCCACGACTTCGAATCGCGGTACCTCGACACGCTCGTCGGGCCCCCGGACGACGTGCCGGGCCGGTACGAGGAGCGCTCGCCGCTGCTCCACGCCGACCGGATCACCGCGCCGTTCCTGCTGCTCCAGGGCCTGGACGACGTGGTCTGCCCGCCCGCGCAGTGCGAGCGGTTCCTGGCGCGGATGGAGGGGCGCGGGGTGCCGCACGCGTACCTCGCCTTCGAGGGCGAGGGGCACGGCTTCCGGCGTGCCGAGACCCTGATCCGCGCGCTGGAGGCCGAACTGTCCCTGTACGCGCAGGTGTTCCGGCTCGACCCGGCGGGCGGCCTGCCGGCGCTGGAGCTGTCCAAGTGAGCGCGGCGGGGTGCCGCGCGGCCGCCGCGCCGATGCCCCGGCCCCCGCGGCTCGCGCCCGGCGCGCGGGTCGCCGTCGTCGCGCCGAGCGGACCCGTCCCCGAGGACCGGCTCGCGGCCGGTCTCGACGTCCTGCGCGGCTGGGACCTGGACCCGGTGGCCGGCCCGCACGCCGGGGACGTCCACCCGCGGCTCGGCCACCTCGCGGGCACGGACGCCGACCGGGCCCGGGACCTGGAGCGCGCCTGGTGCGACCCGTCGGTGGCGGCGGTGTTCTGCGCCCGAGGCGGATACGGGGCGGCGCGGATGGTCGACCTCCTCGACTGGGATGCGATGCGCGCGGCGGGGCCCAAGGTGTTCCTGGGGTTCAGCGACATCACCACGCTGCACGAGGCGTTCGCCTGCCGCCTCGGGCTCGCGACGCTGCACGGCCCGATGGTGGCGGGCCCCGGCTTCCTGAAGGACGCGCGGGCCCAGGACCACCTGCGGGCCACGCTGTTCGCCCCGGAGTCCGTGCGCGTGCTCGCCTCCGCGGGCCGGGCGCTGGTCGGCGGGCGCGCCCGCGGGGTCACCTTCGGCGGCTGCCTGTCGCTGCTCGCGGCGGACGTGGGGGCGGCGGGCGCGCGCACCGGCGCCCGGGGCGGCCTGCTGTTCCTGGAGGACACCGGCGAGGAGGCGTACCGCGTCGACCGCTGTCTGACGCAGCTCGCGCGGGCGGGCCTGCTCGACGGCGTGCGGGGCGTGGCCCTCGGCTCCTGGGTCGACTGCGGCCCCTACGAGGAGCTGCGGCCGCTGTTCGAGGAGCGGCTCGGCCGGCTCGGCGTGCCGGTCGTGGAGGAGTTCGGCTTCGGGCACGGCGAGGGCGCGCTCACGGTGCCGTTCGGGCTGCCCGCGGAGCTGGACGCGGACACGGGGACCCTGACCCTGGACGTGCCCGCGCTCGCGTAGGGCGGTGGCCCCGCCCCGGGCACGGTCGTGGAACGTGCCCGCGCTCGCGTAGGGCGGTGGCCCCGCCCGGGGCACGGCCGGGTGGACGTGCCCGCGCTCGCGTAGGGCGGCGGCCTCGCCCGGGGCACAGCCGTGGACGCACCCGCGCTCGCGTGAGGCGGCAGCACCCGCCCGGGCCCCGGTCCGTCACCCGCTCGGCCCACGGACCCACCCGCCCGCGTCGCCCGCCGTGCGGCTCCGCGCCAGGCTGCCCATCATGGCGGCACGTGCGGCGGCCGGCGCTGCGACGGACACGGAAGGGTTCCCCATGAGCCCCAGCGGTTCCACGGGCGGCTCCAAGAGCGCCCCGAAGGGCGGCGTGGGCGGACTGCTGACGCCCGGCAGGATCACCGTCGCCGTCATCGCCCTGCTCACGCTGGTCTTCATCTTCGAGAACACCCGCAGCACGAAGATCCGGCTGCTGATCCCCGAGGTGACCATGCCGCTGTGGATGGCGCTGTTCGCCACGGCGGTGCTCGGCGCCCTGTGCGGCGGCTACTTCGTCGGCCGCCGCAGATGAGCGGGGCGCCCGGGTAACGTGGGGCGGATGCGCCCCACGATCCCTCCCCACCTCGCCGAAGGACCCCGCGTGGGCATACGCCCCTGGACCCGCGCGGACGGCGCCGAGTTCGCGGCGCGGGCGCGGGAGAGCCGGGACCTGCACCGGCCCTGGCTCTTCCCGCCCACCACCCCCGAGGCCTACGCCGCGTACCTGGACACCCTCGTCACGGACCCTGCCAAGGCCGGATTCCTCGTGTGCGCACGGGAGTCGGGCGCCCTGGCCGGGTTCGTGAACATCAACAACATCGTCGAGGGCGGCTTCCGCTGCGGCGCCCTCGGCTACGGCGCGTTCGCGCACGCCGCGGGGCGCGGGCTGCTGCGGGAGGGGCTCGACCTCGTCCTGGACCACGCCTTCGGCGAACTGCGCCTGCACCGCCTGGAGATCAACGTGCAGCCGGGCAACGCCGCGTCCATCGCGCTCGCCCGCCGCTGCGGCTTCCGGCTCGAAGGGTTCTCGCCCGACTTCCTGTACATCGACGGGGCCTGGCGCGACCACCAGCGCTGGGCGCTCACCGCCGAGATGCGCGCCGCCCGGCCCTCCGGGGCACCCCGGCCGGGCGCTGGGCAGCGCCGTCGGACGTGACGTCGGACACGGCCGTTGAGGGGGCGGGCGTCCGTCACCGAGGATGGGCCGCATGCGGAACATCGTGGTCATCGACGCCCCCTCCAACCTGGGCCTGCGCCCGCCCGCCCCGGGCACCGTGCCCGGCTGCTACAAGCTCGCCGGCGCGCTGCGCGAGCGCGGCCTGCTGCGCCGCCTGAACGCCTTCGAGGGCGGCGTCGTCGTCCCGCCGCGCTACGACCGGGGCGACTGGCAGGAGGGCGACGGCGTCTTCAACGCGGCCGCCATCGCCGCGTACACGCCGAAGCTCGCCGACCGGATCGAGCGCCACGTGCGCGCCGGGGACCTGCCCGTCGTCCTCGGCGGCGACTGCTCCATCCAGCTCGGCGCCTCGCTCGCGCTGCGCCGCATCGGCCGCTACGGCCTCGCGGCGCTCGACGCCTCCGCGGACTTCCGCCACCCGGGCAACTCCGACCGCGTCGGCGCCGCGGGCGGCGAGGAGCTGGCGCTCGCCACCGGCCGCGGCCAGGACGACCTCACCGACCTCGAAGGCCTGCGGCCCTACCTGCGCGACGAGGACGTCCGGCTCTTCGGCATCAGGGACGGCGACGAGGACCGCGCCGAACTCGGCGCGCTGCGCATCCCCACCGTGACGGTCGGGGAGCTGCGGCAGTGGGGCGCCGCCGACGTGGCGCGCTCGGCCGTCACCGGCCTGGAGAACGAGGCCCTCGACGGCTTCTGGGTCCACCTCGACGCCGACGTGCTCGACCCGTCGGTCATGCCCGCCGTCGACAGCCCCGACGACGACGGGCTGCACCCCGACGAACTCCTCGCGCTGCTGCGGCCCCTGGTCCGCTCGCCGCGCTGCGCCGGGCTCAACGTCACCATCTACGACCCGGACCTGGACCCCGACGGCACGGCGGGCGACGTGCTCACCGACGTCGTCGTGGCCGCCCTCGTGTGACGGGCGGCGGCCGGGGCCTGGCCGCCGGGCGCGTCCACCGTGTTCCATGGCCGACGACGCCGACCCGAGGAGGCCGCCGTGGCGACGACCGTGCGACGCGACGTACTGACCCTGGACGCCGCAGCGTTGGGGCCCGACAACCCGCTCCCCCCGCTGCGGCTGCCGCGCGGGCCGCACGGACCGTACCGGATCGACGAGCGGACCCGGCGCGGGCTGCCCCGCGACATGGCGCGCCAACTCGCCTACGAGCCGCTGCGGTCGGTGCTTCCGGCGCCGCTGCGCGACGGCTACGGCCGCACCCGCGAGCCCAGGGCGTTCGCGGCCCTGGTCCTGGAGAACGACCGGCTGCGCGCCACGGTCCTGCCCGGGCTCGGCGGCCGGGTCCACTCGCTGCTGCACAAGCCGACCGGGCGGGAACTGCTGTACCGCAACCCGGTGTTCCAGCCCGCCGCCTTCGCGCTGAACGGCGCCTGGTTCGCGGGCGGCATCGAGTGGAACATCGGCGCCACCGGGCACACCACGCTGGCCTGCGCGCCGCTGCACGCCGCCGTCGTCACCGCGCCCGACGGCGGGCCGATGCTGCGCCTGTGGGAGTGGGAACGGCTGCGGGACGTGCCCTTCCAGGTGGACCTGTGGCTGCCCCACGACTCCGACTTCCTGCACGTGGGGGTGCGCATACGGAACCCGCACGAGAAGCCGGTCCCGGTGTACTGGTGGTCCAGCGCGGCCGTGCCCGAGGAGCGCCGGGTGCTCGCGCCCGCCGAAGAGGCCTGGCGGCTCGGCCCCACGCGGTCCCTGACCCGCGTGCCGGTGCCCGAGCCGCGAGGGGAGTACGCCGCCGACTTCTTCTACGACGTACCGGACGGGGAACGGCGCTGGATCGCCGCGGTCGACGCCGACGGGCACGGGCTCGTCCAGACGTCGACGGACGTCCTGCGCGGGCGCAAGCTGTTCGTGTGGGGCACGGGGGAGGGCGGGCGGCGCTGGCAGGAGTGGCTGACCGGGCCCGGGGCGGGTGGTTACGCGGAGATCCAGGCGGGCCTCGCGCGCACGCAGGGCGAGCACGTCCGGCTCGACGGGGACGCCGAGGTCGCCTGGCTGGAGGCGTACGGCCCGCTGACGGTCCCGGAGGGCGCGGCGCGCGGGGACGACCGGGCGGTGTGCGCCGGGGCGCGGGCGCGGCTCGCCGAGGCGCTGCCGCCCGAGGCCGTGGACGCGGCCTACGAGCGGTGGCGCCCGTACGCCGACGCCGCACCCGGGGAGGTGCTCGCCACCGGGTCCGGGTGGGGCGCCCTGGAGGTGCTGCGCGGTGGCTACGACCTGCCCGGCACGCCGTTCCCCGAGGCGACGCTCGGGCCCGAGCAGGAGCCGTGGCGGGAGCTGTGGCGGTCGGGGGCCGTGCCGGAGCCGGACCCCGGCGCGGCGCCCGGGCCGACGCCGGTGGCCCGGCACTGGCGGGACATGCTGGAGACGGCGCCTGCGCGGCCCCACGCCGAGTACCACCTCGGCATCGCCCAGTGGCACGCCGGGGACCGGGCGCAGGCGGTGCGGAGCTGGGAGCGGGGACTGGAACGGGCCGCGTGCCGCTGGCCGTTGCTGCGCTGCCTGGCGGTGGCCGACCTGGAGACCGGGCACGGGGAGCGGGCCGCGGACCGGTACGTGGAGGCCTTCGAGGACCTCGGGGCCCGCGACGTGCCCGCGGACAGGGGCGTGGTGGCGGCGCTCGGGCGTGAGGCGCTGGAGGCCCTGCTGGCGGTGGGGCGGGCGGAGGCCGCGCGGGCCGTGTGGGAGCGGCTCGACCCCCGCACGCGGGGCCGGGGACGGTTCCGCCTCCTGGAGGCCCGGCTGCTCCTGGCGGAGGGCGACGGGCCCGGCGCGCGGAGGGTCTTCGAGGAGGGCTTCGAGGTGGCGGACCTGCGGGAGGGCGACGAGGTCCTGAGCGAGGTGTGGGCGGCGGCCGCCCCGGGCGAACCGCTGCCCTCCCGCTACGACTTCCGCATGCGCCCGCCCACCTGACCGCCGGGCCGGAGCGGGGCTACGAGGCGTTGCGGTCGACGTACTCCAGGATCGTGCCGTCCGGGTGCATCGCGATGAGGTTGCGCCCCGCGGGGGTCGGCACCGGGCCCGCGACGATGTGCGCGCCGCAGGCCCGGAGCGTCGCGAGGGCCTCGTCGACGTCCTTGACGGCGATCGTCGCCGTGACCTTGCGGAGGATCTCCAACTCGTGCTCGGGGCCGCTCATCAGCAGGAAGCAGCCGACGGAGGCGACGGAGACGCCGCCCCGCTCGAAGCGCATCGCCGGACTGCCCGTCAGCCGTTCGTAGAAGGCGACGGACGCCTCCAGGTCGTTCACACAGACACGCAGCACGGTACCCAGGATGTCCATGCGACCGAGCCTAGTTGGCGCCCGCGGAGAAGGAGATCCATTCGGCCGACCCCGGGCGCCCCGGCGCGCGGGCGCGCACGGACGCGCCGGGGCTCACGCGCCTGTGACCTTGCGGATGGCGTCCCGTGTCCGGTCCACGACCGTGGCGACCGGGGCCACCGCGACGTTCTTGAGCGCGGTGTCCGTGCCGGGGTGCGGACGCGTCGGCGCCACGGCCTCCGCGGCGCGCACCGCGCGCGCCAGCATCTCCAGCTTCCCGCGGTCGGCGACCTGGTGGAAGCGGGCGAACTCGTACTGCTCCTCGGACCGCGCGTGTGCGAGCACGTCCTGGCGCAGCGCGGCGAACCGGTCCAGGAACTCGGGGGAGTCGGGGTCCGTCTCGTCGAGCCGGGACAGCGCCTTCTTGGCCTGTTCCTCCTCCTTGACCCGGTCGGCGACGACCGTCTCGCCGCCCTCGATGTTGGTCCGGGCGAAGGGGTGGACGACCTCCTCCTCGGCGGTCTCGTGCACCGCGAGCAGCCGGACGAGGTCGTGGAAGCACTCCCGGCGCTCCTCGCCCTTGGTGGCCGCCACCTTGTCGAACAGGTCGCGTATGGTCGCGTGCTGGCCCTTGAGCAGCTCCACGACGTCGTCGCGCTCGGTCATCGTCGTCCTTCCTTCCTCTCGGTCCCCCGGTCCTCTCTCCCTTCGGGTGCGGTGCGCCGGGTACCCGGCGCACCGGCCGCCACGCGGGCCGTTACGGGCCGCGGGCGGGGGGTACCCGGCCACCATGACTGCTTCGGACAAGCCAACCGGCATGACGGACACGGGCCTCGTGGCCCCTGAGACGGCACTGAGCACGGCGCTGTCGCAGGTCGTCCACGAGGCGGTACGCGCGTCCCTGCGGGAGTCGCTGCGTACGGAACTGCGCGACGAACTGAGCGCCCAGCTCGCCGATGTGGCGCGAAAGCAGCGCCGCCGGGCCTCGCTGTACGCCGCCGCGGGCGTCACCGCGCTGTACGCGGGCGCCGCCGCGGCCCTCACACTGGGCCTGGTCCTCGACCTCGGCCTGCCCGACTGGGCGGCGGCCCTCATCGTCACGGCGCTGCTCGTGGTCGCCGCGGTGCTCCTGCGCAACGCGGCCCGCCCCGCCCGCCCCGAGCCGCACGCGCACACCCCCCACCCCGAGGCCACGGGCTCGACCCCGTCGGCCCCGGGCACGGGCCACGCCCCGACCGCCCCGGGCACGGGCTCGGCCCCGCCCGCGCCCGGCGCCGGTTCCGCCCCGTCGGCGCCCGGGACCGCCGACTTCCCGGCCGTCCCGCCGAAGCCGCCGGTGACCCCGGACGTCCCGAGCCAGCGGACCCGGTGACGACGGCCGCGCGGCCCGGTCTGCCGCGCGCTCGGTGACCTGCCGGAACTCCCCTGGGGTTCCGGCGTGTTCGGCCCCGCGGTGGCCCTGCGGCGGACGCCGCCGCGGGGGCGGCGCGCCCTCGGCACCACTCACGCCGGGGGCGCGTTCCCGTGCCCGCGCTGCGGAGCCGGATCGCGCCCCGGGACCGGTCGCCGCTCGGGGCCGGGCTGCGGTGCGGGACGGGGGCACCGCACGGGCCGTCAGGTGTCCTCGCGCAGCCGCGGCAGCACCTTCGTGCGGTAGAAGTCGAAGAAGCCCCGCTGGTCGGGGCCGATCTGGCCCACGTAGACGCGGTCGAAGCCCGCCTCGGGGAAGGCGCGGAGCGCGGCCACGTGGGCGTGCGGGTCGTCGCCGCAGGGGAAGGTGTCCGCCGCCATCTCGTCGGTGACCAGGGGCGACGCCTGCTCGAAGTGGCTGGGGGTGGGCAGGATCTGGGCCATCTCGCCGGGCAGCAGCTCGCTGGCCCAGAGCTTGCGGGCCTGTCGCGCGGCGCGGTCCCGGTCGGGGCCGTACGCCACCTTCAGGCCGCCGCTGACCGGTTTGGCGCCACCGCCGCCCTTGCGGTACTTCGTGACCAGCGTCTCGTCCGGGGACATCGTGATGTAGCCGTCGCCCACGCGCGCGGCGAGCGCCGTCGCCTTCGGGCCGAAGCCGGAGACGTCGATCGGCACCGGCTCGTCCGGCACCGTGTAGAGGCGGGCGTTCTCCACCGTGTAGTGCGCGCCCGCGTGGTTGACCTCCTCGCCGGTGAACAGCGCCCGCAGCACCTGGACCGCCTCCTCCAGCATGGCGAGGCGGACGTGCGCGGGGGGCCAGGGGCCGCCCAGGATGTGCTCGTTCAGTGCCTCGCCGGTGCCGACGCCGAGGCGGAAGCGGCCGCCCGCCATGACGGCCGTGGTCGCGGCGGCCTGCGCCACGACGGCCGGGTGCGTCCGTACCGTCGGGCAGGTCACGGCCGTCTCCAGCGGCAGCGACACGGCCTCGGCGAGCGCGCCCAGCACCGACCAGACGAACGGGCTCTGGCCCTGGGCCCGGTTCCACGGGTGGTAGTGGTCGGAGATCCACAGCGCGTCGAACCCGGCCTGCTCGGCCATGCGGGCCTGGTCCAGGAGGTCGGCGGGGCCGAACTCCTCCGTGGCGAGGAAGTATCCGTACTCGGTCATGGGAGTCGCCCTCCAGTGACACGGCGGGGCCTTCGGCACCGGCCGGGTGGCCCCCGCCCCCGGTCCGCTGCGGCAAACGGCGGTGCGTTTCACTCCGTCGGCCACGGGCACCTGGGAGGTCCGTGCCGGAGCCCACCGCGGGCACCTTCCGCCGGTAGACCAGAGGTATCACGTGCCGGAACACGCACGGCACCCGTGCCGCACCCCACCGGAGGCCATCGTGAGCCGAGATTCCCGCCGACCCCACGTCGTGATCGTCGGTGCCGGCTTCGCCGGATTCCAGACGGCGCGCACCCTGAGCCGTCTCGCCGGACGCAGGGTGGACGTCACCCTGCTCAATCCTACCGACTACTTCCTCTACCTGCCTCTGCTGCCCCAGGTCGCCGCGGGCGTCCTGGAACCGCGCCGGGTCAGCGTCTCGCTCGGGGACGCGCTGCCGCGCGTGCGCCTCGTCCTCGGCGAGGCCGACGACCTCGACCTGGAGAGCCGGGTGGTGCGCTACACCGGGCCGGAGGGGGACCGCGGCGAGCTGGCCTACGACCGCCTCGTGCTCAGCGTCGGCAGCGTCAACAAGCTGCTGCCCGTGCCGGGCGTCGCCGAGCACGCGCACGGCTTCCGGGGCCTGCCCGAGGCGCTGTACCTGCGCGACCACGTCACCCGGCAGATCGAGCTGGCCGCCGCGTCGCCCGACCCCGAGACGTGCCGGGCGCGCTGCACCTTCGTCGTCGTGGGCGCCGGGTACACCGGCGTCGAGGTCGCCGCGCACGGGCAGCTCTTCACCCGGTCCCTGGTGAAGCGCCACCCGATGCGGGCCGGCATCCAGCCCCGCTGGATGCTCCTGGACATCGCGCCGCGGGTCCTGCCGGAGCTTGACCGGCGGCTGTCCCGCACCGCCGAACGCGTCCTGCGCGAACGCGGCGTGGAGGTCCGCACCGGCACGTCCGTGAAGGAGGCCACGCACGAGGGCGTGCTGCTCGACGACGGCGACACGGTCGACACCCGCACCCTCGTGTGGTGCGTCGGCGTACGCCCCGACCCGCTGGTCGCCGGGCTCGGCCAGCCGCTGGAGCGCGGCCGCCTGCTCGTCGACGCCTTCCTGAACCTGCCGGGCCACCCCGAGGTGTACGCCTGCGGGGACGCGGCCGCCGTGCCCGACCTGGAGAAGCCCGGCAGCTACACGGCCATGACGGCCCAGCACGCCTGGCGGCAGGGCAAGGTCGCGGGCCGCAACGTCGCCGCCTCGCTCGGCATCGGCCGCCGCGGCGCCTACCGCCACCACGACCTCGGCTTCACCGTCGACCTCGGCGGCGTCAAGGGCGCCGCCAACCCGCTCGGCATCCCGCTGTCCGGGCCGCTCGCCGGGGCCGTCACGCGCGGCTACCACCTGGCCGCGATGCCCGGCAACCGCGTGCGCGTCGCCGCCGACTGGCTCCTGGACGCGGTGCTGCCGCGCCAGGGCGTCCAGCTCGGCCTCGTCCGGTCGTGGTCGGTGCCGCTGGACACGTCGTCGCCGGAGCTGGCCCGGGTGCCGGGCGGGCCGGGCGACGCGGACAGGAACGGCGGGACCAGGGCCGGAAGCCCGGACGGGTCGGCCGGGACCGCGGCTTCGGACGGCGGGGCGAAGGCCGCGGGTGCGGACGGGGGAGCGAAGGCCGCGGGTGCGGACGGGGGAGCGAAGGCCGCGGCTTCGGACGGGGGAGCCAAGACCGCGCCTTCCGGCGGCGGCACCGGCAAGGCCGCGCGTGCCGACCGCGGCAGCGCGAGCAAGGACGGGGAGTGACCCGCCATGGCAGCAGGAACCCCGCACGACGGCGCCACCGCTGAGCAGCAACTCAACGACCTTGCGCGGCAGTTGCGCGTCGACTCGGTGCGCGCCGCGGCCGCCGCCGGGTCCGGGCACCCCACCTCGTCGCTGTCGGCGGCCGACCTGATGGCGGTGCTCCTGGCCCGCCACTTCCGCTACGACTTCGACCGCCCGGACCACCCCGGCAACGACCGCTTCATCCTCTCCAAGGGGCACGCCTCCCCGCTGCTGTACGCCGCGTACAAGGCCGCGGGCGTCATCGACGACGAGGAGCTGCTGACCTTCCGCGCGCGGGGCAGCCGCCTCGAAGGGCACCCGACGCCGCGCCGGCTGCCCTGGGTCGAGGTCGCCACCGGCTCGCTCGGCCAGGGCCTTCCCGTCGGCGTGGGCATGGCGCTGTCCGGCAAGCGGCTCGACCGCATCCCGTACCGCGTGTGGGTGCTGTGCGGCGACAGCGAACTGGCCGAGGGCTCCGTGTGGGAGGCCGCCGAGCACGCCGCGTACGAGCAGCTCGACAACCTCACCGCGCTCGTCGACGTGAACCGGCTCGGGCAGCGCGGGCCCACCCGGCACGGCTGGGACCTGGACGCCTACGCGCGCCGCTTCGCCGCCTTCGGCTGGCACGTCGTCAGCGTCGACGGGCACGACACCGCGGACGTCGACCGTGCCCTGCGCGAGGCGCGCGACACCGCCGGGCGGCCCACCGTGGTCCTCGCCCGCACCCTCAAGGGCAAGGGCGTCGCCTCCGCCGAGGACCGCGAGGGCCTGCACGGCAAGCCGCTGCCCGACGCGGACGCCGCGGTCGAGGAACTCGGCGGCACCGGGGACCTGCGCGTGCGCGTCCCGGCGCCCCCGGCGGCCCGGGTGCTGCGCGCCACCCGCAGCGGCCACCTGGAGCTGCCCCGGTACGAGAAGGGCAGCGAGGTCGCCACCCGGGACGCCTACGGCCAGGCGCTCGCGGCGCTCGGCACGGCGCGCGGCGACGTCGTCGCACTGGACGGCGAGGTCGGCGACTCCACGCGCGCGGAGTTCTTCGCCAAGGACCACCCGGAGCGGTTCTTCGAGTGCTACATCGCCGAGCAGCAGATGGTCGCCGCCGCCGTCGGCCTGGCGCGCCGCGGCTGGGTGCCGTACGCCTCCTCGTTCGCGGCGTTCCTCACCCGCGCCCACGACTTCGTGCGGATGGCGGCCGTCAGCGGCGCCGACCTCAACCTCGTCGGCTCGCACGCGGGCGTCGCCATCGGCCAGGACGGCCCGTCGCAGATGGGCCTGGAGGACCTGGCGATGTTCCGCGCCGTGCACGGCTCGACCGTCCTGTACCCGTGCGACGCGCCCCAGACGGCGCGCCTCGTCGCCGCGATGGCCGACCTCGACGGGGTGCGCTACCTGCGCACCTCGCGCGGCGCCGCCCCGGTGCTCTACGGCCCCGACGAGGAGTTCCCCGTCGGCGGGTCCAAGGTGCTGCGCTCCTCGGGCGCCGACCGGCTCACCGTGGTCGCCGCCGGGGTCACCGTCCACGAGGCCCTCGCCGCGGCCGGGCTCCTCGACCGCGAGGGCATCCCGGTGCGCGTCATCGACCTGTACTCCGTCAAGCCCGTCGACCGGGCGACGCTGCGCGAGGCCGCCGAGACCACCGGCTGCCTCCTCACCGTCGAGGACCACCGCCCGGAGGGCGGCATCGGCGACGCCGTCGTGGACGCCTTCAGCGACGGCATGCCCGTGCCGCGCCTGGCCCGGCTCGCGGTGACCGGCATGCCGGGATCGGCCTCGCCCGCCGAGCAGTTGCACGCCGCGGGCGTGGACGCGGAGGCCATCGCGGCGGCGGTACGGCTGCTCGTGGAGCACGTGGTCCGCTGACGCGGGGTGCCCGCGGCCGCCCGGGGGCGCCCGGCGGGGCCGCCGCCACGGCGGCCCGCAGCGCGTCCCGCCACGCGCCC
>NZ_BNBT01000176.1 GCF_014656095.1 Streptomyces longispororuber
GCGCTCGTCCTCAAACGCCGGACGGGCTATCCCCTAGCCCGTCCGGCGTTTGAGGACGAGGCGCGGAGCGCCGAAAAAGCGGGGTCCAGGGGCGGCAGCCCCTGGTTTCGGGAAGGGGCGGGGTTGGGGAGCCCCCGGCAGGGCTACGCCAGGCGGTGTGCGCCCGGTGACGGCTCCGCCTCGAAGACGCGGGGCGGTGTGAAGCCCGCCGCGGCGAAGGCCTCCGTCACCGCCTTGGTGACGGTCTCCGCGTCGGCGGCCTCCACCAGGGCCACCGCGGAGCCCCCGAACCCGCCACCCGTCATGCGCGCGCCGAGCGCCCCGGCCCCCTCCGCCGCCGCCACCGCGAGGTCCAGCTCGGGGCAGGAGATCCGCAGGTCGTCCCGGAGGGAGGCGTGGCCCTCGGTGAGGACGGGGCCGATGCCGCGGACGTCGCCCGCGTCGAGGAGGGCGGCGACGCGGGCGACGCGGTGGTCGTCGGAGACGACGTGGCGGACGTAGCGGCGGACGCGCTCGTCGCCCAACTGCCGCAGGGCGGCCGGGAGTTCGGCGTACGGGACGTCGCGGAGGTGGGTGACGCCGAGGGCGCGCGCCCCGGCCTCGCACCCGGAGCGCCGCTCGGCGTACGCCCCGTCGCCGAGCTCGTGCCGTACGCGGGTGTCGACGACGAGCAGCCGCAGTCCGTGCGCGGCGAGGTCGAAGGGCACCTGGCGGACGGTGAGGTCGCGGCAGTCGAGGTGGAGCACGCGCCCGGCCGCGCAGGCGGCGGAGGCCATCTGGTCCATGACGCCGCAGGGCACGCCGACGAAGGCGTTCTCGGCGCGCTGCGCGAGCAGGGCCAACTCCCGCCGTGCGAGGCCGAGTTCGTACAGGTCGTTGAGGGCGAGGGCGGTGACGACCTCCAGGGCCGCCGAGGAGGACAGGCCCGCGCCGGTGGGCACCGTGGAGGCCAGGTGCAGGTCCGCGCCGGCCACCGGGTGTCCTGCGGCGCGCAGTGCCCAGACGACGCCCGCCGGGTAGGCGGCCCAGCCGCCGCTGTCGCGGAGCGGCCGCAGGGCGTCGGCGGCGAGTTCGACGACGGGGCCCTCGACGTCGGCGGAGTGCAGCCGCAGGAGGCCGTCGTCGCGGCGGGCGACGGCGGCCACCGCGGTGTGCGGCAGGGCGAGCGGCATCACGAAGCCCTCGTTGAAGTCCGTGTACTCGCCGATGAGGTTGACGCGGCCGGGTGCCGCCCACACCCCCTGGGGCGCGTATCCGTAGAGGGCGGTGAACTCGTCGGCGACGGACATGGGCCGGTTACTCCTCTCGCCGGGCGAAGGCCCAGGCGTCGGTGACGATGTCGGCGAGGTCGGCGCGGGCGGGCTGCCAGCCGAGCCGCTCGCGGGCGGTGGCGGCGGAGGCGACGAGGACCGCGGGGTCGCCGCCGCGGCGCGCGGCGACCACCTCGGGGATCGGGTGCCCGGTCACCTCGCGGGCGGTCTCGATGACCTGGCGGACGGAGAAGCCGTTGCCGTTGCCGAGGTTGCAGACGAGGTGGTCGCCCTCGGTGGCGGCGTCGAGGGCGCGCAGGTGGGCGTCGGCGAGGTCGGCGACGTGGATGTAGTCGCGGACGCAGGTGCCGTCGGGCGTGTCGTAGTCGTCGCCGAAGACGGAGATGGCCTCGCGCCTGCCCTGGGCGACCTGGAGGACGAGCGGGATGAGGTGGGACTCGGGGTCGTGGCGCTCGCCGTACAGGGCGCCGGTCGGCGTCCGGTAGGCGCCGGCCACGTTGAAGTAGCGCAGGGAGACCGCGCCCAGGCCGTGGGCCTTGGCCTCGCCGCTGATCATGTGGTCGACGGCGAGCTTGGTGGCGCCGTACGGGGAGGTGGGGGCGGTGGGGTCGGTCTCCTTGACGGGCGTGCTCACGGGCTCGCCGTAGGTCGCGGCCGTGGAGGAGAAGACGAGCGTGCGCACGCCCGCGTCGCGCATGGCGGCGAGCAGGGCCATGGTGCCGCCGACGTTGTTGTCCCAGTACTTCTCGGGCTTGACGACGGACTCGCCGACCTGGGAGAAGGCCGCGAAGTGCAGCACGGCGGCGTACGAGGAGTCGAGCCATTTGGCGGAGTCGCGGATGTCGCCCTCGATGAACGTGGCGCCCGCGGGGACGCCCTCGCGGAAGCCCGTGGTGAGGTTGTCGAGGACGGTGACCTCGTGCCCGGCTTCGACGAGATGTTGTGCGACGACGCTGCCGACATAGCCCGCACCGCCCGTGACCAGGTACTTCGCGCTCATCAACTCGCTACCTCTCGCAGTCGTTCGGCCGCGGCCTCCGGCGGCACGTCATTGATGAACACACTCATGCCGGATTCGGAACCCGCGAGGAACTTCAGCTTGCCCGAAGTGCGGCGGATGGTGAAAAGCTCGAGGTGGAGCGCGAAGTCGTCGCGGGCCACGCCGTCGTACGCGTCCAGGGGCGCGAAGGGCGCCTGGTGCCAGGCGGCGATGTAGGGGGTCGGGGTGCCGTCCTGGTCGAAGAGGCGGTCGAAGCGCTTGAGCAGCTCCAGGTAGACGCCGGGGAACTCGGCGCGCGCCGCCGCGTCGAGGCCGAGCAGGTCGGGGACGCGGCGCTTGGGGTGGAGGTGGGCCTCGTAGGGCCAGTGCGCGGCGTAGGGCACGAAGGCCACCCAGTGCTCGGCGTCCAGGACGACGCGCGGCCCGGCGCGCTCGTCGGCGAGGACGTCGTCGAAGAGGTTGCGGCCGCCGGTGGCGGCCTTGTGCGCGGCGAGGGAGCGCAGTGCGAGCGCCGTGCGCGGGGTCACGAAGGGGTAGGCGTAGATCTGCCCGTGCGGGTGGCCGAGCGTCACGCCGATCTCGGCGCCGCGGTTCTCGAAGCAGAACACCTGCTGGACGCCGGTCCGGTGGGACAGCTCGGCGGTGCGGTCGGTCCAGGCCTCGAGGACGAGCCCGGCCTGTTCCTCGGTGAGGTCGCGGAAGGACGCGGTGTGGTCGGAGGTGAAGCAGACGACCTCGCAGCGGCCCGCGTCGCCCGCGAGGGACGGGAAGCGGTTCTCGAAGACCACGACGTCGTACGAGGTGTCGGGGATCTCCGTGGGCCGCGCGGGCGTGGAGGGGCACAGGGGGCACTGGTCGGCCGGCGGGTGGTAGGTGCGGCCCTGGCGGTGCGAGGCGATGGCGACGCTGTCGCCGAGGAGGGGGTCCCGGCGGATCTCGGCGGTGGTGGCGACGGCGTCGAGGGGGCGCCGGTCGGGGGCGGTGCGCACGGTGTCGTCGCGCAGGTCGTAGTAAATGAGCTCGCGACCGTCGGCGAGGTGCGTCGAGGTCTTCTTCACGTGGGGGCTCCTCATCCCGACCACCAACAGAACCGAACACAACAAACCACAATTCAACACACTCGTCAATGGCCACCCCCGGGCGCCGCCGACCCGGGCGCCACCCGTCGATCTCCGCGACCGCGGGCCCTCTCCCGGCACCGCCCGATCACAATCAAACAAAGAACATCAACAGAAGTGTTCACTAATCGAAGCGTGCGACGTAGGTTCCGGGCTGTTCCGTTCGCGCGACGAAGCGAGTACTTCATGCAGGCATCCACGCACACCCTGGCCGAGGGGCTCCGGCTGCCCACCAACGGCCTCGACTACGCCATCCTCGCCCTCTACTTCGTGGTCGTCCTCGGCATCGGGTTCGCCGCCCGCCGCTCCGTGAGGACCAGCCTCGACTTCTTCCTCTCGGGCCGCTCGCTGCCCGCGTGGGTGACCGGCCTCGCCTTCGTCGCCGCGAACCTCGGCGCCACCGAGATCCTCGGCATGGCGGCGACCGGCGCCCAGTACGGCGTCGCCGTCGTGCACTGGTACTGGATCGGCGCCATCCCCGCCATGGTCTTCCTGGGCCTGGTCATGATGCCCTTCTACTACCGCTCGAAGGTGCGCTCCGTGCCGGAGTTCCTGCTCCAGCGCTTCGACGCCTCCGCGCACCTGCTCAGCTCGGCGCTGTTCGCCTTCGCCGCGATCCTCATCGCGGGCGTCAACCTGTACGCCCTGTCGATCGTGGTGGAGGCGCTGCTCGGCTGGCCGCAGTGGGTGGCGATCGTGGTCGCCGGGCTGTTCGTGCTCGCGTACATCACCATCGGCGGGCTCTCCTCGGCGATCTACAACGAGGTGCTCCAGTTCTTCGTGATCCTCGCCGCGCTCATCCCGATCTGCGTCATCGGCATGAAGAAGGTCGGCGGCTGGGACGGCCTCAGCGGCAACCTGGAGCAGCGGCACGGCGACGACTTCCTCACCGCCTGGGGCGGCACCGGCATCGGCGACGCCAACCCGCTCGGTGCCAACTGGCTGACCATCGTCCTCGGCCTCGGCTTCGTCCTCTCCTTCGGCTACTGGACCACCAACTTCGCCGAGGTGCAGCGGGCCCTGTCCGCGAAGAACCTGAGCGCGGCGCAGCGCACCCCGCTCATCGCCGCCTTCCCGAAGATCTTCATCGTCTTCCTGGTGATGCTCCCCGGCCTGGTGGCGGCGGCCCTCGTCCCGAAGATCGGCACCGCGGGCTCGGACCTCACCTACAACGACGCGATCCCCTACCTGATGCAGGAGCTGCTGCCCAACGGCGTGCTCGGCATCGCCGTCACCGGCCTGCTCGCCGCCTTCATGGCGGGCATGGCGGCGAACGTGTCGTCCTTCAACACCGTCTTCACGTACGACATCTGGGCGCGGTACGCGGTCAAGGGCCGGGACGACACCTACTACTTGCGGTTCGGGCGGCTCATCACCGCGATCGGTGTGCTCGCCTCGATCGGCACCGCGTTCATCGCGTCGTCCTTCTCGAACATCATGGGCTACCTCCAGACCCTGTTCTCCTTCTTCAACGTCCCGATGTTCGTGGTCTTCGTCATCGGCATGTTCTGGAAGCGGGCCTCGATGAAGTCCGGGGTGTGGGGGCTCGTCGCGGGCACCACGGCCGCGATGGTCAACTACTTCTGGGTCTACAAGCAGGGCGTCGTCGACATCCCCACCGACCAGGGCGCCAACTTCGTCTCCGCGATCGTCGGCTTCGTCGCCGGGGCGGTGGTGATGGTGGTGGTCACCCTCTTCACCGCGCCCAAGCCGGAGGCCGAGCTGGCCGGCCTGGTGTACGGCACCGCCTCCCCGGGCCTGGAGGCCGACGACGGGGTCGAGGCGGGCGACTCCGCCTGGTACCGCAGGCCCGCGCTGCTCGGCTGGGGCGCGGTGGTGCTGGCCGCCGCGTGCTACGTCCCGTACTCGTTCTGACCGCGTCCACCCCGATCCCGGCTCCGACCCCGACCCCGATCCCTGGAGGCTCCACCACCATGTCCGACCTGCAGAAGGAAGTGTCCGAGCTGGAGCGGAAGTCCGCGACGGCGGCGCGGCTGTTCGACATCCGGCGCATCATCGGCGGGCTGTTCGTCGTGTACGGCGTGCTCGTGACGATCGCCGGAATCACCGCGTCCGACGCGGACCTCGACAAGGCCGAGGGCATCAACATCAACCTCTGGACCGGCCTGGGCATGCTCGCCCTCGGCCTCTTCTTCCTCATCTGGCTCCGGCTCCGCCCGGCGGCACCGCCCCCGCCCACCGACTGACCTTCGCGGGGCGCCCCAGACCCGCCCCTTTCCCCAAACCAGGGGGCTCCGCCCCCTGGACCCCAGAAATCGCGCTGACGCGCTCGTCCTCAAACGCCGGACGGGCTGAAGATCTCCAGCGGGGCCGCCGCGAAGAGACCGGGTCGCGGCCACGGCGGAGACCTTCCAGCGGCGCCACGGCGGAAAGACTCCGTCGCGGCCGCGACGGAGAGACTTGGTCACGACCGCGATGGAGACGTTCCAGCACGACCGCGGCTGAAGATCTCAGCCGCGCTCGGCGGATAGTTCCAGCCCGTCCGGCGTTTGAGGACGAGGCGCGGAGCGCCGACAGGGGGTCCAGGGGGCGGAGCCCCTTGGTGTGCCCGGGCCTACGCCTGGCCCGAGTTGTTGACCTGGCCGGAGGCCGGGGGGCGCTCGGCGCGTTCCAGGAGACCCGTGCGGGCGGCGAGCGCCGCGGCCTCCAACCGCGACCCCACCCCGAGCTTCATCAGCACCCGCTGCACATGCGTCCGCGCCGTACTGGGCGCGATCCCCATCCCGGCGGCGATGAGCCGCGTGTCCTCCCCGTCCGCCACCCGCACGAGCACCTCGACCTCACGCGGCGTGAGCATCTGCAGCAGCCGCTGCCCCTCGTCGTCCGGCTGCGCGGCGGGGTTGAGCAGCTCGCTGAAGGCGCCTTGAAGCAATTGAGGCGCGACGGCGGCCTCACCGGCGCGCGCCTTCATGATGGCGCGCTCGACTCCTTCGATGCGCTCGTCGTGCCGTACGTACCCGGACGCGCCGGAGGCGAACGCCGCCGCGATGCCCCGCGGCGACGGCACCGGCCCGAGGACGACCACGGCGACCTGCGGCCGCTCACGCTTGATGCGCACCACGGGGTCGAACATGCCGGGCTCGGCGGGCGTCGCCGTACCGAGCAGGCACACTTCGGGGGCCCTGCTGATCACCAGCTCCGCCGCGCCCGCGGCGGGCGCGGCCGCGGCCAGCACCCGGTGCCCGCGCAGCTTGAGCGCCGAGGCGAGCGCCTCGGCGAGCAGTCGGTGGTCGTCGACCACCATGAGCCGCACACCCATCGAGCAACCCCCCAATGTCCCCCACGGATTCCCCCACTGATCCCCCCACGGACCCGGGGCCCCGGCCCTTCATCCCCCGGAAGCTACACGCTTGTTCGACGTCGCGCTGCCCCTACCGTCCAGAAGTAGCCCTGGATGCCGAAATCACTGCCTTTGGGGTAGCGCCTGCACGGGAGTACGGAGAGTGAACGGCCACGGAGGCGGGAACGGACGGCCGCTACGGACGGGAACGGCCCCGGACCGTGCGGTCCGGGGCCGTCGCGCGCCCGCCCGGGGGCGGGCCGGTGCGCGGGTCACTCCGTGGTGAAGCCCAGCGCGATGTACTCCTTGTCGTCCTTGGAGTACGGCTTGCTGATCAGCTCCTTGCCCATGAACAAGTTGCCGTCGGTGTACAGGACTTCGTTGGACTTGGGGACCATGCCGCTGATGGCGCTGGAGACCGACTCGGTCGCGGGCGTCTGCAGGAGCGTGGTCTCCTTCATGGTCTTGCCGTCCAGCGAGACGACCTTGGCGCCCTTGTTGTAGCCGCCGCCCTTGTAGGCGAGGACGTTGCCGCCGTCCATGCGCAGCGGGAACATCTCGCCGTCGTCGCCCGCGTCCGCGCGGTCACCGGTGGTCTTGCCCGTGGCGAGCGAGAAGCCGATGATCTCGTTGGTGAAGCCGTAGCCCGAACCGCCCGCGTCGTGCTGGCGCGTGGGCACGTACAGCTTGTCGTTGCCGACGGCGATCGCCTTGCAGCTATAGACCTTGTTGACGTCGCAGTCGTGGGCGTACTTGCCGTCCTCCAGCTTGATACGGGCGCGCAGCTTGCCGTTGTTGCTGAGGGAGAAGACGTCCGTGGCGCCGCTCGCGGTGATCTCCTCGGTGTCCTGGCCGAACACGACCGGGTTGGTCGAGATGATCTTGGCGTTGTCGATGCCCGCGGCCAGCGCGTAGCTCCACTTGTCGTCGCCCGTCTTGGGGTCGAGGAGCTGGATCTTGAGCTTCTCGTCGCCGTAGGTGCCGCACTTGCGGACGGCGACGAGCTGGTCGCCACCCGCGTAGCCGACGTCCTTGCAGGTGTCACCGACCTTCGGCTTCCACAGGAGCTTGCCGGACATGTCCCAGGCGGCGCCGGTGCCGCCGGTGCCGGAGCCCGCGGCGATGGTGGTGCCGGAGATGGTGATCTCCTCGAACTCCACCTTCATGCCGCTGTTGGCGACGTCCTTGGTCCACAGCTTCTTGCCGGACTTCAGGTCGACCGCGGAGACCTGCGTGCAGTCCGGGTACTTGTTCGCCTTGGTGGCCTTGGCCTCCTTGGCGACGACGGCCGCGACGCCGTCCTCGGTGATCTCCTTGGAGACCGCGCAGGTCTCGCCGGTGAGCGGGATCGACCACTTCTCCTTGCCGGAGGCGGGGTCGTACGCGATCAGGGCGTGGTCCTTGTCCTTGCCCTGGTAACCGGACTTGACGGCCACGTCGTCGGTCAGCCAGGAGCCGCCGACGCTCCACACGTCGTCCTTGGGCACGGCCGGTGCCGGGACCTGGAAGGCCACCTTGGCGCTGGTGCTCGCCGGCACCTTCTCCTTGGCGGGGCCGCCGGAGGGCAGGTCCTTCTTCTCGCCGCCCTTGCCGTCCTTGCCGCCGCCCTTGTCGGCGGTGGTCTTCTTGTCGTCGTCGCCCTTCTGCGTGGCCGCGTAGATGACGCCGCCGCCGACGATCAGCGCGATCGCGGCGACCGCCGCCACGATGATCGTCGTCTGCTTCTTCTTGCCGCCGTTGCCGCCAGGACCGCCGGGGGTGCCCGGCTGCGGCTGCATCGGCATGGTGGGCGGCTGCGGATAGCCGTACTGCTGCTGGCCGGCGGGCTGGGTCGGGTAGCCGTAGCCGGGCGGCTGCCCGTAGGCCGGCTGCTGGCCGTAGGCGGGCGTGGCGGGCTGGCCGTACGCCGGGGCGGCGGGCTGCCCGTACGCGGGCGCGGCGGGCGGCGCCTGGGGCGGCGCGGCGGGCGGGGGTGTCTGCGGCGGGGGCGGGGTCCCCGGCGCGGCGGGCGGCGCCTGGGGCGGCTGCGGCGCCTGGGGGTAGCCGTAGCCCGGCTCCGGGGCCTTGCCGAAACCTTGCTGCTGGCCCGGCTGTCCCTGGGGGGCGCCGAAACCGCCCTGCGGGGGGTCCTGCGGAGCGCCGAACCCGCCCTGCGGGGGCTCGTTGGGCGGCTGAGGCGGCTGTGTCATGACTCTTTCCTTGGGGACGGAGAGGGGGGAATCAGTCGGTGGGGCGGGTCACTCGCCGTAGGCCAGCATCAGCTTCTCGCGGCCCTGCGCGCTGCCGGACAGGCGCGTCGTGGAGAGGTAGAAGCGCCCGTCCACGTAGTCGATCGCCTTGGAGAAGAAGCCGTTCTCGATCTTCGCCGTCCCCGCGGGGTTCCGCAGCAGGGTCTTGGGCGTGTGCGAGCCGCTCGCCGCGAGGGAGACGACGCGGCCGCCGCTGTCGTAGGACGGCGCGACGTACGCGATGAGCTGCCCGTCCTGCGTCTTCATGGGCATCATCGAGGTGTCCGTCGGCGACTTCTCGCGCCAGGCCGCCTTGCCGGTGGCGAGGCTGATCGCGACGATCTCGTTGGCGCCGGTCGTCTTCTTGGTCGGCAGGTAGAGGTACGAGTCGTCGGCGACGGCGCCCGTGCAGCCCTGGAGGTCGCGGACCATGATGCCGCCCCAGCCGCACTCAGGCGCGAAGTCCTCGTTGACGCGGACCTCGGAGCGGGTGGCGGAGCTGCCCGGCTTGAGCGTGGTGATGTTCCACTGCTTCTTGTCCTCGTTGGTGAGGTAGAGGACGGCCGGGCTGGTGGAGTACACCTTGTCCAGGCGCCAGCCCTTGGGGAACTTCTTGGTCCACTTGACCTTGCCGGTCTTCGGGTCCAGCTCCTCGACCTCGTCGTGCTCGGTGGGCGTGGACGCCCCGCAGGACAGCGCCCGCAGCATGCGGTCGCCGCCGGTGAAGCCGGACGGGAAGCAGGTGCCCTCGTCCTTCTTCCGCGAGACGAACATCTGCTCGCCGTCGCTCATGCTGTACGCGGTGCCGGACTGCGAGCGGGCGACCATCAGGGTGTCGCCGGTGATGGTCAGCTCGATGCTGAGGGTGGAGTCGAAGAGACCTTCCTCCTTGATCTGCTTCTTCCACCCCTTCTTGCCCGTCTTCAGGTCGATGACCTGGAGCTGGTCGCACTTGGCGCCGCTCTTGGTGCCGCCCTTGTACGCGATGACGACCTTGCCGTCCTCGCTGATCTGCCGGGAGGCCGCGCAGATGTCGTACGGCAGCTCGACCGGGGCGGGCCAGGCGGGCTTGCCCGTCTCGACGTCGTAGCCGAGGACTTCCTTGTAGACGGCCTTGACGGCGACGCCGTCCTTGATCCACATGCCGGGGGCGTCGGCGCCCTTGCCGGGGGCCTTGGGGGCCTCCTTGTACCAGAGGACCTTGGACTCGCCGGCCTGGCGGCCCTCGTTGAGGTCCTCCTTGCCCTCGTGGCCGTCGCCGCTGCCGTCGCCCGGGTTGACCGGGGCGGACGTGGTGGGCTTGGGGTCCTTCTCCTTGGCCGCGGGCTCCTTCTCGTCGTCGTCACCGCCGGTCAGCGCGAAGACCGCGCCGCCCGCGACGAGGAGCGCGGCCACGGCCGCCGCGACGATCACCGCGGGCTTGCCCTTGAAGGGGCTCTTGCCACCGCCACCGCCGGGCGGCGGCAGGGCCGGGCCGCCCGGCGCCTGCTGCGGGAAGCCGTAGCCGCCCGGCTGCGTGGGCTGACCGTACGGGCCGGGCTGCGGGGCCTGGTAGGGGCCGGGCTGGGTCGGCTGGCCGTAGGGGCCGGGCTGGGCGGGCTGGCCGTACGGGCCGGGCTGCTGCGGGTAGCCGTAGGGGCCCGCCTGGGCGGGCGGTTGGTCCTGCGGGTAGCCGTAGCCGGGCTGCGGGGCGGGGGGAGGCGACTGCGGCGGGCCCGCGGGAGGCGGCGGCTGGGGTATGCCGGCCTGGCGCGGGTCCTGCGGTGGCTGTGGCTGCTGCGGAGCTCCGAAGCCGCCGTGGGGCGGCTGGTTGGGCGGCTGAGTCATCAGCGCTTCCCCCTTCACTGATTTTTCGGCACGCCAAGTGGTGCTCAGGCCGACCTTTCTATCACTCTGATCCAGCCATGGCGGGAACCGGTCCTGACCCTGTTCCCAAGGGAGGACCGGCCCGTGATGCGTCTGTTACGCGATGCTCACGCGTTCTCCGCGAGCTCCAGCCAGCGCATCTCCAACTCTTCACGCTCGTCCACGAGTTGACGCAATTCGGCGTCCAGTTTCGCCACCTTCTCGAAGTCTGTGGCGTTATCGGCGATCTGCGCGTGGAGGGTGCTCTCCTTGGCCGAGATCTTGTCCAGTTGCCGCTCGATCTTCTGCAGTTCCTTCTTCGCGGCGCGGGCGTCGGCGGCGGAGACCGCCGCGTTCCCGGACTTGTCCTCGGACGGCCGGCCCGCGGACGCCGGGGCCGGGACCGCCGCCTCGGCCATGCGCTGCCTGCGCTCCAGGTACTCGTCGATGCCGCGCGGCAGCATGCGCATCGTGGCGTCGCCGAGGAGCGCGTACACGCGGTCCGTGGTGCGCTCGACGAAGAACCGGTCGTGCGAGATCACGATCATCGAGCCGGGCCAGCCGTCGAGGAGGTCCTCGAGCTGGGTCAGGGTCTCGATGTCGAGGTCGTTGGTGGGCTCGTCGAGGAAGAGGACGTTCGGCTCGTCCATCAGCAGCCGCAGCAACTGGAGCCTGCGCCGCTCGCCGCCGGAGAGGTCACCGACGGGCGTCCACTGCTTCTCCTTGCCGAAGCCGAAGGTCTCGCAGAGCTGGCCCGCGGTCATCTCGCGGCCCTTGCCGAGGTCGACGCGCTCGCGCACCTGCTGCACGGCCTCCAGGACGCGCGTCGCCGGGTCGAGCTCGGCGACCTCCTGGGAGAGGTAGGCGAGCTTCACGGTCCTGCCCACCGCGATCCGCCCCGCCACGGGCTGGACCTCGCCCCCCGAGCGGGCCGCGTCCGCGAGCGCCTTCAGCAGCGAGGTCTTGCCCGCGCCGTTCACGCCGACCAGGCCGATGCGGTCGCCGGGGCCGAGCTGCCACGTCAGGTGCTTGAGCAGCAGCTTGGGCCCGGCCTGGACGGACACGTCCTCCAGGTCGAAGACGGTCTTGCCGAGCCGGGTGGTGGCGAACTTCATCAGCTCGCTGGTGTCCCTCGGCGGCGGCACGTCCGCGATCAGCTCGTTGGCGGCCTCGACGCGGAACCGCGGCTTGGACGTCCGGGCCGGGGCGCCGCGGCGCAGCCACGCCAGCTCCTTGCGGACGAGGTTCTGCCGCTTGGCCTCCTCGGTGGCGGCGATGCGCTCGCGCTCGGCCCGCGCGAAGACGTAGTCGGAGTAGCCGCCCTCGTACTCGTGGACGGTGCCGCGCTGGACGTCCCACATACGGGTGCACACCTGGTCCAGGAACCAGCGGTCGTGGGTGACGCACACCAGCGCCGAGCGGCGCTCGCGCAGGTGCCGGGCGAGCCAGGAGATGCCCTCCACGTCGAGGTGGTTGGTGGGCTCGTCGAGCACGATCAGGTCCTGCTCGGCGATGAGCAGCTTGGCGAGCGCGATGCGGCGGCGCTCGCCGCCGGACAGCGGCCCGATGACGGTGTCCAGGCCCTGCGGGAAGCCGGGCAGGTCGAGCCCGCCGAACAGCCCGGTCAGCACGTCGCGGATCTTGGCGTTGCCGGCCCACTCGTGGTCCGCGAGGTCGCCGATGACCTCGTGCCGGACGGTGGCCTCGGGGTCGAGCGAGTCGTGCTGCGTGAGCACGCCGAGCCGCAGCCCGCCGCTGTGCGTGACGCGGCCGGTGTCGGCCTCCTCCAGCCTGGCCAGCATCCGGATGAGGGTCGTCTTGCCGTCGCCGTTGCGCCCGACGACGCCGATCCTGTCCCCCTCGGACACGCCGAGCGAGACGCCGTCGAGCAGGGCACGGGTGCCGTACACCTTGCTGACGTTTTCGACATTGACCAGGTTGACGGCCATTTCACTCCTGACGCGGGGGTCGATCAGCCTTCAAGAGTAGGGCGTGGACCGGCCCGGACGGCGCGAGGTCGAACAGTCACTCGATGTGATGACGCGATCCGGAACGGGTCGCTACCGTGGAGGGGCAGGCCGAAGAATCCCGCGCATGGGAGGAACCACCATGACCGCCGAACCGATCTCCGAGGCCGCGTCCGAGCCGCACACCCGGTGGGTGCTGCCGCCGATCGACGGCTGGACCGTGGACGACCTGCACACCCTGCCAGACCTCCCGCCGCACACCCAGGTGATCGACGGGAGCCTGGTCTTCGTGACACCGCAGCGTGTCTTCCACAATCTCATGATCCGTTTGCTGACGAACGGACTGCTCGCGAGCGTGCCCTCGGAGTTCGAGGTCTTCAGTGAGATGACCGTTGTCATAGACCGCAAGAACGGCCCGGAGCCGGACGTGCTCGTCGTCCGCAAGGAGGCCGTCCGCAGTCTCCGGCAGACGTCGTTCGAGGTCGCCGACGTCCTGCTCGCCGTCGAGGTCGTCTCGCCCGACTCCGAGGCCCGGGACCACAACACCAAGCCCCACAGGTACGCGGAAGGGGGGATCAAGCACTTCTGGCTCGCCGAGATGGAGGGCAAGGACGACCACCCGGTCGTCCGCGTCTATGAACTCGACCCGGTCACCCACACGTACACGTGCAGTGGCATCCACCGCGACCGGCTCAAGCTGCGGGCGCCGTTCGACATCGACATCGACCTGACCTCACTCCACCGGCGGTAGGGCGGCTCGGACGACCGTCGCGCCCTGCGCAGGCGCGGACGCCACCCGCGCCGCACGGCAGGTCCCCGAGGCGCGCAGGGCGGCCGCGACGCGCTCGGCGGCCTCCGCGTCCTCGGTCAGGAACGCCGTCGTCGGGCCCGAGCCGGAGACCAGGGCCGCGAGGGCGCCCGCCGCCGTGCCCGCCTTCAGGGTGTCGGCGAGGGCCGGGAAGAGGGAGAGCGCGGCGGGCTGGAGGTCGTTGGAGACGGCTCCGGCCAGGGCCGCGGCGTCGCCCGCGCGCAGGGCGTCGAGCAGGGCCGGGGAGGCCCCGGGGGCGGGGGCGTCCGGGGTGAGGCGGTCGAACTCGCGGTAGACGGCCGGGGTGGAGAGCCCGCCGTCGGCGACGGCGAAGACCCAGTGGAAGGCGCCGCCCACCTCCAGCTCCTGGAGCTTCTCGCCGCGCCCGGTGCCGAGCGCGGCCCCGCCGACCAGGCTGAACGGCACGTCGCTGCCCAGCTCGGCGCAGATGTCCAGCAGCTCGTCCCGGGACGCCCCGGTCTCCCACAGCGCGTCGCAGGCCAGCAGGGCGCCCGCGCCGTCCGCGCTGCCGCCCGCCATGCCGCCCGCGACGGGGATGTCCTTGGCGATGTGCAGGTGCACGTCGGCGGGGCGGCCGTACCGCTCGGCGAGGGCGAGCGCGGCGCGCGCCGCGAGGTTCGTACGGTCCAGGGGGACCTGGGCGGCGTCCGGGCCCGAGCAGGTGATCCGCAGCTCGTCGGCGGGCGTCGCCGTGACCTCGTCGTAGAGGCCGACGGCGAGGAAGACGTTGGCGAGGTCGTGGAAGCCGTCGGGCCGGGCCGGGCCCACGGCGAGCTGGACGTTGACCTTCGCGGGCACCCGTACGGTGACGCTCACCGCGCGGCTCCCTTGTGCTCGGCGATCCGCGCGAACTCCTCGACCGTCAGGGACTCGCCGCGCGCCTGCGGGGAGACACCCGCGGCGACGAGGGCCGCCTCGGCCGCGGCGGCGGAGCCCGCCCACCCGGCGAGGGCGGCGCGCAGCGTCTTGCGGCGCTGGGCGAAGGCCGCGTCCACGACGGCGAACACCTCCCGCTTGGAGGCGGAGGTCTGCACGGGCTCGGTCCGCCGTACGAGCGAGACGAGGCCCGAGTCGACGTTCGGCGCGGGCCAGAAGACGTTGCGGCCGATGGCCCCCGCGCGCTTGACCTCGGCGTACCAGTTCGCCTTCACCGACGGCACGCCGTACACCTTCGAGCCCGGGGCGGCGGCGAGGCGGTCGGCGACCTCGGCCTGCACCATCACGAGCGTGCGCTCGACGGAGGGGAAGGTGTCGAGCATGTGCAGCAGGACCGGCACGGCGACGTTGTACGGGAGGTTCGCGACGAGGGCCGTCGGGGCCGGGCCCGGCAGCTCGCGCACCAGCATGGCGTCGCTGTGGACGAGGGCGAACGCGTCCTTCTTCTCCGGCAGCCGGGCGGCGATGGTCGCCGGCAGGGCGGCGGCGAGGACGTCGTCGATCTCCACGGCGGTGACGTGCGCGGCCGTCTCCAGGAGCGCCAGGGTCAGCGAGCCGAGGCCCGGGCCGACCTCGACCACGACGTCGTCGGGGCGGACCTCCGCGGTGCGGACGATGCGGCGGACGGTGTTCGCGTCGATGACGAAGTTCTGGCCGCGCTGCTTGGTCGGGCGGACGCCGAGGGTCGCGGCCAGCTCGCGGATGTCGGCGGGGCCCAGGAGGGCGCCGTGCTCGGTGCTACTCACCGCCCCAGGGTACGGGGCGGCGCCGGCTCCCCCTGCCGCTTGCCCCGCCGGGGCTGGGCCTCGGCCCCGGCGGAGAGGGTGACGACGGTGGGGAAGCGCTCTGCGTCGGGGCCGGGCTGGGAGGCGGGGTGTCACGGGTGGGGGGGGTGGGAAAAAAATCCCGCGGCCGCAGCGCGCCTAGCCGCGGAGGCGGGCTCCGCAGTGGGGCCAGGGGCTGGCGCCCCGCTGGACGTAGAGCTTCTTCGCGCGCTGGGTCTGTTCCGCCGCCGGGGCGTCCTGGGGGCGCCCGGAGCCGCCGAGCCCCTGCCAGGTGCGGGTGTCGAACTGGTAGAGCCCTCCGTACGTGCCCGAGGGGTCCACGGCGTTCGGCCGCCCCCCGGACTCGCACGCCGCCAGCGCCCCCCAGTTGAGTCCGTCGGCGCCGGTGACGGCCTTGGGCGGGGCCTTCGTGCCGACCTTCACGATGCGCGTCTGCGGCTCGCGCACCACCTCGCTCCGCAGGCGGCGGGGCTTCTGCCGGACGCCGTTGACGGTGCGCACCGCGTACGTGATCCGCCGGGCGCCCTCCCGTCCGGGCTGGATGACGACCTCCGTGCCGCGCGGCAGCGACGAGTCCTCCACCTTCTGGACGGTGAACGGCAGCACCTCCTCGCGCACCTCCTTGCGGCCGGAGATCCGCATGACCGTGACGGTCTGCCCGTCGCGCGGGAAGCTGTCGGGCGGCACGGAGGTGGTGTCGGAGCCGCGCAGGGTGACCCCGGACTCCTCCACGGCCTCGCGCACGGTCGCGGCGTTCGTCCGGAGGGTGCGGGCGCGCCCGTCGGCCATGACGGTCACGGTGCGTTCGGTGCGGACGTCGAGGTCGAGGCCCTCGCGGGCGATGCGCTTGCTGCGCGATGCGGAGAGGTAGGCGCCCTCGGCGCGCACGCCGAGCTGGCGCAGGGCGCCGTCGACGGTGCGGGCCGTGGTCCACACCTGGCGGCGCTGTCCGTCGAGGGTCAGTTGCACCGGGCGGCCGTAGCGGACGGCGATCTCGTCGCCGCTGGCGAGCACGGTGTCGGAGGTGGGCGCCACGATGTCGTGCGCACCGACGTCCACGCCCTCGTCGGCGAGCAGCTCGCCGACGTCGTCCGCGAAGGTGTGCAGGGTGCGGGACTTGCCGTCGACGCTGAGCTGGACGGCCTTGTCGTTGGCGACGAAGGCGGAGGTGCCGCCCGCGAGGAAGGCGACGACGAGGGCCTGCGGCAGCAGCCGCCGCAGCGTCTGCGGCGGGCGGCACG
>NZ_BNBT01000177.1 GCF_014656095.1 Streptomyces longispororuber
TTGACTCTATCAGATCCTTTCGGGCCTGATTCCCAGTCAACCGGGTTTGTCCTCGCGGCTGTTGGGCCGTTCCGACGAGTGAGACTTTAGCGGATTCCCGGCTCCCGAGCTAATCGGGGTTGTCCTCGCGGACACCGGCTTCCTCATTTCGCAAAAGCGCACGGAAACGAGACGACGTCGGAGTCCTCGCGAACACGAAGAAGCCGTGCATCGATCGTTTGAGTGGTTCTTGCGGAATGGCCGCCCGGGGACCGACCAGAGTCGGCGCTCACGTCGGGCAACTCGGAGAACACTACGTACCGGCTCCAGGGGTGTCAACTCCGGGCCTTGGGGCGCTACGGTGGGGGCGTGACGACACACGCGTGCATCCAACTGTGGTGGGCCGCCTGACGGCGGCCGTACTCACGCGTGTACTCAACGGCCGCCGCCTCGGCGGCCGTTCGCGTATCTCCCTCCGGAGGACCTGAGCCCGGCAGCCGGGACGGCGGCCCCGTTCTGGAGGTGGAGAGCAGTCATGACGCGGATCTTCAGTGGGGTCAAGCCGACCGGGCACCTGACGCTGGGCAACTACCTGGGGGCCGTCCGGGGCTGGGCAGAGGTGGACCAGCACCGGGCCGACGCCCTGTTCTGCGTGGTCGACCTGCACGCCCTGACCGTGGAGCACGATCCGGCGCGGGTGCGCAGGCTCAGCAGGCAGGCCGCGACGCTGCTGCTGGCCTCGGGGCTCGATCCCGAGCGGTGCACCGTCTTCGTACAGAGTCACGTGGACGAGCACGCGCGCCTGTCGTACCTGCTGGAGTGCGTCGCGACCGACGGCGAGATGCGGCGGATGATCCAGTACAAGGAGAAGTCGGCGCTGGAGCGGGCGCGGGGCGGGAGCGTGCGGCTGTCGCTGCTGACGTATCCCGTGCTGATGGCGGCGGACATCCTCGCGTACGGGGCGGACGAGGTGCCGGTCGGTGAGGACCAGACGCAGCACGTCGAGCTGACGCGGGACCTGGCGGTGCGGTTCAACCAGCGGTACGGGCACACGTTCGCGGTGCCGCGGGCGACGCGGCCCGAGGTGGCGGCGCGGGTCATGGACCTGCAGGACCCGACGTCGAAGATGGGCAAGTCGCACGAGTCCGGTGCGGGCATCGTCTACCTCCTCGACGAGCCGGACGTGGTGCGGAAGAAGGTCATGCGGGCCGTGACGGACAGCGGCAGCGAGGTGGTGTACGACCGCGAGGCCCGGCCGGGGGTCGCGAACCTGCTGGAGATCCTGGCCGCCTGCGAAGGTGGGAACCCGGAGGAGCTGAGCGGTGTATACGAGTCGTACGGGGCGTTGAAGAAGGACACCGCGGAGGCGGTGGTGGAGGTCCTGCGGCCCGTGCGGGAGCGGCACAAGGAACTGGTTGCGGATTCCGTTTATGTGGAGGAGGTGTTGCGGGCCGGGGCCGAGCGGGCCAGGGGCATGGCGCGGCCGACCGTCGACGCCGCCTACCGGGCGATCGGGCTGCTGCCGCCCGCGGCCGAGGGGCCGGCGGGCGGCGCGCGGGGCTAGCTGCTGCCGGAGGCCAGCTCGCGGCTGCGGTCGCGGGCGGCCTCCAGGGCGGCGATGAGGGCGGCGCGTACGCCGTGGTTCTCCAGTTCGCGGATGGCGTTGATGGTGGTGCCCGCGGGGGAGGTGACGTTCTCGCGGAGCTTCACCGGGTGCTCGCCGCTGTCGCGGAGCATCACCGCGGCGCCGATCGCGGCCTGGACGATGAGGTCGTGGGCCTTGTCCCGGGGCAGGCCCAGGAGGATGCCCGCGTCGGTCATGGCTTCGACCAGGAAGTAGAAGTACGCCGGTCCGGAGCCGGACAGGGCCGTGCAGGCGTCCTGCTGGGTCTCGGGGACGCGGAGGGTCTTGCCGACGGCGCCGAAGATCTCCTCGGCGTGCGCCAGGTCTCCGGCGGTGGCGTGGCTGCCGCCGGAGATCACGGACATGCCCTCGTCGACGAGGACGGGGGTGTTGGGCATGACGCGGACGACGGGGGTGCCTGCGGCCAGGCGCTCCTCTATGAAGGAGGTGGTGATGCCTGCGGCGGCGCTGATGACCAGGCGGTCCGCGGAGAGGTGAGGGGCGAGTTCGTCGAGCAGCCCCGCCATGTCCTGCGGCTTGCAGGCGAGGATCAGGGTGTCGGCGCGCTCGGCGGCCTCGGCGTTGCCGAGGGCCTCGACGCCGTAGCGGGTGCGGAGCTCGTCGGCGCGCTCCTGGCGGCGGGTGGTGACCAGCAGGTCGGCGGGTGCCCAGCCGGCCCGGATCATGCCGCTGAGCAGGGCTTCGCCGATCTTTCCGGTGCCGAGGACCGCGACGGTCTGGCTCGGCTTGCGCGTCTGGCTCATGGGCGAGGGCCTCCCGGGGTGCGTGGTTCGGGGCCATCCTCGCATCGGCGCGGGCGGGGGCGGCGGGGTGTCCGCCGGGCGGACGCCTGCCGCGGCGCCGTCGGGTCGTCCGGCGGTGTCAGGTCGTACGGCGGCGCAGGGTGGCGGCGCCCAGGGCCAGGACGAGGACGGCGCAGGCGGCGACGATCACGGCGTCGCGGACGAAGTCGCCGGTGATGTCGGGGTGGCGCAGCACCTCGTTCATGCCGTCGACGGCGTACGACATGGGGAGCACGTCGGAGAGGCCGTCGAGGACGGGCTGCATGGTGTCGCGGGGAGCGAAGAGGCCGCAGAGCAGGAGCTGCGGGAAGATCACCGCCGGCATGAACTGGACGGCCTGGAACTCGGACGCGGCGAAGGCCGAGACGAACAGGCCGAGGGCGGTGCCGAGCAGCGCGTCCAAGAGGGCGACGAGGAGCAGGAGCCAGGCCGAGCCGGTGACGTCCAGGCCGAGGCCCCACAGGGCGAGGCCGGTGCCGAGGGCGGACTGGACGACGGCCAGGGCGCCGAAGGCGAGGGCGTAGCCCGCGATGAGGTCGGCCTTGCCCAGGGGCATGGCGAGGAGGCGTTCCAGCGTGCCGGAGGTGCGTTCGCGCAGGGTGGCGATGGAGGTCACCAGGAACATCGTGATGAGCGGGAAGATCCCGAGGAGGGAGGCGCCGATGGAGTCGAAGGTGCGGGGGCTGCCGTCGAAGACGTAGCGCAGGAGCAGCAGCATCACGCAGGGGACGAGGACCAGGAGCGCGATGGAGCGGGGGTCGTGGCGGAGCTGGCGCAGGACGCGGGCGGCCGTGGCGAGGGTGCGGAAGAGGAACGGCGTGAAGCGGGGGCCTGGGGCGTCCGGGGCCGCGGGGGGTGCGGTGGCGAGGGGCGCGTGGGTGTTCATCGCGGGCTCCTGTAGGTGGGTGGGCTGGTGGGGTTGAAGGGGCTGTGGTGGCTGAGAGGACTGAAGGTGCTGGAGGGACTGTGGCTGTGGGTGTTTGACGGGCTGTAGGTGCTGGAGGGGTCCTGGGGGCCGTAAGGGGCTCGTCGGGGCTGTGGGGGCTGTGAGGGCCGTGGACCGTGAGGGCTGTGGGGCCTGTGGGTGCACGGCGGCGGTGTCATGGGGTCTGGGGTTCTCGGGGCTGTGGGTGGCTCGCGGCGTTCGCCGCGTCGACGAGGTGGAGGAACGCCTCCTCGACGGTCGCCGAGCCGGTACGGGTCCGCAGCGCTTCCGGGGTGTCGTCGGCGAGGATCTCGCCCGCGCGCATGAGGAGCAGCCGGTGGCAGCGCTCCGCCTCGTCCATGACGTGGGAGGAGACGAGGATCGTGGTGCCGCGCTCGGTGGCGATGGTGTGGAAGAGGTCCCACAGGTCGCGGCGGAGCACGGGGTCGAGGCCGACGGTGGGTTCGTCGAGCACGAGCAGCTCGGGCGCGCCGAGGAGCGCGACGGCGAGGGAGACGCGGTTGCGCTGGCCGCCGGAGAGGTTGCCCGCGAGGGCGTCGGCGTGGGCGGTCAGGTCCACGTCGGCGATGGCCCGGGTGACGTCCTCGCGGCGCCGGGCGGCCGCGGCGGGGCCCGGGGAGAGGACGGCGGCGAAGTACTCCAGGTTCTGCCGGACGGTGAGGTCGTCGTAGACGGAGGGGTCCTGGGTGACGTAGCCGATGCGGGAGCGCAGGGCGGGCGTGCCCGCCGGGTGGTCGAGGACGTCCAGGGTGCCGGTGACCTTGGCCTGGGTGCCGACCACGGCGCGCATCAGCGTGGACTTGCCGCAGCCCGAGGGGCCGAGGAGGCCGGTGATCTGGCCGCGCGGGACGGTGAAGGTCAGGCCGCGCAGGACCGTGCGGTGGCCGCGGACCGCCTTGAGGGACCGGGCGCGGATGGCCGGGGCGGTGGTTCCGGGGGCCGGGGCCCGGGAGGGGGAGGCGATATTCATCATGTGATGATTATTGCGTGCGGGAGGGCGGTCGCGTCAAGGTGTCGGGCCTTCGGGTCTTGCGCGGACGGGCGAGGGCCCTGTCCTCGTACGCCGGACGGATATGCCGGCCTACTACGGATAGGCCGGACAGATATGCCGGACGGTCGCCGCACGGATTCGCCGGACGGATACGCCGGACGGGCCGGAGGTCTCCGGCCCGTCCAGGTCGCTCAGGGGTTCAGGCGGCGCTGCGTACGACCGTGACGTCCACGGCGTAGGCCTCGGGCACGACTGCGTCGGGGAACTGTTCGAGGAGGTGGGCGCGTTCGTCGGCGAGGACGGGGGCGGCGCGGTCGGGGCCGAGGGCGGCGAAGTACGAGCGGCTGCCGAGGTGGGCCAGGTGCACGTCGAGCGGGACGGGGCGCGTCCAGTGCAGGCGGCGGTGGACCGGGGTGAGGTCCGGGGCCACCCGGGCGACGACGCGGGCGCTGTCGCCGGAGATGCCGTGGGCGTGGTAGCCGGGCAGGCGGGACTTCAGGCGGGCCTCCTGGGCGGCGGCCCAGGGGACGTCGGGGTCGGGGATGTTCCACCACAGGGCGAGGGCGCCGCCGGGGCGCAGCACGCGCAGGGCCTCCGGTACCGAGAGTTCCGGTGTGGTCCAGTGGAAGGCCTGGGCGTACGTGACGTAGTCGGCGGAGGCGGTGGCCAGCGGCAAGGCGTCGCCCGAGCCGCGGACCAGGGGGGTGCCGGGCAGGGCCGCGCGCAGTTGGGCGCCCATCTCCGGGCCCGGTTCGACGGCGACGACGTGGGCGCCGCGGTCGCGCAGGAGGCGGGTGGCGATGCCGGTGCCCGCGCCCACGTCGGCGACCTCGGCTCCCGCCAGGGGGATGCCTGCCAGTTCCTCGACCGTGGTGAACAGTTCGGGCGGGTAGCCGGGGCGGGCGGCGGCGTACTGGGCCGCGACGTTGTCGAAGGAGAGGGCTAAGGCGGTTGGGGGGTGAGGTGTCATGGGGCCATCGTGGCCTTCGCGGGCGCCCCGCTGCATGCGTCAGCGCGCTCCGCGCGCGGGCACCCCTTCCCGAAACCAGGCTGCCGCCCCTGGACCCCGCCTTTCGTCTGGGGCTTCGCCCCTTTCCCCCGTATTGGCGCTCCGCGCGTATTGGCGCTCCGCGCCTCGTCCTCAAACGCCGGACGGGCTGAATTGCCCGCGCCCGGCCCCGCCGGGGCGGACTACTTGTTGCGGCGCTTGCGCCCGGACGGGTTGCCGGTGCGGCGCTTCGTGCGGCGTGCGTACGCTTCGAGCGCCGCCTCGTACTCCTCGCGGTGCAGTCGCTCGCCCGGGGCCTCCTTGAGGGAGCGGAAGAAGTAGGCCAGGAGGGAGCCGATGAAGCCGATGGTCATGAGGCTGCGCATGGACGCCACCGACTGGGGGTCGTGCCGCTTGGAGAACCCCTCCCACGTGCGCCGGAAGGCGATGGCGCTGCAGATCGCGAACATGACCACGACCAGCATGTTCACGAAGGAGCCGACGGCCGCGATCTCCAGGCCCTCGTAGGCGAAGCGCAGCACCAGGCAGCCCGCCGCGGCGGCGGCGAGCGCGCCGAGGGCGACGCCGGCGCGGCGCGCGGCGTAGCCGTCGGTGTGCTCCAGCCACGTCGTGCCGAAGAAGCGGATGGGCTCGGGCCGGGGCCCGGCCGGGGTGCCTTCGGGCCGCGCGGTACGGGGTTCTTCGCTCACGCCCTCGATTATCGCCCGGCCCGGGCGGGAGGCGGGCCGCGGCGAGCCACGCCGTACTTCTCCCCCGCCTTGCTCCGCCTCCCCCGTCGGCGGTTAGTTTGTGCGGACAGGCGGTTCGTACGGGGGACGGCCGGTACCGGGAGGTCGGAAGAGGTGTCGCTCCGCTCAGGGGACCCTGAGGAGATCGGTGGTTATCCGCTCGAGTCGCGGCTCGGCTCCGGCGGCATGGGCACCGTCTTCCTCGCGCGGACCGCGTCGGGGCGGCCGATCGCGATCAAGCTGATCCACCAGCAGTTCGCGGACGACGACGAGTTCCGCATCCGCTTCCGGCAGGAGGTCGCCGCGGCCCGCCGGGTCAGCGGCGCGTTCACCGCGGCCGTCGTCGACGCCGACCCCGAGGGGCGGCACCCGTGGATGGCCACCACGTACATCGAGGGCGCCACGCTCGCCCAGCGCATCGCCCGGCGCGGGCCCATCGGCGGCGCCGAGCTGCGGTCCCTCGCCATCGGGCTCGCGGAGGCGCTGCGCGACATCCACCGCGCGGACGTCGTGCACCGGGACCTGAAGCCGTCCAACGTCGTCCTGTCGCCCGAGGGGCCGCGCGTCATCGACTTCGGCATCTCCCGCGCCGCCGACCAGCAGACGCTCACGATGACCGGCCGTGTCATCGGCACCCCGCCGTTCATGTCGCCTGAGCAGCTCCAGAACCCGCGTGGCGTCGGGCCGTCGTCGGACGTCTTCTCGCTCGGGACGCTGCTGGTGTACGCGGCGACGGGGCAGGGGCCCTTCGACGCGGACAGCCCGTACATGACGGCGTACCAGGTCGTGCACGAGGCGCCGGCGCTCGACGACGTCCCGGGCGCCCTGCGCGCGGCCGTCGAGCCCTGCCTCGCCAAGGACCCGGCCGCCCGGCCCACGGTCGACGAGCTGCTCGTGCGGCTGCGGGACCTGCCCGTGGAGCTGGCGGCCGCCGAGAGCCGCGGGAGCCGGACGCGGGACACCGACACGCAGCACCATCTGTCGACGGCACCGGACGGCACCGCGGGGGCGCCGAGCACCCCGGGCCCCGGGGACACGGCGGGGGCGACCAGCGCCTCCGGCGGTCTGGGGCGGCGGCTGCGCCGGCGGTGGCGGCCCGTGCTCGCCGCCGTCGTGGCCGTGGCGGCCATCGGGGGCGGCGTGGCGGTGCTCAGGGCGAGCACGGAGACCACGGGGGGCACCCCCGACGGCGGCCCCGACGGCAGGGGGCACACCGTCGCGGCGACCGGGGTGCCGCTGCCCCAGGGGTTCCGGCCCTGGCGGCAGAACGTACCGCCGGGCAAGTCGAGGATCACCGACGAGCTGCGCTGCGTGCCGCGCGGCGACTCGGCGTACTGCGGGGGCGGCGGCGTGATCGCCACCCGCGTCCGGATCGCCGACGGCCGTCGGCTGTGGACGGCGCACCACCCGGGCATCCCCGTGCAGGGCACGCACCTGGCCGGGGTGGCGGGCAGGGACACGGTGCTCGGCTACCGCCTGCCCGCCGACGACTCGGGCCCCGGCGAAGTGGTGGCCCTCGACACGGCGAAGGGCGAGGAGCTGTGGTCCGCCCGGTACGGCAGCCAGTCCCTGGCGCTGTCGGGCCGCGACGCCGACGCCGCGCTTGCCGGGTCCACCGTCCTCAGCGTCGACGCGGGCCGCACCCGTGTCGAGGCCCGCGCGGCCCGCTCCGGGAAGGTGCTGTGGACGACACCGTTCCCGGCGGGCCTGGACTGCGCGCCGGTCGCCGAGCACGGCCGGGCGTACCTGCTGTGCGGGTCGGCCGCGGAGGTGTCGAAGTCCGAGGTGCGGCACGCCACGGTCTTCGGCGTCGACCTCGCCTCGGGCAGGCTCGGCGAGGGCGTCGCCGTCCCCGGCCCGCTCCAGGTGCTCGGCGCGCGTGGCGGACAGCTCGTGCTGGCGAAGCAGCGGGTGGGCGAGATCGGCGTCATCGAGTACGAGGCGCTCGTCCGCGTGGACGCGGCGCGCGGCAGGGCGACCACGACGCGGCTGGCGAAGAGGTACGGCGGAGCGCCTGCGCTCGCGGGCGGCAGGGTCTACTTCACCGAGCAGAACGGCGAGGTCAGCGCGGTCGACGCCACCACCGGCAGGCCCGCGTGGACCCGGCAGGCGGGGGTGGAGGGCGCGGCGGGGCCGGTGGCCGGGCCCGGGGCGCTGTACTTCAGCTCGGCCAGCGGCCGGGTCGCCGCGCTGGCGCCGCGCGATGGCAAGCTCCTGTGGACGACCGACCCGAGGACCAACGGCAGCGCGGACGTGGGCGCGAGTCCCCGGGTCGCCTTCGCCGGTCGTGTGGCAGTCGTGTCCGGCGCCGGGAACCTGGTGTACGCCTTCAACACGGCGAAGCCGCCGCGGTCCGGGTGAGCCCCGGGCCGCGGCGGCCTCGTTCTGCGGGGCCGCGGGGCCGCGGGTCAGCAGCGCGGCGCCACGTACCCGTCGCTGCCCGTGCGCACGTACGTGTCCGACACGTACCGGCCGCTGCCGATGCGGTCCCATATCTTCGACGTGCCGTTGGGGCCGGTGACGGTCTCGCCGGGCTTCTGGCAACTGATGGTGACGTGCGCGCCGGCGCTGAGGCGGCCGACCTTGGCGTACGAGGTGCCGGGGCCGGAGCGGACGTTGACGTCGGCGACGACCGCGTAGCGGCGGGCCACCGCGGCCTCCACCGTCAGCTCGGCGCCGCCCGCCACGTCGATGACGTCGGGTACGTCGATGACGTCAGGTACGTCGATGACGTCGGCGGTGCCGACGGCGTCGGCCGTAGCGGTGGTGTCCGTCCCGGCAAGGGTGTCGATGGCGTCGGGCATGGTCAGTTCTTCGCTGCTCATGGTGGTCCCCCGTGTGTGCGTGTTCCACGTGAAACAGGCGGCGCGGGCCGCCCTGTGGCAGGTGCGTCACACCTTAGACGCGCCCGCGCACCACACCAGTTGCAGGACAAACCAGGACAGTCGCCCCCTCGGCCCGGCCCCGGCGGCGGGCGCCCGGCCGGGCCTCGGCAGCCCGCCGGGCCCCGGGGCTCAGCCCAGCCGCGACACGTCCCGCACCGCGCCCTTGTCCGCGCTCGTCGCCATCGCGGCGTACGCGCGCAGGGCCGCGGAGACCTTGCGCTCGCGGGACTTGGGGGCGTACGTACCGCCCAGTGCCTCGCGGCGGCGGGCCAGTTCGGTCTCGTCGACGAGGAGCTCGATCGAGCGGCCCGGGATGTCGATGCGGATGCGGTCGCCGTCCTCGACGAGCGCGATGGTGCCGCCGGACGCGGCCTCCGGGGAGGCGTGGCCGATGGACAGGCCCGAGGTGCCGCCGGAGAAACGGCCGTCGGTGACCAGGGCGCAGGCCTTGCCGAGGCCGCGGCCCTTGAGGAACGAGGTCGGGTAGAGCATCTCCTGCATGCCGGGGCCGCCCTTGGGGCCCTCGTAGCGGATGACGACGACGTCGCCCTCCTTGACCTGCTTGTTCAGGATCTTCTCGACGGCCTCCTCCTGCGACTCGCAGACGACGGCCGGGCCCTCGAACGTCCAGATCGACTCGTCGACGCCCGCCGTCTTCACGACGCAGCCGTCGACCGCCAGGTTCCCCTTGAGGACCGCGAGGCCGCCGTCGCTGGAGTAGGCGTGGGCGACGTCGCGGATGCAGCCGTTCGCGGCGTCCGTGTCGAGGGTGTCCCAGCGCTCGGACTGCGAGAAGGCCTCGGCGGAGCGCTTGCAGCCGGGGGCCGCGTGCCACAGCTCCAGGGCCTCGGGGATCGCGGCGCCGCCGCGCGCGTCCCAGTCGTCCAGCCACTGCTTGACGGAGGTCGAGTGGACGGTGTGCACGTCCTCGTTGAGCAGGCCGCCGCGGTACAGCTCGCCGAGGATCGCGGGGATGCCGCCCGCGCGGTGCACGTCCTCCATGTAGTACGTGCCCTGCGGGGCCACGTTCGGGGCGACCTTCGCCAGGCAGGGGACGCGGCGCGAGACGGCGTCGATGTCGGTGAGGCCGTAGTCGGCGCCGGCCTCCTGGGCGGCGGCGAGCAGGTGCAGGATCGTGTTGGTGGAGCCGCCCATGGCGATGTCGAGGGCCATGGCGTTCTCGAACGCGGCGTGGGTGGCGATGTTGCGCGGCAGGACGGAGTCGTCGTCCTGCTCGTAGTAGCGCCTGGCCAGCTCGACGACCGTGGCGCCCGCCCGCTCGTACAGCGCCTTGCGGGCGGTGTGGGTGGCGAGCACCGAGCCGTTGCCCGGCAGCGACAGGCCGATGGCCTCGGTCAGGCAGTTCATGGAGTTGGCGGTGAACATGCCGGAACAGGAGCCGCAGGTCGGGCAGGCGTTCTCCTCGATGCGGAGGATGTCCTCGTCCGAGACGTTCTCGTTCGACGCGTCGACCATGGCGTCGATCAGGTCGAGCTTGCGGACGGTGCCGTTGACGAGGGTGGCCTTGCCCGCCTCCATGGGGCCGCCGGAGACGAAGACCGTCGGGATGTTCAGGCGCAGGGCGGCCATCAGCATGCCGGGCGTGATCTTGTCGCAGTTGGAGACGCAGATCAGGGCGTCGGCGCAGTGGGCCTCGACCATGTACTCGACGGAGTCGGCGATCAGGTCGCGGGACGGGAGGCTGTAGAGCATGCCTCCGTGGCCCATCGCGATGCCGTCGTCGACCGCGATCGTGTTGAACTCGCGCGGGATGGCACCGGCCGCCTTGACCGCCTCGGAGACGATGCGGCCGACGGGGGCGAGGTGGGTGTGGCCCGGCACGAACTCGGTGAAGGAGTTGGCGACGGCGACGATCGGCTTCCGGCCGATGTCCGCGCCCGGTACCCCGGAGGCGCGCATCAGGGCGCGGGCGCCCGCCATGTTGCGGCCGTGGGTGACTGTGCGGGACCTCAGCTCGGGCATCGTCGCTCGCTCCTTCAGATACGGCTGTCGATACCGCCGAGCGTACGCCCATGATCCAAGATCCGGACAGGGTGTCCGGATGGCGGGACGGGTGTCTCGGGCCGGACGGGGCCTGGCGGGCGGCTCGGGCGGGCGGCTTGGGCGGGCGGCTCGGGCGGGGCCGGGGCTCAGGCCCGGGGGGGGCAGGCCCCGGGGGGCAAGCCCGGGGCCTTAGGTGGGGTCGGGGCCCGGCGCGCCCGTGCCGGTGCCGGTGTCGACGCCCGTGCCCGTTCCGGTTCTCGTGTGCGTGCCCGTGCCGGGGAAGCCGGTCAGGTGGCCCTGGACGACCGGGGCCACCCGGGCCACCAGTTCCTCCAGGTCCGCCGAGGCCAGCGGCTCGACCTGGATGACGTACCGGAGCATGGCGATGCCCACGAGCTGGGCCGCGGCCAGCTCGGCGCGCAGGTCCGCGTCGGGCAGGTCCAGGGTGCGGGCGATACGGGACAGGAGCTGGGCGGCGACGAGGCGGCGGAAGACGGCGGCGGCGGTCTCGTTGTTGACCGCCGAGCGGACGATCGCGAGGAGCGGCGCGCGCGTCGCCGGGTCCTCCCAGATGCCGAGGATGAAGCGGGTCAGCCGTTCGCCGACGCCTTCCGGCGGGCCGTCCTCGACGGCGGCCGGGGCCTCCAGGGCGGGCGCGAAGGCCACCTCGACGGCCGCGGCGAAGACCTGCTCCTTGGTGCCGAAGTAGTGGTGCACGAGGGCCGAGTCGACGCCCGCCGCCTTGGCGATGGAGCGTACGGAGGTCTTGTCGTAGCCGTGCGCGGAGAACTGCTCGCGGGCCGCGTCCAGGATCACCTCGCGGGTCGCGGGCCCCTGCTCGGCCTGGCTGCGGGAGGGGCGGCCCCGGCGCCGGGGCGCGGAGGCGGCGGCCCGGCCCGTCACGGGCGCGGCACCTTCACCGACGACGCCAGGTGCAGCCGCGTGAAGGCCAGGGCCTCGGCGAGGTCGGCCTCGCGCTCGGCGCCGGACATGGCGCGGCGGGTGTTGACCTCGATGACGACGTGGCCGTCGTAGCCGGTGGCGGCCAGGCGCTCCAGGAGCTGGGCGCAGGGCTGGGTGCCGCGGCCGGGCACGAGGTGCTCGTCCTTCGCGGAGCCCTTGCCGTCGGCGAGGTGGACGTGGCCGAGCCGGTCGCCCATGCGGTCGACCATCTCCAGGGCGTCGGTGCGGGCGGTGGCGGTGTGGCTGAGGTCTATCGTGAAGTGGCGGTAGTCGTCCTTGGTGACGTCCCAGTCGGGGGCGTACGCGAGCATCTCGCGGTCGCGGTAGCGCCACGGGTACATGTTCTCCACGGCGAACCGCACGTCCGTCTCCTGCGCCATCCGCCAGATGCCCTGGACGAAGTCGCGGGCGTAGCCGCGCTGCCAGCGGAAGGGCGGGTGGACGACGACGGTCGAGGCGTCCAGCTTCTCGGCGGCGGCGCGGGCGCGCTGGAGCTTCACCCAGGGGTCGGTGGACCAGACGCGCTGGGTGATCAGGAGACAGGGGGCGTGCACCGCGAGGATCGGGATGCGGTGGTAGTCGCTGAGGCGGCGCAGGGCCTCGATGTCCTGGCTGACGGGATCCGTCCAGACCATGACCTCGACGCCGTCGTACCCGAGGCGCGCGGCGATCTCGAAGGCCGTCGCCGTCGACTCCGGGTACACGGAGGCCGTCGACAGGGCGACCTTCGCATCCGGGATGCGCACGACTGGTTCCACCACGGGGAACAGGGTACGGGCCCCTGCGCGGTAGCGGTGAGGCGGTGTCCGGCCCGGGCCGGCCCGCCCTGCCCGGTGTCGCCCTGCCCGGTGCCGTCCCGCCCGGTGCCGCGCCTTCTCCTTCCCGGGGGAGGGGTGGGTGCCTCTTCGCCGTCGGGGACCCGTGCCGTGGCGGGTGCGGGGTTGTTCGTGGCTGGGCGCGCCGTTCCCCGCGCCCCTTCGGGGCGCTTCCGTGAGCCCCGGTGCGGGCCTTCGGGGCGCTGCCGTCAGGCCCGGTGCGGGCCTTCGGGGCGCTGCCCGGGAGCCCCGGTGCGGGCCTTCGGGGGCGCTTTCGTCAGCCCGGGGGCAAGTGGTCCAGGCGGCGGAGGATGACGCCTTCGCGCAGGGCCCAGGGGCAGATCTCGACGGACTCGACGCCGAAGAGGTCCATGGCGCCCTCGGCGACCAGGGCGCCCGCGAGGAGTTGCCGGGCCCGGCCCTCGGAGACGCCGGGGAGCTCCGCGCGCTCGCCGGTGGACATCGCGGCGAGCCGCGGCACCCAGTCCTCCAGGGACTTCCGCTTCAGCTCGCGCTGCACGTACAGCCCCTCGGTGGAACGGGCCGCTCCGGCGAGCCGGGCGAGCTGTTTGAAGGTCTTGGACGTCGCCACGACGTGGTCGGGGCTGCCGAGGCGGCTGAACTCCCCCACCGTGCGCGCGATCTCCGCGCGCACATGGCGCCGCAGGGCCCGTACGTCGTCCGGGTCCGGCGGGTCCTGCGGCAGCCAGGCGGCGGTGAGCCGGCCGGCGCCGAGCGGCAGGCTGACCGCGGCGTCGGGCTCCTCGTCCATGCCGTACGCGATCTCCAGGGAGCCGCCGCCGATGTCGAGGACGAGCAGCTTGCCCGCGGACCAGCCGAACCAGCGGCGCACGGCGAGGAAGGTGAGCCGGGCCTCCTCCGCGCCGCTGAGGACCTGGAGGTCGACGCCGGTGTCCGCGCGGACCCGGGCGAGCACCTCATCGGCGTTGGTGGCCTCGCGCACCGCGGAGGTGGCGAACGGCAGCAGGTCCTCGACGCCCTTGTCCTCGGCGGCCTGGAGCGCGTCACGCACGGTGGCGACGAGCAGGCCGATGCCGTCGGGGCCGATCGCGCCCTCCGGGTCGAGGAGCTGGGCGAGGCGCAGTTCGGCCTTGTGGGAGTACGCGGGCAGCGGGCGCGCGCCGGGGTGGGCGTCCACCACCAGCAGATGCACCGTGTTCGAACCCACGTCGAGGACACCGAGTCTCATGTACGGAACGCTACTGCTCCCCCGCCCGCGGCCGGTCCCGGGGCGGCCCCGGGCACGCATACCCTGGAGACGTGCCAAAGACGAAAAAGGCGAAGTCCGACAAATCGACCCCCGTGCGGGTGCCGGAGCCCTCGGAGCTGTCGGCGCCGCCCGCGCGGGGCGGGCCGGAGCGGGCCGAGAAGCGCGGCAAGGACGCCGAGGACGCCGAGGTCGGCGCCGTCGAGCCCGGCAAGGGCGGCAAGCCGGACAAGGGTGGCAAGAGCGGCAAAGGCGGCAAGGGCGGTGCCGCCGGCAAGGCCGTGCGCAAGCTCCGCAAGGCGCAGGCCGCGGTGCCGCCCGTGCCCGTCGACGACGAGAAGGGCCTCGACTTCGCGCGCGCCTGGGTGGAGTTCCCTGACCCGGCCGACGAGGAGCAGGTCTTCCGCTGCGACCTGACGTGGCTGACGTCCCGCTGGACCTGTGTCTTCGGCAGCGGCTGCCAGGGCATCAAGGCGGGCCGCGCCGACGACGGCTGCTGCACGCTCGGGGCGCACTTCTCCGACGAGGAGGACGAGCAGCGGGTCGCGGGGTTCGTGGAGCGGCTGACGCCCGACATCTGGCAGCACCACGACGTGGGCCGGGAGTCGGGCTGGGTGGCGGTGGACGAGGACGGCGAGCGCCAGACGCGGCCGTACAACGGCTCGTGCGTCTTCCAGAACCGCCCGGGCTTCGCGGGCGGCGCGGGCTGCTCGCTGCACATCCTGGCGCTCAAGGAGGGCCGGGAGCCGCTGGAGACCAAGCCGGACGTGTGCTGGCAGTTGCCGGTGCGGCGGACGTACGACTGGATCGAGCGGCCGGACGACACGAAGGTGCTCCAGGTGTCGATCGGGGAGTACGACCGCCGGGGCTGGGGCCCGGGCGGCCACGACCTGCACTGGTGGTGCACGTCGGCGACGTCGGCGCACGGGGCGGGCGAGCCCGTGTACGTGTCGTACCGGCCGGAGCTGATCGAGCTGATGGGCAAGGAGGGGTACGACCGGCTGGTGGAGCTGTGCGAGGCGCGGCTCGCCTCGCAGTTGCCGCTGGTCGCGCCGCACCCCGCGGATCCGCCGCACCCCGCGGATCGTCCGCACCGGGGCTGAGCGGCTCGCCCCAGGGGCGCGGGCGGGGGCGGGGGCGCGCGGGTAAGCCCCCGCGCCCCCCTGGAGAGGCGGGGCTTCAGCCCTGCCCCGGGTCACCGCTCGGGGAGGGCGTCGGGGCGGGGTCCGTCGGCGTCGGCGTGGGCGTCGGCCTCGGCGAGGTCGCGTCCACGTGGGGCGCGGTCGGCGTGGGCTCGCCGTCGCCGCTCGGCGTGGGCGTCGGGTCCGGCAGCGTGGGGCCCGGGCGGGTGGCGGTCGGGCGCGGGTCCGGCCGGCCGGTCGGGCGGGAACCGCCGTACCCCGCGAGGGAGATGACGGCGCCCGTGGGGCCGATCGTGACGCGCGCGCTCCAGTGGCCGGCCGGCTCGCGGGCGTCGTCGACGTACACCCGGATCGTGAACGAGCGGCCGGGGGCGAGCGTTCCCGACGCCTGGCTCAGGATCAGCCACGGGGCGCCGGTGCTCGCGGACCAGCGGACCGGGGACGCCCCGGACGCCGTGAGCGTGATGAGGGTCGCCCCGGCGCCCGAGCGGGCCTGCACGGCGAGCCGGCCGCCGCCGGGCGCGGTCAGGGACCCGCCGGGGCTGAGGACCTCCACGGAGACGCCCGGCCCCTCGCGCCCCTCGGCGGAGCGGGGGTCGGGGGTGGCCCTGGCGTTGCCCGCGTTCTCGTAGCTGTCCCGCGCGCGGGGGCCGTCCCCGCCCGGGCCGTCGTCGGCCTCCGTGGCGCTGGAGGAGCGGCCGTCGGTGCCCTCGCCGGTGAGGGGGGCGCCGCGGTAGGCGGCCCAGAGGGCGAGGACGGGGGCGGCCACGACGGTGGCGACGACCGTGGTGGTGACGGCCCGCGCGCGGAAGCGCTCGCGGCGGGCGGCGTGGTCCTTGGGGTCCATGGGGAAGCCGCGCCGGTCGAAGCGGGGGCCGCCGCGGGCCCTGCGGTGGGCGCGCGGGGCGTGGGCCATGGCGTGGTGCAGGGCCGCGCGCGGGGCCTCGACCAGCGGCAGCTCGGCCGGGGTGACGGCGGTGCCGGGCCAGGCGCCGGAACCGGCGCGCTCGGCGGTGCGGCGGCAGCGCGGGCAGTCGTCGACGTGCCGGACCAGCTCGCGGCGCAGGGCGGTACCGAGGAGCACCTGGTTGTCGCCGGTGAGGCGGGCCACGATGGGGCAGGCGCCGGTCTCGACGACGGCGAGCGCGGCGCGGGTGCGCTCCACCTCGCAGGCGGCGGAGGCGAGCAGCTCGCGGGCGGCCGCGGGGTCGAGCCCGAGGACGGCGGCGACCTCCTGGGGCGTGAGCTGGTGGCGGACCGCGAGCTCCAGGGCCTCGCGCTGCTCCGGGGTGGTGCCCGCGGCCTCGGGCCAGGCGAGCCGGGCCAGTTCGTGGCGGCGGGCCCGCTCGGTGTCGTCCGCCGGGGCGGGGCCCGCCGGGCTCGGGGCGGCCGCGCCCGGGG
>NZ_BNBT01000178.1 GCF_014656095.1 Streptomyces longispororuber
GTGCGGGGCCGCGAACCTCCTCGCGGCCCCGCACGGCGGGCCGGGCGTGGCCGGCCGCGGGGCATCGCGGCACGGACCGAACCGGCGGACGAAGCCGTCGGCCCCGCCCCCACCTGGGTTTTTCACCCCGGACTAAAGGGTGTGGTCCGCCTCTTCGCCCGCCCCTAGCGTGGAAGCACAGGGGAAGGACGTGTGGGGATGAACACGCTCGACGACATCATCGGAGCGGTCCGCAAGGACCTGACGGCACGCCGCCGGCTCATACCGGAGGCCGAGCTGTCCGACCAAGTGGCGGAGGTCGGCCCCGGCCTCGACTGCGCCGCGCTGCTCTCCGGCACCGACGGCCTGAAAGTCATCGCCGAGGTCAAGCGCAGCAGCCCGGCCAAGGGGAACCTCGCCGACATCCTCGACCCCGGCGGCCTCGCCGCCGAGTACGAGGCCGGAGGCGCCGCCGCCATCAGCGTCCTCACCGAGCGGCACCGCTTCGGCGGCTGCCTCGCCGACCTCGACGCCGTGGGCGCCCGCGTGCGCGTGCCGCTGCTCCGCAAGGACTTCATCGTCGACCCGTACCAGCTCTGGGAGTCCCGCGCACACGGCGCCGACCTGGTCCTGCTCATCGTCGCCGCCCTCGAACAGCCGCTGCTCGCCGAACTCCTCGCGCTCGCCGCGGAGATAGGCCTGACCCCCCTGGTGGAGGTGCACGACGAGACGGAGGTCAAGCGCGCCCTCGACGCCGGCGCCTGGGTCATCGGGGTCAACGCCCGCGACCTGCGCACCCTGGAGATGGACCGCGGCACGTTCGCCCGCCTCGCCCCCGAGATCCCCGACGGCGTCGTCCGCATAGCCGAGTCCGGAATCCGCGGCCCCCAGGACGCGGCGGACTACGCCGCGCAGGGCGCCGACGCCATCCTCGTCGGCGAGTCCGTGGTGACGGGCGGCGACAGCAAGAGGGCGGTGGCGGCACTGGTGGAGGCGGGACGGCAGCGGGGGAGGGCACTGCGGTAGCCGGGGTCGTGGGGCCGGGCGTCGGGGGTCAGCCCCCTCAACTCCCCAGCGCCCGCTTCCTCGTCACCGCCGCCCACCGCTCGAGCACCGCCGCTGCCGCGCCCGAGTCGATCGCTTCCGCCGCCCGTTCCATCCCGGCCGCGATCCGGTCCGTGACCGGCGCGTCGGCCGGGGCGAGGGCCGCGAGGCCCGCGGCGGCGGAGAGCAGGACCGCGTCCCGGACCGGGCCGCGCGCCCCGGAGAGCAGGTCCCGGGCCACCGCCGCGTTGTAGACCCGGTCGCCGCCACGCAGCGCGTCGGCGGCGGCGTACCCGATGCCGACGTCCCGTGGGTCGAAGGACTCCCTGCGCACCTCGGAGCCGGTGACCGACCAGACCGTGGAGGTAGTGGTGACCGTCAACTCGTCCATCCCGTCGTCGCCCCGGAAGACCAGCGCCGAGACACCGCGCCGCGCGAACACCCCCGCGAGGAGCGGGGCGAGCCGTGGATCGGCGACACCCACCGCGGCCGCCGCGGGCCGGGCCGGATTCGTCAGTGGCCCCAGCGCGTTGAACACCGTACGGACGCCGAGCTCCCGCCGCGGCCCGGCCGCGTGCCGCATCGCCGGATGGAACAGCGGCGCGAAGCAGAACGTGATCCCCACGTCCCCGGCGACGTCCGCGACCTCCGCCGCGGGCAGGTCGAGGGCGACACCCAACTCCTCCAACACGTCCGCCGAACCGCACGCCGACGACGCCGACCGGTTGCCGTGCTTGACGACACGCGCGCCCGCGCCGGCCGCGACCACCGCCGACATCGTCGAGACGTTGACGCTGTGCGACCCGTCGCCGCCGGTGCCGACGATGTCCAGGGCCGGACCCGGCACCTCCAGCGGTACGGCGTGCGCGTACATGGCCTCCACCAGACCGGTGATCTCCTCCACGGTCTCGCCCTTGGCCCGCAGCGCCACCATCAGCCCCGCGAGACGGGCGGGCCCGGCGCTGCCCGACATCGCCTGATCCATCGCCCAGGCGGTCTGCCGCGCGGACAGATCCCGGCGGCACAGCAGCGCGTCCAGCAATTCCGGCCAGGTGAGACCCTCATCGGCGGTCACGGCATTCTCCTCGAAACGGCTCGACGGCGCGGACGACGTACAAGAAACGAGTGAACGCCCTCATTCTCGAAAACCCCGTACGCCACTGCCAGACCACTTCACCGGAACTCGTACGGTCCAATTCGCCATTCACCGGCGCCCGGTCGCACGTGAATGAAAGCCGCACACGAACGGCAGCCGCCGACGAACGACAGGAAGAAGAAAAGAAGCACAAGCGAGAACGCGAGAGAAGGAGGGGCCGGTGGCCCTGCACATAGCGGTGGACGTCGTCAGGGAATCCGAGCAGTCCCTGACCTCTCAGATCCAGCGGTCCATCAGGAAGGAGATCGTGGAGGGCATCCTCCACCCCGGTACGCGGCTGCCGTCCAGCAGACGCCTCGCCGACGACCTCGGCGTGTCCCGCAGCGTCGTCGTGGAGGCGTTCGGGCAGCTCGTCGCCGAGGGGTACCTGGAAGCCGTGCGCGGCGCCGGCACCCGCGTCGTGGAGCACCTGGACGCGGCCCCGCGCCCGGTCGTGCCCACGCTTCTGGACGCGGGCCCGGAGCCGCCGGTGCCCGACGTCCGTTGGGACCTGAGACCCGGCGGCCGCAACTTCTCGGCGTTCCCCCGCCGCGAGTGGCTCACCTGCTACCAGCGCGTCCTGCACAAGGCCGACGCCACCGACCACGGCTACCCGCCGCTCGCGGGCGAACCCGGCCTGCGCACGGAGCTGGCGCACTGCCTGGGCCGGCTGCGCGGCGTGCGGACGAGCCCGCACCAGGTCATGGTGGCCGCCGGGTTCGCGCAGACGCTCAGCCTGCTGTGCACGGCCCTCGCCGAGGACGGCCACGCCCTGCTCGCCATCGAGGACCCCGGCCACCCCGGGCAGCGCCGGTTCGTGCGCGACAGCGGGCTGCGGCCGGTGCCGGTGCCGGTCGACGCCGAGGGCATCGACGTGGACGCGCTCGCCGCGTCCGGGGCGCGCGCCGTCCTCGTCACGCCCGCCCATCAGTTCCCGACGGGCGCCCGGATGTCCGCGCGGCGGCGCGAGGCACTCGTCCGCTGGGCGCGGACGGTCGACGGCCGGGTGATCGAGGACGACTACGACGGCGGCGTCTGGTACGACCGCGACGGCACCCGCCCCCTGGCCCTGCAGCGCGAGGCGCCCGAGCACGTGGTGTACGCGGGCACCGCCAGCAAGTCCCTCGCGCCCGGCCTGCGCCTCGGCTGGGCGGCCGTGCCGGGGCCGCTGCTCGACCGGCTGCTGCGGGTACGGGCCCGGCACGACCTGGGCACCGACACCCTCACCCAGCTCGCCTTCGCCGAACTGCTGCGCGGCGGCCTGTTCGACCGCCATCTGCGCCGGCTCAACGCCCGCTGCCGCAGCCGCCGGGCGACCCTGGAGGAGGCGGTCGCCCGCCATCTGCCGGGCGCCGCGGTCACCGGCCCGGCGGCGGGCCTGCACGCCTACATACGGCTGCCGCCCCACGTCGACGAGGCGGCCCTGGTGGCCGGGGCGCGCGCCCGGTCCGTCCTCGTGCGCGGCGGGGCGGCGTTCCACGCCCGGCCGCAGCGGGCCGTGCCCGCCCTGGTCGTGGGCCACGCCCATCTGCCGGCCTCGGGCCTGACGGAGGCGGTCAGGGAACTGGCCGCGGTGCTCGCCCGGCCGTAGCCGCCGCCCACCGCGCGCTGCCCGCGAGGAAGTTGTCCATCATCGCGAGACCGCCGTTCGTCATCACGCTCTCCGGGTGGAACTGCACGCCCTCGACCGGCAGCGTCCGGTGGCGCAGCCCCATCACATAGCCGTGGTCGAGGGCGGTGGCCGTGGTCACCAGCTCCCGCGGCAGCGGCTCCGCCACGACCAGGGAGTGGTAGCGGGTGGCTTCGAGGGTGTGGCCGAGGCCCTGGAAGATCCCGGCGCCGTCGTGCCGCACGGTGCTGGTGCGGCCGTGCATCACCTGGTCGGCGACCTCGACCCGGCCGCCGTGCGCGAGGGCGATCGCCTGGTGCCCCAGGCACACCCCGAGCAGCGGCACCCGGCCCGCGAACTCCCGCACCAGCTCCACGTGCCCGGACGCGGCCGGATGCCCGGGCCCGGGGCCGAGCACCACCGCGTCCGGGGCGAGCGCGGCCAGCTCGGCGGGGGAGCGGGTCAGGGAGCGGACGACCTCGGTCCGCGCGCCGAGGGTCCGCAGGTACTGGTCGATGATGTGGACGAAGCTGTCGTAGGCGTCGATCAGCAGCACCTTCATGGGCCGCGCGCCCTCCTCCCGGTCCGGCGTGGGCACGTACACAGGGGCACCCTGCGCGGAGAAGCCGTTCACGGCAGCAACTCCTCGCCGGTGAGCGCCCAGTAGGCCGCGCCCATCTTCGCGAGCGTCTCGCGCCACTCGGCCTCCGGGTCGGACTGGGCGACGATGCCCGCGGAGCTCTGCGTGGCGTACGTGTCGCCGTCGTGCTCGACGGTACGGATGCACAGCGCGAGCTCGCTCCAGCCGCGGGCGTCGACGAGGCCGACGGCACCCGCGTAGGCGCCGCGCGGCTCCTCCTCCAGCCCCTCGACGATCTCCATGGCGCGGACCTTGGGCGCCCCGGTCATCGTCCCGGCGGGGAAGGTGGCCCGCACCGCCCGCCAGGGGTCCACGCCCGGTTCGAGGTCCCCGGAGACGGTGGACACCAGGTGGAAGACGTGGCTGTAGCGCTCCACCGCCATGAGCCGGTCCACCGGCAGGGTGCCGGGGGTGGTGACCCGGCCGATGTCGTTGCGGCACAGGTCGACGAGCATCACGTGCTCGGCCTGCTCCTTGACGCTCTCGCGCATCTCCTTGACGCGCCGGGCGTTCTCCTCCTCGTCCGGGCCGCGCCGCGCGGTGCCCGCGATGGGGCGCATCACGATCCGGCCGCCCTCGACGCGGAAGAACAGCTCGGGGCTCGCGCCGATCAGCGTGCGGCCCGCGCGCGGCATCAGATACATGTACGGCGACGGGTTGCGGGAGCGAAGCCGCCGGTAGACGTCGAGGGACGTCAGCTCGGTGCGGACGTCGACGCGGTGGCCGATCTGGATCTGGTAGATGTCCCCGACGCGGATGTGGGCGAGGCAGCGCCCGGCCCAGTCGAGGAACGTCTGCCGGGACACGCTGTCCCGCACGGACGCGGGCGCGGGCGCGGCGGGCACCTCCCGCGGGGGCGCGGCCGCCGCCGCCCGGGCGAGCGCCACGAGCCCGGCACCGCCCGGCCCTCCACCCACCGGAACCTCGCCCACCGGCTCCCCGTCCGCGTCGGCGAACGCCCGGCTGTCGGCCCGCAGATGCGTCACCGAGCCGTCGGCGAGGTCGTACCACACGGTGTGCCGGAACAGGGTCAGCGTGATGTCGGGCCCGCGCGGCGGCTTGGTGCGGGCGGGCAGCGCCTCCATGTGCCAGGCGGCCTCGTACGCGAAGGACGTCAGGAACCCGAACGCGTAGGTGTCCGGGGAGCGCCCCGTCTCCACCGCGAACAGGTGCTGCGCGCCGGCGAGCAGGTCCCACACCTGGCCGGGCCCCGTCAGCCGCAGCCGGTGCACGCCCGGGTCGGGCGCCTCGGGGTGGTCGCCCCTGAGCCCCGCGGCGACGGCGACCGCGGCCAGCGCCCGGGCCAGGGCGGGCGTGCCGTCGAGGTCCACGTGGTCGGCGTACACGCGGATCTCGGCGAGGCGCCCGGAGCCGACGGCGGCCCAGCGCCGGTCCTGGTCGGCGCCGTCGACGCTCTCGAAGAGGAACGTGTCCGGGCCGTGCGCCCCGCGCAGCAGCGCGTACAGGTCGAGGGGGTCGTGCGGCGGCAGGCAGGTGTCCGAGACCCGTACGTCGATCGTCGCCATGTCCGGCATGATGAAACTCCCTGGCACTCCTGGTGAGGGGGACTCCGCGGTCTCTCGCGGTTCTTCTCCGGTTCTCCCGGTTCTCCCGGTTCTTCCGGCAGCAGTGAATCAGCGGACTTCCGGCGCGGCCAGACCAATCGGCGGGCGCGGATGCGGACCAATTCGGAAACGCTTGACCCGGGTGCGGTGGCGCGTATTGAGTGGTCCGCGTTTCCGTTCCTCCAGTTCCGCGTCCGTACGGGGAAGGCAGCCATGAAAGCAGCCAGGAAAGACAGCGACAGAGAACCCGAGGGAAACACCGGGAAAGCCGCTGGAAGCGATACCGGTAGCGATACCGGTAGCGATACCGGAAGTGATACCGGGAGAAACGGTGGAGCCCGTGGCGCAGGGCTCGGCGCAGCGCACGCCGGACGACGCGCCGCCCCCGGGGCCGCCAGCACCGCGGCCGCCGCCCCCGCGGCTGCCGCCTTCACCGTCCACGACGCCGCCCCCGCGGCCTCCGCCTCCGCCGCTTCCTCCTGGCGCGCGTTCCCCGCCCGGCAGCAGCCCGACTGGCCCGACGTGGCCGCCCTGGGCGCCGTCACCCGGGGCCTCGCGGCGGCCCCGCCGCTGGTGGCGGCCGCCGAGTGCGACCTGCTGCGCCGCCGTATGGCGGCCGTGGCCCGGGGCGAGGCGATCCTGCTCCAGGGCGGCGACTGCGCCGAGACGTTCGCGGGGACCGGCACCGAGTCCCTGCGCGGCACGCTGCGCACGCTGCTCCAGATGGCCGTCGTCCTCACCCACGCCACCGCCCTGCCGGTCGTCAAGGTCGGCCGCATGGCGGGCCAGTACGCCAAGCCGCGGTCCAGCCCTGTCGAGGAGCGCGACGGCGTCACGCTGCCGTCGTACCGCGGGGACGCCGTCAACGGCCTGGAGTTCACGGCCGGGGCGCGCCGCCCGGACGCGGGGCGGCTGCGGGCGATGTACGACGCGTCGGCCCGCTCGCTGAACCTGGTGCGCGCCCTGACCACCGGCGGCTTCGCCGACCTGCGCCAGGTGCACGCCTGGAACCAGGGGTTCGTCGCCGCGTCCGGCGCCGGTGAGCGCTACGAGCAGCTCGCCGACGAGATCGGCCGCAGCCTCGCCTTCATGCGGGCCTGCGGCGTCGACACCCGGGAGGTCGCCACCGCGGAGTTCTTCGTGGGGCACGAGGGGCTGCTGCTCGACTACGAGGCCGCGCTGACCCGCGTCGAACCCGGCACCGGGCGCGCGTACGCCACCAGCGGGCACCTGCTGTGGATCGGGGAGCGCACCCGCGAGCTGGACGGCGCGCACGTGGAGTACTTCTCCCGCATCGCCAACCCGATCGCCGTGAAGCTCGGCCCGACGACGACGCCCGACACGGTCCTCGCCCTCGTCGACCGGCTCGACCCGGACCGCGAGCCGGGCCGGCTGACGTTCGTGGTGCGCGCGGGCGCCGACCGCGTACGGGACGTGCTGCCGACGCTGGTGGAGAAGGTCAACGCGGAGGGGGCGCAGGTGTGCTGGGTGAGCGACCCCATGCACGGCAACACGACGACGGCGCCGAGCGGGCACAAGACCCGCCGCTTCGACACGGTCCTGGACGAGGTGCGCGGCTTCGTGGAGGTTCACCGGGAGCTGGGCACGCACCCTGGGGGCATCCACGTGGAGCTCACCGGTGACGACGTCACCGAGTGCGTGGGGGGTGGCAACGCCGTGCTGGAGGAGGACCTTCCCGATCGCTACGAGACCGCGTGCGACCCCCGCCTCAACCATGCCCAGTCCCTGGACCTGGCCTTCCTGCTGGCCGAGCAGTACCGGTCCGCGGCCCGGGCCTGACCCCGGGGCCACGGCGGCCCCGGCTCATCCCGCCCTGCGGCGAAGCTCCCGCCCGGCGGCGAAGCCGTGCGTCCGCTCGGGTCAGGCCGTCGGTCGGCCGCCGCGCCGTCTTGGCCGTTCGCGCAGTTCCCCGCGCCCCTTTGGGGCGCTGCCCGGTCCCGGCCCCCCCGCGTCCGGGGGCCACCGCGCACGCCCCCGGTCGGCCGCCGCGCCGTCGTGGTCGCTCGCGCAGTTCCCCGCGCCCCTTCGGGGCGCCACCCGACCCAGCCCCGCTCCCCTGCGGGGCGGTGTCTCCTAGCCCCGGCCCCCCGCCGTCCCCTCGAGCAGTTCGAACGGTGGCTGTTCGGTGAGGTAGAAGTGGCCGCCGGGGCGGGTGTGGAAGGCGAAGTCGGAGCGGGTCGTCCGGCGCCAGGCCGCGGCCTGGTCGGGGGTGACGCGGGGGTCGTCGACGCCGAGGAGCGCGGTGACGGGGCAGGCGAGCGGGGCGGCGTCCGCCGGGCCCGCGTACCCGGCGACCATGCGGAAGTCCGCGCCCACGTACGGCATCACCAGCTCCAGGAACACCGGGTTCTCCAGGAGTTCCGCCTCCGTGCCGCCGAGGCGCCGCAGGGTGCGCAGGACCTCGGTGTCGTCGAGCGCCGCGGCCCGCTCCGGCGAGCCGTCCGCCAGGTGCGGGGCGCGGGCGGCGGAGACGAAGAGGTGCTCGGGGGCCGCGCCCTCGGCGGCCCAGCGCCGGGCGACCTCGTACGCCACGGACGCGCCCATGCTGTGCCCGAAGAACACCGTGGGCCGCCCGTCCGGCAGCGGCCGCAGCTCCCGCGCGATGTCACCCGCCATGCGCACCAGGTCCGTGGCGGGCGGCTCAGCGATCCGGTCGGCCCGCCCCGGGTAGCACACCACGTGCACCTCGAAGTCCTTGAGCGCCTTGCCCCAGGAGCGGAAGAAGTACGGCGAGCCGCCCGCGTGCGGAAAGCACACGAGGCGCCGCGCCGCGAAGGGCCGGGCTTCCACGACCGTCGTCCACACCATGCTGTCCCCCCACTCACCGGCGTCCGGACGCACCCATGATTCCACGCCGTCCCTGAGCCCGTCCGGACCGCGGGCGACCCCCGGGTCCGGCGCGGACCTGTCAGTCGACTGTCAGGGCCCGCCCGGATGCTGAGCCAAGGAGAGGCGCGCCCTTTGCCGCCCCCGACCAGCACGACCCAATCCCCAGGGAGCTCCCATGCCGGTGACCCCCCCGACGTACCACTCGATCACCGAGGCGCAGATGATGCCGCGCCTCGTGCGGCTCGGGCCGAACCTGTACGGCGCGGTCTTCACCCTGATGAAGCTGTTGCCCGCCCACTTCATCCTGCAACGCGCGCGCGAACGGGGCGAGTTGCACCACAACACGGTGCTCGTGGAGACCACGTCGGGCACCTTCGGCCTGGCCCTCGCCATGCAGGCCGCGCTGACCGAGCGCGAGCTGATCCTGGTCAGCGACCCGGCCATCGACGCGAACCTGCACCGCAGGCTCAGCGACCTCGGCGCCCGCGTCGAGATCTGCCAGGAGCCCGCGCCCGTCGGCGGCTACCAGGAGGCGCGGCTGCGCCGCCTCGCGGAGATCCGCGCGCAGTTGCCGTCGACGTTCTGCCCCGAGCAGTACACCAACCCCGACAACCCGCGCAGCTACGAGCGGGTCTCCGAGCAGCTCATCCGCACCCTGGGCCAGGTGGACTGCCTGGTGGGCCCGGTCGGCTCCGGCGGCTCGATGAGCGGCACCACGCGCGGGCTGCGCGCGTACACGCCGGACACGCTGGCCATCGGCGTCGACAGCCACAGCAGCGTCCTGTTCGGGCCGAGCGACGGCCCGCGCGAGCTGCGCGGCCTCGGCAACAGCCTGTGGCCGGGCAACCTCGACCACGCCCTGTTCGACGAGATCCACTGGTGCACCGCCGAGGAGGCGTACGCGTACACGCGCGCCCTGCACGCCCGGCACGCCCTGTTCCAGGGCCCGACGAGCGGCGCCGCCTACCTCGTCGCGCAGTGGTGGGCCCGCAACCACCCGGACCGGCTGTGCGTGGTGATGATGCCGGACGAGGGCTACCGCTACCAGGCCACCGTGTACGACGACGCGTGGCTCGCCGAGCGCGGCCACGTCCTGGACGCCCGGCAGGACGCCGAGCCCGTCACCGTCACCTCGCCCAAGGAGGCCAGCGGCCGCTGGACCCGCTTCGCCTGGGGCCGCCGCGCCTACGAGGACGTGCCCGGCGTGGTGCCGCGCTCCCCGGCGGGCCCCGTACCGGGCCGCGAGGTGCTGCGGTGACCGGCGGCACCGGGCGGCTCACCGCGGTGCTCGGCCCCCGCACCCGCCGCGTCGTCTACGGCGAGCAGGGGCTCGACGAGGTCCGCGGCGAGCTGGAGCTGACCAGCACCGTCGACCTCGCCCACGTGGTGATGCTCACCGAGACGGGCCTGCTGCCGGGGCCCGCGGCGGCCGCGCTCCTGGAGCGCGTCGGGCGGTTGCGGGCGACCGGCTTCGCGGCCCTCGCCGGCCTGCCCGCGCCGCGCGGCCTGTACCTGATGTACGAAGGCCATCTGACGGCCGAGCTGGGGCCCGACGTCGGCGGCAAGCTGCACACCGGGCGGTCCCGCAACGACCTGAAGGCCACCGTCACGGCCATGCGCCTGCGCGGCGAACTCCTCGGCCTGCTCGGCGAGGTGCTGCGGCTCCAGGCGGCACTGCTGTCCCGGGCCCGCGCGCACGGCGGCGTCGTGATGCCCGTGTACACGCACTTCCAGCCCGCGATGCCCGTCACCTACGGCTATTACCTGGCGGGGCTCGCGGCCGCCCTGGACCGGGACGTCGCGGGGCTGCGGCAGGCCGTGGACGCGCTGGACCGGTGCCCGCTGGGCGCGGGCGCCGTCGCGGGCACCGACCTGCCGATCGACTCCGCCCGCACCGCCGCGCTGCTCGGCTTCGCCGCGCCGCCGCTGCACGCCACGGACGCGGTCGCCGCGCGCGACACCGCGCTGCGGGCGCTCGCCTCGGCCGCGTCGGCCGCCGTGACCCTCAGCAGGCTCGCCACCGACCTCCAGCTCTGGTCCACGCAGGAGTTCGGCTTCGTGGAGTTCCCCGAGCGGCTCGTCGGCGGCAGCTCCGCCATGCCCCAGAAGCGCAACGCCTTCCTCCTGGAGCACGTCAAGGGCAAGGCCGCGGCGGCCATCGGCGCCTGGACGGCGTCGGCGTCCGCGATGAAGGCCACGCCGTTCACCAACTCCATCGAGGTCGGCACCGAGGCCGTCGCCGTGGTGTGGCCCGCGCTCGCCGCGGTGCGCGACTCGGTGCTGCTCTCCCAGGTCCTGGTGAGCGGGGCCCGGCCGGTGCCCGCGCGCATGGAGCAGCGCGCCAAGGAGGGCTTCGTGACCGCCACCGCGATCGCCAACCGCCTGGTCGCGCGGGGCGTTCCGTTCCGCGCCGCCCACCACGCCGTGGGCGCGGCCGTCCGCGAGGCGATCGCGTCCGGCGCCCCCGAGCTCACCAAGGTCACCGTTCCGGACGGCTTCCCCGTCGACGTCGGCGCCGGGCTGCCGCCGCTGCCCGACGTCGTCGCCGCCCACGACCGGGGCGGCGGCCCCGGCGCCGCCACCGCCGTGGTGACCGCCCTGCGCGACCGCCTCGCCGCCCACCACGACTGGATCACCACGCACCGGGCCCGGCTGCGGGACGCGGACCGGCTGCGCGAGCGGGCGGTGGCGGACGTCGTCGCCCGCCACGGAGGGACACCATGACCACGCCACCACCCGACCGGACGCGTACGCCATCCCCGTGGTGCGCCTTCGTGGAGAGCAACACCACCGGCACCGGCCGGGAGTTCTGCGCCGCCGCGCGCGCCCGCGGCCTGCGCCCGGTGCTCCTGACCCGCGACCCGGACCGCTACCCGTACGTCGCCGAGGACGCGGTCGCCGTCCGCGTCCTGGACACCGGCGACCTGGCGGCGGTCGTGGCCGCCTGCGAGGCCCTCGCGGAGGACGGAGGCCTGGCCGCCGTCGCCTCCAGCTCCGAGTACTACGTGGCGACCGCCGCGCGCACCGCCGCCAAGCTCGGCCTGCCCGCCGCCGACGGCGACGCGATCGCGCGCTGCCGCGCCAAGGACGAGCAGCGGGCGGCGCTCGCCGCGGGCGGCGTGCCGGTGCCCGCGTTCCGGGCCGTGGAGAGCGCCCCGGACGCCGTGCGCGCGGCCACCGCCATCGGCTTCCCCGTCGTCCTCAAACCGGTCGCGGGCTCCGGGTCGGTCGGGGTGCGGCTGTGCCGGGACGCCGCCGAGACCGAGGCCTGGGCGCGCCACCTGCTCGGCCGGTCCACCGACGAGCGCGGCACCCCGGTGCCGGGGCGGCTGCTCGTCGAAGCGGCCGTACGGGGGCCGGAGTTCTCGGTGGAGACCCTCGACGACCGGGTGGTCGCCGTCGTCGCCAAGCACGTCGGGCCCGAGCCGTACTTCGTGGAGACCGGGCACGACGTGCCCGCGCCCGTGCCCGCCGCGACGGCGGACCGGCGGGCCGGCACCGACCTGCGCGCGCTGTGCGCGCTCGGCCTCGGCTGGGGCGCCGCCCACCCCGAGCTGCGCCTCGCGGCCGACGGGCCCGTCGTCATCGAGGTCAACCCGCGGCTCGCGGGCGGCATGATCCCCGTCGCCGTCCGGGCCGCCACCGGCGTCGACCTGGTGGACGCGGTGGTCGCCCGCGCCACCGGCCTGCCCGCGCCGCCCCCGGCCCCCGGCGCCGGGCACGCCGCCGTGCGCTTCCTCACGGCCGACGGCGAGGGCCTGGTCACCGCCGTCGACGGCGTGCCCGAGGCCCGCTCGGCGCCCGGGGTCGCGGCCGTCACCGTGAGCACGGCCGTCGGCAGGCACCTGCGCCGCACCCACTCGTTCCTCGACCGCCTCGCCTGCGTGGTGGCCACGGGCCCCGGCACCGCCGAGGCGGCCCGGCGCGCACGGGACGCGGTGGACCTGATCACCGTCACGCGCGAGGAGGGGGCGACCGCCCGATGACGTACGACGACACCACCAGGGAACCCGCCACCCGCATCCCCCGCTGGACCGCCCCCGCCGGGGGCGGCACCGGCACCGGCACGCACACGGCCCGGCTGCCCGCCGACGTGGCGAGCGCCCTGGAGCGCACCGCGCGCGACCTGGGCGCCACCCTGCCCGCGCTGCTGATCGCCGCCCACGCCCGCGTCCTGGCGACCCTCACCAACGAACGCGACCTGCTCGTCGGGTACGCCTCCGGCGCGCCGGACGGGCTCCGGGGCCCGCTGCGGCTCGCGGTCCCCGACGCGACGTGGGCGGACCTCGTGGCGGGCGCGGCCGGGGCGCGGACGTACCGGGGCGCGCTGCGGCCGGAGGTGGCGCTGGACCTGTCCGGCCTCACCCGTGAGCCCGGGCCGGTGGAAGCGGACCTGCCCGGTGGTGTCGTCCTGCGGGTCGCCTTCGCCCGCGAGGGCGACGGCGGCCTCGCGCTGCGCGTCACGCACGACACCGCCGCGCTCGACGCCTCCTACGCCGAGCGCGTCGCGGGCTACCACCGGGCCGCGCTGCGCCTGGTCGCCGCCGGCCCCGCCGCCCGGCACGACCGGCAGAGCCTGCTGTCCGCGCGCGAGGTCGAGGCGCAGCTCTACGACCTCGCGGGCCCGCGCACCGAGCTGCCGCGGCGGGCCTTCACCGAGCTGTTCCGGGACCGGGCGCGCGCCGCGCCGGACGCGGTCGCCGCCGAGCACGGCGCGCGCCGCTGGACGTACCGGGAGCTCGACGAGCGCTCCGACGCCGTCGCCCACGCGCTGCTCGCCGCCGGGCTCGGCCGCGAGGACGTCGTGGCCGTGGTGCTTGAGCGCGGCCTGGAGTGGATCGCGGCGGCGCTCGGCGTGTTCAAGGCGGGCGGCGTCCACCTGCCCGTCGCCCCCGACTTCCCCGCCCCGCACGTGGCCGCCCAGCTCTCCCTCGCCTCCTGCGCGTTCGTCCTCACCGAGCCGGACACGGAGGACCTCGTACGGGAGGCCGCGGCCGCGGCCACGGCGGACCCCGTGCCGCTGTCCGTGCCCGGCGTCCTCGCCGCGGGCGGGCCCCCGGGCGCCCCCGACGTCACCGTCACCCCGGACCAGGCGGCGTACCTGTACTTCACCTCGGGCTCCACCGGCACCCCCAAGGGCGCGGTGTGCGAGCACGCCGGGCTGCTCAACCACCTGCTCATGAAGGCCGACGACATGGGCCTCACCGCCGGGGCGGGCGAGGTCGTCGCGCAGACCGCGGCGCAGAGCTTCGACATCTCCCTGTGGCAGTTCGCGGCGCCGCTCGTCACCGGGGCCGCCGTACGGGTCGTGGACACCGCGGCGCAGCTCGGCGTCGACGCCTTCCTGGACGAGCTCGACGCGGGCCGCGTCACCGTGGCCCAGGTCGTCCCCTCGTACCTGGAGACGCTCCTCACCCACCTGGAGCGGTACCCGCGCCCGGCCCCCGCCGCGCTGCGCGTGCTGTCCGTGACGGGGGAGGCCCTGGGGCTCGACCTGGTGCGGCGGTGGTTCGCGCGGTACCCGGGGATCCGGCTCGTCAACGCGTACGGCGCCACCGAGGTGTGCGACGACACCGTGCACGAGGTCCTCGACGGGGTGCCCGAGCGCGGCTTCGTCCCCCTCGGCCGCCCCCGCCACAACGTCCACACCTACGTCCTGGACGCCAACCTGGCCCTGGTGCCGCTCGGCTCGACCGGGGAGATCGCCTTCTCGGGCGTGTGCGTGGGCCGCGGCTACGTCGGTGACGACGAGCGCACCCGGCAGACCTTCGTGCCCGACCCGTTCCGCGCGGGCGCCCGCCTGTACCGCACGGGCGACTTCGGCCGCTGGCTGCCCGAGGGCCGCCTGGAGTACCTGGGCCGCCACGACGAACAGGTCAAGATCCGCGGCTACCGCATCGAGCTGGGCGAGATCGAGAACCGCCTCCTGACCATGCCCGGCGTCCGCGAGGCGGCGGTCGTGATCGACAGCGGGGCGGGGGTGCTGCGCGGCCTCACGGCGTTCTACAGCGGCACGAGCGGGCCCGACGGGGCCGGGCCCGCGGAGACCGCACCCCACAGCACCGGGGCGCACGCGACCGGGCCCCACGCGACCGGGCCCCACGCGACCGGGCCTCACGCGACCGGGCCCGGCCCCGGGCCGTACGGGACCGGGCGGCCCGGGATCGTGGGGCCCGGCGCGGCGGAGAGCGCCTCCGGCGCGCTGTCCCCGGGCCGCGCCCGTGACTTCCTCGCCGCGCTCCTGCCCGACCACATGGTCCCCGCCTACTTCCACCGCCTGGACCGGCTGCCCCGCACCGAGCACGGCAAGGCCGACAAGAAGGCCCTGGTGCGGCTCGCCCGGACGCTCGGGCACGGCGGCGCCCCGTACACCGCGCCGAGCACCCCGGCCGAGCAGCGGCTCGCCATGCTGTGGGCGGAGGTCCTCGGGGTCCCCCTGGAGCGCATCGGGCGCGGCGACAGCTTCTTCGCGCTCGGCGGCACCTCGCTCGCCGCGGTCCGGCTGCTCGTCCACCTCGACCGGGCCCTGACCCTCGGCGACCTGGCCGCCCGGCCGGTCCTCGCCGACCTCGCGGCGGTCCTCGACGGCCACGCGACGGGGGCGCCCGGCCTGCTCCAGCCGCTGTCCGCGGTCCGCAGCCCCCGGTACACGCTGATCTGCTTCCCGTACGAGGGCGGCAACGCCGTGAACTTCCGCTCGCTGGCCCGGGAGCTGGCGGACGACGGCGTCGCCGTGCTCGGCGTGGAGCCCCCGGGGCACGACGTCGCGGGCGCCGACGCGCCGGTGGACGTGCGCGAGCTGGCCCGGCGCGTGGCCGGCGAGCCGGCCGCGCACGGCACCG
>NZ_BNBT01000179.1 GCF_014656095.1 Streptomyces longispororuber
GACCGCCCGCCGCCCGCCGCCCGCCGCGGACCACTCCCCCGATCCATGGCCGACAACGCACTGCCCCACGCCCCGGACCGCGTCTCACGAGACCGACTCCCCGTCCCTCAATACGTCAAGTGACGCATTGACCCCACAGCGCCATCGCGGTTTCATGCCTGTGGACCTCCGGTGGGGAATCGGAGGAGGAGACGTGTCCTTGCCTGGGGGGAAGTATGAGGGGTCATGCGAAGCGGGGTTCCACCAGACGCCTGCGGGGCGCCCTGAGCGCGGCGGTCGCGGTCTGCGCGGTCACGGCGGCGCTGCCCGCGGCCGCCTCGGCCGAGGCCCGCGGCGTGGCGGACGACCCCGGAGCCGGTGTCGAGCGGATCAGCGTCGCGGCCGACGGCACGCAGGGCGACGGCGGCTCCGCCGGGGCGTCGATCACGCCCGACGGCCGTCACGTCGTCTTCACGTCGGCGGCGAAGAACCTCGTGCCCGGCAGCCCCCCGCAGGGCGACGTGCCGTACGTCCGCGACCGGGCGGCCGGGCAGATCAAGCGGGTCGGGAGCTACACGCCGCTCCAGCCCCCGGTGATCAGCGGTGACGGGGCGTACCTCGCCTACGCGACGCAGTGGATGCGCGACGTGCGGATCTTCTCGCACCAGGTGAGCACGGGAGCGATCGCCGGGGTCAACTGCTCGGCGCACAGTTGCGGCCAGCCCTCGCTGAGCGCGGACGGCCGCCACCTCGCCCTCGCCCTCACCTTCAGGCCACCGCTGTCCGGCCAGCGCGTCGAGGTGCAGGACTGGGGCACCGGCGCCACAGAGACCGTCGCCGACCTCGGCCACACGTCCGCGGCCCGGCCGTCGATCAGCGGCGACGGCCGCCGTGTCGCCTACCAGGACGGCAAGGCCGGGGACGTGTTCGTGTGGGACCGGACCACCGGCACCTCCACCGGGCCGCTCGAAGGCCCCGCCACGACGGCGTCCCTGGTCCAGCTCAGCGACGACGGCGGCAAGGTCGTCCACCGCTCGGGCCCCGACACCTACGTCCACGACGTCGGCTCGGGCACCGCCCAACTCGTACCGAACGTCAAGGGCCTGGCCATCGACCCCACCGGCCGCCACCTCCTGTACGCCCCGCACGACACCACCGGGCCCGCCCTCGTCCTGCGCAACCTGTACACCGGCACCGACCGGACCGTCTCCCAGCAGCCCGCCACGGCAGGCGTCGACGCCGTCAGCGCCGACGGACGCCACGTCGTCTTCCAGTCCGCGGCCGACGACATCGTGCCCGGCGACACCAACGGCACGTCGGACGTCTTCATCCGCCACTTCCCCGCCCTCCCCGAGGGCTGACCACGGGCCCGCCGGAACGGGGCGCTGCGCGGTCCGCGCGGGAAAACGGCTCGCCTCGAACGCCTCCCCGGGGAGATCATCAGCCATGGAGTTCCTCTGCCACCACCGCGACCGGCCCGGCTCCCTGCCCCCGCGCGACGAGCTGCTCGGTACCTGGTGCTCGGCTTCGGCGAGGGGCAGGCCGTCGACCTCGCGCCGCGCGGCCGGGACGAGCTGATCGCCTACGGGCCGCTGCTGTCCGACGACGGCACCGCCTGGCTGGGGACGGCGGCGCTGGTCCGGGCGGCGGGTCCGGACGCGGCACGTGCCGTCCTGACCCCGGGGCGGTACGCCGACGTCGAGGTGCACCGCTGGCGGTTCGGCGGGCGGCAGGCGCTCCCTGCCGAGGGCGGGTTGCGGTCAGCTCCGTGAGGTCGCGCGCAGGTCGGCGTGCACGAGGTGGTGGTCCGAGTACCGGGAGGCGTGCACGCCCTGGGCGCGGGGGGTGAGGGCGCGCAGGAAGACGTAGTCGAACTTGAGGTGCCAGTCGGTGGTCGGCTCGCAGGCGCCGCTGGACAGGGGGCGGCACCGGGGGTCCGCGTCCGTGGCCAGGGACCACAGCGGGGACAGTTCGGGGGCGGCGGGCACGGCGTTGAAGTCGCCGAGCACGATCGCGCGGTCGTGCCGGGCGACCCGCTCGGCGAGCACCCGGGCCTGGGCCGCGCGGACCGCCTCCTGGCGGCGTTGCGCGAAGTGCGTGTTGAAGACCCGCACGGACCGGCCCCCCACCTCGGTGGTCACCGCCATGTACCCGCGGTCCTCGGAGCCGCCGTCGGGGTACTCCACGCTCACGCGGTCCGTCATCGGCGCCGCCGAGAGGATCGCCTGGCCGAACGCGCCCGGGCGCCACGGCCAGCCCCCGCAGCGGCCGCGGTGGCGCAGCACCGTCCCGTACTCGACGTGGTACACCAGCCCGTACAGGCCCTCCAGGTAGTCCCGGATCTTCTCGACGTCACGTATGCACGCTTCTTGCAGGCCGATGACCTGGGGGGCGAACCGGGCGATCTCCGCCGCACGGCCGGCGTTACTCGCGTCGCAGGGGTTGCAGATGTTCCACGTCATCACCCGGTCCGGCTTGACGTCGACGTCCCTGGCGGCCCCGTCCCGCGGCCCCTGGACGTGGAGGGGGCTGCTCGGCGCGCTGGGACCGACGAGCAGCATGCAGGCCGCGGCCACGGCGCCCACCAACAGCCACGTGCCCTTTCCGAACACCATCGCCTCCTCACAGCGGACAGCGCGTCCGACGTCGACCCGCCCCGGGCCGGGCGACGGGATGACAGGTACCGCACCGGTACCGCGCCGTGTGCCGGAACCCGCCGTACCGTACCCGTCCCCGGATCAACGACTCGCGCCGCGCCCGTGTTCCCCTGGGTACGCGCGAGAGCCGCCCTTGTTCCCCGGGTCCGCGGGACGGCCGCCCGGTGGCGCGCCGTACGCACGCGACGGCCGCTTCCGGTGTACCGGGCGCGGCCGTCGGCGGCGGCTCAGCCGCGCAGGTGGCGGTTCACCACGGCGCAGATCTCCGCCGCGGGTTCGGGTGCGGTGAGACCGTAGTGCGTGGCGTCGATGTCGTACGCGAGCACGTCGCCCTCGACGTACGGGGCCCACAGCCGGGCCTCCGGACCGGTGCTCCGCGTGGCCCGGAAGAACAGCACCGTGCCGCGGTACGTGGGCTGGGCGTACTCCCCCACCATCCGCACGTGCCGGACCATCAGGGCAGAGCCGTTCTCGATGACGGACCGGCGCTCCTCGCCGTCCTGGTCGCCCGGGAGGTAGCCGTCGAGGAACTCGCGCGCCTGGGACCGGTCGAGGAGGACCGCCTCCCGGTGCTCGGCGAACCAGTCGCTCGGGACCGCGTCGAGGATGCCCACCACCGGCACCTCGTGCCCGCGCCGCTGGAGCTCGGCGGCGACCGCGTGGGCCAGGGGGCCGCCCAGGGAGTGCCCGATCAGGTGGAAGGGGCCGTCCGGCTGGACCGCGAGGACCTGTTCCGCGTAGTCGAGCACCATGTCCGCGAAGCTCTCCGGCACCGGTGAGCCGTCGAAGCCGCGCGCCTGGATGCCGTACACGGGCCGGTCGCCCAACTGCGTGGCCATGCCCAGGTAGGACCAGGCGAGGCCGCTGCCGGGGTGGAGGAACCACACCGGCGGCTCGGCGCCGCCGCCCTTGAGGGGCATGACCACGCCGAACGGGTCGGTGGGGCCGTCCACGTCGGAGCCGGCGCTCAGCCGGGCCGCGAGGGCCCCGACCGTCGGGGTCTCGAAGACCACGCGTACGGGTACGTCCACGTTCAGCATCTTGCGGAGGTGTCCGACGAGGCGGGTGGCTCCGAGGGAGTGGCCGCCCAGGTCGAAGAAGTTGTCGTCGACGCCCACCCGCTCGACCCCCAGGATCTGCGCGAACAGGCGCGCCAGGACCTCTTCCTGCGGCGTGCGCGGCTCCTGCCGGGCACCCCCGCCCCCAGGGTGGCCGGGCTGTGGCAGCGCCTTGTGGTCGACCTTGCCGTTGGGGGTGAGCGGCAGGCGCTCGACGGTGACGAGCGCGGACGGCACCATGTACGCGGGCAGGCGGGCCGCGAGGAAGTCGCGGAGGCGGGCCGCCAGTTCCCCGCCCGCCGCGCCCGCCGCGTCCGCCACGTCGGCCTCACCCGCCACATCCGTCGCGCTCGCCGCACCCGCCGCACTCGTCGCATCCGTCGCGCTCGCCGCACCCGCCGTATCCGTCGCACCCGCCGTACTCGCCGCACTCGCCGCATCCGCCGCACCCGCCGCACCCACGGCCGCCCTGTCGACCGGGACCACGTGAGCCACCAGGTGCCTGCCGCCGACGTCGGCGGTGTCGCCCGCGACGGTCACCACGGCCTGGGCGACGTCCGGGTGTTCGGTGAGCGCGGCCTCGACCTCGGCGGGTTCGATGCGGAAGCCACGGATCTTGACCTGGGAGTCGGCACGCCCGTGGAAGACCAGGCGGCCCTCGTGGGTCCAGGCGACGACGTCCCCGGTGCGGTACGCCCGCTCGCCGGGCACGCCGTACGGGCAGGCCACGAAGCGTTCGGCGGTCAGGGCGGCCCGGCCCAGGTAGCCGCGGGCCAGGCCCTCCCCCGCCAGGTACAGCTCCCCGGGCACACCCGGCGGCACCGGCCGCAGCGCCCCGTCCAGGACGTAGGCGCGGGTGTTGTCCAGCGGCCGCCCGATCGGGAGCCGCTCCGGCAGCTCCCCGGCGCGGGACACCGGGTGGCCCGTAGCGAAGGTCGTCGCCTCGGTCGGACCGTAGACGTCGACGACCTGGAGGTCCGGGCAGGCCTCCAGGACCCGCCGGACGACGGAGGGCGGCACCACGTCGCCGCCCGTCCACACCTGGCGCAGGCCCGCGAAGCACTCCGGCCGCGTCTCGGCGACGACCTTGAACAGGCCGATCGTGACGAAGGCCGCGCTCACCCGCTCCGCCGTGACGAGCCGGGACAGGGCCTCGGCGTCCAGCAGTCCGGGAGGCGCCACGACGACGGTGCCGCCCCGGAGCAGCGGGGTCCACAGCTCGTACGTGGAGGCGTCGAAGGCCTGGTTGGAGTGGAGCAGGACGCGCTCGTGCCCGTCGGCGAAGCGGCTGTCCAGGGCCAGGCCCGCCACGGCCCGGTGCGTGGCCCCGACGCCCTTGGGCGTACCGGTGGAGCCAGAGGTGTACATGACGTACGCGAGCTGGTCCGCGTGGATCGCCGGGGCGGTGAACGGCCCGGCGGCACCCGCGGACTCCGCGCGCGTCCCGGCGGCGTCCAGGACGAGGTGGGGAACGTCGCCCGGCGGCAGCAGGTCCGCGGTGGCGGAGTCGGTCAGCACCAGGGCGGGCGAGCTGTCCCGGAGCATGAAGGCGAGGCGCTCGGCCGGGTGGCCCGGGTCCAGGGGCAGGTAGGTGCCGCCCGCCTTCAGGACGGCCAGGACGGCGGTGACCTGCTCCAGGCCGCGGGCCAGGGCCAGGCCGACCACCGACTCCGGGCCCACGCCGCGTCCGGCCAGGAGCCGGGCCAGGCGGTCGGACCGCCGCGCCAGTTCGCGGTAGGTCGACCGCCGCGCGCCGTCCACCACCGCCGGGGCGTCGGGGGTGCGGGCCGCCTGCTCCGCGAACAGCTCGGGGACGCTCCGGGCGGGCCTCGGCGCGGCCGTGTCGTTCCAGGCGCCGAGGATCCGCTCGCGCTCGCCGCGCTCCAGCAGGTCGAACCGGCCCAGGGGCGTGTGCGGGTCGGTGGCCAGCCGCTCGACCAGACGGACGTAGCGGTCGGCGATCGCGTGGACCGTGTCCCGGTCGAACAGGTCGGTGGCGTACTCCAGGGCGCCGACCACGCCCCGCCCGGGCAGCTCGGCCAGGTTGAAGGAGAGCGTGAACTTGGTGGTGCGGTTGTGGACCTCCACCACCTCCGCCCGCAGGCCGGGCAGGTCGACGTCCGAGGGGGCGAAGTTCTGCCAGGCGAACGCCACTTGGAACAGCGGTGAGTACGCCGTCGAGCGCTCCGGCCGGAGGAGTTCCACCAGGCGCTCGAAAGGCACGTCCTGGTGGTCGTACGCCGCGAGGGACTTCGTGCGGACCTGGTCGACCAGCTCGGCGAAGGTGGACCCGCCGCCGAGGCGGGCGCGCAGCACCCAGGTGTTGACGAAGAAGCCGACCATGTCGGTCAGGTTCTCGTCGGTGCGGTTGGCGATCGGGGAGCCGATGGTGAGGTCGTCCTCGCCGCTCAAGCCGTGCAGGAGGACCGCGAGGGCGGCCTCCAGGACGATCGAGGCGGTCGCGCCGCGCTCCCGGGCCAGCCGCTCGACCCGCGCCCAGACGGCGGGCCCCACCGGGGGCAGCTCCACCGCGTCGCCGTGGTGGCTCGTCACCCGCGGGCGCGGCCGGTCGGTGGGCAGCTCCAGGGGCTGCGGGACGCCGTCGAGTTCGGCGCGCCAGTAGGCGCACTGGGCGGCGAGCAGGCTGTCCGGGTCGTCCTCGGCGCCCAGCAGGTGCCGCTGCCAGAGGGTGTAGTCGACGTACTGGGCGGGCAGCGGGGGCCAGTTCGGCGCGGTGCCCGCGGCCCGGGCGGCGTAGGCGGTGCCGAGGTCCCGGAGCAGCGGGGCCATGGACGCGCCGTCGCAGGCGATGTGGTGCGGCATCAGCACCAGGACGTGGTCCCGTGCGGCGACCCGCAGGACCGCGGCCCTGACCGGTATCTCGCCGGCCAGGTCGAAGCGGTGCCCCGCGAACTCGGCGACCGCGTCCCGCACGTCGTCGGCCGCCACGTCCACGACCGGGACGTCCGGGCGCGCCTGGGCGGCGGGCACCACCCGCTGGTAGGGGGTGCCGCTGTCGTCCTCGGCGTGAACCGTGCGCAGGCTCTCGTGGCGGGCCACCAGGTCGCGCACGGCCGCCGTGAGCGCGTCGGTGTCGAGCGCGCCCCGTAGCCGCAGCGGGAGCGGCAGGTTGTAGGTGGCGGAGGGGCCCTCGTACTTGTGGAGGAACCAGAGGCGCCGCTGGGCGAAGGACAGCGGCACCCGCTCCGGCCGGGGTGCCACCCGCGCCAGCGGGGGCCTGACCCGCGCGCCGCCGTCGATCCGGGCGGCCAGGCCGGCGACCGTGGGGGCGGTGAAGACGGCCCGGATGGGCAGTTCGGCGCCCAGGGCCGTGCGGACGCGGGAGACGAGGCGGGTGGCCAGGAGGGAGTGGCCGCCCAGGTCGAAGAAGTTGTCGTCGACGCCGACCCGCTCGACGCCGAGGACCTCCGCGAACAGGCCCGCCAGGGCCTCTTCCCGAGGGGTGCGCGGTGCCCGGTACCCGGCGCCTCCCGTGAGGTCCGGCTCCGGGAGCGCCCGGTGGTCCAGCTTGCCGTGGGGCGAGAGCGGGAGCCGGTCGAGCGTGACGAACGCCGAGGGCACCATGGAGGCGGGCAGGTGCGCGGCCGCGTGCGCCCGCAGCTCGGCGGCGGACGGCGCGGCGCCGTCGGCGGGGACGACGTAGGCGACCAGCGCGGGCACGCCGCCCACGGCGGGGCGGGCGACCACGGCGGCCCGGGCCACCAGCGGGTGCGCGGCCAGGGCGGACTCGACCTCGGCGGGTTCGACGCGCACGCCGCGGATCTTGACCTGGGTGTCGGTGCGGCCCGCGTACTCGAGCAGGCCGTCCGCGGTCCGGCGCGCCAGGTCGCCGGTGCGGTACATGCGCGCGCCCGGCGGGCCGAACGGGTCGGCGACGAAGCGTTCGGCGGTCAGGCCCGGGCGCCGGTGGTAGCCGCGCCCGACGCGGCCCGCGACGTACAGCTCCCCCACCACGCCGGGCGGTACGGGCCGCAGCCCGGAACCCAGGACGTAGGTGCGCACGTTGGGGAGGGGCACGCCGACGGGGGCGGTCGAGGTGCCCTGCCAGCCGTCGTCGACGGTGCAGGTGGTGGCGTAGAAGGTCTCGCTCTGGCCGTAGGCGTTGACGATCCGCACCCCCGGCAGGGTCGCGCGGATGCGGTGGACGAGGGCCGCGGGCAGCGCCTCACCGGCGAGGACCACGGTCTTCAGGGTGGTGACGGCGGCGAGGTGGTCGACGAGTTCGGCGAAGGCGGACGGCACCGTGCTGATCACGTTCAGGTCGCGGTCCTGGCGGTCGGCCAGGGCGAGCACGTCCCGCACGATCTCGATGCCGCCGCCGGTGGTCAGGGCGCCGAACCACTCGAAGACGGCCACGTCGAAGCCGACCGAGGTACTGGCGAGGACCCGTCGGCCCGGCTCGATCCCGACCCGCCGCACGAGGCCGTGCAGGTCGTTGACGGCGGTGGCGTGGGGGACGCCGACGCCCTTGGGCTCGCCCGTGGAGCCGGAGGTGTGGATCTGGTACGCCAGGTCGTCGGGCACCAGCGGGCGGGTGCGCTCGCCGTCGTCGAGGTCGGTGGCCTCGTGGGCCGACACGTCGAGCTCGTCGAGCAGCAGCGCCGTGTCGGCGGCGTCCGGCGGCAGCGTCGCGGCCGTGGCGCGGTCGGTGAGGACCAGGCGCGGGTCCGCGGTGACCAGGACGCGCCGCACGCGGGCGCCGGGGTGGCCCGGGTCGACGGGCACGTAGGCGGCGCCGGCCTTCAGGACCGCGAGGGTGGCGACCACCAGGTCGGGCGTGCGGGGCAGGGCGACGGCGGCCAGGGCGCCGGGGCCGACGTCCCGGGCGGCGAGGTGGCGGGCGAGCCGGTTGGCGCGCTCGTTCAGCTCGCGGTACGTCAGCCGGTCGCCCTCGTGGACGACGGCGACGGCCTCCGGTGTGCGGGCGGCCTGCGCCTCGAAGAGGCCGACGAGGGTCCGCCCGGGCACCTCGGCGGTGGTGGCGTCGGCCTGCCGCAGCAGGTCGCGCTCCCCCTCGTCCAGGAGGTCGAGCGCGGCCAGCGGGGCGTGCGGGTCGGCGGCGAGGCGGGCGAGGACGCGCCCCAGGCGGGCGGCGAGGCGGGCGGCCTCCTCGGCGGTGAACAGGTGGCCCTGGTACTGGAGGGCCACCCGCAGCCGTGGGTCGGCCACGCCGAACACGGTGACCGGGTAGTGGGTGCCGCTCTGCGGGCGCAGGCCCGTGATGGCGACGCCTGCCCGGGCGTGCGCCTCCACCATGCCCTCGCGGTCGATCGGGTACGACTCGAAGGCGACGACCGTGTCGAAGAGGGTGCCCAGGCCGGTGGCCTCCTGGATGGCGCCGAGGCCGTGCTGGTGGTGGTCCAGGAGAGCGGCCTGGCGCTCCTGGAGGGTCCCGAGGACACCGGCGAGCGTGTCCCACGGGCTCAGGCGCACGCGCACCGGCAGGGTGTTGATGAACAGGCCCACCATCTCGTCGACGCCCGTCACGTGCGGGGGCCGCCCGGAGACGACGGCGCCGAACACCACGTCCTGCCGCCCGGTGAGGTGGCCGAGGAGGATGCCCCAGGCGCCCTGGAGCAGGGTGTTGACGGTGACGCCCAGCTCGCTCGCCCGGCGCGCGAGGTCCTGCGCGGTGGCGGGGTCGAGCTCCACCTCGACCTCGCCCGGCGCGCTCTGCTCGGTGGTGGCGGCGGGGGCGAGGAGGGTGGGTTCCGCGAGGCCGTCGAGCTCCTCGGCCCAGGCGTGCGCCGAGGCCTCGGGGTCCTGCCGCGCGCGCCAGGCGAGGAAGTCGCGGTACGGCCGGACCCGCGGCAGCCCGGACAGGTCGCCGCCCGCGGCGTAGCCCCGGATCAGGTCCCGCAGGAGCAGCGGCAGCGACCAGCCGTCCATCAGGGCGTGGTGCGCGGCGACGATCAGCTCAGCGCGGTCCTCGCCCGTGAGCACCAGCGTCATCCGCAGCAGCGGCGCCCGGGCCGGGTCGAAGTGGCGGGCCTGGTCGTCGGCGGCGAGCCGCGCGAGCCGCTCCTCCCGGTCGGCCTCGGGCGCGGCGCGCAGGTCCACGACCTGCCACGGCAGGTCGACGTGGGCGAGCACGAGTTGCGCCTGCTCGCCGGAGGTGGAGGTGGTGAACGCGGTGCGCAGGTTGGCGTACCGGTCGAGGAGTCCCTGGGCGGCGGCCCGCATCCGCTCGGGGTCCACGGCTCCGGACAGGTGGAACACGAACTGCATGTGGTAGGCGTCGAAGGAGGCCTCCGCGTCCGCCAGCACGCTGTGGAAGAGGATGCCGGACTGGGCCGGGGTCAGCGGCCACACGTCCTCCAGGCCCGGGTGGCGCTCCTCCCACTCCTCCAGGTCGCTCTGGGTGACGTCGACCAGCGGGACGTCCGACGGCGTGAGGCCGCCCGCGCCGGGCCGGGCGACGTATCGGGCCAGGCCCTCCAGGGCGGTCCGCCACAGCGTGGCCAGCTCCGTGACGTCCTCCCGGGCGAGCAGCCCGGTGGGGAAGCCGAACTCGGCCGTCAGGCGCGGGCCGTGGGCGCCGTCCACGACGTAGGAGTTGATCTCCAGCGCGCCGAGGGCGGGCATGTCGGCGTCGAGGCCGGCGGCCAGGTCCGCGGCGTCCGTGACGGGCGTGAAGCCGCCGCGCGGCTGCTCCGGCCCGTCGTGCGCGGTGAAGCGGCCCAGGTAGTTGAAGGTGATCTGCCCGGCCTCGTACGCGCCGAGGACCGGCGCGGTCGCGGGGTTGAGGTGGCGCAGCAGGCCGTAGCCGATGCCCTTGTCCGGGAGGGCGAGGAGTTGTTCCTTGACGGCCTTGACGGTGGCGCCCGCCGCCGCGCCGCCGGCGAGGGCGTCGGCGGGGTCGCAGCCGGAGACGTCGAGGCGGACGGGGTACATGCTGGTGAACCAGCCGACGGTGCGGGACAGGTCCGCGCCCGCGACCACCCCTTCCTCGCGGCCGTGGCCCTCCAGGCGCAGCAGCAGCGAGGGTTCCGTGACACCGCGGGCCGCGCGCCACCGTGTCACGGCCAGCGCGAGCGCGGCGAGCAGGCCGTCGTCGACGCCGCCGTGGAAGGCGGCGGGGACCGTGGTCAGCAGCGCCTCGGTGACCTCGGCGGGCAGGCGCAGCTCGACCGTGTCCAGGGTCGCGCGCACGTCCACGGCCGGGTCGAGGGCGCGGGTGCCGAGCAGCGGGTCGGGTCCTTCGACCACCGCGCGCCACAGCTCCAGCTCCGCGACGCGCTCCGGGCGCGCGGCCTCCTTCGTCAGGGCGTGCGCCCACTGGCGTACGGAGGTGCCGACGGGGGCGAGTTCGGGGGCCCGGCCCCTGCTGATCCGCTCCCAGGCACGGGCGAGGTCGGGCAGCAGGATGCGCCAGGACACGCCGTCCACGACCAGGTGGTGCAGGACGATGCCGAGGCGTCCGGCGGTCTCCGGGCCCGCGTCGAACCAGACGAAGCGGGCCATGTGCCCGGCGGTGGGGCCCAGTTCGCCGGTGGCCGCGTCGAGCGCGGCGGCGGCGCGCCGCCTCCAGGTGTCCTCCTGCCAGGTGCCGGCGACGGGCACGCGGCGGACGAGGGCGGCCACGTCGACGGTGCCCGGCGCGGCCACCTCGAGGCCCGGCCGCGCCCCGGACACCAGGCGGGAGCGCAGGACGTCGTGGTGGTCCACGGCCGCCGCGAGGGTGGCCACCAGGCCCTGTTCGTCGATGCCTTCGGGCAGCTCGACCAGCATGGTCATGGCGAACCGGTCGTGGCCGCCGTCCAGCGTGGTGAGGTGGCGGGCGACGGGCAGCAGGGGCGCGAAGCCCACGCCGCCGCCCGCCGGCTCCGCGAGGACCGGTACGGTCTCGGCGCCGCGCGCCACGGCCTCGGCGAGGCGGGCCACCGTACGGCACTCGAAGATCTGCCGCGGGGTGACCTCCACGCCGCGCGCGCGGGCCTGCGAGACGACCTGGATGGAGCGGATGGAGTCGCCGCCGACGGCGAAGAAGTCGTCGTCGACACCGACCTGTTCGACGCCGAGGACCTCCGCGTACGCGGCGGCGAGGGCCTCCTCGACCGCGGTGCCCGGGGCGCGGTAGGCGTCGCCGGAGGTCTCCGGCGCGGGCAGCGCGGCCTTGTCCAGCTTTCCGTTGGGGGTGAGGGGCAGGGCGTCGAGAAGCACGAAGGCCGAGGGGACCATGAACTCGGGCAGGCGGCGCGCGGCGAACGCGCGCAGGTCCTTGGCGGAGACACCGGCCGCCAGGTCGACGTCGCCCCCGGCGTCCGTGCCGGTGCCGGTGCCGGTGCCGGTGGGGACGACGTAGCCGACGAGCTGCGCGGCTCCCCTGTTCTCGCGGACCACCACCGCGACCCGGGCGACCCCGTGGTGGTCGTCGAGCACGGCCTCGATCTCGCCCGGCTCGATGCGCAGGCCGCGGAGCTTGACCTGGTCGTCGCCGCGGCCCAGGTACTCGAGCTGGCCGTCGGCGCCCTCGCGCACCACGTCCCCGGTCCGGTACACGCGGGTGCCGGGCGGGCCGTAGGGGTCGGCGGTGAAGCGGGTGGCGGTCAGGCCGGGGCGACCCAGGTAGCCGCGGGCCAGGCCCGGGCCCGCCACGTACAGCTCGCCGGGGGCGCCGGGCGGCACCGGCGCCAGGCGGGCGTCCAGGACCAGCAGCCGGGTGTCGGTGACGGCGGTGCCGATGGGGACCCGGTCCCCGGTGAGCGGGGTGCTCGCGGACGCGCAGACCGTGGTCTCGGTGGGGCCGTAGGCGTTGACGAGGGTGCGCCCCGGTGCCCAGCGGGCGGCGAGCGCCGGCGGGCACGCCTCACCCGCGACGGCGAGGACGCGCAGCCCGGGGAGGGTACGCGGGGCGTCCTCGGGCAGGGTGCCGAGCACGCTCGGTGGGATGGTGGCGTGCGTGACGCGGCGCTCGGCCAGCGCCCGGGCCAGGTCGTCGCCCACCAGGCGTGCCTGCGGCGGCACCACCAGCGTGGCGCCGGTGGTCAGGGCCATCACGAGTTCCCAGAAGGCGGCGTCGAAGCTGGGGGACGCGCTCTGCAGGACCCGGGAGTCCTCGGTGACGGCGAGGCGTGCCACATGGGTGGCGCTCAGCGCGGCCAGTCCGGCGTGCGCGACGACGACGCCCTTGGGACGGCCGGTGGAGCCCGAGGTGTAGATGACGTACGCCGGGTGGGCAAGGCGCAGCGGGACGGCGGGGGCGGTACCGGGGCTCTCGCGCCAGGCCTCGGCGACCTCCGGCGCGTCGATGGCGACGACGGCGGTGGGCAGCTCAGCGGGCAGGCCGTCGGCCGCCGCGCGGGTGGTCAGGAGCGCCGTGGGGGCGGCGTCGGTGACCATGTACGCGATGCGGTCGGCGGGGTAGTCGAGGTCGACGGGCAGGTAGGACGCGCCGGCCTTCATGACGCCGAGGGCCACGACGACCTGGTCCACACCGCGCGGCAGGGCCACGGCCACCGGCTGCTCCGGGCCGATGGCCCGGGCGCGCAGCCAGTGCGCGACGCGGTTGGCCCGCGCGTCCAGCTCCGCGTACGTCCAGGCGTCGTCGGCCGACTCCACCGCGAGGGCCTCGGGCGCGGCCCGCACCCGGGCCGCGAACAGCTCCGGGAACGTGCTGGCGTCGACGGTCGGTTCGGCGCTGGCGTGGGCGGCGAGCAGCCGCTCGTGCTCGGCGGCGCTGAGCAGGTCGGCCCGGCTGACGCGCTGTCCGGGGTCAGCGACGGCCGCGGCGAGCAGCCGGCGCAGGCGCGTGAAGGCGGCCTCCACGGTCGTGGCGTCGAACAGCTCGGTCGAGTACTCGGCGGACACCTCGATGCCCGCGGGCGTGGTGCCGTCCGCGTAGGTCTCGTCGAAGCTGAGCACGAGGTCGCAGCGCGCGGTGCCGGTGCCCGCGCCGTCGACGCGGACGCGCAGTCCGGGCAGGTCGACGCCGGTGCCGCCGTCGTTCTGCAGGACCAGGCTGATCTGGAAGAGCGGGTGGTGGGCGGTGGAGCGCTCCGGGTTGAGCTTCTCCACCAGGGCGTCGAAGGGGATGTCCTGGTGGGCGAGGGCCGACAGGCTGGTCTCGCGCACCCTCGCGAGCAGTTCGGCGAAGGTCGGGTCGCCGGAGGTGTCCGTGCGGATCACCTGGAGGTTGACGAACATGCCGACGAGGTCGTGGAGGCCTTCGTCGGTGCGGCCCGCGATGCCGCTGCCGAGGGCGATGTCGTCGCCGGCGCCGAGCCGGGTCAACAGGGCGGCCATGGCGGCGTGCAGCACCATGAAGGGTGTGGCGCCCGCGGACCGGGCCAGCTCCACGATGCCGCGGTGCAGACCGGCGTCCACGGTGAGGCGGAGCAGGTCGCCCTGGTGGCCGAGCACGGCGGGGCGGGGCCGGTCGGCGGGCAGGGTGACGCTCTGCGGGAGCTGCGCGAGCTGGTCGCGCCAGTAGCGGTACTGGCGGCTGAAGAGGCTGTCGGGGTCGTCCGCGTCGCCGAGGAGCCGGTGGTGCCACAGGGTGTAGTCGGCGTAGCTCACCGGCAGCGGTTCCCAGGCCGGGGCGGCGCCTTCGACGCGGGCGGTGTAGGCGGTCGCCAGGTCCCGGGTGAGCGGGGCCATGGAGAAGCCGTCCGCGGCGATGTGGTGGAGCAGCAGGACGAGGACGGCCTCGGTCGGGTGCGCGCGCAGCAGCCAGGCGCGGACGGGGATGTCGGTGGCCAGGTCGAAGGTCTGGCGCACGGCGTCCGTGACGGCCCGGGCCAGTGCGTCGGTGCCGTCGGCGCCCTCCGTGCCGCCGATGTGCCGCTCGGTGAGGGGCACGGGCGCCTGCGCCGGGTCGAGCACGTGCTGGTACGGGGTGCCGCCGGGGCCCTCGGGGAAGACGGTGCGCAGGGGTTCGTGGCGGGCGACCACGTCGTCCAGGGCCGCCTGGAGGGCGGCGGTGTCGAGGTCGCCCTCCAGGTGCAGCACGAGCGGCAGGTTGTACGTGGCCGAGGGGCCGTCGAGGCGGTCCAGGAACCACAGGCGCTGCTGCGCGTAGGACAGCGGCAGCCGCTCGGGCCGGTCCGTGACGCGGACGACCGGCGGGCGGGTGGGTGCCGCGCCGTCGAGGCGGGGCGCGAAGCCGGCCACGGTGGGGTGGTCGAAGAGGGTGCGCAGGTCGACCTCGGTGGCGAGGGCGGCGCGGACCCGGCTGACGAGCCGGGTGGCCAGCAGGGAGTGGCCGCCCAGGTCGAAGAAGTTGTCGTCGACGCCGACCCGCTCCAGGCCGAGGACCTCGGCGAACAGCGCGCACAGCAGTTGCTCGCGCGGGGTGCGCGGGGCGCGGCTCGTGGCCCCCGCGGCGAAGTCCGGCGCGGGCAGCGCCTTGTGGTCCAGCTTGCCGTTCGCGGTGAGCGGCACCTCCGGGATGACGACGACGGAGGCGGGCACCAGGTGCGCGGGCAGCCGGTCCCGCAGCCGATCACGGACGGCGGCGGCCAGGTCCTCGTCCGCGACAGGCAGATCCTCGCCCGCGACAGGCAGGTCCTCCGCCGCGGCAGCCAGGTCCCCACCCGCGGCGGCTGGATCCTCCCCCGCGGCGGCCGGGCCCTCCCCCGCTGCGGCCGGGTCCTCGCCCGCTGCGGCCGGTTCCGCGTCCGCCACGGCCGGGGCCGCGGGGACGACGTAGCCGAGGAGGCGGCGCTCGCCCGCGGTGTCCTCGGCGACGGTCACCACGGCCTGGGCCACACCCGGGTGTGCGGCGAGCGCGGCCTCGACCTCGGCGGGTTCGATGCGGAAGCCACGGATCTTGACCTGGGAGTCGGCACGCCCGTGGAAGA
>NZ_BNBT01000180.1 GCF_014656095.1 Streptomyces longispororuber
GGTGCGGCTCGCCCGCGGGCTCGGCGTGCCCGCCGGGGCCGTCGCCGCGGCGCGCGCGGTCCTGGACGGGGCGCCCCGGCGGCTCGACCTGCTCGTCGACGACCGGGGCGAGGTGGTGCTCGGGGACGTGCGGATCGCCGCCCTCGCGGGCGGCGAGGCCCCTGTCGCCGGGCCCGCGGCCGGCTCCGCCGCGGCCGGGGAGCGGCACGGGCACGCCTGGCTGCGGACCTGCCAGTCCCTGGTACGGACGCTGGGCGCGCGGCCCGGTGGCGGGCGGGGGGCGGCCGGGCCGGCGCGGCTGCGGGTCGAGGCGGACGGGGTGACCCTCGTCGACCTCGACCAGCCCGTCGAGGGGGTGTCCGTGGCGCCGGGGAGCGGGGGGCTGGCGCGGGTGGAGGTGCGGCCGTCGTCCGTCGGCGCGGGGATCGCGCCCGTACGGGCGCGCGCCCGCTCCGTGACCGTGGCGGGGCCGGACTTCCACTACCACTGCGACGGAGCCCTGGCGGGCCCGGTCCGCCGCCGCACCTGGACCGCCCGCCCAGGAGCCTGGTCCCTTACGCTGCCCTGCCCCTGACGGGCTCGGCGCCGTCAGGTCGGAGGGCCGAAGCGGGTGGCTCGTTCTGTGCGCCAGCGGCTCATCATGCCCGCCAGCTCCTTCTCGATGAACTCGAAGAACGCGAGGGTCTCCTCCAGCCGGCGCCCGGCCGGCGAGTGGGGGCCGAGGCTCGCCATCCCGTCCCGCAGCGCGGTCTCCCAGCGCTGCAGGACGGAGTCCCGGTTGGTCAGCGCCTCGTACCACTGGTTGCTGTGCACCCGGAAGAGGTCGCGGCGCGACCCGGGCGCCCGCTCGCGGGTGACCATGTACTGCTGCGTCAGGTAGCGCACGGCCCCGGACACCGCCGCCGGACTCACCCGCAGCCGCTCCCCCAGCTCCGCCGCCGTGAGCGCCCCCGCGTCGGAGGCCAGCAGCGCGGCGAAGACCCGCGCGGGCATCCGGGGCATACCGGCCCACACCAACTGCGCCGCGAACTGCTCCGTGAACCGTGACGCCGCCGCGAGGTCCTCCTCGCGCCCCGGCCCCGCAGCGCCCTCAGCACCCGCAGCACCCTCCGGGCCTTCCGCGCCGCCGGGGCTCCCGGCGCCCCTGGCGCGCGCGGTGCCCGCGCCGTCCTTGCCGTCCGTGGTCATCCGCCGATCATCTCCCCTCCCCCGCGCCCCGCCCAAGTTTATACAGTTCCTTAACTTCACAAATTTGTGAAATCAGCGTACGTTCAAAAACATGACGACGGACCGCACCGCCCTAGAGGTGTCCCACCTGCGCAAGTCCTTCGGCCGCACGCGCGCCCTCGACGGCCTCGACCTGTACGTGCGCGAGGGCGAGGTGCACGGCTTCCTCGGGCCGAACGGATCGGGGAAGTCGACCACCATCCGCGTACTCCTCGGCCTGTTGCGGGCCGACGCGGGGACCGCGCGCGTGCTCGGCAAGGACCCGTGGCACGACGCCGTGGAGCTGCACCGCCGCCTCGCCTACGTCCCCGGCGACGTCACCCTGTGGCGCAACCTGTCCGGCGGCGAGGTCATCGACCTGTACGGAAGGCTGCGCGGCGGCCTCGACCGGGCGCGGCGCGCCGCGCTCGTCGAGCGGTTCGAGCTCGACCCGACGAAGAAGGGGCGCGCGTACTCCAAGGGCAACCGCCAGAAGGTCGCCCTCGTCGCCGCCTTCGCCTCCGACGTGGACCTGCTGATCCTGGACGAGCCGACGTCGGGCCTCGACCCGCTGATGGAGGGGGTCTTCCAGGAGTGCGTCCAGGAGGAGCGGCGGCGGGGCCGGACCGTGCTGCTGTCGTCCCACATCCTCAGCGAGGTGGAGAGCCTGTGCGACCGGGTCTCCCTCGTCCGCAAGGGCCGTACGGTCGAGAGCGGGTCCCTCGCCGAGCTGCGGCACCTCACCCGCACCAGCGTGCACGCCGAGCTCGCGGGTGAGCCCGACGGCCTCGGCCGCCTCCCCGGGGTGCACGGCCTCGACGTCCAGGGACGCCGGGTCCGCCTCCAGGTCGACACCGACAAGCTGGACGGCGTGCTGCGCGCGCTCACCGCGTCCGGCGTCCGCTCCCTGACCAGTACGCCGCCCACCCTGGAGGAGCTGTTCCTGCGGCACTACCAGGAGGACGCCGACGGCGAGCGCGCCGAGCGGGGCGACAAGGCGGTGGCGCGATGACCGCCGTCCTCGGCACCGCCCCCGCCCGGCGGCCGGGCCCCGGCGCCCTCCGCCGCCGCCTCGCGGGCACCGCGCCCCTGCTGCGCCTTGCCCTGCGCCGCGACCGGGTGCTGATCCCGGTGTGGCTGGCGGTCATCACGCTGATGGTCCTGAGCATGCCGAACACCCTGCGGCAGGTGTACGGCACCCCGGACAAGCGCGCCGACCTCGTCGCGTCGCTCACCACCAACCCCACCCTGCGCGCCTTCTACGGCCCCGTCTTCGACCAGTCCGTCGGCGGCCTCACCGCCTGGCGCGTGGGCACCTTCGCCGGGGTGCTCGCCGCCGTGATGAGCCTGGTCGTCGTCGTCCGGCACACGCGCGAGGAGGAGGAGACCGGGCGGCAGGAGCTGGTCTCGTCCGCCGGGGTGGGCCGCCTGGCGCCGCTGACGGCCGCGCTGCTCGCCGCCCTCGTCGCCAACACCGTGCTCGCCGGGCTCCTCGCGGTCGGCCTCGCGGGCGAGGGCGGCACCGGCGCCCTGGCCCTCGGCCTCGCCGTCGGCTGCACCGGCATGGTGTTCGCCGCGGTGGCGGCGGTCGCCGCGCAGCTCACCGAGAGCGCGCGGCTCGCCAAGGGCATCGCCGCGGCGGTGCTCGGCGCGGCGTTCGTGCTGCGCGCGGCCGGCGACGCGGCGACGAAGGACGGCTCCTCACTGCTCACCTGGTTCTCGCCGGTGGGCTGGGTGGAGCACACCCGGGCCTTCGCCGACGAGCGCTGGTGGGTCCTCCTGCTGTCCGCCGGCGCGGTCGCCGTGGGGTGCGTCGCCGCGTACGAACTGGCCGGCCACCGTGACCTCGGCATGAGCTTCCTGCCGTCCCGCCCCGGGCGCGCGCACGGCCGTCTCGCCACGGCGGGCGCGCTGGCCCGGCGGCTCCAGCGCGGCGCGGTCCTCGGCTGGAGCGCCGGTTTCCTGCTGGCGGGGCTCGTCCTCGGCGGCATGGCCGACGGCGCCACCGACCTGGTCGGCGACAACGCCGACACCCGGGCGATCTTCCGGCGCATGGGCGGGCACGCCGGGCTCACCGACGCCTTCCTGTCCGCGATGGTCGGCGTCGTCGCCATGGTCGGCGCCCTGTACGTCGTCGCCTCGGTGCTGCGCCTGCACGGCGAGGAGACCTCCCAGCGCGCCGAGCCGGTCCTCGCCACCCCCGTCGGCCGACTGTGCTGGGCCGCGGGCCACCTCGTCGTCGCCTTCGCGGGCACCGCCCTGCTCATGCTCTGCGCCGCCTGCGGCTTCGCCCTCGGCCACGGCCAGGACGCCGGGCCGATCGCCGCCGCCTGCCTGGTCCAGGTCCCCGCGATCTGGGTGGTCGGCGCGCTCGCGGTGTTCCTGTACGGGCTCTCGCCGCGGCTCGCCCCCGCGTCCTGGGGCGCGGCGGGCGCGGTCCTGCTGATCGGCTGGCTCGGCCCCGCGCTCGACGTACCGCGGGCGGTCATGAACCTCTCGCCGTTCTCCCACCTGCCGAAGCTGCCGGGCGGTGACCTGGCGTGGACACCGGTGCTGGTGCTCACGGGCCTGGCGGTGGTCCTCACGGCGGCGGGCCTGGCCGCCCTGCGCCGACGGGACCTGGCCACCGGCTGACGGTCAGCGGGCCACGCGCAGCTCCGGGGGCCCAGGATGCAGCACGCCACGCGCAGCTCCGCAGACCCAGGATTCAGCAGGCCACCAGCAGCTCCCGCAGCCCCCGGATCACGAAGTTCGGCTTGCGCTCCGGCTCGGCGGCCAGCCGCAGGCCCGGGGCCCGGCGCAGCAGCGCCCCCAGCGACGCGGCGAGTTCGACGCGGGCCAGGGCCGCCCCGACGCAGTAGTGGATGCCCGCGCTGAAGGAGATGTGCGGGTTCGCCGCGCGGCCGAGGTCGAGCGCGTCCGGGTCGCGGAAGACGGCCCCGTCCCGGTTGGCCGAGCCGAACAGCATCGCCACCTCGCTGCCGCGCGGGACCACCGTCCCGCCGATCTCGATGTCGTCGAGCACCCAGCGCTCGAAGAGCTGGAGCGGGGTGTCGTACCGGAGCAGCTCCTCCACGGCCGTGGGCAGCAGCCGCTCCGGCTCCGCGCGCAGCGCGGCGAGCTGCTCCGGGTGGCGGAAGAGGGCGTACCAGCCGTTGACGGTGGCGTTGACCGTCGCCTCGTGCCCGGCGTTCAGGAGCAGCGCGCAGGTGGAGACCAGCTCCTGCTCGCTGAGCCGGTCGCCCTCCTCGTGGGCCGCGATCAGATGCGTGAGCAGGTCGTCGCCGGGGCGGGCGCGCCGGGCGGCGATCAGCTCCCGCAGGTAGGCGGAGAACTCGACCGAGGCGCGGACGGCCCGCGCGGCGGTGTCCTCCGGGGGGTTCAGCTCGTACATGCCGCAGATGTCCGCCGACCAGGGCCGCAGCGGCGCGCGCTCCCCCTCCGGGATGCCGAGCAGCTCGGCGATCACCGCGACGGGCAGCGGCTCGGCGACCCGGGCCAGCAGGTCGCCGCCGCCGTCCGCGACGAGGCCGGACACCAGCTCGTCCGCGAGCCCCTCCACGTACGGGCGCAGCCGCTCCACCGTGCGGGGCGTGAACGCCTTGGCGACCAGGCGGCGGACGCGGGTGTGGGCGGGCGGCTCGAGGTCGAGCAGGCCGTGGTCGTTGAGGACGTGGAACGGCTCGTGCGCGGGCGGCGGCGCCTGCCGCCCGAACTCCTCGTGGCGGAAGCGGTGCAGGTAGGTGCGGCCGAGCCGCCGGTCGCGCAGCAGCGCGGCGACGTCCGCGTGGCGCGGGACCAGGTACTGGTCGCTGGGCGCGTAGTGGTGCACCGGGCCGCGGGCGCGCAGCTCCGCGTACGCCGGGTAGGGGTCCGCCACGAAAGCGGCCGACGAGGGCGCGAACACGTCGGCGGCGTCTGCCGGTTCAGCCATGTACGGACGCTAGCCGCGCCGCCCCGGCCTGTCACCCGTGGGCGCCGGGGCGCGGCCCGTCCCTTCAGGCGGGCGTCACCAGCCGCGCCTCGTACGCGAACACGGCGGCCTGCGTGCGGTCCCGCAGGCCGAGCTTCACCAGGACCCGGCTGACGTGCGTCTTGATGGTGGACTCGGCGACGACGAGCCGCGCGGCGATCTCCGCGTTGGACAGGCCCTGCGCGATGAGGACGAGCACCTCCGTCTCGCGCTCGGTCAGCTCCCCGTACTGGGCCTGCGCCTGGGCCGACGCGCCGAGCCGGGGCCGGTCCGCGAGCCGCGAGAACTCGGTGATCAGGCGGCGGGTCACGCTCGGCGCGAGCAGCGCCTCGCCGGACGCCACCACCCGCACCCCGTCGGCGAGCTGCCGCGCCGAGGCGTCCTTCAGGAGGAACCCGGACGCGCCCGCGCGCAGCGCCTGGTACACGTACTCGTCGAGGTCGAAGGTGGTCAGGACGAGGACCTTGGTGGTGCTGTCGGCGGCGGCGACGATCTCCCGGGTGGCCTCGATGCCGTTGAGCTCGGGCATGCGGATGTCCATCAGGACGACGTCCGGGGCGAGTTCGCGCACCTTCCGCACGGCCTCGCGGCCGTTGACCGCCTCGCCGACGACCTCGATGTCGGGCATGGCGTTGAGCAGCACCGAGAACCCCTCGCGGACCATCATCTGGTCGTCGGCGATGACCACCCGGATGGTCGTGCCGGTCGTGCCGGTCGCCCCGGTCACGCGGCCTCCCCTTCCGCCGGTCCTGCGGCCGCGGCGGCCCCGGCCACCTCGGACGGCACCGGCAGGAACACCGTGACCTCGTACCCGCCGTCGGCCGTCGCCTCCGCCGTCATCTCCCCGTCGAGCATGGCGACGCGCTCGCGCATGCCGGTGATGCCGTGGCCGGCGCCCGGCGAGGGCTTCACCAGACCCGTCGCGGGGCCGTTGACGATCCGCAGCCCGAGGCCGCCCAGCACGTAGGCGATCTCCACCCGGGCGGTGGCGCCCGGCGCGTGCCGCAGGCTGTTGCTGAGCGCCTCCTGCACGATGCGGTACGCGGACAGCTCCACGCCCTGCGGCAGCTCCCGCACGGCCCCGGTGACGGCCTTCTCCACCGTCAGGCCCGTCTCCCGCACGTTGTCCAGCAGCCGGTCCAGGTCGGCGAGCGTCGGCTGGGGCGCGTCCGGCGCCTCGTAGTCCTCCGCGCGGACGACGCCGAGCACGCGGCGCAGCTCGGTCAGCGCGACCACCGCGTTCTCGCGGATCGTGGCGAAGGCCTGCGCCAGCTCCGGCGGCGGGTTCTCCACCCGGTAGGGGGCCGCCTCGGCCTGGATCGCGACCACCGACATGTGGTGCGCCACGACGTCGTGCAGCTCGCGCGCGATGGTCGTCCGCTCCTCCAGGAGGGTGCGCCGGTCGCGCTCGACGGCGGTGACGGTGCGCTCGGCGACGACCTCGCGGCGGGCGTGCCGGTTGGCCGTCGCCATGGCCACGAGGGCCAGCACGATGCCGCTGGGCACCAGCATGTCCACCGTGTTGGAGTGCCAGCTCGCCGTGGTCTCCGCGCACAGCGAGTACGCCGCCGTCAGCGCCCACATCCAGCCCGCCGTGCGCGGCCGGGTGCGCGCCGCGACCACCGCCATCACCGCCGTGTGCCCGACGAAGGAGCCGGGCGCCCACGGGGCCCAGTCGGCGCCGCTGAGGACCACGACGAACGGCGCCATCGCCAGGGAGCACCACCAGGCGAGCACCGGCCGTACCAGCGTGAGGAGCACCGCCCCCGCCGGCAGGAACCCGCTCAGCGCCCACGCCAGCTCCCCCGGCGCGGTCCAGGCGCCGAACCCCCCGGCGTACGCGGCGAAGAGGGTGACCGCCGCGAGCGCGACGACCACGCCGTGCGGCAGCCACACCGCGTACCTGGCGGACCGCCCCGGCATGTTCGCGGCCCAGCCGTCGCCCTCCCGCGGCAGCGGCGGCAGCGGCCGGTAGGCGAAGGCGTCGTGGAACAGGTCGGCGCGCAGGCCCTTGAGGGCGTGGCGCGCCAGTCGGAACTCGGGACTGCGGGTTCTCTCGGTCACGCCTTCGACGGTACGGGGCCCGGGGAGCCGGGTCGTCCCCTCCCAGGCGGGTTCCCGGGGGTCCGTCGCAGGTACTACACGCGCCGGCCGGGCCCGCCCGGGCAGGGCCGTCAGAACGCGAGCTGGGCGATCTCCTCCGCCACCACCGCGCACGCGTCCGCCGCCGGGTCGATGAGGGGGAAGTGGCCCACGTCCTCCAGGAGCGTCAGGCCGACGACCTCGCCCGCCTTGGCGGCGGCGTCCGCGTACGCCTCGGCCACGGCCTGCGGCACGACGATGTCGGTGCGGCCCTGGACGACGGTGGTGGCGATGCCGGTGGGCAGCAGCGCGGCGGGGTCGGCGTGGGCCAGGCGCTCCTCGTGGCGGGCCCGGGCGTCGGCCGAGGACGGGTCGTCCGCGCCCAGGAACTGGCGTACCGCGCCGGAGCAGACGTCCAGCTCCTCGGCGACGCGCAGGTCCGCGATCGGGGCCAGCGCGACGACGCCGCGCAGCGGTGCGGGGCGCTCGCGCCGCCAGGGCGAGCCCTCGGGCAGCACGTGCCGGGCCGCCGCCCACAGAGCGAGGTGGCCGCCCGCGGAGTGGCCGGTCACCACGGTGCGGCGGGCGTCGGCGGCGGGCAGCGCCTCGCGGACGAGGCGGGGCAGCGCGTCGAGCGCCGCGGCCACGTCGTCGAGGGTCTCCGGCCAGCGCCCCGCCACGGGCCCGGCGCCCCCGCTCTGCGCGGGGATCGGCCCGGAGGCCGAACCGCCCCTGCGGTACTCGACGTTGGCCACGGCGAAGCCCCGCCGGGCCAGGAAGTCCGCGAACGGCGTGACGTGCCGGCGGTCGTAGGGGGCCCGCCAGGCCCCGCCGTGCAGCACGACGACGAGCGGCACCGGGCCCTCGGCGGAGCGCGGCGCGTAGAAGTCCACGACCTGGTCGGCGCCCGGCCCGTACGCGGCGGTGGCGTCCGGCTCCACCGCGGGGTGGGCGAAGGCGGACCGCTCCTCGGCCTCGTCACGGGCCACGGCGGCGTCGTCAGGCATACGGCTACCTCCCAGCTCTGCGGATGGCGGGCCCACCGGGCACCGGCCGCAACGGGCCGGTGCCCGGCGGGCGTTCGTACCGGGGTCCGGACCACGCGCGGGTCCTCCGCACGGGTACCACGCACACGGGTGTCACGCACGCAGGTGTCCCGCACACGGGAGCCCCGCACACAGGTGCCATGATCCGGATTGGCCGGACGTTATCAGGTGGCCGCGCCGTCCCCCGGCGTCAGCTCCCCCGAACCGCCGAGGACGCGTCCGAGCACCCGCGCCGCGCGCTCCGTGTCCGCGAACGACACGTACAGCGGCGTGAACCCGAAGCGCAGCACGTCCGGCGCGCGGAAGTCGCCGACCACGCCCGCCGCGACGAGCCGCTCCATCACCTCCCGCGCGTCCGGGCAGCGCAGCGCGATCTGGCTGCCGCGCTCCGCGTGCGCGGCCGGGGTGACGGACGTGACCCGCCCGGCGGGGGCGTAGGCCGCCACGCACTCCAGGAAGAAGTCCGTCAGCGCCAGGGACTTGGCCCGCACGTCGTGCAGCGAGACGCCGTCCCACACGTCGAGGGCCGCCTCCAGGGCCAGCAGCGACAGGATGTCCGGCGTACCGACGCGGCCGCGCACCGCGTCGCCGGCCGGTTCGTAGTCGCGCCGCATCCCGAACGGGTCGGCGTGCGAGTTCCAGCCCGGCAGCGGCGAGTCGAAGCGGGGCTGGAGCTCCCGGCGCACGTACAGGTAGGCCGGGGCGCCCGGCCCGCCGTTCAGGTACTTGTACGTGCAGCCGACCGCCAGGTCCACGCCGTGCTCGTCCAGGCCGACGGGCAGCGCGCCCGCCGTGTGGCACAGGTCCCACACCACGCGCGCGCCCGCCGCGTGCACCGCCGCCGTCAGGCCGGGCAGGTCGTGCAGGCGGCCCGAGTGGTAGTCGGCGTGGTTGAGCAGCACGGCGGCCGTGCGCGGGCCGAGGACGCCCGGCACGTCGGCCGGGGCGGCCGGAACCACGCGGCAGCCGGTGAGCCGGGCGGCGGACTCCGCGATGTAGCCGTCGGTGGGGAACGTCGTGGCGTCGACGACGACCTCGTCCCGCTCGCCCGGTCCTTCCGCCCGCGCCATGCGCACCGCCGCGACGACGGCCTTGAAGACGTTCACGCTGGTGGAGTCGGCGACGACGACCTGCCCCGGCCCCGCGCCGAGCAGCGGGGCGATCCGCTCCCCGACCCGCTCCGGCGCGGTCCACCAGCCGCTCTCCTCCCAGGAGCGGATGCGCATCCGCCCCCACTCGCGGGTGACGACGTCGGCGACGCGCGCCTCGACGTTCACGGGCAGCGCGCCCAGCGAGTTCCCGTCCAGGTACGTGACCTCGTCGAGCACGAACTCCTTGCGCTTCGCGGCGAGCCGGTCCGCGCCGTCCAGGGCGGCGGCCCGCTCCCGCAGCTCGCGCTCCCGCGCGGGTTCCCCCGTACCGGACACGGCGGTCCTCCTCGTCTCAGACATGGCTGCGCGCCGTCCACAGCTCGGGGAACACGTTCTTCGCCGCGCGCTTCTCCAGCCAGGCGACCCCGGCGGAGCCGCCGGTGCCGGTCTTGGCGCCCATCGCGCGGCGCGTGGCCACCAGGTGGTCGTTGCGCCAGCGCCACACCAGCTCGGCCACGTCGGTCAGGGCCTCGCCCAGCCGGGCGAGGTCAGCGCTCTCGTCGCCCGCGTACAGCTCGGTCCACACCGCCTCGACGCGCGGGGACGGCTCGTACTTCGCCGACACGTCCCGCTTCAGCACGTCGTCGGGGATGTCGTAGCCGCGCCGCGCGAGCAGCCGCAGCACCTCGTCGTACAGGCTCGGCTCGTGCAGGGCCTTCTCCAGCTCCGCGTGGACGCGGGGCGCGCCCCGGTGCGGGACCAGCATGGACGCGGACTTCTCGCCGAGCAGGAACTCCAGGCGCCGGTACATCGCCGACTGGAAGCCGGAGCCCTCGCCGAGCGCGCTCCGGTAGGAGTTGAACTGCGCGGGGGTGAGCTGGCCGAGCGGCTTCCACGAGTGGTTCAGCGCCTCCAGCTCCCGCACGGACCGCTTCAGCGCGGCCACCGCGGTGGGCACGTCGTCCTCGCGCAGGGCCCGCGACGCGGTCTCCCACTCGTGGACGATCACCGTGAACCACAGCTCCATCACCTGGGTCGTGACCAGGAAGACCATCTCGCCGGGGTCGTCCGACAGGAGGTGCTGGAGGTGGGTGAGGACGTCCGCCTTGACGTAGTCCTCGTACGGTGTGGTGCCGGCGAAGTCGAGGTTCGGGCTGTCCGGGCTCCCGTCGGGAGTCTCGTGCACCGCATGAGCCCGCTCCGCTTCCCGCGGGGTCTCATGGGTCGCGTGTGCCGCGTTCGCCTCGTGGGACATCGCTGTCTCCTTGATGCGTACTCCGGGTAGCGGTCCGCCCCTGCCGGTACCGGCACGGGGGCCCCGGTCCCCACCGGCATCCTCCGCAACATCGCGGGAAACGACAAGGCCTGCCTGGTCACACCGGGTGTCCAGGCAGGCCGCGCGGGGTGGCGTGCCGCTAGCCGAGGGTGTCGGCCGCCGTCTGCGAGGAGTCCCGCAGGAAGGTGCTGCAGCGCTCGTACTCCTCCTGCTCGCCGATGGCACCGGCCGCGCGGGCCAGCGCGTGCAGGGCCCGCAGGAAGCCGCGGTTCGGCTCGTGCTCCCACGGCACCGGGCCGTGGCCCTTCCAGCCGGACCGGCGCAGCGCGTCCAGGCCCCGGTGGTAGCCGGTGCGGGCGTACGCGTACGACTCGACGACGCGGCCCGCCTCGTACGCCTCGTCGGCGAGGCGCGCCCAGGCGAGGGACGACGTCGGGTACTTGGCGGCGACGTCGGCGGCCGGCGTGCCGCCCGCCAGCAGCTCGCGCGGCTCCGGCTCGTCGGGCAGGTGGGTCGGGGGCGGTCCCCCGAGCAGGTTCTCGTGAATGGCCATGTGCCTCAGTCTGCGCCATGCCCGGCCCGCGCGGACGGCCGGTCCCGCTTCTCCGGCCGCCCCTGTCCGCGGCGTGCGGGGCGCGGGCGCGGGCCCGCCCGGTGCTCGGGCCCCGTGGGCCGCGCGCGCCCGCCCGGTGCTCAGCCCGTATGCCTGGCGGCCACCGCCCGTACGGCCCGGACCAGCGCGTTCACCCCCGCCTCCGCCTTCGCCCGGGGGCAGCCCACGTTCAGGCGGACGAAGCCGGGGGCGCCGTAGGTGGTGCCCGGCGTGACGGCCACGCCCTGGCGTTCCACCAGCTCCCGCTGGAGGTCGTCGTCGCGGTCCTCGCCCAGGAGGGGGCGCAGGTCGATCCAGGCCAGGTAGCCGGCCTGCGGGGGGCGCCAGCCGAGGCCGGGGAAGGCGTCCTGGAGGGCGTCGGCGACGAGCCGGAGGTTCCCGTGGGTGTAGGCGCGCACGGCGTCCAGCCAGTCGGCGCCCTCGCGGTAGGCGGCGACGTGCGCGGTCAGGGAAAGCACGGCGGGCGAGGCGAGGCCCTCCCCGGTCTCCATCCGGCGGACGAAGGCCTCGCGGTCGCCCGGGTCGGATATCAGCCCGTAACTCCCGCTGAGGGCGGGGAAGTTGAAGGCCTTTGTGGCCGAGGTCACCAGGGCCCAGCGGCCCCGGCCGTACCGCGCCCAGGGGCGGTGCGTGTGCCCCTCGTGCGTGAGGTCGGCGTGGACCTCGTCGCTGACGACGGCCACGCCGTGCCGCTCGCACAGCGCGGCCACCGCCGTCAGGTCGGCGTCGCTCCAGACCCGCCCGGTCGGGTTGTGCGGGGAGCACAGCAGCAGGACCCGGCTGTCCGCCCGCGCCAACTGGGCCTCCAGTCCCGCCAGTCCCGGGTCGTCGAGCGGCACCCCGCGCAGCTCGCGGCCGAGGCCCGTGACCACCTTGCGGAAGCCGTCGTACGTCGGGGTGTGCACCACCACGCCCTCGCCCGGCTGTGTCCACATCCGCAAAAGCTGGGAGACCTGGCTCAGCACCGACGGGGCGTACACCAGGGACGCCGGGTCGACTTCCGTGCCGTGGCGGCCCGTGAACCAGTCGCGGACCGCGCCGCGGAAGTCGTCGTTGCGCCAGTCGGTGTAGCCGAACACGCCGTGGTCGAGGCGGCGCCGGAGCGCGGCGAGGACCTCCGGCGCGCACGGGAAGTCCATGTCGGAGATGGTGAAGGGCAGCAGGTCCGGCACCGGGGGTGGGGTCTCCCCTGTTCGGGCGGGACCGAGAACGTGGGGAAGGTCCTTGACGCCGTCCCACTGCACGCACCAGGTGCCGCGCCGGTCCACGGGGGTGTCGAAGTCGTAGCGCACTGCCGGGGTCCCTCCGGGTACGCCGTCGGGCCCGGCACCCCTGGGGGTACCGGGCCCGACGGACGGTGGACTTACTTGAGCTTGGTGCCGGTGGAGCGCAGCGCGGCGCACGCCTCGGTCACGCGCTTGGCCATGGAGGCCTCGGCCAGCTTGCCCCAGGTGCGCGGGTCGTAGGTCTTCTTCGAGCCGACCTCGCCGTCGACCTTCAGGACACCGTCGTAGTTCTTCAGCATGTGGTCCGCGACGGGCCGCGTGAAGGCGTACTGGGTGTCGGTGTCGAGGTTCATCTTCACGACGCCGTTCTCCAGGGCGGTGGAGATCTCCTCGGCCGTGGAGCCGGAGCCGCCGTGGAAGACGAAGTCGAAGGGGTTCGCCTTGCCGTACTTGGCGGCGACGCCCTCCTGGAGGTCCTTGAGCAGCTCGGGGCGGAGCACGACGTTGCCCGGCTTGTAGACGCCGTGGACGTTGCCGAAGGACGCGGCGAGCAGGTAGCGGCCCTTCTCGCCCAGGCCGAGGGCCTCGGCGGTGCGCAGGGCGTCCTCGACGGTGGTGTACAGCTCGTCGTTGATCTCGTGCGTGACGCCGTCCTCCTCACCGCCGGTCGGGGTGATCTCGACCTCGAGGATGATCTTCGCGGCGGCGGCCTTGGCGAGCAGCTCCTGGCCGATGGCCAGGTTGTCCGCGAGGGTCTCGGCGGAGCCGTCCCACATGTGGGACTGGAACAGCGGGTTCTGCCCGGCCTTGACGCGCTCGGCGGAGATGTCGAGGAGCGGGCGGACGTAGCCGTCCAGCTTGTCCTTCGGGCAGTGGTCGGTGTGCAGCGCGACGGTGACGTCGTACTTCTTGGCGACGATGTGCGCGAACTCGGCGAGGGCCACCGCGCCCGTCACCATGTCCTTGTTGTGCTGGCCGCCCAGGAACTCCGCGCCACCGGTCGAGATCTGGATGATGCCGTCGCTCTCCGCCTCCGCGAAGCCACGCAGGGCGGCGTGCAGGGTCTGGGACGAGGTCACGTTGATGGCCGGGTAGGCGAACTTGCCTGCCTTCGCCCGGTCGAGCATCTCGTTGTAGACCTCGGGGGTTGCGATGGGCATGTGTCCGCTCCTTGTGATGTGCGGGTGAGTGCTGCTGTGCTGCTGTGTCCCTGACCTGGGGAACCCGGGGGCGACGGCGATGTCGTCGCCCCCATCTTTCCAGACGTACGGGACGTACTCGGTCCGGTGCCGGGCCTCGCACCGGGTCCGTACCCGGACGGGGCCCGGCCCACCGCTAGTCCAGCCCGAGCTCGTCCTTGGAGTACGCGAAGAGGTACGGGACCCCCGCGCCCTCGGTGATCTTCTCGGCGGCGCCGGTGGCCCGGTCCACGATCGTGGCGACGCCCACGACCTCGGCTCCGGCCTCGCGCACGGCCTCCACGGCGGTCAGCGGGGAGCCGCCGGTGGTGGAGGTGTCCTCGACGACGAGCACGCGCCGCCCCGCGATGTCCGGGCCCTCGACGCGCCGCTGCAGGCCGTGCGCCTTGGCCGCCTTGCGCACCACGAAGGCGTCCAGGCGGCGGCCGCGCGCGGCGGCCGCGTGCAGCATCGCCGCGGCGACCGGGTCGGCGCCCATCGTGAGCCCGCCCACGGCGTCGAACTCCAGCTCGCCCGTCAGGTCGAGCAGCACCTGCCCGACGAGCGGGGCGGCCTCCCCGTCCAGGGTGATGCGGCGCAGGTCGACGTAGTAGTCGGCCTCCAGGCCCGAGGAGAGGGTCACCTTGCCGTGCACGACGGCCTTGTCCTTGATCTGCCGCAGCAGGTCGCCGCGTACGTCGTTCGTCATGGCTACGAGCTTAAGGGCGCGGCCGGGGCGTCAGAGCCGCCGCCAGGTCCAGGTGGTCGCCGCCTCCAGAGGCTCCAGCGGGGTGACGAGGCGCGGCTCGGTGTTCAGGCCGTTGGGCGGGCCGGTCTGCGGCTCCACGCACACGGCGGCCTCCGGCTCGTCGAAGACGACGACCCACTGCTCGCGGCTGGCCACGGTCAGCTCCAGTTGCCCGGGCCAGGTCAGCGTCACGTGCACGCCGTCCGGCATCCCGAAGCAGTCGTCCCAGGGGCCCGGCGTGGGCGCGACCCGGCTGCCGGTGGGCAGGTGGTCCTCGCCGCGCAGCTCCTGCCAGGCGGCGTCGAACGCGATCCGCACCGGTTCGCCGTCCTCGCTCAGGCGCCGGTTGAACCAGGGGTGCCAGCCGGCCTGCGCCGGGAAGGAGTCGTCCCAGGCCTCCACGCCCATGCGCAGCGTCAGCGCGGTGTCCGTCACCTCCACGGACTGGGTGACCCGGCCGGGGTACGGCCACGGGTCCGCCAGGTCGTACGTGAACACGGCCTCGCGGTCGGTGACCCGCGCGGGCTTCCACGCGGTGTCGCGGCCGGTGCCGTGGATGGCGTGCGGCGGGGAGTTCAGCGGCAGCCGGTGCTCCCGGTCGCCGGTCCTGAAGACGCCGTCCCTGACCCGGCCGCACCACGGCACCATCGGGAAGCTGCCGTACCGCTCCCCCTGCCGCAGCAGCTCGTGCCCCGCCACCTTGAGGCTTGCCAGGCGGCCGCCGTGGCCCGGCCGCACGACGACTTCCGCGTCACCCGCGGTCAACGTGATCTCTTCGCTACTCACCCTGCCGACCCTAAGACCCCCCGCGACCCCGCGCCCCCCTCTCCCACCCACCCGCCCCCAATCAGCCTGACGGCCTCGTCCTCAAACGCCGGACGGGCTGAGATTGTCCGCCGTCGTCGACTGGCGGACGGGCGGGCGACGACGGCGAGTCGAG
>NZ_BNBT01000181.1 GCF_014656095.1 Streptomyces longispororuber
GGCGACGGCGACGGCCCCGCACCCCGGCGCCCCCGCCGTCGAGCGTGCCTGGTCCGCCCTGCCGCCCTGGGCCCGCGCCGAAGCCCCGGCCCCGGGCCCGCCGCGCCTGTGCCACGGCGACCTGCACCTGGGGCAGCTCGTCCGCGCCCGGGGCCGCTGGCTGCTGATCGACATCGACGACCTGGGGCTCGGCGACCCCGCCTGGGACCTGGCGCGGCCCGCCGCCTGGTACGCCTGCGGCCTGCTGGGCGCGGGGGAGTGGACGCGGTTCCTGGACGCGTACCGCGCGGCGGGCGGCCCCGCCGTTCCCGCCACCGGCGACCCCTGGCCGGTGCTCGACGTCCCGGCCCGCGCGCTGACCGCGCAGACGGCGGCGCTGGCGATCGCCAAGGCGACCGCGGCGGGCCGCGCCCTGGACGAGGTCGAGCGGGACGTCGTCGACGCCTGCCGCCGGATGGCCGCCGTCCCGCCCGGCCCCGCGCCCAGGGGCACGAAGTAGGGTGCAACGCACCGAAGCCGGGCAGACGCCCGGTGAAACCGTCATGACCGACGAGGAGTTGGACCGCCCATGCACTGTCCCAAGTGCCACGCGCCGATGCACACGTACAACCGCAACGGCGTCCAGATCGAGCAGTGCAGCGGGTGCCGGGGGATATTCCTGGACTACGGGGAGCTGGAGTCCCTGACGCGCCTGGAGGGCCAGTGGAGCGCCCACCAGGCCCCGCCCGCGCCGCCCGTCCCGCCGCAGGGCTACCCGGCGGCGCCCGCCCCCGCCTGGGGCGCCCCGGCCGCCGGCCACCACGGGCACTACGACCACCACGGCCACAAGCGGCACAAGAGCTTCGGCCACATGCTGTTCTCGTCGTGACACGCTGACACGACGAAGCCCCCGGCCGATTCCCGGCCGGGGGCTTCGTGGAGCTGGTGCGCGATACTGGGATTGAACCAGTGACCTCTTCCGTGTCAGGGAAGCGCTCTCCCGCTGAGCTAATCGCGCGGGACCATCGGCGGGCGTGAACCCGCAGGTGGGGGCGGTGCGTGCGCGATACTGGGATTGAACCAGTGACCTCTTCCGTGTCAGGGAAGCGCTCTCCCGCTGAGCTAATCGCGCGGGGAAACCTCTGGTGACCAGGCCGCGAGGGCCATGATCAGAGATTCCAGTGGACGATACTGGGATTGAACCAGTGACCTCTTCCGTGTCAGGGAAGCGCTCTCCCGCTGAGCTAATCGTCCTTGGAGGTGGAGACGGGATTTGAACCCGTGTAGACGGCTTTGCAGGCCGTTGCCTCGCCTCTCGGCCACTCCACCAGGAGTACGGGGTGTCGGGAAGATCCCCCGCGTTCCTGCGAGCGGACGACCAGGTTCGAACTGGCGACCTCAACCTTGGCAAGGTTGCGCTCTACCAACTGAGCTACGTCCGCTTGTCTTTCCCGGTCCGCTTCCGCGTCCCGGCGACGTGTTGAACTCTAGCGGATTCCTGGGCCAGCACAAAAACGCGTTTACGCAGCGTGCTGCGCTGCCGCCCTGGTCACCCGGGCCCGGGGCACCGCGACGGCGCCGGTCATAGACTCGCAGCCGTGCACGACCTGTCTCCTCTGGCCCGCTTCGGCGGCCTTGTCGCGACCGAGCTGCGCGACGTGACCAGCGACCCTTCCGCCCTGGACAGCCGGGGCTTCTGGGCTGTCTGCGCGGACTTCGAGGGCCGTCTGGTCTGCGCCCGCTTCGGCCGGGTGCGCGAGGAGCCGGTGCCCGCCCCCGCGCCCGGCGCCTGGCACGGCCCGGCGGCCGGTGACTGGACGACCTCCCTCGACCGCGCCGCGTACACGGACGGGGTGCGCCGCGTGCGCGCGCACATCGCGGCCGGGGACGTCTACCAGGCGAACCTCTGCCGCGTCCTGTCCGCGCCCGTGCCCGCCGACGCCGACGTGGACGCGCTGACCGCCCTCCTCGCGCGCGGGAACCCCGCCCCGTACGCAGGAACGATTCGCCTGCCCGGGCACGGCGTCGAGGTCGCCACCGCATCGCCCGAGCTGTTCCTGCGCCGCACCGGCGGTGTCGTCGAGTCCGGGCCGATCAAGGGCACCGCGCGCACCGAGGCGGACCTCCTGGACAAGGACTACGCCGAGAACGTGATGATCGTCGACCTGGTCCGCAACGACCTCGGGCGCGTCTGCGCGACCGGCACCGTCACCGTGCCCGAGCTGTGCGTCGTGGAGAAGCACCCCGGCCTCGTCCACCTCGTCTCCACCGTTCGCGGCGAGCTGCGCGCCGGGGCGGGCTGGCCGGAGCTGCTCGACGCCGCCTTCCCGCCCGGTTCCGTCACCGGCGCCCCCAAGTCCAGCGCCCTGCGGATCATCGACACCCTGGAGACGGCACCGCGCGGCCCCTACTGCGGCGGCATCGGCTGGGTCGACGCCGACCGGCGCACGGGCGAGCTGGCCGTCGGCATCCGCACCTTCTGGATCGACCGGGCCGCGGGGGCCCTGCGCTTCGGCACGGGCGCCGGCATCACCTGGGGCTCCGACCCCGAGGGGGAGTGGCGCGAGACCGAGCTCAAGGCCGAGCGGCTGCTGGCGGTAGCGTCGGGCACGTACCAACCAACGGGAGGGACCCCTTCGTGAAGATATGGATCGACGGTGGCCTGCACGACCTCGCGTCGGCGCGCGTCTCCGTCCTCGACCACGGCCTGACCGTCGGCGACGGCGTCTTCGAGACGGTGAAGGCGGTCGGCGGGCGGCCCTTCGCGCTCACCCGCCACCTCGACCGGCTCGCCCGCTCCGCGCGCGGACTCGGTCTGCCCGAGCCGGACCTGGACGAGGTCCGCCGCGCGAGCGCCGCCGTCCTCGACGCCAACCCCGCGGCCCTGGGCCGCCTGCGCATCACCTACACCGGCGGCCTCTCCCCGCTCGGCTCGGACCGCGGCGACCACGGCCCGACCCTCGTCGTCGCCCTCGACGAGACCGCGCGCAGGCCCGACTCCACCGCCGTGATCACCGTCCCGTGGACCCGCAACGAGCGCGGCGCCCTGACCGGCCTGAAGACCACCTCGTACGCCGAGAACGTGCTCGCGCTCGCCCGCGCCACCGAACAGGGCGCGAGCGAGGCACTGTTCGCCAACACCGCGGGACGGCTGTGCGAGGGCACCGGCTCGAACGTCTTCGTCGTCCTCGACGGCGAGATCCACACCCCGCCGGTGGCCTCCGGCTGCCTCGCGGGCGTCACCCGCGCCCTGACCCTGGAGTGGACCGGCGCCCGGGAGACCGACCTGCCCCTCGACGTCCTCGACCGGGCCGACGAGGTCTTCCTCACCTCCACGCTGCGCGACGTCCAGGCCGTCCACCGCGTCGACGGCCGCGACCTGCCCGGCGCCCCCGGCCCGGTGACCGCCAAGGCGATGCGGGTCTTCGCCGAGCGCGCCGCCGACGACCTGGACCCCTGACGCCAGGCGGCCCGGCCCGGCCGGAGCCGGGGAAGCCGGACCGGTGGTGCCGGAAATACGGATGACGCGGGGGCGCGGGGCGGGTACAACACCCGTGATGACCACGACTCTGCGGCCGACCGGGCCGCTGCAGCAGAACGCTGAGGACGGCACCACGTCGCGCATCTACGACGTGTGCGTGAACAGCCGGCCCGTCGGCCGGATCCACCTGGCCACCCACCCGGTCTTCGGGTCCCGCGTCGCCCGGATCCTGGACCTGCGGATCGACGAGCCGGACCGCCACCGCGGCCGCGGCACCGTGGCCGCCCTCGCCGCCGAGGAAGTGGCGCGCGGCTGGGGCTGCGCCCGCGTCGAGGCGACCGTGCCCACGACCGCCCCGGACGCCCTCGGCCTCGCCACCGCGCTCGGCTACGTGGAGCGCGGCCGCCGCCTGGCCAAAGCACTGCCGTCGCGGCCGCCCGCGCTGCCCGACGGCGTCCGGGCGCGGCCGATGACGGAGCCGGAGTACACCGCCTGGGCCGCGCACGCGAAGGCGGAGTACGCCCGCGACTGGGCCGAGCGCGGCGTCCCCGACGACCAGGCCCGCGCCAAGGCCGAACGGGAGTACGCCCGCTCCCTGCCCGACGGGCTCGCCACCCCCGGCGCCCGGCTGAGCGTCCTGCTCCACGAGGACACGGCGGTCGGCACGCTGTGGCTCGCCGAGCAGGACGGCGACGGCTTCGTGTACGACGTCGAGGTGGGCCCGGAGCACCGCGGGCGCGGCCACGGCCGGTCCCTGATGCTGGTCGCCGAGGCCCAGTGCCTGGAGGAGGGCCGCTCCCGCGTCGCCCTGCACGTGTTCGCGGGCAACACCGCGGCCCTGCGCCTGTACGAGTCCCTCGGCTACGAGGCGGTGGAGTACCACCTGTACAAACCGCTGCTCTGACGCGGCTGTCCCGCGCCGCGCCAGGCCGGTCGTCCATGAGGGGGCGTGGCCGGGGCCGGTGTGCCCGAGCGCGTGTACGCGGCTGGGGGACAGGGACCGGCCGCCGCGCGGGTTCCGGAGGGCTCAGCCCTGGGCGAGGAGCCGGTCGGTGATCTCCTCGACGCGCTCGCGCAGGCCCTCCTGGCTCTTGCCGCCGTCGAGGCGCTCCCCGCCGACGACGTACGTCGGCGTCCCGGTGACGCCGATCGCCTTGCCCTCGGCCTGGTCGGCGTCGACGATCAGGATGTGCCGCCCGTCCACCAGCGCGGTGTCGAACTCCTCGGCGTCCAGGCCCAGTTCCCGCGCCACCTGGACCAGGAAGGGCTCGCCCGCGCGGTCCAGCTCCTCGACCCGGGCCAGCACCGCCTCGACGTACTCCCAGCCCTTGCCCTGCTCCAGCGCCTCCTCGGCGGCCTGCGCGGCGGCGAAGGCGTGCCGGTGCTTCTCCAGCGGGAAGTGGCGAAGGCGCAGCTCGGCGCGGTCGCCGTAGCGCTCCCGCAGGGCGCGTACGTCGTCCAGGGCGGTGCGGCAGTCGGGGCACTGCAGCTCGCACCAGACCTCGATGACGACGGGGCTGGCGGGACCGGTGGCGGAAGAGTCGTTCATGCGCACAGTCTCCCAGCCCTCCGCGCCGCCACCGGCACCTGGGGAGGAGGGGCTACCCGGATATCTCCCTGATGTCCGCCCTACGCCGTGGCCTCACGGCCCCGGACCGGTGCAGGATGGAGAGGAGACAAGCGAGACCGCACCGCGCCCGCACGCCTGGAGGACCGGGATGATTGCCGAGACCATCTGCTCCGCCGTCGCCGCGGCCGGCCTCGGCATAGCCGCCGTCACGGCGTACCGCAAGCGCTTCCTCGCCGCCGCCCGCCTCGCCGCCTACGCCCTGGTCCCCCTGGGCCTGGTGATGACCGGAGCCGTCGAGTGGGCCGCCGACACGGCCTTCAGCCCGGTCGCCTGGGCGGGCTTCGGCGTCCTCGGCGCCGCGTGGCTGCTGTTCACGGCGACCCGCGCGGCCGAGCGCCGCTCCGGGGGCACCCGCAAGGAGCGCAGGGCCGCGGCCAAGGCCGCCCGGCGGGACGCCGTCGCCCCCGCGGCCTCGGCGCCCTCCCTGGCCGGGACCGCCCGGCCCGCCGCCAAGCCGAAGCAGACGGCGGCGCCCGCGGAGGACTTCAGCGACATCGAGGCCATCCTCAAGAAGCACGGGATATGACGAGAAGCACGGGATATGACCGAGGACGCGCGACGGCACAGGGGCCGCGACCCTGAGGGACCCTAGGGGCCCCGACAGCCGTTCCCGCCCCGGCACGGGCCCCCGCAGGGGGACCCCCGGTGCGGAGCGGGGTCCCCGGTTCGAGCGTATCCGCGGACACCGCGCCCGGCTGTGCCCGGTCGGGCCCGGCCGGGCCCGCCAAGGGCACGGCACGCGGCGAACTGCCCTGCCGGGGTCGCGGGTTGCTCCCCACGCGGGCCCGCGCTGCGCCATCATCACCGCGAGATGCTGGACACCACCACACAGAGCGACCCCGCCCCCTCCGACGGGCACGGAACCGCCGACGAACCGCGAGGCTGCCTCTTCGCCCTCTCCCAGCCCCCGCTGATGATCTTCCTGGCGGTGATCGGCTGCCTGCTGCTCATGGCCTCACTGCACGACCTTTTCCTGCTCTAGTCCCTGCTCCAGTGCCTCCGGCCCCCGAGCTGCCGTCCCCGCCGCATCCGGCGCCGCGCCCTGCGCCGCGTCCCGGGCACCGTCGTGTGCCGCGTCCTGCGTCCGGCCCCGCACGCCGTCGTGTGCGGCGTCCCGCGCCCCGTCCTGCACGCCCTCCTGTTCGAGTTCCGCCGCCTCCCTCCGCCGGGCGCGGTAGGCGGCGACGTGCAGCCGGTTGCCGCAGGTGCGGCTGTCGCAGTAGCGGCGGGAGCGGTTCCGCGACAGGTCGATGAAGGCCCGGCGGCAGTCCGGTGCCTCGCAGCGGCGCAGCCGCTCCTGCTCGCCGGCGACGACGAAGAAGGCCAGCGCCATGCCGCAGTCGGCCGCCAGGTGGTCGGCGACGGAGGCGCCCGGGGCGAAGTAGTGCACGTGCCAGTCGTAGCCGTCGTGGTCCGTCAGGCGCGGCGTGGTGCCCGCGGCGGCGACCAGCTCGTTCAGCAGGGCGGCCGCGACGTGCGGCTCGGTGGCCGCGAAGACCTCGGCGAACCGGCGACGGATGTGGCGCACCCCCGCGAGATCCCGCTCCGTGAGCACCCCGACGTCGCTGATCGCGTGGGACCGGACGAACTCGCGCAGGGCCTCGACGTCCCCGAGCCCCTCGGCGCTGCCGTCGCTCTCGTCGTCCGGCGCGGAGTTCACCAGATCGACCACGGCGTCGAGCGCACACCTGGTGTCATGGGTGATCAGCACGATTCGCTCCCTGGCCTGATGAGGGTCGGGCGGGCGCCCGCCTGATGCTGGCCGATGCTAGCGGCTCACGCCCCGCACGCCACGGCGCCGGAGCCGCGGAATTCCGCGGCACCGGCGCCGGTGTCTGCTGTGCCTTGCTATGTCGTTGTCGTACCCGCGTCGTCTCCCCGAGTCGGACGGCGCCGGGCGGCTCCCGGACGGGCCGGACTAGCTTTCGGCCAAAATGTGCGAGAGCTCCGTGTCGAGATCGAAGTGGCGGTGTTCCGTGCCGGGTGGCACGGCCGCGTCGGTTCGCTTCAGGAACGATTCCAGGGCCCGCGCCGGGGCCTCGAGCAGAGCCTCGCCCTCCGGAGAGCTCAGGGCGATGCAGACGACACCCTGACCGTGGCTGCGGGACGGCCAGACGCGGACGTCGCCGGTGCCGGTGGGCCGGTGCAGGCCCTCGGCGAGAAGGTCGCGGGCGAACACCCACTCGACGGTCTCCTCGGCTCCGGTGTGGAAGGTGGCGTGCACGGCATAGGGATCGGCCGTGTCATACCGCAGCCCCGCGGGTACAGGCAGTGAGGACTCGCTCGACACAACGAGGCGCAGGTGCAGCTCGCAGCTGACCGTGGTGTTCATAAGCGCCAAGGCCTTTCGCTCAGTGTGCGCTCGGGGATTCGCACGTCGGCGAAATCGACATGCCACCTACGGTGCCGTTGTAAACCCCTCTGAGGGTTTTGCGTGTCTTTAGGTGCCTCGTATGGCGGATTGCCCCAATGGTTCGTACGGCCATTCCGGTGACGCGTTTCCGTCCGGTAGGGTTTGGCGACATGAATACGGGGAGTAACGAGCCGGTCGTTGCGGACTCGCCCGAGGGCGCGGCGGGCGGGACCAAGCCCGAGAAGCCCTTCGGATCGCGAGCGCCGGAGTTCATCAAGGCGCGCCGAGCGCTGCACCTGAGCTGGCAGGTCGGCGTCTTCATCGTCGGCCTCGCGGTCGTGGTGGTCGGCATCATCATGCTGCCGCTGCCGGGCCCCGGCTGGGTGGTGATCTTCGGCGGCATGGCGATCTGGGCCACCGAGTTCGTCTGGGCGCAGTTGGTGCTCCGCTGGACGAAACGGAAGGTCACCGAGGCGGCACAGCGCGCACTCGACCCCAAGGTGCGCCGCCGCAACATCATCCTCACGACGATCGGACTCGTGATCGTCGCCGCGCTCGCCGCGGTCTACCTCTCCAAGTACGGCCTGGAGATGCCCTGGAAGATCAACGACCAGTGAGCCACCCCCCGGCGGAGCGCCCGCGCCCGCCGGGGCCCGTCGGGCAGGTGGTCGGAGGCACCCTCTGACATGGGGTAATGTTCTCTCTGCGCCCGGGCGATTAGCTCAGTGGGAGAGCGCTTCGTTCACACCGAAGAGGTCACTGGTTCGAACCCAGTATCGCCCACCCGGGATTGTGGCCCGGAGGCTGGAAACAGCCTCCGGGTCACTGTCGTACGTGACGGCCTTTCACAAAAGGCGCGAGGGCCGCACCGCCCGGAATAACTGCTTCCCATTTCTGCCGAGTTGGTGCCGGACGCCGCCGCGGGGAGCCGGATCGCGTTCCGGGGCAGCACACTTGGCGCATGGACTGGTGTCATTACCGCTTTCGCAGCGTATGGAATCTGCCCGCCGAACCCGCCGTCGTGTACGCGACGCTGGAGCGGGCCGAGGACTACCCGGCCTGGTGGCCGCAGGTGCGCGAGGTGGCCCCGCTCGACGAGCGCACCGGCACCGCGCGGTTCCGCTCCTTCCTGCCGTACGACCTCGTCGTCACCGCCCGCGAGCAGAGCCGGGACCCCGAGCGCGGCATCCTCGCGATCACCATGACCGGGGATCTCGACGGCTGGGCCCGCTGGACCCTGGCGCCCGCCCCCGGCGGCACCACCCGCGCCCGCTACGACCAGGAAGTCGACGTCCGCAAACCCTTGCTGCGGCGCCTCGCCGTCCCCGGCAGGCCCCTGCTCCGCCTCAACCACGCCGCGATGATGCGCGCCGGCAGACGGGGTCTCGCCGCGTACCTGGACCGGCGGCGGCCGCCCGCGGGGCCCCGCTGAGGGGGGCCGGGCGGGCGGTTTGAACGAAGGGCGCCCGGACCTGTATTGTTCAGTGCGTTCCCGGGCGATTAGCTCAGTGGGAGAGCGCTTCGTTCACACCGAAGAGGTCACTGGTTCGAACCCAGTATCGCCCACCCGGAGAATGCCGGTCCGTCCTCGACGGGCCGGTTTTTTCATGCCACGACCACGCGCCGCGCATGCCGGAACCCCGCGCCGCTCCTACGCTGCCCGCGCCCCGCTCCTGCGGTGCCCGCGCCCGGCTCCTGCCGCCGACGCGACCGCGTACCCCGTGCCTGCGTACACCGCGACCGTACGGTGCCGTCGTTCCTCGTAGCGTTGCGCCTCAGGCAGCCGCCGGCAGGTCCGGGCGCAGTGGCCACGCCGGGTCCACCGCCTCCGGCGACCCGCTGCGCGCGAACCAGGCCTGCAGCCCCCGCGCCTGCGCCGCGTGCCACACCGCCTGCAGCGTGTGCAGCTCGGCGGGGGACAGCCGGTCGAGCCGTGCCGCGTACCGGCGGCCGATGGCGCGGACCAGGTCCAGCGCCGCCTGCGCGTCGGCCGCCGCGTCATGAGCCCCGCTCAACTCCACCCCGTACAGCTCGCACAGGTCCGACAGCGTGCGCCGGCCCTTGCGGTAGCGGTCCAGGTGCCGGTCCAGGACCCGCGGGTCGAGGACGCACAGCGAACGGTTCTCGATGTACCGCGCGAGCGACGAGGCGCGGTGCCTGCGCAACTCGCGGTCCAGCAGCGTCAGGTCGAACGGCGCGTTCATCACCACCAGGGGCCGGCCCGCCGCCCCCTGCTCCGCCAGCTCCCGTCCGACCTCCTCCATCACCGGCGCGGGCCAGCGGCCGTTGCGCTCCAGGTGCTCCTGCGTCAGACCGTGCACCGCCGTCGCCGCCTGCGGCACCGGCACACCCGGATTCACCAGCCAGCGCGTCACCCGCGGGCGGGCCCCCGCGCCGTTCTGCACGACGACGGCGGCCGACACGATCCGGTCGGTCTCCACGTCGACACCCGTCGTCTCCGTGTCGAATGCGGCCAAGGGCCCCTCGTACCAGCACGTCATAGCGACGCAACTCCTCGTCCTGACTTGGCAGTTGACCTCCGCTCCCGCCCCACGCAGGTGATACCCGGGCCGTTTGCGCCGAACCCGACGAGGAGACAACACAGGTACGGAGCCGGATGGTTGACGGCTCAAGCGGGGATTTCACCGGTTCGGAAGGGCTCCTGCACATGACGCTCGCGCAGCCCGAACAGGGCGGGCTGCTGCCCGAGCGGAGCGCACCGCCGCGCGGCACACTCGCCACCACCGCCTGCATGGAGACCCTTCAGGTGGGCTATCTGCACGCGGTCGCCGCGGCGGCGGGGTGCTCCCTCTCGCAGCCCTTCCCGGACAACGGCATCGACTGGCACCTCAGCCACAGCGCCCCCGGCCACACCGTCGACGACGAGGTCACCATCAAGGTGCAGCTCAAGTGCACCTACCAGGTCCCGCCCCGGCCGCCGGGCGCCGCCTTCTCCTTCACCCTGGACAACGCCCACCTGGAGAAGCTCGCCCGCACCCCCGTGGCGGTCCACAAGATACTGGTCGTCATGCTCGTGCCCCGGTCCCGTGACGACTGGCTGCGCGCCTCTCACGACCGCCTCGACCTGCGCCACTGCTGCTATTGGACCAACCTCGCCGGCCACCCCGTGACCGGCCGGCGCCGCACCACCGTCCGCGTCCCCACCACGCGGATCTTCGACGACCACGCCCTCTGCGAGATCATGACGCGCGTCGGCACGGGAGGGAGACCCTGATGCACCGCCCGATCGACGACCCGGCCCCCGTACGCGGCGACCGCCACCCCACCACCGCGCTCCCCGCGCCCGGGAGCCGCGCCGTGCCGCCCCACGCCACCGACGCCTGGCCCGAGCCGCCCGACCCCGCGCGCGTCGACCCCGCCGTGCTCGCCGCCCTCCTGCACCGCTACGGCTGGCAGCGCCGCGGCGGCGCCCCCGGACGCTACGCGCGCTGGACCCCGCCCGGCCCCGGCGGCCGCGGCACCAGCCTCCTCGTCCCCGAGGACCGCGCCTACCCCGACAGCGGCGACCTCCTCGGCGAGGCCCTCACTGCCCTCGCCCGCAGCGAGTCCCCCGCCGCCCGCGACGTCCTCGTCCAGCTCGCCGTACCCAGCGACGAGATCCGCTGGTGGCGCGACGTGCCCACCGGGCCCGCGGGCGCCGCGCCCTGGACCGCCGGGGAGCACCTGCGCACCGCCGCCGAGCGGATGCTGTTCGCCGAGGTGCTCGCCGCCCGCGAGCGCGCCGCGCACCACGGCGCCCGGCACCGCCGCGCCGCCGCCGCGGCCCTGGAGCACGTCCTCGTAGCACCGGCCTCCGACGGCGGCCGGCTGACCGCCTTCGTGCCCGTCGCCGCGGCCCGGCCCCTCGCCGTACATCTGCACCAAGCGCTCCACGCCGCCCGCGAGGCGGTCGACTACCGGCGCGCCACCGGCTCCCTGGACGCCTTCACCGGCGCCGTCGCGGCAGGCGTCAGCCACGAGCTGCTGGAGGCGGTCGTCGCCCTGGTCCGCGGCACCGAGGGCGCCCGCGTGCACATCGCCTGGTCACCCGCCGCGGGCGTGCCCGACGGCTGCGCCGCCGCCGAGCCCGTCGAGTTCTCGCCCGGGGACCTCCCGGCCCTGCGCGAGGCGGGCGCCCGGTATCTGCGCGAGGAGCCGTCCGTGCCGGTGCGGATCACCGGCGCGGTGGTGCGCATGCGCCGCTCCGGCCCGCGCGGCCCGGGCACCGTACGGGTCCGTGTGCTGGCCGGCGCGGAGGTCCCGCACGTGCGGATGTCCCTGGACGAGGAGGCGTACCGCATCGCCGGCCACGCCCACCTCGTGGGACTGCCGGTGCGGGTGCACGGGCGCCTGGAGAGCCGCGGTGGCTTCCGCAGGCTCACCGGGGTCACCACCGTGGTGCCGGTGCAGGTCGACGACGCCGAGCGGGACCGGCTCATGAAGGCGGTCCAGGAGCACGCGGAGGTCATGGCCTTCTTCGAGGAGGCCTGCGGCACCGACTGAGCGCGGACGTGGCGGGGCGGGCCGCGCGGGAACAGGGACAACCGTTTCGCGGTGGGCGCCCGGGGCTCGGTACGATTCGTTGCGCGCGCAGGCGAGGATCTGCGGCAGCCCCCATCAGGCAGGAGAGACCGGTGTCAGACGTCCGTGTGATCATCCAACGCGATTCCGAGCGGGAAGAGCGCGTGGTGACCACGGGCACCACGGCCGCCCAGCTCTTCGAGGGCGAGCGCACCGTCGTCGCCGCGCGCGTCGGCGGCGAGCTCAAGGACCTCGCGTACGAGATCCGGGACGGCGAGGAGGTCGAGCCCGTCGAGATCTCCTCCGAGGACGGCCTGAACATCCTGCGCCACTCCACCGCGCACGTCATGGCGCAGGCCGTGCAGGAGCTGTTCCCCGAGGCCAAGCTCGGCATCGGCCCGCCCATCCGGGACGGCTTCTACTACGACTTCGACGTCAAGGAGCCCTTCACCCCCGAGGACCTCAAGCGCATCGAGAAGAAGATGCAGGAGATCCAGAAGCGGGGCCAGCGCTTCTCGCGCCGCGTCACCACCGACGACGACGCCCGCGTCGAGCTCGCCGACGAGCCCTACAAGCTGGAGCTCATCGGCCTCAAGGGCAACGCCGCGCAGGCCGCCGACGGCGCCGACGCCGAGGTGGGCGCGGGTGAGCTGACCATCTACGACAACCTGGACGCCAAGACCGGCGAGCTGTGCTGGAAAGACCTCTGCCGCGGTCCGCACCTGCCCACCACCCGGAACATCCCGGCGTTCAAGCTGATGCGCTCCGCCGCCGCGTACTGGCGCGGCAGTGAGAAGAACCCGCAGCTCCAGCGCATCTACGGCACCGCCTGGCCCTCCAAGGACGAGCTGAAGGCGCACCTGGAGTTCCTCGCCGAGGCGGAGGCGCGTGATCACCGCAAGCTCGGCGCGGAGCTGGACCTGTTCTCCTTCCCGGAGGAGCTGGGCCCGGGCCTCGCGGTCTTCCACCCCAAGGGCGGCGTGATCCGCAAGGTGATGGAGGACTACTCCCGCAAGCGGCACGAGGACTCCGGCTACGAGTTCGTGAACACCCCGCACATCTCGAAGGAGAAGCTCTTCGAGACCTCGGGGCACCTGCCGCACTACGCGGAGGGCATGTTCCCGGCGATCGAGTTCGACGAGCAGAACTACCGCCTCAAGGCGATGAACTGCCCCATGCACAACCTGATCTTCAAGTCGCGCGGGCGCTCCTACCGCGAGCTGCCGCTGCGTCTCTTCGAGTTCGGCACCGTGTACCGGTACGAGAAGTCGGGCGTCGTGCACGGTCTGACCCGCTCGCGTGGGTTCACCCAGGACGACTCGCACATCTACTGCACCAAGGAGCAGATGGCGGAGGAGCTGGACAAGCTCCTCACCTTCGTCCTCGACCTGCTGCGCGACTACGGTCTGAACGAGTTCGAGCTGGAGCTGTCCACCCGCGACGACTCCGACAAGTTCATCGGCTCGGACGAGGACTGGGCCGAGGCCACGGAGGCGCTGCGCGCCGCCGCCGAGAAGCAGAACCTGCCGCTCGTGCCGGACCCGGGCGGGGCCGCGTACTACGGGCCGAAGATCTCGGTGCAGGCGAAGGACGCGATCGGCCGGTCCTGGCAGATGTCGACCCTCCAGGTGGACTTCAACCAGCCGAAGCGCTTCGGTCTTGAGTACACCGCCGCGGACGGCACCAAGCAGCAGCCGGTCATGCTGCACCGCGCGCTGTTCGGCTCGATCGAGCGTTTCTTCGGCGTGCTTCTTGAGCACTACGCGGGCGCGTTCCCGGCGTGGCTCGCGCCGGTGCAGGCCGTGGGCATCCCGGTCGGGGACGCGCACGTGCCGTACCTCCAGGAGTTCGCGGAGGAGGCGCGGAAGCGGGGGCTGCGGGTCGAGGTGGACGCCTCGTCGGACCGGATGCAGAAGAAGATCCGCAACGCGCAGAAGTCCAAGGTGCCCTTCATGATCATCGTCGGTGACGACGACATGAACGCGGGCGCGGTGTCCTTCCGCTACCGCGACGGGTCGCAGGAGAACGGGATTCCCCACGACGAGGCGATCGCCAAGCTCGTCGACGTGGTGGAGCGCCGAGCCCAGGTCTGAGCCACGGCCGGGAACGGAGTTCGGGGGCGGCCCTGCTCAGGGCCGCCCCTCGGCACACCTCCGGCGGCGAATATGCTGGCCACCATGACGAGTGAGCCGGAGCAGCAGATCGGAGTCGGGACGCAGGACGCCTTCCAGCGCCTGTGGACGCCTCACCGGATGGCGTACATCCAAGGGGAGAACAAGCCGACCGGTTCGGGGGCCGACGACGGCTGCCCGTTCTGCTCCATCCCGGCCAAGTCGGACGAGGACGGGCTCGTCCTCAAGCGGGGCGAGTACGTGTACGCGGTGCTCAACCTCTACCCGTACAACGGCGGGCACCTGATGACGGTGCCGTACCGGCACGTCGCCGACTACACGGAGCTGACGGGGCCGGAGACGCTGGAGCTGGCGGAGCTGACCAAGCAGGCGATGACCGCGCTGCGCACGGCGTCGGGCGCGCACGGCTTCAACCTGGGCATGAACCAGGGCTCGGTCGCGGGCGCGGGGATCGCCGCCCATCTGCACCAGCACATCGTCCCGCGCTGGGGCGGCGACACGAACTTCATGCCCGTGGTCGGGCACACCAAGGTGCTGCCGCAGCTCCTGGGCGACACCCGCAGGATGCTCGCGGAGGCCTGGCCCGCCGCGTAGGGACGACGGCGTACGGGAAGGGGCGGTGCGATCGGCCGATCGCACC
>NZ_BNBT01000182.1 GCF_014656095.1 Streptomyces longispororuber
CGGGGGAGGTCCCGCGCGGCGCGGGTGCCGGGCCGCGGGCGGCGGGCCCTGGGCGGCGGGCTCGCGAGGGGGAGCCGCCGGGGAGGGTTACGCCGCCTGCTCCGCGGCGGCCATGCGGCGGCGCAGGCTCGCGGGGCGCATGTCCGTCCACACCGTGTCGATGTGGGCGAGGCACTCCTCGCGGGTGCCGGTGGTGCCCTCGGCGCGCCAGCCCGCGGGCAGGTCTCGGTCGAGCCACCAGATCGAGTACTGCTCTTCGTCGTTGAGCACGACGCGGTGGGTCGCGGCGGTCTGCTGCTCGGTCACTGCGGTCTCCTGATGAGGGATCGATGGCATTGCGCACCCACTGCTCCAGTGAGGCAGGGGCCAGTCTGCGGAGCGCCGCCATACGTGACCTATACGGACGCGGCCGGGCCCCGCGTAGGCGGTCCGGCCGTACGCGCGAGGGACGGGCGCGGGCCGCCGGGCCGCACGCGAGAGGGCGGGGACGGCCTCGTGCAGAGGCCGCCCCCGCCCTGGGGCCGAGCGGGTGCGCGGGGCGTCCCGAGGGCCGCCCGTACAGCTCGGACCGTCACCTCACCTGTCGTCGCACCCGCCGTCGCACCCGCCGTCTCAGTCGGTCATCGCGACGAGCACCCGGCGCGGCCCCGTGAAGGAGCGGCGGCCGTGCGCCACCAGGATGTTGTCGATCAGGAGCAGGTCGCCGACGTGCCAGTCGACGTCCACCGCGTTGTCCAGACCGCGGTCGCGGACCTGGATGACGTGGTCGTCCGGGATCGGGCGGCCGTCGGCGAACGTCACGGACTGCGGCAGCTCCTCCGGGGCCATGATCTGCGCCAGCGCCTTCGCGGTCTCGTCGCCGAGGGCCGCGGGGTGCCACTGGTCGGACTGGTTGAACCAGACCTCGGTGCCGGTGACCGGGTGCCGCAGCGTCGCCGGGCGGACCGTGGAGACCCGCACGCTGCCGTCCGGACGCCAGCTCCACTCGGACCCGGCCTCCTTCAGGTAGGCGTCGACCCGGTCGCGGTCGTCGGTCTCGAAGGTGTCCTGCCAGCTCTTGCCGAGGCCCTTGCCGTCGTGCAGGTTCTGCGTGTAGCGCACGCCGTCCCGGTACGCCTCGCGGACCTCGTCGTCGAGGGACTCCAGCCAGAGCTGGGCGTCGACGACGGGCGTCGCGCCGCCGGTCCGCGGCGCCACGTCGCAGTAGAACATCAGCCGGGTCGGCCAGCTCGACGCGTACGACAGCTCGTTGTGCATCGAGATGGTGAACTCCGGCGGGTACTCCGTCGAGGTGTACACGTTGGAGCCGACCTTCGTGCGCGGCGAGTTGCCGTTCACGTAGGCGAGCCGGCGCGGCAGCAGCCGGTCCATGACCGGGTCGAGCCCGTCGGCGGGGACCTGGAAGTCCCGGAAGACCAGGGCCTTGTGCTCGGTCAGGAGCGGGGCCAGGCCGTCGCCGAGGCCGTCCAGGTGGGCGACGAGGCCCTCCGGGGTGGCCGGGGCGCCGATGTCGGAGGGCCTGATCTCCAGCGGAGCCCAGGCGTTGAGCGCGTTCATGTGCGGGTTCCTTTCGGCCCGATGGGGCTGAGGGGGCCTACGAGAGTCAGGTCAGCGCGTGGTGCCGGCGGGCAGCCGGGACGCGAACTGGCCGGTCGAGAAGAAGGCGTGCGTGGTGCCGGTGGCGTACAGGGAGCCGTCGGGGCCGCCGGTGAGCGAGGTGACGGTCGCGATGGTCTCCCACTCGTTCTTCGCGGTGAACGGCGAGGCGACGCTCTCCCAGGCGCTGCCGGTCCAGCGCAGCACGCCGGTCTGCTTGGAGGGCTGGTTCTGGCCGAGGCCCGCGTACAGCGTGCCCTTCACCCAGGTCAGTTCGGAGACGCTGTGCACGGTGGGCAGGTTCACCGAGGCGCTGGTGTCCCAGGTGCCGCCGGTGCGGCGCAGCACCGTGGTGCCCGCGGCGGCCCAGACCTCGCCCGAGGGGCTCGCGGCGAGCTCGTTGACCTCCTTGGTGCCCTGGGGGAGCGCCACCTCCTTCCAGGCCGTGCCGTCGAAGTGCGTCACGTAGCCGCGGCAGGTCTTGGTGTCCTGGCCGGTGCAGGTCTGGCCGGCGGCCCAGACGTCGTTGGCGGAGAGCACCTGGAGGGCGCCGAGGCTGGTGCGGCCGTTCGTCGCCTGCGGCAGCTTGGTGATCTTCCAGGAGGTGCCGTTCCAGCGGCCGATGACACCCTGCTGCGTCGGCCGGTCCGTGCGCCACTGGGTCTCGCCGACCGCCCACACGTCGTTGGGGGCGACGGCCTTGAGCGCGTTGAACTTCACGGTCTTGTCGGCCGGGGAGCGGTCCTGCCAGGCCGTGCCGTTCCAGTGGTTGGCCATGGTCGGGGTGGCCGCCATGCCGCCGACGACCCACAGGTCCTTCGCGGAGGTGGCGGTCCACAGGTCGTCGCCGGTGGTGTCCAGGGCCTGGTTCTTCGGCGTGGGGATCTTCTTCCAGGAGGCGCCGTCACGCTGCCAGTACGTGGAGAACTCGCCGGAGCCCGGGTCGCCCTGCGGGTAGTAGCCGCCGCGCGCGAAGACGGTGCCGTCCGCCGCGGGCAGGACGGCGTCGACCCAACTGGTGCTGTCGGGGTCCGCCACCGGCTCCCAGGTGCCGGTCGCGGCCGATGCGGGGGCCATGGCGAGGCCGAGCGCCGCGCCGGCGCCGGTCAGGGCGACGGCGGCACGGCGCAGCAGGGTGCCGCCGCCCGCGCGGCGGGCGGTGAGCTTGTCGAGGGTCACTAGGTGCTCCATGGGGACGGGGCCGGTCGCGGCAGTGCGGTGACCGGCCAGGATGGGACGGACGGGCGGCGGAGGCCGCCAGGGGAGGGGTGGCGGAGGCCACCCGGGAGGGCGGCGGAACCACCCGGGAGGGGTGGCGGAACCACCCCGGGACGGGCGGCGGAGGCCGCCCTGGGACGGGCGGCGGAACCACCCGGGAGGGCGGCTGGACCGCCCATGAGGGCGGCGGAACCACCCGGGTCGGGCGGCGGGACCGCCCGGGAGAGTGGCCGCGCCGCCCGGGTCACCAGCGGCGTGGCGCGGACCGGGGCCGGTCCGCGGGAACCGTGCGGCTGTGCCGCGCGCCGATGCGGCGCGCGGCCTCGGTGAGGGCGTGGGGCGGCACGGGGGCGTCCGTGACGAGGGCGGCGAGGGCGTGCTCCGGCTCCCCGGCCCGGGCCACCCGCATGGACTCGATGTTGACGCCGGCGGCGGCGAGCCGCGTGCCGATCTCCCCGACGGCGCCGGGCCGGTCGGGGTACTCGAAGAAGGCGAGGTCGCCGTCCAGGGGCAGCTCCAGGTCGTACCCGAGGACCTCGGTGAGCCTGCGGTGCCTGCGGATCCCGGACAGGGTGCCCGCGAGCCGGACGGCGGAGCCGTCCGCGCCGACGGCCCGCAGCGCGACGGCGCTGTGGTGGCTGCCCGCGTCGGCGGCGCGGCCGAGCCGGACGGAAAGGCCGCGCTCGCGGGCGCGCAGCGGGGCGTTGACGAGGCTGACCGGATGGCCGGAGGGGCCGCTCAACACGCCCTTCAGGGCGGCCAGTTCGAGGACGTCGGCGTCCTGGTCGGCGAGGGCGCCGAGCAGCGTGACCTCCAGGTGGGACGGGAGCGAGCCCGCGAGGGCGGTCAGCGCCTCGCCGAGCCGCTCGGCGAGCCCGAGCCACGGCCGCACGGCGTCGCCGACGGCGTGGCCGTGCATGTTCACCACGTGCGGCCCGTACTCGCCGCCGAGCGCGAGCCGCACCGACTCCGCCGCGCTCGCCGCGCCGCGCCGGGCGGCCTCCGCGCTGCGGGCCGCGAGCCGGGGCGTGGCGACGACGTTCTCCAGGCCGAGGAGACCGGCGTACGCGCCGGCCGGGTCGAGGTCGAGGGCCGCGGCGGCGACACGCCCCTCCTTGAGGGCCACCCGCAGCTCGTGGGCGTCGACGACGCCCTCGTCGGCGACCGTGACCAGGCGGACGCCGGGCTTGACGCGGCGCAGCGCCTCGAAGCCGAGCAGGCCGCGGGTCTCCTCGGTCAGGGGCGCCTGCACGGTGAGGAAGTCGGCGGCGGCGAGGACCTCGTCGAGCGGGGCGAGCCGGACGCCGAGCGCGGCCGCGGCCTCGGGTGCCGCGTAGGGGTCGTAGGCGACCGGACGCATGGCGAAGGCGGTGAGCCGCTCGGCGACGAGGGAGCCGACCCGGCCGAGCCCGATGAGGCCCACCGTCTTGCCGGCCAGCTCCGCGCCGCCGAACCGGCCGCGCTGCCAGGCCCCGCCGGTGAGCGAGGCGTGGGCCTGCGGGATGTTGCGGGCCACCGCGACGAGCATGCCGACGACGAGTTCGGCGGTACTCAGGCCCTCGGCGTCCGGGGCGGCCGTGACCTGCACGCCCCGCCGGGTCGCCGCGGCCACGTCGACGGCGCCGAGCCCGGCGCCCGCCCGGGCGACGACCTTCAGGCGCGGCGCGGCCGCGAGGGCGTCCGCGTCCAGGGCGGGGCCGTCGCCGAGGAGCACCGCGTCCGCGCCGGCCAGCGCGGCGCGCAGCCCGTCCGGGCCGGTGTCCGCGTGGCGGACCACGGTGGGGCCGGGGCCGAACAGCGCCGCGGTGTCCTCGGGCAGACCGCCCACGAGGACGACGACGGGGGCGGGAGCCGAACCCGTGGGGCCCGCGGCCGCCGCGGGGCCCGCGGTCGGTGTGGGCCCCGCGGTCGGTGTGGTCGGTGTGGTCGCTGTGGGTTCGGCCATGAGGCTGTTCTGGGGCATCGCACGCTCCGTACGAGTAGACAGCGGCTGCGGGCCGCCCCCGGTGCCCGGTCCGTGGCCGGACGCCGGGGGCGGCGCAAGTGTCGAAGCGGCCGCCATATCCGGCCTATACGCACCGCCGCGCCACGGCGGCGGTGCGGTGCGGTACCCGGTGCCGTCAGGCGCAGTCGCGCACCGGGTTGTCGCGGGTCATGACGCACGCGATGCGCTCGCCCTTGGCCTCGCCGTACGTCCGCTTGAGCTCCTTGCGGAAGTCGGACCACTGGCGGCGGGTGTCGGCGATCGCGCCGTCGACCGCGCGGCGGAAGTTGTCGCCCACCTTGCCGCGCGCCGTCCCCGGCTGGGTCGCGGCGCCGGTCGCCGGGTCGATGAGGCCGTTGTCCTTGTTCACGTCGCTGTGCTCGATGCGCTGCGAGCAGCCGAAGAGGACGGTGTAGCAGCCGGTGGTGAGGTCCTTGGGCACCGAGGCGTCGGCCAGGCCCGTCGCCGTCAGGTCGAGGAACGGCGCGGGCCGCGACTGGCCGAGGCCGGGCGGGTTGTCCTTGGCCAGGGGGCGGGCGGTGTCGTGCTGGTCCGCCCAGTTGCTGTGCGAGTAGAAGTCCTGCACGCCGTGCAGGGCGCGGCCGAACCCCTCGACGGCGTCGCACTTCGCGCGCCCGGACACGCCGAGGAAGAACGTGCAGTCCTTGCCCAGGTCGGCGCCGTCCGGCGACACCGCCCCCTTGGAGTCGAGGGTCCGCCCGGCCGCCGACACCCCTTCGTCGAACCGCTTCTGCAGGTGCGTGACGCACTCCCGCAGCTTGGTGGTGGCCTGCTCCCGGCTGCGCGGGTAGCCGGGCTTGTCGAGGAAGTCGGCGTCGTCGCAGTGCGCGGCGGTCGTGAAGGTCTCGTCCGAGTCCGGCGACCCGACCGCCCCGAACGTGCCCTCGTGGCCCGCGACCTGGTCCAGGGAGCGCGGCTCGAAACAGCCGCCGTCCGAGGCGACGCCCGGCGCGCAGGCGAGGGCGGCCCGGGTGATGCGCTCGTGCTCACCGTGCTGACCGAACTTGTTGACCGTGCCGAAGGCGGCGGCGGGCTGCGCCTGCGCCGTCAGGAGCGCCGGCGCCATGACGACACAGGCACCGAGCGGAAGAGCGGCACGTCGGATACGGGACTTCGTGTTCACCATGCTGTCGCTTCACTAGGGGGGTGGGTGTGCTGAGTGGGACAGCGTCCGACGGGGGTCTATATGCGGGCGATATTCGGGGAAGGCCGTGGGGGAGCGCCCCGAAGGGGCCCGGGGAACTGCGCGCCCGGCCACGGACAACGGCCACTCCTGACACCACATCAGGGGGTCCGCTCGACGAGACGAAGGCCGCCCGGACTGATCACCACCGAAGGCTCCCTCGACGACTTGCCCAGGAGGTGTTCCGGCCTTCGCATCCGTACAGGCACCCCTCACCCAGCAGCGCCTGAAAGGCGGCTGCGCCCCACTCGGCCCCCCGGCGCGCCGCCGAGGACATCACAGCCCCGGTGGCCGACGCGGACCGCGGCGCGACCCCTGCCGCACGCGGTGCGCACGCGCTCGCAAACGCCCGCGCAGCCTGTGTGAACCATCAATCAAATAGGTGACGATTCAACCTAAGTGTTACGACAGACTCCCTTGACAGCCTGCGTGGTGCTTCGCCAGGTTTGAGCCGCGCCGGACGGCCCGGAATTCCCGGGTCCCGGCGCCCGAGCGCGCACGCGGCCCGCCCTGACCGGCGAAGCCGTGGAGGGACGGGGCGTGAGCCCCGGGGAGAGACAGGGCGAAATCGGCCCTGGACGTGACAGGACGCCCAGCACCTCGAGAGCACAGGACGCGCACCGCGCGTCGGGGGGAAGAGGAGCGATCGCCCATGCGATCCATGAGCACGCGTTCCACCGGCACACGATCCGGCAGCCCGCGATCCACCAGGCACCACCCCACCAGTGGGCCGCCCGCCGCCACCGACAACGCGCCACACGGCTTACGGGCCCGCCCTGCGGCGGGCGTGCCCCTCGGGGGCGTCGCCGAAGGGCGGGCGAGCTGACGTGGACATCGAGATCCACCGGCCCCAGGAGCTGACCACCACGCTCCGCCGGGCCTGGCACCGCACGATGGACGAGTCACCCGACTACGCCAACCCGTTCCTGGCCCCGGAGTTCGCGGCCGGCGTCGGCAGGCACCACGGCTCCGGGGCCCGGGTCGCCGTCCTCTTCGAGCACCGCGAACCCGTCGGGTTCTTCCCGTACGAGCGCACCCCCCTCGGCGTCGGCCGGGCCATCGGCCTCGGCCTGTCCGACTGCCAGGGCCTGGTGCACCGCCCCGGACTGACCTGGGACACCCAGGAACTCCTGCGCGCCTGCCGCCTGAACACCTTCGAGTTCGACCACCTCGTCGAGGAGCAGAAGCCGTTCTCCCGGTACGTCACGGGCACGTTCGACTCGCCGGTGATCGACCTCAAGGACGACGAGGACCGCGGCGCGTACCCGGACTGGCTGCGGGCCACGTACCCCGGTCTGGCCAAGACGACGCTGAAGAAGGAGCGCCGCCTCGCACGCGACCTGGGGGAGATGCGGTTCGTCTTCGACGAGCGCGACCCGGAGGCGCTGCGCCTGCTGATGCGGTGGAAGTCCGCGCAGTACCGCAGGACGGGCCGGATGGACCGGTTCGCGCGCGGGTGGATCGTCGACCTCGTACGGGACTTCTTCGACACCCGCGAGGAGTACTTCACCGGCGTGCTGTCCGTGGTGTACGCGGGGGACCGGCCGGTGGCCGCGCACTTCGGACCGCGCTCGCGGACGGTGTTCGCCGCCTGGTTCACGGCGTACGACCCCGAGCTGCGCTACTACTCGCCCGGCCTGATCATGCACCTGCGGATGGCCGAGGCGGCGGGCCGGGACGGCGTACGGCTCCTGGACCTGGGGCGCGGCGACAAGGAGTACAAGGACTGGCTCAAGACCCGCGAACTGCGCGTCGGTGAGGGCTTCGCGACCCGGCCGCACCCGGTGGCGACGGCCCACCGCCTGTGGCGCAGGCCGGTGCGGGGGCTGCGGAACACCGTCCTCGCCCACCCCCGGCTGCGGGAGCCCGCCGACCGCCTCCTGAAGACGGCCGGGGCGCTGCGCACCCGCGCCACCACACGGACCGCGCAGCCCGCACGGACCACACGCACCGCGCAGCCCGCACGGCCGAACCCCCTCCCGCCGCCGAAGCCCGGCTCCCCGCGACCGAAGAGGTGACGATGACGTACGGCGCACGGCTGGCCGCGACGATGACCCGGCGGCTCGGACGCGAATGCGTCTACACACCCTCGGCGCGCCTGGCGCTCTACCTGGCGCTGCGGCGCTGGTGCGGGCCGGGCGCGCGGGTGCTGATGTCGCCGGTGAACGACGACGTGATCCTCTTCGTGGTCCTCGCGGCGGGCCTGCGCCCGGTCCAGGCCCCCGTGTCGCCCTGGACCGGCAACATCGACCCCGCGGCCGTTCCCGAGTCCACCTGGCGCTCGGTCGACGCGGTCCTGACCACGAACCTGTACGGGATGCCGGACCGCATGCCCGAACTGCGGGAGCGCTGCGCGGAGCTGGGCATCCCGCTGTTCGAGGACGCCGCGCACGCCATCGGCACGCACGTGGCCGGGCAGCCGATCGGGACGTTCGGGAAGGCGGCGGCGTACAGCCTGTCCAAGCACGTGGCGGGGATGGCGGGCGGCTTCCTCGCCGTCGAGGACGCGCGGGCCCGCCGCGAGCTGGAGCTGCTGCGCGACGACCTCCTGGTGCCGGGGCGCCTGCGCGAGGACGTGGCGACGACGCTGCGCCCGCTGGCGCGCTCGGCGGTCCGCGGTCTGCACCTGGTCCGGCCGGTGTGGCGCACGCTGCAGCGCCTCGGGCTGCTGGAGCGGGACGGCTATCGCATGCCGCTGCACGCGCCGCGCCTGGCCGAGAGCGCCCGCGAGGCGCCGAGCCTGCCGGCGTACGACCCGTGGGTCCGGGTCGACCTGCACGGCTACCGGGAGCGGCACGGGGCGCTGGTGCGCGGCCAGTTGGCGGTGCGCATGGCGGGCCTGGACGCCGACCTCACGCGCCGCCGCGTCGGCGTCTCGCTCCTGTCCCGCACCGCCTGGGCGTCCCCGGAGCTTCAGGCCACCGGGGACACGCCGCCGCCCCTGTTCCGCGTGCCGCTCCTGGTGGAGAACCGCGACACCCTGGTGGACCGCCTCATCACCCACGGCCTGGTCTGCGGCTACCTCTACGACCCGCCCCTGGACGACTACGCGGGCCCCGACTTCGTCGACCCGTCCCCCGACCCCACGGCGGCCCGCTGGTTCGCCGGCCATGTCCTGCCGGTGGATCCGCTGGTGGCGCGGGAGGCCCTTCGGGCGCTGGGGCGGGAGGGGGCGAGGTGTCCTGAGTTGATACCGGAGCCAGTCTCGGTGCGTTCCAACGGTGAGGTGGTGAGGGACGGGAACGCTGGGACGTACGACGTGTGATGCTCGATTCCGCAGCCGCGACGTGGTGAGGACGCCGGGCACCACCGGGTCAGGGCGCCCCGTCGGCCGGTATCGCGGCCGTGTCCCCGTCACGAAGCCGCTCGGCCGCGCCGCGCAGCACGGCGACGCGGGTGCCCGGGCTGATGCCGACGCCGAAGTGGACTCCTGCCTGCCCCAAGAGATCCCGCAGGACGTCCATGGCCCGCTGTTGCGCGCCGGGTTCTCCCGCGATGGTGGCCAGAGCGTCTTGGAACTCCGGGACCTTGGCGGCAGCGGCGAACCATGCCTCGAGCGTCTCCCATTCCTTGCTGGGCCGCTCGGGACGCTTCGCGATCCAGCGGGCCATCTCACGCGGCTCGGACCAGTCCGGTGACTCCTGGTGGCAGGGACGGCAGAGCAGCAGCAAGTTGTCGACGGTGTCCGCGCCGCCGAGGCTCCTGGGCACGATGTGGGCCCGGTCCAGCGTCGCCCGCTGCCAGCGGGCCCGGGGAGTGGGCTTGTCCCAGTGCTCGGAGAACCAACCGCAGGCGAAACAACACGGGTGGTCGAGGCCGTACAGGTGCGGTGCGAACTCGTCGCGCTGCTTACTCCGTGCCCAGAACTGGGCTATCTCCCGTTTGCTCGGAACGGCCATGCTGCCTCTCCTCGTGCGCAGGGCGAGAAGGGGCAGCATGGCACGGGCCACTGACACCGGGAGCCGGGCCCCAGGGCGGGGTCCGCTCCTCGCGCGTCAGGAGCGGGAGTGGGTGGAGAGGAGTTCGAACGGGGACGGGTCGGCGGTGGCGAGCTTGCGGAGTTCGGCGACCGGGCCCTGGAAGCCCTCGCCGGCCAGGGCCGCGCGGTGGGCCTCGGGGTCGGTCCACTCGGCGATCTCCACGAAGGTCCGTTCGTCGCGTGCCGATCGGTACAGGCGGTGGGCGGCGAAGCCGGGCTGCTCCCTCATGTACGCGGACAGCATCCCGAGCAGGCGGCGGAACTCCTCGACGTCGCCGGTGACGGTGTAACGGTTGATGAAGTGGTGCATGGGCGGGCTCCAGGAAGGGGAAGTGTCCGGGTCAGGACTTGGCGGCGGGAAGCGTCAGGAGGTGCTGTTCTCGCAGGTCTCGGCGTTGGACCTTGCCGGTGGCGGAGCGGGCGATGCCGTCGATGAGGGCGACGTGGTGCAGCCGCTCGTAGTACGGGACCTTCGCGTTGACGAAGTCGATGACGGACTGCGGCGTGCACTCGGGACCGGCCGGGACCACCAGCGCGTGGGCGACGGCCCCGCTGAGTTCGTGGGGCACGTCGACCACGACGCAGTCGCGGACCGCGGGGTGGCGCAGCAGGACGCGCTCAATCTCCGTCGGCGACACCAGCCAGTTGTCGCACTTGAAGGCGTCCTTGATGCGGTCAACGACGTACAGGCTGCCGTCCGTGTCCGTCCAGCCGATGTCGCCGGTGGAGAACCAGCCGTCGGCGTCGACGTCCCGGGACAGGTCGCGGCCGAGGTAGCCGAGCATGAGCTGCGGCCCGCGGACCTGGATCTCGCCCCGCTCCTTGACGGGCAGCGTCGCCCGGGTCTCCACGTCGACGACGCGGCTCTCGGCGCCGGGCACGAGGACGCCCGAGGAGCCGAGGCGGGGGCGGTCCAGGTCGGACAGGTGCGTCGTCGGCGAGGTCTCGGCGAGCCCGTACCCCTGGACGACCGGGATGCCGAAGTGCTGGCTCAGGACGCGCGCGGCGTCGGGGGACAGCGCCGAGCCGCCGGAGAGCACGGCGCGCAGCGCTGGTGCCTCGAGGTCGTGCAGCCGGGGGTCGGCGGCCAGTTTGGCCAGCCGCATCGGGAGGCTGTAGTAGTGCGTCGCGCGGAAGGCGTCCGCGGCGGTCACGGCCTCCGCGACGTCCGCGCCGGGCCACAGGACGTGGGTGGCGGCGGCGGTGGCGGCCACGGTGACGTGCATCAGGTGCAGCGTCGGCAGGTGGTTGAAGAGAATCGAGGTCTCGTCGACCTGGTGCATGTGAGCGGTCTGCGCGGCGTTCACCGTGAGGTTGCGGTGGCTGAGCCGTACCGCTTTCGGGGCGCCGGTGGTGCCGCTGGTGAACTGCAGGCACGCGACGGCTTCGGCGTCCTGGTCCGACGGCTCGGTGAACGCAGGCGCACGCGCGACCAGTTCGGCGAGCGTGGGCACCTGTGCGGCCTCGGTGGGCAGGTCTGGGCCGCGGTGCGTCAGGACGACGTGCTCCAGCCCTTCGAGGCGGTCGCGGACGGCGGCGAGTACGGGATACATGCTGGGGCTGACGATCGCGATCCGTGCGCCGCAGGTGCGCAGCACGTGCGTGATGCGCTCCTCGGGCAGGAGCGGGTTGACCAGGGCGCTGGTGGCGCCCGCCCGGGAGATGCCGAAGAACGCCTGCGGGAAAACCGGGTCGAGTACGGCGGCCAGGGCGACGACCGTGCCGGGGACACCGTCGGTCAGCTCGCGCAGGGCGGCGGCGACGGCGTCCGTCGCCGTGTCCAGCTCCGCGTAGGTGAGGTCACCGGTGGGGGAGCGGAGAGCCGGGTGGGTGGGACGGTGGGACGCCGCCCGGCGCAGGATGTGGTCCACGCGCGGGCCGGTGAGCAGGTGGGCGAGGGTGTCCAGCGGAGGGCCCGCCATCTCGGAACTCGGCGCCGGGGCGCTGCCGGTGTGATCTGAGGTCGCCATGGGCCGCATCGTGCGCCTGCGGCTTCGAAGGAGGTTCGTGGCGAGGTCCAGTGGGCCGCCCTCCAACGAGGTTCCGATCAGCGTCCAAGGGGTGCGGGGACAGTGCGGTGGATGTCGGCTGATTGGAGGGGTGATGAGCGCTGGTAGCAGCGGTGGTGTCGAGGTGCTGGTCGCGGGGGCCGGGCCCGTGGGCCTGACCGCCGCGTACGAGCTGGTCCGCAGGGGGATCACCGTACGGGTCGTGGACCGGGCCGCGGGCCCCGCGGTGACGAGCCGGGCGACGGCGACGCACGCCCGCACCCTGGAGGTCTACCACCAGATGGGCATCCTGCCCGACCTGCTCGCCCGCGGGCAGAAGTGCGACCACTTCACCATGCACCGTCGGGGCCGCCGCCTGACCAGCCTCGGTACCGACTACTCGGAGCTGCCGACCCGCTTCCCCTTCACCCTCCAGGTCGACCAGGTCATCACGGAGGAGGTGCTGCGCACCCGGCTCGGTGAGCTCGGCGTCGACGTGGAGTGGGGCGTCGAACTGGAGAGTCTGGTCGACGACCGCGGCGGTGTGACGGCACGGCTGCGGCACGTGGACGCCGGTACGACGGAGGAGTTCACCTCCGGCTGGCTGATCGGCGCCGACGGCGCACACAGTCGCGTCCGAAAGCAGCTCGGCATCGACCTGCTCGGCGAGTCCTCGGAGAAGTGGATGGTGGCCGACGCGTACGTCGACGTCGACCTGCCCCGTGACAGTCTCCACTGGATGCACCTGTCGCACGGCACCATCCTCATGGTGCCGTTCCCGGAGGAGGGCAAGTGGCGCCTCCTCGACACCGACGACGTCACCGACGGCGACCGGCCGGAGGTGGTGCGCGCCCGGTTCGAGGCCAAGATGTCCGAGGGGCTCGGCCGGACGGTCACGGTGAAGGAGCTGACCTGGGTGTCGGTGTTCACCATCCGCCAGCGGATGGTGGAGACGATGCGCTCCGGACACTGCTTCCTCGCCGGTGACGCCGCCCATGTGCACAGCCCGGCCTCCGGCCAGGGCCTCAACACCGGCATCCAGGACGGCTACAACCTGGCGTGGAAGCTGGCATCCGTCATCAAGGGGCAGGCGGACGGTGGCCTCCTGGAGAGCTACAGCGCCGAGCGCGTGCCGATCGGCGAGATCCTGCTCGGCTCCACCAAGACCGCGACCCGGCTGATCGCACTGCGCAACGCCGCCGCGCCGGTGCTGCTGCCGGTCGGCCTGGGCCTGCTCAACGTGCTCAAGCCGCTCAAGCACAAGGTGGAGCGCAAGATCCTGCGTGGCATGTCCGGCCTCGCCCTGCACTACCGCACGAGCCCGCTCACCATCGGCTCCCCCTCCGCGCAGGCCGATACGTCCGCTCTGGCCATCCGGCCCGGCGACCGGGTGTCCTGCTCGGCCGAGGAACTGGAGCACAGCCCCGGCTGGCAGGCGGTGTGTGACGAACTCACCGACGTCCGCTGGACGTTGCTGGTGTTCGTCGGGACCGGTGACGTACCGGCGGGCGTGGGGCGGGCGCACGAGGAGTACGGGGACGCGCTGAGCGTCCGCGTCGTCCGCGAGACGCGGGCCCCGGGCACGGAGGAACGCGAGGGTACGGACGGCGGACCCGGCGTGCTGCTCGATCCGGGCAACCGGGTGCGGCGCGCCTTCGCCGGGGAACCGGGCTACGCGCTCGTCCGTCCGGACGGCTACCTCGCCGCCCTGGGGTCGCTCGGCGACGGCGAGGGCCTGGACGCCCTGCTGCGCCGGGTCCACCTGCTGCCCGCCCGCCGCGCCGCGTCCCGGCCCGAGAGCGCCGAGTAGAGCCCGTCACCGTCAAGCAGAAGAGAGAGAACGGCACGTCATGCGGATCATCGATCTGTCCACCCCCGTCGACGCGACGGTGTGGGAGCCCAACCCCGTGGAGCACGACGTCATGTCCCCCGCCGAGGGTGGTCGTCATATGGCTGAGGGCATGAAGGAGCGCTACGGGCTCGACTTCGACCCGGACGACCTGCCGGAGGGCGAACTGCTCTCGCTCGACACGTTCAAGCTCACCACGCACACCGGCACCCACGTGGACGCGCCGTCCCACTACGGCACGCGCGCCGCGTACGGAACCCCTCGTCACATCGACACCATGCCTCTCGACTGGTTCGTCCGGCCCGGCCTCGTGCTCGACCTCACCGACCAGCCCGTCGGCGCGGTCGGCGCGGACGTGCTGCGCCGGGAGTTCGACCGGATCGGCCGGGAACCGGAGCCGATGGACATCGTGATGCTGAACACGGGCGCCGACCGGATCGCCGGCACGCCCAAGTACTTCACGGACTTCACCGGCCTGGACGCCTCGGCCACGCACCTGCTGCTCGACCACGGCGTGAAGGTGATCGGCACCGACGCGTTCAGCCTGGACGCGCCCTTCACGTACATGATCGAGAAGTACCGGGAGTCCCGGGACCGCGGTGTGCTGTGGCCCGCGCACTTCGTGGGCCGGGAGCGCGAGTACTGCCAGATCGAGCGGCTCGCGAACCTGGACGCGCTGCCGGGCCCCAGTGGGTTCATGGTGTCGTGTCCGCCGGTGAAGCTGGTCGGCGCGGGTGCGGGATGGGCGCGTGCCGTCGCCTTCGTACCGGACGGCGACGACGGTGACGGAAGCGGAGCAGGGCTCCCCGGCTGAGGCCGGTGAGCCGTACGCACGCGCCGCGGGCGGCACGCCACCAAGGCGTGCCGCCC
>NZ_BNBT01000183.1 GCF_014656095.1 Streptomyces longispororuber
TGGCGCGGATCGCGGCGGCCGAGGCGGAGCTGGACGCCGCCGAGGCCACCGTACGGCGGCTCGCGCCGACGGCGCTCACCACGGCGCGCGGCCCCGACCTGCCGGACGCGGCGGCCGTCGCCGCCGCCCTGCCCCCCGGCACGCTGCTGCTCACGTACCACACGTTCGACGAGGACCTGGTGGGCTGGGCGGTCACCCGCGACGGGCTACGGGCCGAGCGGCGACGGCGCTGGGCGGGGGAGGTGACCGCGACGGCACGCCGGTTCCACGGCGGGTGCGCGCACGGGGACAGCGACGGCCCCGCCGCGGCCCGGGCACTGGCGACGTGGCTCCTCGACCCCTTCGCCGCCGAACTCGACAGCCACCCGCGGGTCCTGGTGGTGCCCCCGCCCAGCCTGTCGCTGCTGCCGTTCCACGTGCTGCCCTGGGACGGTGACACCCTCGGCGACCGGCACGTCGTCTCCTACCTCCCGGCGGCCTCCCTGCTCACCCGGGCCCGCCGGTGGGACACGCCGTGGGCGCGGGCCCGCACGCTGCTCGTCGGGGACCCGGACCTGGCCCCGGGGACCGGCCTCGCGCCGCTGCCGGGCACGGGCGTCGAGGCGGCCTCGATCGCCCGGCTGCTGCCCGGCGCGCGGCTCCTGACCGGCCCGGACGCCTCCCGCGACCGCGTCCTGGCGGCCGCCCCGGAGTGCGAGGTGCTGCACCTCGCCACCCACGGCCAGGTCGACGACCTCTCGCCCAGCCGCAGCAGGCTCGCCCTGACCGGCACGGACACCCTGGACATGGCCGACCTCATCGACTGCGCCCGGGCGCCCCGCCTGCTGGTGCTCTCGGCCTGCGACTCGGGCCGGGGCACCGCCACGGCCGGCGGTGACGTCCTGGGGCTGACCCGCGCCGCGATGATCACCGGGGCGCACGGGGCCGTGGTCTCCCTGTGGCCGGTGGGGGACCTCACGGGCTGCCTGGTCATGACGCGGATGTACGAGCGGCTCACCGACGGCACGGCGGCGGACGTGCCGACAGCCCTGCACCACGCGCAACAAGAGGTACGCACGATGACCGGCGCCGAACGCCGGGACCAGTACCGAGAGTTGGCCGCCGCGGCCGACGCCCCGCCCTCCGCCCCCGGCACGCGCGACAGCGAGGCACTCGCCGCCCCGGCCGCCGTCGACCGCGCACCGCGCCACTGGGCCCCGTTCATCCACGTCGGCGTCTGAGACCGGTCCCACGGGGCGGACACGTCCTGGCCCCGCCACCGGGCCACCCCGGCGGGGCGACGGCACCGACACCGCAACCACTGGAGGCGATATGACCCGACGTGCTCTCCTGCTCGGCTCCGCGACCTACGGCCTGCGAGGCGTGGAGAACGACATCGACCTCATGCGAGACGTCCTCACCGCAGGCGGCTTCGACCGGATCACCACCTGTACCGGGAAGGACGCCACCTACCACGGCATGTCCGAGGCCCTCGAGCGACTGTGCCGGGACGCCCGGCACGGCGACGCCGTCGTCGTGTACTACTCCGGACACGGCGCCCTCACCGACGGCCTGCAGTACCTGCTGCCCGTCGACGTGGAGGACAGCACGGCCGACGACTTCCGCGGCCTGCTCGGCGCCGAGCTCACCGAGCTGTTCCGGCGCCTGACCGAGGACGTCCGCAACACCACCTGCGTCCTCGACTGCTGTCACGCGGGCGCCCTGGTCCGCGGCCCCGGCCGACTGCGCCTCAAGTCCCGCTCCCTGCCCGCCCTGCCCATGGCGGCGGCACACGAGCGCGCTTCCCGCACCGGCGGCACCGGCCGGGAACTCGTACCCCACCTCGTACGGCTGACGGCCAGTCAGCGGGGCGGGTCGGCGTACGAGGCGCCGGTGGCCGAAGGCCGCACGCAGGGCCTGTTCACGGACGCCCTGGCCGCGCTGCTGCGCGACCCCCGGACCGGCGGCCTGCCGTGGACGGTGCTGCTGCGGCGCGTGCGGGACCGGGTGAAACAGACGTCGGACCAGTGGCCGGACGCGGGCGGGGCGGCGGGGCGGCTGCCGTTCTCCCTGGACGTGCCCCGCCAGCCGGAACTCCTGCCCCTGGAGCGGGTGCGCGGACGCTTCCGTGTCCCCGGCGGTGAGGTCCTCGGCCTCGGCGCGGGCGACGTCCTGAGCGTGGTGTTCCCCGACGACACCCCGTACGAGGAGGCCGCGGAGGACCGCACCCTGACCGTACGCGGCGAAGTCCGGGGGCTCGACGGCGCGGACGCGCTGGTGGACCTGGAGCCGGAGCCGGCCGGACTGCGCACGGCGCAGCTCCCGCCCGGGGCGTACGCCGTCCCCGTGCGCCTGCACGACCGGCGCCGCGTGCACCTCGACGCCGCACTGCCCCGCGCCTACGCGGCCGCACTGCGCGAACGCGTCGGGTCGTGCCCGCGCCTCGCCCTCGCGGACAGCGCCGACGACGCCTTCGCGACCGTACTGCCGGACGCCCGGGGCGGAGTCGAGGTCCGCCTCTGGGACCGGCTCCCCGCACGCACCCCGCTGCCGGCCACCCCCGAAGCCGTACCGAACCTCACCGAACTCCTGGAGACGCTGGCCCGCGGCGAACGGCTGCGCGCACTCGGCGACCCGGCCGACGGCCAACGCCTGGAGACACCCGTCGACGTGCGGGCCGAACGCCTGCCCGGCACCGGCGGCGGCTGGGAACCGCTCGCCCCCCGGGGCGCGACCCTGCACCCCGGCGACCGCTACCGCCTCACCGTCACCCACCACGGCGACCAGGTGCTCTACGCCTGGATCGTCGCCGTGGGGCTCAGCGGCCGCACCGAGCTGGTCACCAACGACCAGCCGAGCGGCGTACGGCTGCGCGCCCGGGGCGCGGTGCACCTGGAGCCCGTGCGCGTGTTCTGGCCCGAGGACGTACCGAGGGAGGGCCCGCGGCCCGAGACCGTCCACCTGCTCGTCGGGAACCGGCCGGTGGACCTCACCCCGCTCGTCTCCCGGGGCGCCCGCGAACGCGCCCGCCGCCGAGCGGACCACCCGCTGCGGCACCTGCTCGACGAACTGTGGGACGGAGTGGGGGAGCGCCGCCGCGACCAAGAGGCGCAGCGCGACCGGGAGTTGCACTACCGCGTGCTCTCCCTGCACGCCCTGATGCGCCCCCAGGCGCCCGCCTGAGCACGCGGTGTTCATGCCCGGCCAGGCGTACGCTTTCGCTGTCTGGACGACAGGGCAGGGGGACGGCCATGGCGGGCGGGGGCACACGGCAGCGCTTCCCTGCCGGACCCTGGCCGCACGGCAGCTTCCTGGCGGACCTCGCCGCGGCGTCGGCACCGGACACCGCGACCGCGGACCTCCAGGCGGCGAGCACCCCGCGCACCTACGAGCCGCACGAGATCCTGCTCGCCGAGGGGGACACCGGGACGTTCGTGCTGCTGCTCCTCAGCGGCGTCGCGAAGGTGACCACCGTGGCGCCGGGCGGTGAGACCGCCCTGCTCGCGGTCCGCCTCGGCGGCGACCTGGTCGGCGAGTTCGCCGCGTTCGACAACCAGCCGCGCTCCGCCACGGTCACCGCCGCCGGCCGCGTCCACGCCCGGCGGCTCTCCCAGCGGACCTTCCTGCGCTGGCTGAACGACCACCCGGCGGTGGCCCTCGCCGTCGGTCAGAGCCTCGTCCGCAAGAACCGCTGGTCGGTGCGGCGGCGCGGCGACTTCAGCAGTTGCCCCGTGGCCACGCGGGTCGCCCGGGTGCTCGCCGACCTCGCCGAGGACTACGGACAGCGCGGCGGCGACGGCGCCCTCAGCATCCCAGGCCTCACCCAGGCCGAGCTCGCCGGGCTCGTGGGCGCGCGCGAGCGCAGCGTCCACGAGGTGCTCGGCGCGCTCGCCGCCGAGCGGGTCATCGACGTCGGCTACCGCCGGGTGACCGTGCGCTCGCTGCCCGGCCTGCACGAGGCCACCGAACTGCCCCCCATGCCCACCTGAAACGTCCCGCACGCGTCGCAGGAGGTACGGATGGACCACCGGACCGAGGACGTCCCGGAGGACGCGAGGGATGTTCCGGACGCCGTGAGGAACGACGCGACGGACGACGCGAGGAACGACGTGACGGACGACGCGATGGACATCCCGGACGACGTGATGCACGTCCGGGACGACGTCACGGATGTTCCGGACGACGTCCTCGCCACCGTCGACCTCCTCGAGGAGAACGCCCCCGCACCCAAGGGCGACGAGCCCGCGCCCGCCGCCGCGCGGGCCTGCGGCGCCCAGGTGGGGCACCCGCTCCTGTACGCCCTCCCCGCGGGGCCCGGCGGCACCGGCCGCCGTCACCGTGAGCTGCTCCTGTGCTTCCCGTTCGACCTGGAGGAGCTGCCCGACGGGCGCCGCTACCGCGAGGCGGAACTGACCGTCGACCTCGACGACGGCCTGCGCGCGCTGACCCTGCACCCGGCCTCGGTCACCATCGCACGGCCCGCGCCACACGTCCCGTACGACGCGGACGTGACGGCGTTCGGGCTCGGCGGCAGCCGGCTGCGCTGGGTCTTCCGGGCGCCCGACGGCGACGGGCTCCGCCCGGACGGACGCTGGACGCAGACCCTCGTACGGCTGCCGCCCGGCGCCACGGAAGTGGCCGGGCGGATCGGACTGAGCGCGCTCGTCGAACGCCCCAGGCTGTTCGGCGTATGGCCCCGCACCCCGGCCCGGCTGCCGCAGGCCGTGCCGTTCCGGCTGCCGCTGGAGGAGGCCTGGACGACCACCGGCCCCCTGACCGGCCACACCGCTCTGCCGGGCTCCTGGGCTCTGCCGTCGTACGAGCCTTACGAGTCGCACGCGCCACACGAGCCACACGAGCCACACGAGCCGTACGAGCCGTACGAAGGTGACGACGACGGCGGCGCGGACGACGCGAACGCGCACGAACCGCTGCGGACCCACAGGCCGGACGAGGACCTGCCGCCGGGCCTGCGCAGGCTGTGCCTCGCCGTGGACGTCGAGAAGTACAGCGCCCGTGACAACGCGGACATGGTCCGGCTGCAACGCGTCCTGCTGCGCACCCTACGCGCGGCCTGTGCCCGCGCTCGGGTGGGGTGGCACACCTGCGGCCGACAGGCGCAGGGCGACGGTTACTTGCTGGTCCTTGCCCCCGGCGTCGACGAGACCCGGGTGGTGCCCGCCCTGCTCGCAGGGCTGGCCGACGGCCTGGCCTCGGCCAACGGCGCACGTCCCGCCCGCGCCCCGCGGGGGCCACAGCCCGCCCCGGAGGACCCGCCCCGGCCGCTGCGCATGCGAGCGAGCCTGCACCAGGGCATCGTCCACGAGGCGGACAGCGGGTGGGCGGGTTCCGCCGTGGTCGCGCTGTTCCGCGTGCTCGACTGCGGCCCGCTGCGGCAGGCCCTGGAGTCGGACGCGGAGGCCGTCCTCGCGGTCGCCTTCTCCGACAGCCTCTACCAGGACCTGGTGCCCCACGGGTACGCCGGTCTCTCACCCGAGGGCTTCCACCGCGTGGACGTGCGCAACCCGGCCAAGGACTTCACCGCGACGGCCTGGATCCGACTGGGCCCCGGAACCTGACCCGGGCCGCCGCCTCGCCCCGTACGCCGTATGCGCGGACGCCGAACGCGCGGCACCGGCTCGTCACTCGCACAGCAGGAGCACGATCAGGACCGCGGCGAGTCCGAGGGCCATGGACGCGACGGCCAGGCGCCGCGCCCGCCGGAGGCGTGCCGCGCATCGAGGGTCTCGGCAGCGGCCAGTGTCCACTCGCCCGTGACGACCAGGGCCCGCCCCAGGATCCGCAGCGTCCTGGCGGTGACCGGCAGGTACGGCGCGCGTGACCGGGGGAGAGGGCCGGGGGGACGGTGGGCGGCGGCCCGGGAGGGCCGCCTGGAGGTTCCTCTCCGAACGGTAGGGGTCCGCCTCGGCGACGCGCAGCGCCGTCCCGGTGGCAGGGGGCTCGGCGTACGCGCTGGGACACACGGGGTGGTCGTCGGAGTCGGCGGTGAAGAACGCCTGCACCGGCGCGGCACAGACCTCGTGGACCCAGCCGAAGAGCCCGTCCGTGGGCGGCCGCGGGCGTTCCAGGCACACCATGCCCTCGACGAGCGGGGTACGGCGGCTCCCGTGCAGGGCGTACTCGCCGTCCAGCCCGACGTCGGCGCCGCGCAGGTGGGAGACCTTGTAGAGGACCCACAGTCGGAGGTGGCCCCGGTCCCGGTACTCCCGGAGGTAGGCGGTGTCCTCGGCCGCCTGCCCCGCCGCCACGTCGGACAGCAGGTGGTGCAGGCCGCAGGCGACCAGGAAGTCGGGGGCCACCACGACGTGGAACCCCGTGTCGACCGACCGGGTGATCGCGAAGGGCCACCCGGAGCCGCCGGCCGGGAGCGGGCCGGCCGAGGGGGCCGGGGAGTCGGGACGCGGCATCACGACACCTCCCCTTCCCCGAGCGTTCCGGGGTGGACCGCCTCGAACTCGGCCAGAACCGAGTCGAACAGCTTCACCATGGAGTTCATCGCCTCCTGCCTCGACCGCGCCCGGAGCAGGTGCGCGCGCAGTTGCTCGCTGTCCTCGGCTTCCTCCTGCTCGAGCCGCCGCTTGCGCTCCTCCACGAACGACACGAAGGCGTCGACCATCGTGTCCTGGACGGCGGCGAGGGCGCGCGAGCCCGCGGCGTGCGTCGCGAGGGCCCCGCGCAGCGCGGGCAGCCACTTCGCGGCCTCCCGCAGCAGGCGGGGCCGCAGCCCCGTCCGCAGCGGCCCCGCCTGCCAGGTCGCCTCCTGCCCGCGCACGCGGTGCAGCTCGCGGGTGAAGAGGTCCACGAGTACGGCCATCAGCGGCACCTCGACGTTCACGGGCCGGGGGAACCGCCCCTGCTTCACCATCGTCTGCCCGTCGGGGCCGAGCGTGGCGAACCCCGGCCCCAGGGAGCTGACGGGGATGAAGCGGAGCGCGCCGTCGTCCGTGCGGCGCACCCTGTTGGTGTAGAAGTCACGGAAGTCCGGGTTCTCCAGGAGCCGGGCCAGGACCCCGCGTACGGTGTGCCCGGAGGCCTCAAGGAGATCCCACTTGGTGACGAGGAAGTGGGCCACCGCCTTGCTCGCGCCGACGGCGCCGAGGACGGGCAGCAACTCGTCGACCAGCCGGCTGTCCCCGTCCAGGTACCGCAGCACCTTCAGGCCGTCGAGCAGCACCAGCAGGAACTCGGACTCCCGCACCCACTGCCAGACTGCGGCCCCGTACTCCGTCTTCGTCGCCGCCGCGTTGGTGAGGTGGTCACCGGCGAAGTCGAGGTAGTCGAGCGTGAAGGGGCTGTACACCTCTCCCTGTTCGGTGCGGATCGAGCAGGTGAACCGCCATTCCGAGGTGTGGGCGAGGAGGTTGGGGTCGGGCCAGCCGTCCGGGCTGACGATCTGGGAGTAGATCTGGTTCAGCTTCGTGGCCTCGTCCGGCGGGAGCTGGACGAAGAAGCCCACGTCGTCCCGCTGGATCGCGAGGCGACGGAACAGGCTGGCCAGGTAGACCGTTTTGCCGGAACCCTGCGGCCCCAGCACGGTGACGGGAATGGATGACATCGGGCCGGCTCTCCTCGCTGACACGTCTCTGCCGGAGGAAAGGGGGAGGCACCCGCCGGGCAGCCTCCCCTTCCCCCGTACCCCTCAGTGAAGACCCGCCGACGCGAACGGATTCCGTAGTGGTGCGGGATCCGGGACATCTGTCTCGGGGCCCGGCGAAAGTGCGCGGAAGAGGCTCTATTGGTTGCCGGGCTGGTGACGCAGGGGTGACGCCGTGAGATCCAGAGGCGCGGACGATACCTGCGCGGTCACCGCCATGTTGTCGCGCGAGGACGATCACGCTCCCGAGCGACGGTGGCGCTGCACGGACCTTTTCGGTCGCGTGGGGCGCTGATCCCTCGTACGTGCGGGCTCATCGTCCGGATCGGCCCCGGTCAGTTCGACGAGCGGATCGAAGAGGCGGTGCACGAGTGCGACAGCGGCGTCCAATCCCTGATCGGCGCATACGGCGCCGACAACCGCTCCCAGGACGTCGGCGAGGACCGACGGCTTGTCCCGTCCGTCCTCTGCCTCCTCACCGGCGCTGATGCGAACATGGCGCCCCAGTCCGACACCGCGTGCGATCCGAGCCAAGGTGATGCTGTTGACCATTCTCGCTCGGAGACGGGGCAGCTCTCCTTTAGTCAGGTCGGGGTGGTTCCGGTAGAGGGTTTCCGTAGCCACCAGGCCGAGCACCGCGTCCCCCAGCGCCATCAGGGGTTCGTTGTCCGGGACTTCGTGAGCCTCTGCATAGGAGCGATGGGTCAGGGCACGTGCCAGGGTCTCGGGAGCGATGGAGACACCGAGCACCGCTGACAGATCTTCAAGGGTCCGGCTGTCTTGTGGCGCGTTGCGCAGCTCTGTCGCCCGGTGATCGGAGGGTGTCCCGGCTTCGCCTCGCGACATGCTGTCCCGCCCTGCCGTTCGGGAGTCTTGCTGTGCCTGAGGATGGGCTGCTGCCTTGTGCCCACTGTGAAGCCCGGGGGACATGGACGGGCTGCGGCCGAAGAGGCGCAGGGCGTATCGCCGCCCGAATGCGACCGGTTCCTGCGGGTGTGGGCTTACGGCAGGAGTCCACGGTCGCGGTGGCCCGAGCCGGGTCAGCGCTGTCCAGTACCGGGACACGAAACGGTCATCGACCACGAGCCGCACTCCCTTCCGCCTCGGCGGGGCGTACACGGGGAGCGGCGGCTGCCTCGTCACCGCCGACGTCTCCTGGCGCAGGCGTGCCGGGTGCGGTGGCACCCGGTCCACCGAGTGTCTGCCCGAGTTGGGAGAGGAGCACCGGGGCACAGGCCCCAACAGCGAGCAGACCGGCGACGCCTTCCGCTTGATTCCCCGCGCCGAAGGCCGCGGCGGCTGCCGCGCCAAGCACCGCACGAGTCAGCGCGACGGCGACGTCCGGCCCGGCGTCGAAGTATGCGCGAAACCGAGGCGCAGCCTCCGCTGTCTGTGCCCGCCTCGTCTGCCTCCAGGCTGCGACACGGTTGTAGAAGTCAAGTAGTTCTACCAGCAGTCCACCACCGGCTCCTAGCAGTACCTGCTGCCAGAGACCCACCCCGTCTCCTTCCCCCACTGCCGGATGCTCAGGACTCGCAACCATGGTTCCGCACGGGAACGGCGCCTGGAAGAGCCGTGGCTTGAACTTTGGGGCCTTGGATTCCTGTGGTGGGGTCCGCAGCCACCCACGGTGACGCTTCCTCCTGCGCCCACCGTCCGGCCAGTCGGCTGATCTGAGACGGACGCACCGTCGCTATCACGCACGCATCCCCGCCACCAGCGTCTGGCTCATGTGCATCATCAGCATCCAGCAGACTCACGGCACAGCAGCCACTTCGAAGCCCAACGTGCGCATGACCCCCCGCCCGGAACGTTCCGGGCAGGGGGCATCGCGCCGACCCGCAGGTCACCCCGCGGGCTCCCCCCCTCAGCACTGGTGAGAAGTAGCCGACTTGTACCAGATCTTCTCAGGTCCCCGTCGAGGTACATGGCCCACTCGCCAGCGGCGCCGCGGACGAATCCGATGCCGCGGCCGGTGTACCCGCCCGCGGCGGTCGGGCCCATGTACTCGGCTGAGCCCCTGTCCTCCTGGAGGTTCATGCCCCAGCCCGCGGTGAAGAAGGTTTTGGGTCCCACCGCCCCGTCGACGTGGAGGTGGACGTAGCGGTTCTGCCACCGCTTGGGTTTCGACATGGTGTGGAGCCTCCTTCACTCGACATGCGCACGTGGGACGCGTGCACGGAAGCCTTCAGCGCCCGCCCACAGGTCGTACAGCTCGGCGCGCGCAGCTCATCACCATGTCCTACGGGCCGCTGCACTCGCGACGCACGCCCGCGCTCATCCGCCGGTCCGATCCCGAGCACTACCAGTTCGCCTTGATGCGTACCGGGCACCAAGGCATCGACCAGTCCAGGACCCGAACCCGGCTCGGCCCGGGCGAGATGGTGCTCCCTACGACAGCTCGCGCCCCTTCGCCGCCGCCGTCGAGGCCGGTCCGGCCCGAGTCCCTGCTGCTCCAGTTCCCCAAGCGCCTGCTGCCGCTCAGGGAGTCGTAGGTGCGGCAGCTCCCGGCGGTGCGGGTGCCGGGGAAAGAAGGCATCGGCCGTGTGCTGGCCCAGCTCATGACGTCGCTCGCCGAGGAGCACACGACGTGGGGCGCACGCTCCGGCGCTCGGACCGATGCCGGCGCGACCTGGCCGATCCCGGTCTCAGCCACGTCACGGTCCGGCCACCGGTGCCGGTGGGGGTTCCCTCACCCGGCCGAGTTCAGCCGCACGTTCCGCGCGGCAGTGGGCATGCCTCCCAGCGACTACCGCCGCCTCCAGCGGGAGCGTTGCCTCCGCAGCCGCACCGAGGCGCCGGTCACCGGCGGGCCCCGCGTAGAGCCATCGGGTACGGCCGTACGACGACGGATCCCCGGCGGGCAGCCCGCCGGGGATCCGTCCTCTGCCGTACGTGCCGGTTACGGGGCGAGTCGGTAGGCGTTGGTGATGGTCTCGGTCATGGTGTTGCCGGAGGTGTCCTTGAGGTACACGCGGTAGGAGACGGCCTTGGCTGTCGCCGGGTGCCGCACGCTCGCCGTGCGGGCGCCCTTGGTGTCCGTCGTGACGGCCACGGCCTTCCACGTCCGGCCCGCGTCGTACGAGACCTTGACGGTCAGCGTGGCGATCTTGCCGCTGCCCGCGGCGGCGCCCGCGACCTTCAGCGGCACGGTCAGCGTGCCACCCGCCGGGGCCGTCCCGTTCAGCGCCAGCTCCGGCGCGAGGCGGACCGTCGACAGGGGCAGCGCGGTGGGCTCCTCTTCGGGTGTCTTCGCCGAGGTGAACGTCCAGGCCGCGGCCACCTTCGTACTGGTGGAGGTGTGCTTGGCGGCGCGGGTGGCCTCCATGGTCAGCCGGTAGGGGGCCGCGGCGGGCGAAAGGTCGGCGATGAGCGCGCCCGGCCCGCCCTCGGCGACGGTGCGGCCGCCGGACTCCAGCCGCGTGAAGCCCCCGGTCACGGGGGACTCGCCCGCGTGCCCGGCGCCGTCGTTGAACAGCCTGACGTACGCGTCCACGGCGTTGCCCGCGCGCCGCGCGCCCTGGCCCTCCTCGGCCTTCAGGTCGGGGCCCACCACACCGGTGTTGAAGCGCAGGGTGGAGCGCTTGCCCGCCTTGTACGCGACCGGGTCCGTGCCGTAGGTGAGGGCCGGCTCACCCGTGTCGTCGAGCTGCGCCATGGCCCAACTCCAGCGCAGGTCCTTGGTGTTGAGATAGCTGGTACCAGAGGCCGGGAGCTTCAGCTCGCTCGTCGGCGCGAGGGCCGGCCCGTTGCCGTCCACGTCGGTCGGCATGGCGGAGAGCGTGCCCTTGCGGCCGGTCACGGAGGCGCCGAGGCCGAACCTCACCTCGGCGACCTCCGCCTTGGAGACGGCGCGCTTGAGGCCGGGGAACCAGGTGCCGCTGCGGCCGAAGGCCAGCCGGTAGTCGGTCTTCTTCCCCGCCGCGCCCGGGGCCTTGAAGAGGCCGACGTACTGGGCGTGGAACGTGGGGGAGGCGGTGCCGATCGTGGCGGTGCAGATCACGGTGCTGCCGCTGAGGTTCCAGTTGGCCGCGATTCCGGCGGCCTGGTCCTCGTAGGCGATGTTCGCCGTGGTGAGGCGCGCGCCCGGGTCCGGGGCGGTGACGGCGACCGGCTCGGCCTTGCGGGTGTCCAGCGTGACCGTCTGGTCGGCACCCAGCTTCAGCTTGGGCTGGACGAAGGCCGCGAAGCTCGTGGTCGGCCCGTAGACGGAACTCTCCAGCGCGTACGTGCCCTTGGGGAGCCGCACGGTGGCCGGGCCGGTACGGAAGGGGACCGTGAACTTCTCCTGCGTGGCACGGTCGGTGAGCGTGGTGGCGTAATGCGTCGAGTACGTGCCGTCGCTGTCGAGGTGCTTCACCGTGACGTCGTACGACTCGACCTCGCGGTCCACGGTGAGCCCGGTGTGCACCACCTGGCCGTCACCCTTGGCCAGCACGGTGCCGCCGTAGGCACCGTCGGCGCTGCCGAGCTTGGTGTCGACCGTGACCGTGGTCTTGGCGGAGCCGCCCGCGGGGACGGTGAGCTTGCGGTCCTTGACGGTGAACATGCCCGCCGGGCCCGGCCGCCCCGCGGGGTCCGCGGCGGTGGTGGACAGGGCGAGCGTGACCGACTCGGTGCCGTAGTTGCGGTACGTGAGCGTCCTGTTGACCGGCTTGTCGTCGGTGTGCGGCCAGGCCTGCGTCCCGAAGGACAGCGAGCCGGGCGAGGAGACGACGGACGCGGAGACGGCGCGCGTCAGGTCGACGCGGCCCGCCCCCTGCTGGTACGCGGTGAGCTTCGGGTTGGGCTCGGCCGACGAGGTCAGCACGGCCTTGAGCCGCGCGCCGCTCCAGGTGGGGTGCTGCTGGAGGAGCATGGCGGCGGAGCCGGACACGTGCGGGGTCGCCATCGACGTGCCCGACAGGGAGACGTAGCCGTCCGTCGCGGTCTGGTCGGGGACCTGCGAGGAGGCCGCGGCGGTGATGTCGACACCGGGCGCGGTGAGGTCCGGCTTGATCACCCCGTCCGCGTTCGGGCCGCGGCTGGAGTTCTCCGCGATGTCGTCGTTCTTGTCGACCGAGCCGACGGTGAGGGCCTCGGGGGTGCTGCCGGGGGCGTTCAAGGTGCCCGGCCCCGGGCCGTCGTTGCCCGCCGCGACGACGAAGAGCGCCTTGCCGGAGAGCCGGGTGACGGCCTCCTCCAGCGGCTCCGTGCCCGGGGTGTCCAGGCTGCCGAGGCTCATGTTGACGATCTTCGCGCCGTTGGCGACGGCCCACTCCATGCCGGCGAGGATGCTGGAGTCGCTGCCGCCGTCCTCCCCCTCGGCTATGACCTTCCCGTCCAGGATCCGCACACCGGGCGCCACGCCCTTGTAGCGGCCCCCGGACTTCGCGCCGGTACCCGCGAGCGTCGAGGCCACGTGCGTACCGTGGCCCAGGCGGTCCTTGGCGTCGGGGGCGTCGGTGAAGTTCTTCTCCAGCACCTCGACGCCCTTGAGGTCGGGGTGCGTCTGGTCGACCCCGGTGTCCAGGACGGCGACCTTGACGCCCTTGCCGGTGTAGCCCGCCCGCCACATGGTGGGGGCGCCGATCTGCGGCACGCTCTTGTCGAGGGTGGGGCGCACCTTGGCGTCCAGCCACACGTGCGAGACGGCAGGGACGGCGGTGGTACGGGCGTTCACCCGGCCGTCCCGCGCCCTCCGGTCGCCGCCCACGCCCGTGCCGCCGGTGAGCGCCGACCACAGTCGGGACGCCCGTGACTTGGGGGTGCGGAACGCCTCGCCGTCCACGGTGGGCAGCGCGCGGCGGTCGCGGGCGAGACCCGTGAACGGGCCGCCCGCCGTACGCGCGTTCGCCCGGCCGGGGCGGTAGCCGACGATCAGCGGCAGCGACGTACGGTGCGCGTCGTCGTACTTGTCCTCGACGAGCCGCGTCACGTCGAAGAGGCGCCGGTCGAGCCTGCCGGCGTCGATCAGCTCCTGCGCGTCCTGCGGCACGACGAACACGTGCCCGGCCTCGCGCCGGACCGAGATCGTCACCTGCTCACGCCCTGCGCCGCGGACGATCCGCACGACCTCGGTGTCCGCCGACCCCGCGCCGCGCGTCCTCTCACCAGACGCCCCCTTGCCGCGCACTGCCTCGTCGCGCGACTTCTTGCCGTTCGCCTTGCTGACGTCCGCGTTCTCGGCGTCCGCCTTCTTGGTGCCCGCTGTCCTGTTGTCCGCTGTCCTGGTGCCCGCTGTCCTGTTGTCTGCTGTCTTGGCGTCCGCCGCCTTGTTGTCCGTCTTCGCGTTCCCCGCGGTGACGACCACCCGGTCACCGGTGATCAGGGTGACAGTCGCCGTCCTGCCCTTCCCGGCTTTCGCCTTGCTTCCGGCACCCGTACTCGTGCTCGGCTTCTTGCCCGTGGCCGGGCCGGGCCCGCTGCCGGAGTCGGCCGTGGCCACCCCCGCGACCAGTGCGCCGGACACCGCGGCGGCCACTGCCGCCGCCCCCACCCTCGATATGACTGCCACCCGATATGCCTGTCTTCTCATGTGACGTACTGATGTTTCGCCCATTACACGCGATCTTGGTGGCGTGCGGTTCTCCGGGGGGTGTCGTTCGAGGTGCTCTGCGCGGAACGCGGAACGCGGACCTCGGTCTGCGGCTTGGCGCTCAGGGCTTGGCCGGAGGGGGCGCTTTTGTTGTGGTGTGGTGTTAGGGGGTGGTGTGGTGGTGGGTGTGGGTGGGGTAGTTGGGGTGGTTGAGGGG
>NZ_BNBT01000184.1 GCF_014656095.1 Streptomyces longispororuber
GGCGGTCCGTGCGGCGGCCGGCGCGCGCCGCCCCGGCGGCGGCGGGCGTCCGGCCGCCGGGCAGCACCGGGGATGCGGCGGGGCTCGGGCTCTTCATGGCTGACATGGCTGACGTTCCCTGGTCGAGGTTCAGAGGTTCAGCTCTGCTGGAGCAGCCGGTCACAGGCCTTGACAGCGTTGTCAAGCGCTTCCTTGGGGCTCTGCTTGCCCTGGAGCGCCTTGGCGACGGCGTTGCGCAGCTCGACCTTCATCTGCTCGCTGAAGAGCACGGGCGTGTAGTTCACCGCGGTCTTCAGGGACTTGGCGGCGGCGATCCGCACGCGCGTCTCGTCGGTGCCGTCGGGCTTGGTGAAGTAGGGGTCGTCGAGGGAGCCCTTGGTGCTGGGGAAGATCGCGACCTTCTTGGCGAAGGACATCTGGCGCTGCGCGTCGGTGACGAAGTGCGCGAAGGCGACGGCGGCGGGCGTCTGCTTGGTGCGGGTGTTCACCATCACGCCCATGACGTACATGTTGTCCTTGCCGGTGTTGCTGATCTGCGGCGTGATGCCGATGTTCTTGTACAGGCCGGGGGCGTCCTTCTTGAACTTCTCCAGGTCCAGGGCGCTGCCCGGGTTCATGGCGACGGCCTCGGTGAGGAACTTCTTGCCGGTCGACTCCGGCGTGGCCGTCAGGGCCTGCGCGTCCAGGGCCTTGGCGTCGTACAGCTTCTTGTACCGGGTGAGCAGTTCGACACCCTTGGCGTCGTTGAAGGTGAAGCCGGTGCCTTCCTTGTTCATGAGCGGGACGCCGTAGCGGCCGAAGTCCTCGATGGTGGGGACGTTGGCGAGGGTGGCGATGTCGCCCTTGCTCTTCTTCGCGATCTCCAGCCCGGCGTCGAAGAGTTCGTCGTACGTCTTCGGGGGCTTGTCGGCGTCGAGACCGGCCTCCTCGAACAGCCGCTTGTTGTAGAACAGCGGGCCGGTGTTCAGGTACCAGGGGAAGGCGTACGTGCCCCGCGTGCCCGGCACCTGGTGACTCTTCCAGGCGCCCGGCAGGTACTCCTTCTCGTACTTCGCCGCCGCCTTGTCGAGGTCGAGCGCGAGCCCGGCCTTGGCGAGCGGCGCCACCAGGTCCGGGGAGACGTTCACGACGTCGGGCAGGGTGCCCGCGGCGGCGTCCGCGCTGATCTTGTCGGCGTAGCCCTCGCCGGGCTGGTCGACCCATCTGACCTCGGTCCCGGGGTACTCCTTCTCGAAGTCGTCGATGACGCCCTCGAAGTAGGACTTGAAGTTCGCCTTGAGGTTCCAGGTCTGGAAGGTGATCTTGCCCTCGACCTTGCCGGAGGCGTCGGTCGAGCCGCCGTCGTCACCGCCGCCGCAGGCGCTCAGGGGCAGCAGCACGGCGGCGGCCACGGCGGCCGTGACCGCTCTGCGGGGGCTGCGGGGTGTCCAGGAATGACGCACGGTGATCGGCTCCTTTGCTCGGCCGGCGGAGGGCGGGCGCGGGCCACCGGTGGCGGTGGCGACCGCGGGAAATCGCGCCGAGGCAGACCCTGCATGGAGTTCCGGTGAAAAGTCAATGGATTGGTGACGATTCGCCTTCCCGGACGCCCGAGTCGGGTCGAACTAGCAGGTCAGCGACGTGCGTTGAAAGCCTTGCCAGCAACAGCTAATGCGCTTTAGGGTGTGCTGGCTCAAGCGCATTAGTACCGGGCGGCGACACCAGGGCCGCACGGCCACCGAGCCGCGCGTGCGCCGCGGGCGGACGCGCCTGCCGCAGGCGGAAAGGGGCAACGGGGTGCAAGGCAAGCGGTCACCGGCGCGCCGGCCGACCATGAAGGACATCGCCCGGCGCGCCGGTGTCTCCGAGAGCGCCGTCTCCTTCGCGCTCAACGACCGGCCCGGCGTCTCCGAGGTGACCCGCGACCGGGTGCGCCGGGTCGCCGAGCAGCTCGGCTGGCGGCCCAGCACGGCGGCGCGGGCCCTGTCCGGCGAGGGCGCGGCGACGGTCGGCCTGGTCGTGGCCCGGCCCGCCGCCACGCTCGGCGTCGACTCGTTCTTCCTGCAGCTCATCTCCGGCGTCCAGGAGGTCCTGGCCGAGCGCCAGCTCGGGCTGCTCTTCCAGGTGGTGGAGGACGTGGACGCGGAGTGCGCGGCCTACCGGCGGTGGTGGGCCGAGCACCGGGTCGACGGCGTCCTGGTCGTGGACCCGCGCACGGACGACCCCCGGCCCGCGCTCCTGGAGGAGCTGGGCCTGCCCGCGGTGGTCACCGGCGGCGTGCCCGACCCCGAACGGCCGCCGCGGCCCGGCCTGTCGACGGTGTGGGCGGACGACGCGGGCGCGATGGCCTCCGTGGTCGGCCATCTGCACGCGCTCGGCCACCGCCGCATCGTCCACATCGCCGGTCTCCCGGGGCTCGCGCACACCGAGCGCCGCATCCGCACCCTGCGCGCGGAGGCCGAGCGCCGGGGCCTGAGCGGGGTGCGGTCGGTCACCACCGACTACTCCGACGCGGAGGGCGCGGCCGTGACCCGCCGGGTGCTGCGCTCCGCGTCCCCGCCGACGGCACTCGTCTACGACAACGACGTGATGGCCGTGGCCGGCGTGGCCGCCGCGGCCTCCCTCGGCTTCGCCGTCCCCGCCGACGTGTCCGTGGTGGCCTGGGAGGACTCCGCCCTGTGCCGCATGGTGCACCCGTGGCTGACGGCCCTGTCCCGCGACACGGTGTCCTTCGGCCGCACGGCCGCGCGCGAACTCCTCGGCCTCCTCGACGACGCCCCGTCCGCGACGGTCCAGGTGCCGCTGCCCTCGCTCATCGAGCGGGAGAGCACCGGGGCGGTACGCGCGTCGGGGTGAGGCGGGGCACACCGTCCCGGGGCAGGTTTGCCCGGCGGGGTCGCGCGGGTCAGGTCCCGGGCATGTCCGGGGCCTGTGGGGCGTGCGGAGCCTGTGGGGCGTACGGAGCCCGTGGGGCGTGCGGGGCCTGTGGGTGCGGGGCTGGTGGGGCGCACAGGGCTGGTGGTGCGCCCGGGGCGCGCCAGTCGCCGAGGAGCCGGAACGGTGCCCACGTGTCCAGGCGGTCCCCGCCCGGGAGCGCGCGGGCCGCGAGCACGGCCGTGCGCAGGGCGCGCGCCGGGGCCTCGCCCGCGGCGGCCAGGTCCTGGAAGTCCCCCAGGAGTGCCGCGGCGCCCTCCGGGGCGGGCCACAGGCTCGTGACCAGGGATCGTACGCCCGCGTGCAGCAGGGCCCCGCTCAGGCCGGGGGTGTCGTCGCCACGGCCGGTGCCGCCGGTCCCGCCCCCGGTGAGGACGGCCAGCCGTACGCCGTGCCAGTCCTGGCGCAGGATGTCACGGGCCGTCAGGACACCGCCGTCGAGGACGAGCCCGGCGGACAGCGGGTCGGCCGGGTCGGAGGGGGCACGGCAGACGGCGCGCAGGACCGCCGCGCCGGGCGGGGCCCCGCCGGGGGCCCCGTACGGGTGGCCGCCGGAGTCCCCGTCAGGGTCGCCGGTCACGACGGTGCCGCCGCCGGTGGCGGGCGCGCGCCGGACGAGCGTACGCAGCGACGTCACGGTGGGCAGGTACGCGACGGGGTTGCGGTCGATGAGCGTGCCCGTGCCGTCGGGGCGCAGGGCGTGGAAGGGGACGGCGCGCAGCGCGCCGGCCGGGCAGATGAGGACGGTGTCCCCCGGGCGGGACAAGGCGGCCAGCGGCGCCACGAGTGGGTCCAGGACGCGGTGGAAGCGCCCCGGCGCGGCCTCGGCCATCGCCCGGACGCGCCCCGCGCTGCCCAGGTTGGCCCCGACGAAGCGCAGCACCGCCGTGCCGTCGACGTCGAGGGGGGTGACGCGCATGCCCCCGAGGCCGGGGAACCCGTCCACGTGGTGCGTACCGCCGGAGTCGCCCGCCTTGCCTGCCTCGTCAGCGCCGAGTGTTGCACCTGCCCCCCGCGCCACACGTGTCTCACCGGTATCGCCGTTGACGGTGAACAGGGCGATCTCGCCGGTGTCGAGCAGCGCGTACGAGGCCAGGACGGTGCGCTGTCCGGCGAGTGCGCGCCCCACCGCGGCCGGGTCCATGGCGGTGGCGCGGCGGACCGCGACGTACTCCTCGGCGAGCGGGCCGTACCCGGCGAACTCCCGCCACACGGCGTCCAGCCGCGCGGTGATGTCGTGGAGGCGGCGCCGGTCCACCACGGGTGCCGCTGTCAGTGACGTCCGCTCCCGGAGCAGTTCGGCCTCGTGGCGCGGCAGTGCGGGCGGTACGCCGTCGGGGATGCGCAGTCGCGCGCTGCTCATGGCGTCGAGCTGGGGCCGGGCGCGCTGCCGCTCCGAGGCGGCGAAGGCGGCTGCGACGTGGTGGCGGACGTCCTCGCCCCGGGCCGCGCTCTCCGCCCGCCGGAGGTGGAAGCGGGTCAGCAGCGCGTACGCCGTCGCCACGTCGTCGTCGAGGCGCAGGCGCCGCCGGGGATCGGGTTCGGCGGCGCGCACCAGGGCGGCGGTCTCGACGCCGCGTTCGAGGACGTCCGTGGCCGTGTCCTGCTCGCCGTACTCCCAGGCCGCGCGGGCCATGGGCAGGATCGCGGGCCAGGCGCGCCCGGGGACGACCGTGGCCGTGGTCCCGCCGTGCGGCGCCCGGGGCCGCGGCCCGCCCCCGCCGCCGGGCACGCCCGCCAGGCGCAGGACCCTCTCGTACGCCGGCACGGCGTGGCCGAGGTCGGGTCGGCGGCGCAGTACGGAGGCGGTGGCCAGCCAGTTCCGGGCCAGCCGGTCGGCGTCGCCGCAGGCGTGCCGGCGGGCCTCGGCGAGGTGGCGCAACGCCGTCCGGGGCAGGTACAACTCGTCGAGCGCCACGCCCAAGTGGTGGTGGGCGACGGCGAGGGCGACCGGCTCCGGCGGGCACGTCGCCTCGCGCCCGGCGAGCGCCAGGGCCCGGTGGAACCAGCCCAGGGCCCGTTCCCACTCGCCCAACCGCTGCCAGGCGAGGGCCAGTTCGACGAGCGAGTGCGCCCGGCCGGGGTCGTTCGCGAGGGTGTCGGCGGCCAGCTCGTCCAGCCTGTGCTGGTAGTCCTCGGCCGCGGCCGCGTCGCCGCAGCGGCGTGCCAGGCGGCCGAGCGCCGCGTACAGCGCCGCCCAGGAGTCGAGCGGGCCGACATGACCGGAACCTGCCCAGGGCTCGCGGCCCGCGCGCTCCCGCTCGTGCTCGTCGGCCTCCGTCCACCGCTCGGCCTGGCGCAGCAGGTCATAGACCTCGCTGTGGCGGCCCATCGCCTCGAGGACGTCCGCGGCCCGGCGCAGGGCGTCGGCGAGCAGCCGCGCCCGGCCCGTCCCGGCGGGGTCACGCGTGGGCCACTGGGTGTCCAGGTGCTCCGCGAGCTGGACGCCGCGCCGGGCGAGCAGCAGGGAGCGCTCGGCATCCTCCGCCCCGGCACCCCGGTGGACCACCATCTCCCGCAGCGCTTCGGCCGCCTCCGCCCAGTGGTACGCCCCTTGCCGCCGCAGCCAGCCGTCGAAACGGGCGTCGTCATCCACCGCGTCGAACAGCCCCCGCAGCACGGGGCCCCGCTCCCGCAGCGCTGCTTCACGTGCGGCGGGCCGTACTGTCTGGACTGTCTGGACTGTCTGAGGCTCGGGGTCGGGGTCGGGGTCGGCATTGGGGGTTGGGTTGGGGGTTGGGTTGGGGGTTGGGTTGGGGGTTGGGTTGGGGGTTGGGTTGGGGGTTGGGTTGGGGGCGGGATGAGGGCTGAGGGTGGGTGGTTCGAGGGCCGGGCCGCTTCCGGTGGTGGCCGGGGATGCGGCGGGGGGTGCGGCTGGGGATGCGGTGGGGGGTGCGGTGCGTGGGGGCAGCGCCGCGAGGGAGCGCCGGGCGCCGCTGTGACCGGGGTCGAGGGCCAGCGCACGCTCATAGCAACGCCGCGCCTCCTCCGTGCCGTCGGGTGTCTCGCGGAAGGTGTCGCCGAGGAACCGCCAGGCCAGCGGCGTCTCCTCCACCGCGAGCGACTCCTGGAAGTGCACCCGCGCGAGCCCCGTCTCCCGGCGGACGAAGTGCACGTCACCAAGCATGAACAGCGCGAGCGAACTGTCCGGGTCAACCTCCAGGGCCTGGCGGTAACAGGCCGCGGCGTCGGCGTACTCTCCCCGGTGGAAGTGGTCTTCCCCGCGCCCGATGAGGTCGCCCGCCTCGCGCCGGGCACGGGTCACGAGCGGCATGCCGAGCAACTTCGCTACTTTGGCCGCGCACCGGGGGTCATCCTCCGCGAGCCGCAGCAATGCCCGGCGGCTGTCTGGGCTTCCGGCGATTTGGGCGGCGTGGATGCGTGCGGTGGTGTCGCTGGGGGTGGAGGTGAGGGCGGAGGTGGAGGTGAGGGCGGGGGTGGAGGTGAGGGCGGGGGTGGAGGTGAGGGCGGGGGTGGAGTTGAGGGCGGGGGTGGGGGTGGGTGGTTGACCGGGTTCACAGGCTTCGCCACAGGGGCTGAACCCACGGGATTCGTCGGTGTCGCCGGATTGGTCAGGGTGGCCGTGTTGCCTGGGTTCACCAGGTTCGGCAGGTAGTTTCGGTTCACCGGGCCTCGGGGGTTGCGCGGGTTCACCGGGGCTGCCGGGTGGCAACGGTTCACCGGGCCCCTCGTGTTGACTCGGTTCACCAGACGCGCCAGGCCGTTTCGATTCACCGGACTCCGCAGGTTGCCCAAGTTCACCAGAGCCATCGAGTCGCAGCGGCTCACCGAGGCGCTCGTGTTGACTCGGTTCACCAAGCTCAGCAGGTCGATTCGGTGCGCCGGACCCCAGGGGTTGCGCGGGTTCACCAGAGCCGCCGGGTGGCAACGGTTCACCGGGCCTCTCGGGTTGACTCGGTTCACCAACTTCGCCCGGTCGTAGCGGCTCACCGGATTCCCCAGGTTGCCCGGGTTCACCAGAGCCACCCCCTCGCAACGGGTCACCGAGGCCCCCTTGTTGAGTCGGTTCACCAGGCCCGCCAGGCTGTCGCAGAGCACCGGTTTCCCAGGGTTGACTGCCCTCACCACGTTCGCCGTGTTGACGCGGTTCACCACGTTCACGTCGTACGTCTGCCGCATCGGGCTCGCGCTCGTCAGGCTCGTCGAGTACGTCGAACGGGCCGTTGACCATCGGGCATACGTCAGCTCGCGTGCCCCCGTGGGAGCGCGTGTACCCAAGCAGTGGTGCGGCGGGCTCGAGGACGTCGCCCGGCGTGGGTGGCAGCACGTGTGCGCGGCGGCCACCGCTGATGCGTGCCAGTTCCTCGTCCCACTTTCGGGCCTCGGGGTGCCCCTGGTGGGTGAGCAGGAGTACGAGGAGTTCGACGCAGGGGGCGTCGGCGGGTACGGGCGGGGTGGTGAGGCGGGAGCGGAGGAGTGCCACGGCCTTGTCGGACCGGCCTGCCATGGCGTACGCGTAGGCGAGGGCCGTGACCGCCCGCCCGTCACCGGGGTCGTCGGCCAGGATGGCGGTGAGGACGTTGATCTCCCGGGCCGTCGCGCCCTCGGTGTGCAGTCGGCGCGCGAGCGTCCAGCGGAAGCGGGCGGCCCGTGGGTAGGCCGCGAACACCTGGTCGCCCAGGGCCGCCCACGCCGGCAGCGCCTCGCCGTCTCGCGCGTGCGTCCCCGACCCGAGGTGGAACGGATGGTTCCATGCGATCCACAGCTCGACCTCGGCGCCGCTCCCCCACTGCTCCAGCCAGCGCGTCAGGGTCCTGCGCCGCCCGTTCCGGCTCTGCAACGCCGCGCGCACCGCCGCGTACGCCGCGCACCGCACGGTGACTGCCGCCCGGAGGCCTGGGAGGGCACGGCCGCACAGCCCTTCGAGGGGGCCGAGCGCATCCAGGGCCGGGAGCGGGACTGCGGCGGGGGACTCGGCGGGGGCGGTTGCCTCTCCCGTGGAAGGCCTATGGGGAGCCGCTTCGTTCGTGCGGGGCGTGCGGTGAGCTGCCTTCCGCGTGAGGTGTACCGCCTCGTCCGTCAGGGCGGCTCCCATGGTGCCGAGCGCGTGGGCGACGCCGTCGAGGCGGGCGGTGGCCGGGCGCGCGACGCGTGTGAAGTGCCGGTGGGCCTCCTGCCGTTGCCCGGCGGCATCAGCGGCGATGCCGCGCAGCAGGTGCGTCTGCGCGGACAGCGTCCGCCCGACGTCCCGCGTGTCGCCGCCGTACGGATCGTCGCCCGCGGCGAGGGCGGCGACGGTTTCGAGTGCGTCCGCTAGGAGTTCGGCCTCCTCGTGTACCGCCCACGGGTCGTGACAGGTGGATCCGTACGCGACCACGTCCGCCAGCAGGGCCGCCGCCGCTCCGGCCGACCTCGCCACCACGGTGTCGCGCCGACCCGGCGTCGGCCCGGCGACCCAGGCCCGCAACCGCCGTCCGACCGCGGCGCGATCGATGCCCATGGCCGCGGCTGCGGGCTCGGCGTCTGCCGGGTGACAGGCCGTCACCGGGCCTCCTGCTGACACCGGCCCGCCCGCCGCCACCGGGCCGCCTGCTGACACCGGACCGCCCGCCGCCACCGGACCGCCCGCTGAAACCGACCCGCTCGCCGCCACCGGACCGCCCACCTCCCCCGGACCACCCGCCCTCCCCGGACCGACTGTCCTTCCCGAATCGCTTGCCTTCCCCGGGCCGCCCGCTGACGCCGGATCCGCCGCCGGACCCGAGTCGGCCGCTGACACCGGGTGGGCTGCCGCCCTTGAAGCGGCTCCACCTGTGCCGTCGACCGCCGCGAACCGACCGGCCTCCGCCGCCGCTTGGGTCATTGCACAGTCGAGGGCCGCCCGGTGTGTGGCCTCCCCCGCCGCTGTCGGATCGGCCGCTCGCGGCGGGATCGCCGCCGCCCCCGTGGCCCGGTCATCGGGCGTGGCCGGGGCGGCGGCCCGCGCCTCGGCCGCCCTCGGCGCCTGCGGCGGCCGCGATGTCGCCGGTTTCCCCCAGCCCCCTGGCGCCCCCGTTGTCCCGGGCCTCTGCGACGCCTCCGACACCCCCGGCGTCTCCGGCACCTCCAGCGTCCCTGTCGCCCCCGGCGCCACCGACAGCGCAGGCGCCCCCAACACTTCAGGCGTCCCCAACACTTCAGACGCCCTCGGCGCCCCGGACACTCCCAGCGCCTCCGGGCCGAATCGATCGTGCATCGACCCGGCCCACGTGACCAGCATGTGCAGCCCCAGCACCGTGTCTCCCTCGCGCCGTCCCTCGGTTCAACCCCCAGGAACGCCGTGGGTGAGGCCGCGGTTCCCGTGCGTAAACGTCAACGGTCGGCCAAGTGCGCCGCGTTGACGAGCGCCTTCGGCTCGCCGGCCCCGGCGGACCGGGGTCCGCGGCGTATCCACAGTGCGGCGCCCGCGAGCAGGACGGCGGCGCCGAGCAGCCAGCGCGCCGGGCCCGCCGGGAGGGCGCCCGCGGCCAGGCCCGTGACCGCGCCGACCAGTTGCAGCGCCAGGGACTGGACGGACAGCGCCGTGGCGCGACCCTCGCTCGTCACCCGCCGGTGCAGCAGCTCGTTCTCGCTGGGGCCCGCGGCACCGAGGCCGAGGTACACCAGGACGTAGCCGCCGATGGCGAGCAGCAGCGGCGCCGCCCCCGAGGCGGCCGCCGTGGCGGCGAGCAGCAGCAGTCCGCCCGCGGCGGCGCCGAGGCAGACGAGGACGGCCCGTTCCCCGCTCCCGGCGAGCCGGGCCACGGGTGGCGCGAGCTGGCTGCCGAGGGCCGAGCACAGGTAACCGGCGCAGGCGAGCCCGGCGAAGACCACCGCGCCCGACTCCGCCGCGCCCGTCACATCGGCTGCCCGGCCCGGCGTGAGGAGCTCCAGGGTGACCAGGGCGCTGCCCGCCGCGCCCGCGGCGAGCACGACGCGGCGCACCAGGGCGTCGCGCCCGGCCAGGCGCACCCCGGCCGCGACCGTGCCGGGCACGCCGCGCAGGACACCGCGCAGGGTGGCGCGCGGCCGGGGCGGCTCGGGCAGGGCCGTCAGGACGTACGCGACGAAGGCGGCGGCCAGGACCGCGCCCAGCAGCGCCGGGACGGACAACGGCAGGACGAGCCCCGAAGTGGCCTCGTCGAGCCGGCCGCCGAGGTCCGGGCCGAGCCCGAGGAGCCAGGGCAGCGTGCCCCCGGTGAGCGTACCGACGGCGAGCGCCACCGCTGTGGCGGTGGAACCCCGCGCCAGGCCGGTGCGCAGGTCGGCGTCGGGCCCCGCGGTCGCGTGCACGGTGTCGACGTACCAGGCCTCGGCGGGACCGCTGGACAGTGCGCGGCCCGCGCCCTTGAGGGCCATGGCGACGGCGAGCACCCAGGCGGTGGTGCCGAGCGCGTGCAGCAGCAGTGCCACCGCGTCGAGTACGCCCGCGGCGGCGAGCACGGTACGCCGCCCCAGGACGTCGGAGAGCCCGCCGGTCGGCAGCTCCAGCACGGCGGCGGTCAGCGCGTGCGCGGCGACGCAGCCCGCGACGGCCGTCAGGGCGAGCCCCCGCTCGGTCATGAGCGGCACCATCGGGGCGATGGCGAGGCCCAGCGGCAGCCAGAACAGCCCGCAGGCGAGGACGTAGCGCCGGCGGGCGGCGCGGGGGTCGAGGACGCGTCGGGTCACGAGGTCGTCCACGTGACGGTGATGTTCCCGGGCTCCCCGGAACCGCCGGGCTCCCCTACGGCGTCCCCTTCTCCGGCTGCCCCCCGGTCCAGGCCCTGCGACTGCCCGCCCGTCGCCTCCGCCCCCGCCTTGTCCGTGCCGGACGACTGCCCGCCCGTCGCCCCCGCCTCCGCAGCACAGCCCTCGGCGAAGGACCGGGCATCAGCCCCGGCACCGGCACCCGCACCAGCACCAGCACCAGCACCAGCACCAGCGTCGGCACCGGCACCGGCACCGGCACCCGGGAAAGTCCCCGCCGGGTGCCCCGCCAGCGGCAGCGTCGCCGCCAGGACCACGACCTGTTCCGCCCGTGGGTCGTCGGCGTCGCGCGCGGTGAGTTCGGCGAGCTTGCCCTCGAAGACCTGCCACAGTTCGGCCAGCGACTCGGGCGTGAGGCGGGGCAGCAGGTCCGAGATCCCCGCGTGCTCGCGCCACGCGCGGTCGAGGCGCCCGGACTCCAGGTCCCGCTCGTGCCGGGCCAGCGCCTCGCTCAGGTGCTCGATCTGGCGCCGGGCCATGCGGCTCATGAAGGCGCGGCCCGCCGGGGAGGAGTCCATGTCCGCGTTGTCCCAGCCGGTGACGGCGTGCACCGACCGCCAGCGCCGCTCGCGGCCGTCGCGGTGCTCGGCCTCGGTGACGAACCGGTACTTCGCCAGGACCCGCAGGTGGTAGCTGGTGGAGGCGGACGACTCGCCGGTACGGGCCGCGAGTTCGCTGGCCGTGGCCGGGCCGTCCGCGCGCAGCATGCCGAGCAGCTTGATGCGCAGGGGGTGGGTGAGGGCCTTGAGGGCGGCGGCGTCCCGTTCCGGGTCGAGAACGCGACGGCGCGACGCGGTGTCACCGTGGCCCCCGCCCGCCGGGGCCGCTTCCGGGCTCTGTTCGTCAGCCATACGGGGAGGGTAGGCCGACGCCCGCATACTCCAAAAGAGTTTTTGCAAAATTAGTTTGGGGATGTGGTCGGCCGACGCCCAGGAGAGTGAGGGGGACGGGCGTGCGGCGGGCGACGGGGCCGCGTCGCGACGCGAAACACCCGCCCCGCGACCGTACGGAGACGGTGCGGGGCGGGCGGGTCGTGCGTCGGGGGCTCGGCCAGGTCAGTCGATGCCCTGCAGGATGTGCGGCTCGGCGAGGTCGTCCTCGTAGCCGGCCAGGCGGATCGGGGCCGCCATGGCCCAGGCGTCCAGGCCGCGGAGCTGCTGCGGGCGCGCCGCCCGCTCCCCCACGGAATCGGCCTGCCGCTTCTCCTGCTGCGTCAGATCTGGTGTCACCGCGCACTCCTTAAAGTCGCGTAGCGGACAAACGATGCCTTGCTGCCTTCGCTGTCTTCGCGGTCGCGGTGGCGCCGGTTCCGGGCGGGATCGCGGCCGTGGTGGCGAGCCTGTCCCTGGGCGGCGTGAGGCGGTGGTGGGTGCCCCCCGGCCGTCCGTTCGCACCAGCCTAACCAAATGAGCGGATGCTCGCTCGATAGGGCCGGAACAAGGGGTGAATTCCGGACATGTCCATGCGCTGGAGATGCCCGTACGTCGGACCGCTCGCCGACGCGGGCGGACGCCCCGTGATGCCCGGCCGGGACGCACCTGCCGAGTCACCAATTGCCCGGCGCGTAATCCTTCGGAGACGCGTCACCGCCCGCCGGGCGCGCGGCCCTGCGAGGACGCGTCACCGCCCGCCGGGCGCGCGGCCCTGCGAGGACGCCTCACCGCCCGCCGGGCGCGCGGTTCACCGGAGCCGCGTCACCACTTGCCGGGCGCGTAGTCCTTCAGGAAGACGCCGTACAGGTCCTCGCCCGCCTCGCCGCGCACGACCGGGTCGTAGACGCGGGCCGCGCCGTCGACCAGGTCGAGCGGGGCGTGGAAGCCCTCCTCGGCCAGGCGCAGCTTGTCGTAGTGCGGGCGCTCGTCGGTGATCCAGCCGGTGTCGACGGAGGTCATGAGGATGCCGTCGGTCTGGAACATCTCCTGCGCGCTGGTCCGGGTCACCATGTTCATCGCGGCCTTGGCCGCGTTGGTGTTGGGGTGCCCTGCCCCCTTGTAGCCGCGGCCGAAGACGCCTTCCATGGCCGAGACGTTGACGACGTACGACCGCTTGCTCGGGGCCTTGCGCGCGGCCTCGGCCATCACGGCGCGCAGCTTGCTGATGAGGATGAACGGCGCGGTGTAGTTGCAGAGCTGGGTCTCGAGGAGCTCCACGGGGGAGATCTGCTCGATGGACTGCACCCACGTGTTGCTGTCCACGACGTCCGGGACCAGGCCGCCCGCGTCGATGGCGGTGCCGTCGAGGTGCCGGGCCACGCTGGCGTTCCCGGCGACCAGAGCGAGGTCGGCGACCTTCTGCGCGTCCAGGCCCGCGACACCGGCGGGCAGCGCGGTCAGGCCGTCGACGGCGCCGGAGTTGAAGGCGCCGATGACGTGGTGCGGGGGCAGCTCGCCGGCGGGCAGCGGGGCGCTCTCGCCCTCGGCGAGGGCGGCGTAGGCGGACGGCAGGCGGCGCACGGTCTGCGTGGCGTTGTTGATCAGGATGTCCAGGGGGCCCTGCTCGGCGACCTGCTCGGCCAGGGCCACGGCCTGGGCCGGGTCGCGCAGGTCGATGCCGACGACCTCCAGGCGGTGGATCCAGTCCGCCGAGTCCTCCATGGCCTTGAAGCGGCGGATGGCGTCCTTGGGGAACCGCGTGGTGATCGTGGTGTGGGCGCCGTCCCGGAGGAGCCGCAGCGCGATGTACATGCCGATCTTGGCGCGGCCGCCGGTGAGCAGCGCGCGCTTGCCGCGCAGGTCGGCGCGGGCGTCACGCTTGCCGCGGTTCAGGCGGGCGCAGTCCGGACAGAGCTGGTGGTAGAAGTAGTCGACCTCCACGTACCGCGTCTTGCAGGTGTAGCAGGAGCGCGGGCGCTGGAGTATCCCCGCGATCTTCCCCTCGTCGGTGGCCGAGGAGGGCAGGATGCCCTCGGTCTCGTCGTCGATGCGCTGCGCGGAGCCGGTGGCCGTGGCCTCGGTGACGGCCTTGTCGTGGGCGGTCTTCGCGGCCCGGCGCTCCTGGCGGCGGCGCTGCTTCACGGTGCGGTAGATCCCGGCGGTGGCCCGGCGCACGGTGATCGCGTCCGGGTGGTCCACCTCCAGCTTGTCGAGCTCCTCGAGCACGCCGAGGCAGACGGCGAGACGCTCGGGGTCGATGCCGGGGCCGTACGTCACGTCACTGGTGACGGCGTCGGCGCCTTCCTGCTGGCTCTCGTCTGTGACCGTCATCGCCGCTGTCGTTCCTCATCGCACTCGTGCCGCGGCTCGCCTCGGATCGGCCACGGATACTCCAAAAGTGGAACTTTACGTAGCGGAGGCGCCCCGCATCAAACCCGTCCGGTCCGCGCAGGCGGCCACGAGCCCCGTGAGTTCGGCCCGTACGCACGCCGCGAGCAGGTCCAGGTCGGGTACCGCGGCCGCGTCGGCGACGAGGCCGTAGTGCACGTGCCCGCGGTACGTCGACACGGCGACGGCGAGCGCCTGGCCGCGGGCGAGCGGGGCGAAGGGGTAGACCTCCGCGAGCGGGCAGCCGCCCAGGCTCAGGCCGGGGCTCGGCAGCGGCACGCTGGTGACGACCAGGTCGAAGAGCAGCCGGGCGGCGTGGGCGACGGCCGGACCGCCGACGCGCAGGCCCAGCGGCGGCACGTGGTCGGCGAGCAGCGCGACGGCGCCCG
>NZ_BNBT01000185.1 GCF_014656095.1 Streptomyces longispororuber
GGCCTTCGGGCGCGGGGCTTGGTCGGCAGCGGCCGCGTCGGGCGGGGCGTGGTCGGCGGCGGGCGCGGCAGCGGCCTCGTCAGCCGGGGCCTGGCCGACGGCAGGCTCCGCAGTGGCCTCGTCAGCCGGGGCCTGGCCGACGGCGGGCGGGGCTTCCGGGTGCGGGGCCGGGGTGTCGTCGGGCTGCTGGGGGAGGCGGACCAGGACCTTGCCGGAGGAGAGGTCTATGGGGCCGTGGCCGGGGTCGCCGTCGTTGACGTCGACCCGGGTCAGCTCCAGCCGCTTCTTCTCGTCGTCCGTGTGTTTGCGCCCGGGGGCGAAGAGCTGCTCGAACACGTTGAACACGGTGCCTCCCCGAGGCTGACGACGGTCCGGCTGTCCAGGGTAGGCGAGCGCGCGCGGAACGGGCCGGGACGGACGCGGCGGGCCCGGCGGGCGCGGGTCACCCGGCGGCGCGCACCTCCTCCTCGGCGGCGGGGAACAGCCGCAGCCGGTGGGCGAGGGCGGCCGCCTCGCCGCGGCCCGCGACGCCCAGCTTGGCCAGGATGTTCGAGACGTGGACGCTCGCCGTCTTCGGGGAGATGAACAGCTCCTCGGCGATCTGCCGGTTGCTGCGGCCCGCCGCGACCAGGCGCAGGACGTCGCGCTCGCGGGTGGTCAGGCCGAGCGCCTCGGCGGGGTCGGCCGGGGCGGGGGCCGCCGCTCCGGTCAGGGAGAGGCGGCCCCGCTGGGCGAGCCAGGCGACGGCGTCGGCGAGCGCCCGGGCGCCCAGGTGCGCGGCGACCGCGCCCGCCTGGCGGAGCAGTTCGGCGACCCGGTCCCGGTCGGCGTCGCCGGTGGCGGGGCGGCCGGTGGCGGTCCTGCCCGCGAGCAGCGCCTCCGCGAGGCGGTGGCGGACGCGGGCGAGGTCGTAGGGCCGCTCCAGGGGCGCGACGGCGGTGACGACCGCCAGCCAGTCGTCGGGGGTGGCGCGGCCCTCGGCCCGGGCGAGTTCGGCGCGCAGCCACAGCTCGTACGCCGTCCAGACCGGTACGCGGGTGGGCAGGGCCTTGGCGGTGGTGCGGATGGTCCGCAGCACCTCCGCGCGGCCGGGCCCGGCGACGGCGAGGCCCCGGGCGTCGGCCTCGGCGGTGGCTGCGGCGAGCAGCAGCGGCCAGCCGTACCGCTGGGTGCCGGGCGGGAAGCCGGCGGCGACGGCCTGCTCCAGCTCGGCGCGGGCGTCGAGGAGCCGACCCTCGGCCGCGGCGACGCCGAGGGTGACGCGGTGCAGCGGCAGCGCGTCCTGCGGCATGGAGTCGTGGGTGCCGAACTGCTTGCGCGCGACGGCGAGCTGGCGCCCGGCCTCGGCGGTGTCGCCGCGGGCGAGGGCGATGTGGGCCAGGCGCAGGGCGGCGCCGCCGCGCGGCTTGGCGCTCAGGCCGGCGCGGTGGGCGGACTCGGTGGCCTCCTCCCAGCGGCCGAGGGCGTACAGGGACTCGGAGCGGTTGGCCCACATCCAGGCCTCGGACTCGCGCAGGCCGTACCGCTGGGCGAGGGCGATGCCCTCGTCGAGCATCTCCACGGCCTCGCGGGAGCGGCCGGTGCCTTCGAGCATGGAGGGGATGTTGATGTGGGTGCGGCCCACGAGGCCGACGATGCCGTCGGCGAGGACGCGCTCCCTGATGGCGTACAGCTCGGCGAACCCGGCGTCGATGTCGCCCGCGTCGATGGTCAGGCCGCCGAGGGTGAGCCGGGCGGTCAGCTCGATCTCGCAGGCGCCGACCATCCGGGCGTAGTCCACGGCCTGTTCGGCGGCGGCGAGGCTCTCGGGGCCCGGGTGGTGCAGCATCTGCCAGCCCGCGACGACGGCGAACACCTCGGCGTGCACCTCCGACGGCGGATGGCCGCGCACCAGGTCCTGGGCGGTGGCGAGCTCCTGCCAGCCGTCGCCGCGGGCGAGGCTGCGGACCAGGTGGGAGCGCTGCACCCAGAACCAGGCGGCGCGCAGCGGGTCGTGGCCGTCGTCCAGGAGGCGCAGCGCGCGCTTGGTGATCTTCAGGGCGCGTTCGCGGGCGCCGCACAGGCGGCCCGCGACGGCGGCCTCGGCCATGAGGTCCAGGTAGTGCAGCGGGGTGGTGGCGGGGTCGCAGCCGCAGGGCGGGTAGACCTCGGTGTAGTCGGCGGGGCGCAGGGCGGCGCGGATGTCGTCGGGGACGTCGTCCCACAGCTCCATCGCCCGCTCCAGGAGCCGCAGTTGTTCGGCGTAGGCGTGGCGCAGACGGGCCTCGACGGAGGCGTTGAGGACGGCGGGCAGGGCCTTCGCGGCGTCGTGGGCGTGGTACCAGTAGCTGGCCAGGCGGGTGGTGCGCTGGTCGGCGGCGACCAGCGTCGGGTCGGCCTCCAGGGCGGTGGCGAAGCGCCGGTTGATGCGGGAGCGCTCGCCGGGCAGCAGGTCGTCGCCGACGGCCTCGCGGACCAGGGAGTGGCGGAAGCGGTAGCCGTCGCCGCCGGGCGAGGCCAGCAGGATGTTGGCGCCGACGGCGGCCCGCAGGGCGTCGATCAGGTCGTCCTCGCCGAGCCCGGCGACCTCGGCGAGCAGCGCGTACTCGACGGTCGAGCCGCCCTCGGCGACGATCCGGGCGACGCGCTGCGCGTCCTCGGGCAGCTCCTCGACGCGGACGAGGAGCAGGTCGCGCAGCGAGTCGGTGAGCGCCGCGCAACTGTTGCCGTGGGAGGCGACGGCGAGTTCCTCGACGAAGAAGGCGTTGCCGTCGGAGCGTTCGAAGACGTCGTCGACGAGCTTGGGGTCGGGTTCGGCGGCGAGGATCCCGGCCATCTGCCGCGCGACCTCGTCGCGGGTGAAGCGGCGCACCTCGACGCGGTGGACCGTGCGCAGCCGGTCGAGTTCGGCGAGCAGGGGGCGCAGCGGGTGGCGCCGGTGGATGTCGTCGGCACGGAAGGTGGCGAGGACGACGAGGCGGCCGCTGCGCAGCGCCCGGACGAGGTAGGAGAGCAGGTGGCGGGTGGAGGTGTCGGCCCAGTGCAGGTCCTCGAGGACGAGCACGACGGTGCGGTCGGCGGCGACGCGCTCCAGGAGGCGGGCGGTGAGCTCGAAGAGGCGCGCCATCGCCTCCTCGCCGGGACGGCCGCCGGTGGTCCGCGGGCGCCGGTCCGCGTCGCACAGTTCCGGGAGGAGCCGCGCGAGCTCCTCCTCCTGGCCCGCGGCCGCCGCCGCGAACTCGGCGGGCAGTTCCTCGCGCAGGGTGCGCAGGGCGGCGGAGAACGGCGCGAAGGGCAGGCCGTCGGCGCCGATCTCCACGCAGCCGCCGACGGCGACGACCGCGCCCCGGGCGGTGGCCGCGGCCGCGAACTCCTCCAGGAGGCGGGTCTTGCCGACGCCCGCCTCCCCGCCGAGCAGCAGGGCCTGCGGGTCACCGGCGGGCTGCGCGGCAGCGCGGGCGAGCGCGTCGTTCAGTACGCGCAGTTCGTCGGCGCGGCCGACGAAGACGGGGCTGACGGACCTGGTCTCCACAGCGGTGAGCATCGCACAGAGCTGCGGTTTCGTGGGAGCGGGTTTCGCTGTGCGCGGCACGGCACGGCCTGCCCGGCCGCTCAGGCCGCGCGCGTGAAGCGGTCGGCCGGGCCCCGGCCGGTGCCGGGGCGGGTGCCCGCGGTGCCGGCCGCCGCGCCCCGGGTCCCGGCGTCGTCCCGGCCGAGCGCCCGGCGGGCCTTGCCGGCCTTCCGTGCCTCGCGTACGAGGCGCTGGTGGGCGGCCTCCTCGGCGAGCTCGGCGGCGCGGAACTGGTGGAGCTGGTACTCGAACATCTCGTTCCCCTGGGTGGTGGTGTCTCGCGTTCTGCGATGACTCCACTTTCGTTTCCCAGGGGGGTGCGGCACATCGGGAAGGTTCCGCATCTTGGGAGGACGGGGGGCCTTAGGTGTGCGGGGGTGCCTTAGGCGGTGTCCGCCTGAGGCACCCCCGCCGCCTAACTCGTCGACGGCAGCCCGAGGATCAGGTCCGTGTACTTCGCCGCCGCCAGGGCCAGGCCGATGACGCCCAGGGCGGCGCCCGCCCACGCCACGGACTTGATCCAGGGCGCCTGTACGCGTGCGGGGTCGCCGAAGGCGGGGCGCAGGAGCACGGCCACGGCCGTGACCAGGGCCGCCACCGCGAAGGCGCCCGCGACCAGGGCGGTCGTCCTCCAGGAGTCGCCGTAGACCTCCTGGACCTGGCGGGCCACGCTCGCGCCCTGCGAGGTCCTGAGCTGCCCGATCAGCGACTCGCGCGCGGAGGCGACCGTGCCGGTCCAGCCGCCCGAGAGGCCGATCAGACCGAGCGCGGCGGCGACGACGGCCGCCGCGCCCTGCCCGACGCCGCCGGGCTCGGCGACGGCATCGGTCCCGGGTGCGGCGTCGGCTTTGGCTGCGGTCTCGGGCCCGGCATCGGCGTCGTCGACCACTGCCTCAGTGGCACCCCGCGCCGCACCGGCCGCCGCCGTTTCGTCCGTCGCCGCCGTCTCGTCCGTCGCCGCCGTCTCGTCCGCGCTCTTCGTTCCCATGCTCCGCACCGTACGGACGGAGTCTGAGAGGGGCCTTAGGGAATCTGAGAGGGGTCTGAGGACGGCACCTCGGTCTCGGCCGCCCGGCGTTCCTCGCGGGCCTTGCGCCACTCCGGGGCGAGGACCGACCAGACCTCCATGTCGTGGCGGATGCCCTGCCAGGGAAAGCTCTCCCGCAGGACGCCGTCGCGTACGAAGCCCAGGCGCGCGGCGGCGGCCTTGCTGCGGTCGTTGCGGGAGGACACCACCCACTCCACGCGGTGCATGCCGCGCCGGTCGACGGCCCAGTCGACCATGGTGCGGACGGCGTTGGTGATCAATCCCCGGCCGGTGGCGGAGGGTTCGAGCCAGACACCGACCTCGCAGGTGTCCGTGGCGGTGTCGAAGACGCGGAAGAGCGTGCCGCCGACGAGCGTGCCGTCGAGCCAGACGCCGTAGAGGCGGCCGGTGTCCGCGGCCTGCTTGTCCGCGTACCGCTGGAGGGTGGCGCGGGCGGACTCCAGGTCCTTGGTGAGTACGGTCATCGGCACCCAGGGACCGGCGAACTCCCGCGCGCGGTCGACGTGTTCCAGGAACTCCTCGGCGTTCCAGGGCTCCAGGGGGCGCAGTTCGGCCCCCTCCCCCACGGATATCGCGAACATCCGGCTGCTCCTCAGCGTTGTCGAGCGTTCTCACGCGTTCTCGGCGTACGACAGCGTCGTCGGCCCCGCGCCGGCGCCGCCGCGGCGCCGTCAGCGGTGGTCGAGCCCCGCGTACGTGACCTCGTCCTCGTCGTGCCCGCGGTGCCCCGGGATCTTCGCACGTGTCCGGCTCTCGGGCACCTCGATACTGAGGCGCGGCAGCCAGCGGTCCACGCACCGGGGCAGCCACCAGTTGGCGCCGCCGAGCAGGTGCATGAGGGCGGGCACGAGCAGCGTGCGCAGGACGAAGGCGTCGAGCGCGACGGCCGCGGCGAGGGCGATGCCGAACATCGCGATCACCCGGTCCCCGCTGAGGACGAACGCCAGGAACACCGAGATCATGATGACGGCCGCGGAGTTGATGACGCGGCTGGTCTCGGCGAGGCCGACGCGGACGGCCACGCGGTTGTCGCCGGTCTCCAGCCACTCCTCGTACATCCTGCTGACCAGGAAGACCTGGTAGTCCATGGAGAGGCCGAAGAGGACCGAGACCATGATCACGGGGAGGAAGGGCTCGACGGGGCCCGCGCGCCCCAGGCCGAGCAGTTCGCTGCCCCAGCCCCACTGGAAGATCGCGACCACGACGCCGAACGCGGCCGCGACCGCCGCGACGTTCATGACGGCGGCCTTCAGCGGTATGCCGACCGAGCGGAAGGCGAGCAGCAGCAGCACGCAGCCGAGGCCGATGACGACGCCCACGAAGAGCGGCAGCTTGCCGACGATGATCTCGGCGAAGTCGTCGTAGCCCGCGGTCACGCCGCCGACGCGCAGGTCCAGCGAGGTGCCGGCCTCGGCGCGCGGCAGGACGTCGTCCCGCAGCCGGTCGACGAGGTCGCTGGTGGCCTTCGACTGGGGCGCGGAGTCGGGTACGACGGTGACGAACGCCGTGGTCCCGTCCTCGGCGTAGGTCACCGGGCTCACGGTCGCCACCCCCGGCGTGGACCCCAGGGTGGTGTCCAGGGTGTCGAGGGCGAGCCGGTCGGCGGCGCCGCGGACGTCCGTGACGAGGGTGAGCGGGCCGTTGACGCCGGGCCCGAAGCCGTCGGCGAGCAGGTCGTAGGCCTGGCGCGTGGTGGCCGTCGCGGGGTTGTTGCCCTGGTCGGAGGTGCCGAGGCGGAGGAAGAGGGTGGGCAGCGCGAGCACCGCGATCACCAGGACCGCGAGGGCGCCGAGCGCCTTCGGGTGGCGCTCCACGAACGCCGACCAGCGGGCGGCGAGCCCCGTCGGCACCTCCGGCTCGGGCCCGCGCTCGGCGAGGCGGCGCCGTTCGCGGCGGCTGAGGGCGCGCGGCCCGAGGAAGGCGAGGAAGGCGGGCAGCAGCGTCACGGACGCGGCGACGGTGAGGGCCACGGTCAGCGACGCGGCGATGGCGACGCCGTTGAGGAAGCTCAGGCGCAGGATGAGCATGCCGAGGAGGGCGATGCACACGGTGGCGCCGGCGAAGACCACGGCGCGGCCGGTGGTGGCGACGGCGCGCTCGGCGGCCTCGGCGACGGGCAGGCCGCGTTTGAGGGCCTTGCGGTGGCGGGTGACGATGAACAGGGCGTAGTCGATGCCGACGCCGAGCCCGATCAGGGTGCCGAGCATCGGCGCGAAGTCGGCCACCGTCATGACGTGCCCGAGGAGCACGGTGCCCGCGTACGCCGTGCCGACGGAGACGACGGCCGTGGCGATGGGCAGGGCCGCGGCGGCGAGCGAGCCGAAGGCGAGGAACAGCACGACGGCGGCGACGGCGACGCCGACGATCTCGGCGGTCTTGGCGCTCTTGGCCTCGGTGAGGCCGACGGCGCCGCCGCCGAGGGCCACGTCCAGCTCCCCCGCGGCGGCGGTCTCGGCGTCCTCGGCGGCCTGGACGACGGCGCGCGCCTGACCCGGCTCGACGGAGTCGAGCTGTTCGCGGAAGGTGACCGTGGCGTAGGCGGTGCGGCTGTCCTCGCTGATCCGGTCGTCGCCGCGGTCGGTGTACGGGCTGGTGACGGAGGCCACGCCGGGCAGCTCGGCGATCTTGTCGAGCGTCGCGGTCATGGTCCGCTCGACCGCGGCGGAGCGGACGCCGCCGTCCTTGCCGGTGTGCCAGACGACGGTGTTGGCGTCACCGCCGAGGTCCGGGAAGCCGTCCTCCAGGAGCTGGCTGGCGCGCTGCGACTCGGTGCCGGGGACCTCGTAGTCGTTGGAGTACGCCGATCCGGCGGCGGCCGCGGCGGCCGCGGTGGAGCCGAGCGCGAGGAGCCAGATCAGTACGGCGACGAGGCGGTGCCGGACGCACCACCGGGCGAGTGCTGCCACGAACTGGCTCCCTGAGTGTGTCGTGGATCCTCGCCGGGACAGCCGGGAAGCGTCGGAGATGGCCCGATGAGAACACGTCTGCTGCTGGACCGCAGGGACCGCGGGGACGGTCGGAGCTGCGGGGACTGCTGGTGCGCCGACATGATCAACATGTACCGGTACCGATCGATAAGGATCATGTCGTCGTATGTGGGTGACATGACCGAGATGGGCCATGCGCAGCCACTCTGACAGCCACCGGAGATCCATAGTCCGTTTCGTGTCCAGCCTCACAGCGGCACGGGGCTCCCGGACGCGGCAGAGAGCACGCAGGGGCGCACGGGTCACACCCGCGCGCCCCTGCCCCTCGTGTCCTGCGGGTGATCAGCCCGACACGCTGGCGCGACCGTTCTCGATATGCCCCATCAGGCGCCGCCGGAAGCCTTCGTCGCCCGCCGCCGTCACCTCCAGGTCGTACCAGCCGTGCTCGTCGGCCGTGTGCCAGGCGAGGGTGCGGCTGCTGCCCGGCCGGACGCGGACGGTCCGGGTCCGCCGCCGGACGTCGTCCTCGCCGACGTAGCCGAGCGGCCGGACCGTGAAGACGAGCTGGCCCTTGCCCCGGTTGGCGAGCGTGAGGTGGAGGTCGCGCCGGGTGAGGGCCGAGGAGAGGGCCGCGGTCCCGGCGGCGCGTCCGGCGAACTCGCGGCGGAATCCGTTCGGCCCGGTCACGGTGAACCGGTAGGAGCCGCCGGGCAGCGGCACGGACCAGTGGCCCTCGTGCCGGACGTCCTGGTGCTGGGGTGCCGGGAACTCGCCCGCGTACGGGTACAGGGCGAAGTGCGCGCTGCGCCGGCCGCCGTTGCGCAGCCGCACCGTGAGCGCGCCGTCCTTCGCGGGCCGGGCGTCGGCGTCCGGCTGGTACGGCAGCGGGCGGGCCCGGCGGACGCCCGGCTCCTGCCGGGGCATCGACTGCTCGGCGGGCGGCTCCGGGCGCCAGCGGCCGCTGAAGGGCGGGATCGCGCCGGGCCGCTCCACCTCCGGCGGCCGGTGACCGCGGTCGAAGTCGAAGGCCCCGGTGAGGTCGCCGGCGACCTGGCGGCGCCAGGAGCCGATGTTGGGCTCGCGCACGCCGGTCCACCGCTCCAGGAAGCGCACCACGGAGGTGTGGTCGAAGACCTCCGAGCACACGTACCCGCCGACGGTCCACGGTGACACGACGAGCATCGGCACGCGGACGCCGAGCCCGGTGGGCAGGGACTGCCACCGCTCCTCCGCGACCTCCGGGCCGGGCACGGGCGGCGGCACGTGGTCGAAGAAGCCGTCGTTCTCGTCGTAGTTGATGAACACGGCGGTGCGCCGCCACACCTTCGGGTGCGAGGCGAGGGCGTCCAGGACCTTGTAGACGATGGTGGCGCTGTGGACGGGCGAGGAGACCGAGGGGTGCTCGGAGTCCACCGCGGAGGGCACCAGATAGCTGACCTTGGGCAGTGTGCCGTCCGCGACGTCCTTGGCGAACTCCTCGGCGAGCTTCCCGGTCGGCACCCGCCGCAGGCCCCGCTCGAACAGCGACCGCTCCCGCCGGCTCAGCGTCGCCACGCCCCGCTCCAGGGTGGCGAGCAGCCTGCCGCGCTCGGCCTCGTCCCGGGCGTCGCGGACCTTGGCGTAGAAGGCCTCCAGGTAGGTGAGACCGGTCCCGGCCAGGACCTTGCGGGCGATGGCCTTGAAGGTGGTGAAGAACTCGAGCTGGTTGTCGGTGAAGTTCTCCCACTCCGTGTACGTCCGCCAGCTCACGCCCGCCTTCTCCAGGCGCTCGGCGTACGTCCCCCAGTCGTAGCCGGGGTGGGTGCCCTCGGCGTACGCGGCGTTGCCGACGGCGCGCGTGCCGTCGGCCTCGAAGCCCGTCTTCCCGCTCCACAGGTGGTTGCGGTTGGGGCTGGTGGAGGTGTGGATGGAGGAGTGGTAGGCGTCGCAGACGGTGAAGGTGTCGGCGAGTTCGTAGTGCAGCGGGATGTCCTGGCGCGTGTAGTACGCCATGGTGGCCGCGGTCTTGGCCGAGACCCAGCCGTCCATCCAGCCGTCGTGCCAGGCCTTGGCGCCGCCCTTCCAGGAGTGGTCCAGGTCCCCGATGTACTGGAGGTCCTTCCGCTGGGCGGCGGCGGCCTCGCGGACCGGGAACGGCAGGATGGTGCGCAGCGGGCCGGGCTGCTCGAACACGGTGGTACCGCCGGGCAGTTCGATGGCGTTGCGGTCGGAGAAGCCGCGCACGCCGCGCAGGGTGCCGAAGTAGTGGTCGAAGGACCGGTTCTCCTGCATCAGGATCACCACGTGCTCGATGGCGTCGAGGCCGCCCCGCGGGGGCTCCTTCGCGAGCGCCTCCTGGAGCGACGGCGGCAGGAAGGACCCTGCCGCGGCGGCGCCGAGGGCGCCACCGCCGACCGCCATCAGCCGCCTGCGCGATATCTCCGCCACGCCCAACCTCCTGTCGGTGACCAATGGTTGTCCGGTGATCCATTGGTCTGCTGAGCTGGGACGGTAGTGATTCCTGGTGGCCCGGGGAAGACCGCGGACCGAAGTCGGGGTGAACGTGCCGGACTTCCGCACACACGCGGAAGGGGGCGCCGCACCCGGTGGGTGCGGCGCCCCCTGCGCGCGTACGGGACGCGACCTCACGAGCCTCGCGGGGCTCGCGGGGCGAGGACGGTCGGCGTGCCTGGCACGGACGGCGACGCTCGGCGCCCCTCGCCCGTACGCGCGAGGGTCGGCGCCGTTCGCCCGTACGACGACGGTCGGCGTCTTTCGCGTGTACGGGCGAACGCCCCGGCGTCAGCCCTCGACGCCCAGCTTCTCCAGGATGAGCTCCTTGACGCGGGCGGCGTCGGCCTGGCCGCGGGTGGCCTTCATGACCGCGCCGACCAGGGCTCCGGCCGCGGCCACCTTGCCGCCGCGGATCTTGTCCGCGACGCCCGGGTTGCCCGCGATGGCCTCGTCCACGGCCGTGGACAGCGCGCCCTCGTCCGAGACGACCTTCAGGCCGCGCTTCTCGACGACCTCGTCCGGCTCGCCCTCGCCCTTGAGCACGCCGTCGATGACCTGGCGGGCCAGCTTGTCGTTGAGGTCACCGGCGGCGACGAGCGCGCTCACCCGGGCGACCTGCTCCGGCGTGATCGGCAGGGCGCCGAGCTCCACGCCCTGCTCGTTGGCGTTGCGCGCCAGCTCGCCCATCCACCACTTGCGGGCGGAGACGGCGTCCGCGCCCGCGTTGATGGTGGCCACGATCGGGCCGATCGCACCGGCGTTGAGGATCGCCTGCATGTCGTGGGCGGAGACGCCCCACTCCTCGCGCAGCCGGTTGCGCTGCGCGAGCGGCAGCTCCGGCAGCTCGGCGCGCAGCGCCTCGACCCACTCGCGGGACGGGGCCACCGGCACCAGGTCGGGCTCGGGGAAGTACCGGTAGTCCTCGGCCTCCTCCTTCACCCGGCCCGACGTGGTGGAGCCGTCGTCCTCGTGGAAGTGGCGGGTCTCCTGCACGATGGTGCCGCCGGAGGCGAGCACCGCCGCGTGCCGCTGGATCTCGTAGCGCGCGGCGCGCTCCACGGACCGCAGCGAGTTGACGTTCTTCGTCTCGGAGCGGGTGCCGAACTTCTCCTGGCCCTTGGGACGCAGCGAGAGGTTCACGTCGCAGCGCATCTGGCCCTGCTCCATGCGCGCCTCGGAGACGCCGAGCGCCTTGATGAGCTCGCGCAGCTCGGCGACGTACGCCTTGGCGACCTCGGGGGCGCGCTCACCGGCACCGACGATCGGCTTGGTGACGATCTCGATGAGCGGGATGCCCGCGCGGTTGTAGTCGAGCAGCGAGTGCGAGGCGCCGTGGATGCGGCCGGTGGCGCCGCCCACGTGCGTGGACTTGCCGGTGTCCTCCTCCATGTGGGCGCGCTCGATCTCCACGCGGAAGACCTCGCCGTCCTCGAGCTGGACGTCCAGGTAGCCGTTGTAGGCGATCGGCTCGTCGTACTGGGAGGTCTGGAAGTTCTTCGGCATGTCCGGATAGAAGTAGTTCTTCCGGGCGAAGCGGCACCACTCGGCGATCTCGCAGTGCAGCGCCAGGCCGATCTTGATCGCGGACTCGACGCCGACCTTGTTGACGACCGGCAGGGCGCCGGGCAGGCCGAGGCAGGTGGGGCAGGTCTGCGAGTTCGCGTCCTGCTTCAGCTCGGTGGAGCAGCCGCAGAACATCTTGGTCCTGGTGCCGAGCTCGACGTGGACCTCCAGGCCCATGACGGGGTCGTACGACGCGAGCGCGTCCTCGTACGACATCAGCTCGGGGGTGGTCGTGGCAGTCACGGTGTTGGAACTTCCCTCTCAGCCGAGCAGAACGTCGTCGTCGCCGATGCGCCTCAGCTCGCGCACCAGGATGGCGATGCCCGTGACGATGGCGGCCGCGGAGACGACCGCGTCGACGAGCTGCAGCGTGTCGTGCTCGGCGCGGGCCTTCTTGACCTGCTTGAGCGTGCTGATCGCACCGAAGGCGGTGGTGCCGATGGACAGATACGTGCCGGTCCTGGACTTCTTGAAGCCCTTGGCCTTGCTCAACGTCTTGCTCATAGCGACGGTGCCTCCTCAAGCAGCGGGTGGCCCCACTTTTCCACGAAGGCGGCCTCGACGGCGGCGCCCACCGTGTACAGGCGGTCGTCCTTCATGGCGGGGGCGATGATCTGCAGGCCGACGGGCAGTCCGTCCTCCGGCGCCAGGCCGCAGGGCAGCGACATGGCGGCGTTGCCGGCCAGGTTGGTCGGGATGGTGCACAGGTCGGCCAGGTACATCGCCATCGGGTCGTCGGCGCGCTCGCCGATCGGGAAGGCGGTGGTGGGCGTGGTCGGCGACACGATGACGTCGACCTGCTCGAAGGCCTTCTCGAAGTCCCGCTTGATGAGCGTGCGGACCTTCTGGGCGCTGCCGTAGTACGCGTCGTAGTAGCCGGAGCTGAGGGCGTACGTGCCGAGCATGACGCGGCGCTTGACCTCGTCGCCGAAGCCGGCCTCGCGGGTGAGCGCGGTGACCTCCTCGGCGGACTTGGTGCCGTCGTCGCCGACGCGCAGGCCGTAGCGCATGGCGTCGAAGCGGGCCAGGTTCGAGGAGCACTCGGACGGCGCGATCAGGTAGTACGCGGAGAGCCCCAGGTCGAAGGAGGGGCAGTCCAGCTCCACGACCTCGGCGCCGAGCTCCTTGAGCAGCTCGACGGACTCCTGGAACCGCTGCATCACCCCGGCCTGGTAGTGCTCGCCGCGGAACTGCTTGACGACGCCGACGCGCATGCCCTGGACGCTGCCGTTGCGGGCGGCCTCGACGACCGGCGGGACCGGGGCGTCGATGGAGGTGGAGTCGAGCGGGTCGTGCCCGGCGATGGCCTCGTGCAGCAGCGCCGCGTCGAGCACGGTGCGGGCGCAGGGGCCGCCCTGGTCGAGCGAGCTGGAGAAGGCCACCATGCCGTAGCGGGAGACGCCGCCGTACGTCGGCTTGACGCCGACCGTGCCGGTGACGGCCGCGGGCTGGCGGATGGAGCCGCCGGTGTCGGTGCCCATGGCGAGCGGCGCCTCGAACGCGGCGAGCGCGGCGGAGGAGCCGCCGCCGGAGCCGCCGGGGATCTTCGTCAGGTCCCAGGGGTTGCCGGTGGGGCCGTAGGCGCTGTTCTCCGTCGACGACCCCATGGCGAACTCGTCCATGTTGGTCTTGCCGAGGATGACGACGTCGGCGGCCTTCAGCTTCTTGGTGACCGTGGCGTCGTACGGCGGGATCCAGCCCTCGAGGATCTTCGAGCCGACGGTCGTCGGGACGCCCTCGGTGGTGAAGATGTCCTTCAGCGCGATCGGCACACCGGCCAGCGGGCCGAGCTTCTCGCCGCGGGCGCGCTTGTCGTCCACGGCGCGGGCCTGCGCGAGCGCGCCCTCGCGGTCGACGTGCAGGAAGGCGTGCACCTTCTCGTCGACGGCCTCGATCCGGGCGAGGTGGGCCTCGGTGACCTCGACGGCCGTGAGCTCGCCGGACGCGATCTTCGCGGCGATCTCGGCGGCGGTGAGCTTGATGATGTCCGTCATGGTCGGTTAGTCCTCCCCCAGGATCTGCGGCACCTTGAAACGCTGCTGCTCCTGGGCCGGAGCTCCGGAGAGCGCCTGCTCCGGGGTGAGCGAGGGGCGGACCTCGTCCGCGCGCATGACGTTCGTCAGCGGCAGCGGGTGCGAGGTCGGCGGTACGTCTTGGTCGGCGACCTCCGAGACGCGGGCGACCGCGCCGATGATGTCGTCGAGCTGTCCGGCGAAGTGGTCGAGCTCTTCGTCCTGCAACTCCAGACGTGCAAGGCGGGCGAGGTGGGCGACCTCCTCGCGCGTGATGCCAGGCATGCAGCGATCCTCTGGGGTGAGCGTGATGGATTTGCGCCCAATCCTATCTGGCGGGGGCGCCCCGACCGGTGCCCCCTGCCTCCCCGGCCCCTGTCCCACCCACCCGCCCCCCATCGGCCTCCGGCCTCGTCCTCAAACGCCGGACAGGCTGGAATGTCCTCGACTCGCCGTCGTCGGCCGTCCGCCCGGGAAGGGCGGGCGGGGGTGGGCGGATCACCGTCAGCCGACGACGGCGCGCACCGGACGATTCCAGCCCGTCCGGCGTTTGAGGACGAGGCGCGGAGCGCCGATGAAGGGGGAAAGGGGCGGAGCCCCAGACGAAAGGGCGGGGGGCCGGGGGCGGCAGCCCCCGGTTTCGGGAAGG
>NZ_BNBT01000186.1 GCF_014656095.1 Streptomyces longispororuber
TGAGGACGAGGCCGCCAGGCCGATCACGCCCGCAGGTGACGGCCGTGGGACGCGGGACGCATCCAGCCCGTCCGGCGTTTGAGGACGAGGCCGCCGGGCCGATGGAAGGGCGGGTGGGTGGGGGAACAGCCGCCGTGGAGCGGTGGATCACCGGCAGCCGACGACGGCGCCCGGCGGACCGTTCCAGCCCGTCCGGCGCTTGAGGACGAGGCCGCCAGGCCGATGGGAGGGCGGGTGGGTGGGGGAAGGGCCGCGCCGCGGTGGCCCCGCTCAGGCCTCGTCGAGCAGACCCGCGTCGTGCACCAGCAACGCGATCTGCACCCGGTTGTTCAGCTCCAGCTTCGTAAGGACCCGCGAGACATGGGCCTTGACCGTGGCGACGCTCAGGTACAGCTCCGCGGCGATGTCCGCGTTGGAGGCACCGCGCCCCACCGCCACCGCGACCTCCCGCTCGCGCTCGCCGAGGGCGTCGAGGCGGCTCAGGGCCCGTCTGCGCCGGTCGAGTTGGGGGCCGCCACCCGTCACCTGGGAGATGAGCTGCTGCGTGACGGTCGGGGAGAGCACCGGCTCCCCCGCGGCCACGGCCCGTACCGCCGCGACGATCTCGGCGGGCGCGGTGTCCTTGAGCACGAAACCCGCGGCCCCGGCGCGCAGCGCCCGCAGCACCTGCTCGTCGGCGTGGAACGTGGTGAGGACGATGACCTCGGGCGCGTCGGGGCGCCCGCGCAGGGCCTCGGTGGCCGCGAGGCCGTCCATCGTCGGCATCCGGATGTCCATCAGGACGACGTCCGGCCGCACCTCCCCGACCAGCGCGGCGACCTCGCTGCCGTCCCCCGCCTCGCCCACGATCTCGATGTCGTCGGCGCCGCCGAGCATGAAGGAGAGTCCGGCGCGGACCAGCGGGTCGTCGTCGACGAGCAGGAGCCTGATCGGTTTCATGCGCCCTACCGTAACGAGCCCCGGTTCCGCCCCCGGCCGGGTCCGGCGCCGCGCCCCGGTCACGCGGGCATCCTCAGGCGCAGCGGGCCGCAGCCCACGCGCTCCGCCTCCGCCGCGACGTACCGCGGCAGGAGCGCGCGGATGTCGGCGGCCTGGTCGCCGTCGTCGGCCCGGACCAGGAACGTGACCTCGCCGGTCTGGCACTCGGCCTGGTAGAGGCCCATGTCGTCGCGGAGGAAGCCCTGGCCGCGGGAGTACTCCCTGGTGTCGCCGACGGCCGTGACGCGCCGCCTGCCGCCGTCGAACGACAGGTCCTTGTAGAGCGCGGCGAGCCGCGGGTCCGCCACCGTCATCAGGCGCAGCGACGGGTGGCCGAAGACGACGTCGCGGTCGCACGTGCGGACGGGCGCCGCACCGCGGGTGACCAGCGGGCGGCGGTAGCCGTCGGGCTTGCGGCCGCCGTGCAGGCGCAGGCCCTCGATGCCGCAGACGGCGTCCTTCCTCTCGTCGAGGAACCGCGCGGGTGCGGACAGCCGGTCCGACGGGTCGGCGAGGGCGCGGGTGCAGCCCTTGTCCCGCATGTAGTCGTTGGCGAGCTTCACCACGGCGCGGGCGAGCCGGGCGCGTTCGTCGGTGTCGACCTCGTCGTCGTGGACGGTCCAGCCCGTCTCCATGTCGACGACGAGCGGGCCTTGGTCCTCGCCCGGCCTGCCGACGCAGCCCTCGGGTATCGCCAGCCACGCGCGCGTGTCCGACACCATGCCGAGGACGCCGCCGCCCAGGGGCGTCATGCGCGCGGACAGGTACTCGTCGGCCCAGGTGTCGCCCGCACCGCCGAACCGTACGTCGAGCTGGTGCAGCCGGGCGGTGACCCGGGCGCCGCGCGGCGACGTCAACTGGCAGCGCCCGGACGGTCCTTCGGAGCCGATCCTGCTGGTGGTGACGGGTATCTCCGCGGTTTCGACGTCCCGCTTGCCGTGGAACAGGTCGGCCACGTCGTCCTCGTCGAAGGCGCCCCAGCACGCCCGTTCCCCGGCGAACGGGCCGGTCTCCGTCCGCCATGCCACGCCCGTGCCGCCGAGCAGCGCCCCGACGAGGGCGGCGGCGAGGGCGGGCCGCAGCCGGCCGCGGGTGAGCTGCCGCCAGTGCCACCAGGGCCGGCGCGGCGCGGACACGACGTCGGCCGCGGCGACGTCCCCGCCGGTGCCCGCGTCGGTGCCGGTGCTGCTGGTACTGGTACTAGTACGGGTACTAGTACCAGTACTGGCACCGAGGGAGCTGGTACCCGCACTGCCGCCGGACGCGGAACCGCCGGTCGTCGGCTCGTCGTCGCTCATCGGCTCTCCCCGTCAGCGGATTCGGCGGTGGACTCGGCGGCGGATTCCGCGGTGGACTCGGCAGCGGATGCGGCGGTGGGTTCTGCGGTGGACTCCGGTGCGGACGCGGCGGTGGACGGCCCCGCCCCCGCGGCCCCGGCCCGCGGTGCGACCGGCGCGCAGCCGAGGCGGCTGGTCACCGCGTCGGTGAAGGTGACGAAGTAGCGCTTGGTCGCGCGCGCCGGCGAACCGGTCATCAGGAACGTGGTGGGGCGGCCCGCGCACCGGGCCCGTACGGCCTGGTGGTCGTCGGTGAGGACGCCCGTGCCGCGCCAGCCGCGGGCGGGCCGCCCGGTGCCGGTCACGCCGTCGAGGAGCGCGGCGAGGCGGGGTTCGCGGACCATGAGGGCGTCGAAGACCCGGGCGTCCTCGCGTTCGCCGAGCCGCAGGGACCGGCCGATGCGTACGGAGCAGGCCTGGAGGCCGCCGGTGACGGCGCCGACCTGGTCGCGGACGCGCAGCGCCGCCTCCTTGCTCAGGTCCGCACGGACGTCGAGGCCCGGGATGCGGCAGGCGGCGGACGGCGAGGAGGTGTCCTCGCGCTCCGGCAGCGAGAGCAGCGGCGAGGTGACGCGCAGCGGCTTCGCCGGGGCGCAGCCCGCGGCCCGCATGCCCCGGTCGGCGGCGGCCAGCAGGAGCTGGACGGCCGCGTCGGCGCCGCCGAGGTTCGGGCTGCCGATGACGTCCTCCGGGCTGCGTTCCTCGGCCTTCAGGGTGACGGCGGTGGGCCGGCCGTCGCGGGTGTCGCAGCGCTCGGGCAGGACCAGCAGGCCGTGGGAGCCGCTGACGGTTCCGGGCAGCCCTTCGGGCAGCGGCACCGAGCGGCCGCCGAGGAACTCCACGGCCCACTCGACGCGGTCGGCCGCCCCCTTGGGGGCCGGTCCGTACGTCACCGTGACGCGGGTGTCCTGGGTGCCCTTGTCGCCGTCGCTGAAGGTGTGCGTGGAGCGCACGGCGAGGACGCAGCGCCCCCGCGGCTCGGCGGCGGTGGGCGCGGTGCCCGTCGCCGTACGGCGGTGGCCGTCCTCGCCCTCGAAGGCCTCGTCGCCGAGGACGGCGGGGCCGCTGTCCTCCTCCCAGGCGCCCCAGCAGTACCGGTCGCGGCCGTCGAAGGGCCAGGTGTCCGTGGCCCAGGTGCCGAGGCCGCCCGCGAGCAGCGCCACGGCGGTGCCGGTGGCGACCGCGCCGCGCCGGGACCTGAGGAACGCTCGCCCCCGTATGACCCGGTTGCCCCCGGACCACCTGCTCCTGAACCGTTTGCCCTCCTGTGGACGGTCGGTACCGTCCACCGGGCTTCCCCCCGTCACAATGTCCGCCTCTCCGCTGCTCGTTGTGGGTGGCGGCCGATCGTACCCAGGGGCGGCGGAGCAAACGCGCCGGGGGTGCCGGCGCAAAGAGTCGGGGCGCCGGGGCGGGCGTCAGGCCCAGGGCAGCCAGGCGTCGACGTGGAAGCCGCCGTCCGGTTCGGCGCCGTGCGTCAGCCGCCCGCCCGCGAGGGAGGCGCGCTCGGTGAGGCCGATGAGGCCCTGGCCGGAGCCGGGCACGGGCGGGACGTCGCCCGGGGGCGGCGGGTTGCGGACGGTCACGGTCAGGCCCTCGTCGGGGGTGCCGGTGACGGTGACGGCGACCTCGGCGCCCGGCGCGTGCTTGCGCGCGTTGGTCAGGGCCTCCTGGGCGATGCGGTACGCGGTGCGGCCGGTCGCGGCGGGGACGGCCTTCGGGTCCGGCACGCGCAGGTCGAGGACGACGCGCATGCCCGCGTCCCGGCACTCGGCGACGAGCCCGTCCAGGGCCGCGAGCGTGGGCTGGGGCTGCCCGGAGGCGTCGGCCTCGCCGCCCCGCAGCACGCCGATGACCTGGCGCAGGTCCTGCAGGGCCTCGTGCGCGCTCTCCCGGATGACCCCGGCGGCGCGGGCGATCTCCCGCTGGGGCGCGTCGGGCCGGAACTCCAGGGCGCCCGCGTGCACGCTGAGGAGCGTCAGGCGGTGCGCGAGGACGTCGTGCATCTCGCGGGCGATGGCCTCGCGCGCCAGGCGCTGGGCCTGTTCGGCGCGCAGGGCCGCCTCGTTCTCCGCCCGTTGGGCCCGGTCGCGCAGGGCGATGAGGAGCTGGCGCCGGGAGCGCACGAGCATGCCCCAGGCCAGCACGGTGAGGGTGACCGTCGAGGTCAGCACGACCGACACCAGGTACGGGGTGCCGGGGTCGGGCCGCATCCAGAAGAACAGCGGGATCGACACCAGGGAGAGGGCGCCGACCACGGCGGTGTACTTGAAGGGCCGGTGCAGGGCCAGCGTGAAGAACGAGACGAGCGACGCGCCGCCCGCGGAGTCGGACACGGGCCCGATGAGCAGCAGCGCCACGGCAAGGCCGACCGGCCAGCGCCTGCGCAGCCACACGGTGGCGCAGGACGCGGCGCCGATGAGCTGGTCGACGGCCTTCATGTTGTCGGACAGGTTCGGGTTCTTGCCGACGCCGTCCGCGATCAGCAGCCCGATGACGACGGCGACCAGGAAGAAGGCGAAGTCGACGACCCAGTCGCGCACGGTGCGCCGGACGCGCCGCGCCCGGCCGTCGTGCCGGTCGGGGTCGAGCTCGGCGGCGACGGCCGAGGGCAGGAACCACGTACTGCGGACGACGGGCTCCGCCGCGGCCGGGCGTGGAGCCGCGGCCGGGGCTCCCGCCGCTGCCGGGGGTCCCGCGTCGGTGGCCGGTCGCGCGGCGCCGGCCGCCGGTTCCGTGTCGGCGCTGTTGTTCACGGTCGACAAATCTACGCACCTCAGGGCCCCGCACCCGCCCGCCGACCGTGATCGTCTACGAAAGTCGGGGCCCCGGGCGACTTTGGACGCACCCGGGCCGGTGCGGGGTGGCCGGGCGGCGGCCCACGCCTCGCCCCGCGGCCGATGTGCGCGGGGGGTCCGCGGGGCGAGGCTCCGGTGCATGAAACAGCTACTCGAATGGCTCGGCGTGGTCCTGCTGCTCCAGGGGGCCGCGGGGCTGGTGCAGGAGTTCACCGGCTGGCTGCACGGCTGGGGCGTCGTGCGGCACCTGGGTTTCGCCGACGGCTACGAGCTGTACCTGAGCATCGCGCTCGTCGTCCTCGCCCTCGCCCTGTTCGCGGCGGCGGAGAGCACCGGTCGGCGGAGCTGAGCCCGGGCGGCCGAAAGCCGCGGCGGGCGGTCAGCAGCCGTGGTCGACGAGGTCGAACGACCGGTAGTGGTCGGCGGTGTAGTAGTCCTCCTGGTGGCGCTCGCCGGTGACGATGCGCCGCGCGCCGCGGTCCGGGGAGCCCGGGGTCTTGACGGTGTACTCGTGGTAGTAGCCGCTGCCCTGCTCGGGCAGGACGCCTTCCCTGTTCTGGAAGACGGTGCCGTCCTTCGGGTACGGGAAGGGGCCGCCGCGCGCTATCAGACGGAGCGTGTCGTGCGCCTGCGGGGGCAGTGCCGAGTAGCAGATCTCGCCGACCGCCGCGGCGGAGAACCCGGCCGGGGCGGCGGCGGGCGCCGCCTGGGGCGCGGCACCCGCGACGCCGGTGGCGGCGCCGCCGACGAGGAGCGTGGTGGCGAGGGCGGAGACACTGAGGATTCGGGTGATCCGTGGGGGGATTCGCATGGGGCCAGTGTGACGCGCGTAGAGGTTGAGGTGTCAATGACAATCCTGTGATCATCCCGAGGAATTTCCCTGTGGTTCACGGGAGTTCGGAGGCGTTCACGGGCGTTCCCTGGAGTTCACGCGAGCGCGGGGGACTCGCGACGCCGGCCCCTGCTCACCGGCCGGGGCAGCGGCTGCGGCCACCCCCGTCCGGGCCACCCCTGCCCGGCCACCTCTGCCCGACCCGCCCCGGCCGCCCACCGCGCTTCGGCACCGGCGGGGGGGCGCTAGTAACTCCCGTACACCGGGCGCCCCTCGCGGTCGTACGAGGCGATGACGACGCCCTCGGACGTCGTGCGGGTCCCGGTGAGCCGGAACGCCGTCGGCAGGCCGCCCCCGGCGAACAGCCGCTTGCCGGAGCCGAGGGCCACCGGGAACGTCAGCAGGTGCACCGTGTCCACCAGGTCGTGCGCGAGGAGCCCGCGCGCGAGGCCCGCGCTGCCGTGCACCTGCAGTTCGCGGCCGGGGCGCGCCTTGAGCGCGGTGACGTCCGCGACCAGGTCGTCCCGGCCGATGACCCGGGTGCCCTCCCAGTCGGCGGTGGTGAGGGTGCGGCTGGCCACGTACTTGGGCAGCGCGTTGAGCCGGGAGGCGACCGGGTCGGCGGGGTCGGTCATCCTGGGCCAGTACCCCGCGAAGATCTCGTACGTGCGCCGGCCGAGGAGGAAGGCGTCGACGCGGCCGAAGACCTCGGCGACGAAACGGCCGAAGTCGTCGTCCGCGTACGGCACGGACCAGCCGCCGTGCGCGAAGCCGTCGCTGGTGTCCTCCTCCGGGCCGCCCGGGGCCTGGACGACGCCGTCGAGCGTCTGGAACTGCGTGAGCGTGATCTTCATGGCGACCGCCTTCTCCGTCGGGCTCCTGCGTCGGGCGCGCTCGTCCGGCTCGCGCGTCGGGTGCGCTCGTCCGGCTTCCGCTTCCGGCTCGCGCGTCCGGCTTGCGCGTGCGGCTTCCGCTTCGGGCTCGTGCGGCGCGCCGTTCCGTGCCGCGCCGCCGGGTGCCGTCCGCGTTCCGTCACCTGTGCAGACCTCCGGGCCGCCCGGAACTCATCGCCGCGCGCCGGTGCCGCCCGGGGCCGGTGTCCGCCGCCGCAGATCACCGTCCGTTTCCCGCCAGCCCGGGAGCGCGGGCGCGGCTTCGATAGGGGGTGTCGGCACGGAACGGCGCCGGGACGGCGGGAAGCCGAGGCGCCCGACGCACCACCGACACCCCTTGTCCACCACACGGAAGCGGTACTGACATGTCTTCACTCACCGGCAGGACGGCCCTGGTCACCGGCGGCAGCCGGGGCATCGGCGCGGCGATCGCGCTGCGCCTGGCCCAGGAGGGCGCCGACGTCGCGATCACCTACGTCCAGGGCGAGGAGGCGGCCCGCGAGGTCGTCGCCAAGATCGAGGCCGCGGGGCGGCGCGGCTTCGCGATCCGGGCCGACGCGGCGGACGCCGGGGACGCCGTGGGCGCCGTGGAGCGGGCGGCGGACGACCTCGGACGCCTGGACATCCTGGTCAACAACGCGGGCGTCGGGGCGGTCGGCCCGCTGGAGTCCGTCACCCTCGCCGAGGTGGACCGGGTGCTCGACGTGAACGTCCGCGCGGTGTTCCTCGCCTCCCAGGCGGCGGCAGCGCGCATGGCGCGCGGCGGGCGCATCGTGTCCATCGGGAGCTGCATGGCGAAGCATGTGCCCGGGCCGGGCGGGGCGCTGTACGCCACCAGCAAGGCGGCGCTGATCGGGCTCACCAAGGCGTTGGCGCGGGAGCTGGGCGAGCGGGGGGTCACGGCGAACCTCGTGCACCCCGGGCCCGTCGACACCGACATGAACCCGGCCGACGGGCCGTACGCAGCGGCCCAGGCGGCCGGCACCGCCCTGGGCCGCTACGGGGCTCCCGCGGAGGTGGCGTCCCTGGTGGCGTACCTGGCCGGGGACGACGCGGCGTACGTGACAGGCGCGGAACTGGCCGTCGACGGCGGCCACGCGGCGTAGCCTGGCGCGGGCGCCCCGGGCCGTCCATCGGCCTTCGGCCTCGTCCTCAATCGCCGGACGGGCTGAAACTCTCCAGTGCCGCCCGGCGACAGTTCCAGCCCCTCCGGCGTTTGAGGAGCGGGGTCTGGGGCGGAGCCCCAGTTTCGGGAAAGGGGTGGGACTGGGGCGCCCCCGCGAGGCCTAGCCCAGTTCGCGGTGGCGGGCCCGCAGGGCGTCCGCGCCGCGCGCGGTCAGCTCGCCGTACAGGCGCAGCCGGGAGATCCCCCCGTCGGGGAAGATGTCCACGCGCGCGTGGGTGCCGACCACGGCCTCCGGCAGCACGAAGCGGTGGTTCGTGTCGGGCTGCAGCCGCGTACGCGGCAGCGCCTCCACCCACTCCCCGTCGTCCCCGTCCCGTACGGACACCGACGCCCACCCGGCCGCGTTCCCCTTCAGGTACGCGGTGTCGATCTCCAGGGCGCGTACGGAGGCCTGTCCGGCGAGGCGGTAGCGGATCCAGTCGTGGCCGCGGTCGCGCCGCCGCCGCGTCTCCCAGCCGTCGTCCATCTTCCGCGACCGGCCGGGCTGGATGGTGTTGGTGGCGGGCGAGTAGAAGCGGTCGGAGGCGTCCTCGACCTGGCCGCCGTTCTCCAGGGCGACGACGTCGAAGGCGCCGAGCGCGGTGAGCCAGGCGGGGTCGGCGACGACCTCGCCGTACACGCGCAGGCGGGCGACGCCCCCGTCGGGGTGCTGGTTGAGCCGCAGGTGCGTGAACCGCTGCGGCACGTCCACGGCGAAGCCGTTCGCGGCGTGCCCGCCGACGGGCGTGCGGGGCACGAGGACGGTCCACTTCACGTCGTCGGCGAGGAGCTCCTCCGGCGTCGGCGAGCCGTCGACGGCGGTGCCCTCGACGGAGACGGCCTGCGGGTAATTGCCCCGGAAGTGGGCGGTGTCGACGACGACGCCGTGGACGACGCCGGGCGCGCCGAGCCGGACGAGGGCCCAGTCGTGGTCGTCCTCGGTGGGCCAGGGCTCCTCGGCGGAGGCGCCGCGGCGGCGCCGCGTCTCCCAGCCGTCCATGACCTTGCCCTTGTGGCCGAAGTGCTCGGGGTCGAACTCGGCGGCGCCGGGCAGCAGCAGGTTCTCGCGCATGGCGAAGAACTCGTCGTTGGCGGCGACGACGCCGGCGCCGAGCTGCCGATCGGCGAGGTTGGCGTACCGGGTGAAGGGGAAGTCGGCGGTGCGGTAGTCGGCGTAGGGCTCGCCGCCGCCGTAGGGGCTGGCGTCGCCGGTGAAGCGGGGTATCGCCGTCACGGTGATCAGTTGTTCCTTTCCAGGAGGCGGCCCGAGGGGGCGGTGAACTCGCCCTCGGACACGATGCGTCGGCCCCGCAGCCAGGTGGACTTCACGACGCCGCTGAGCGTCCTGCCCGCGTACGCGGTGACGCGGTTGCGGTGTTCGAGCCGGGCGGGGTCCACGGTGAAGGTCTCGTCGGGCGCGAGGACCGCGAAGTCGGCGTCGCGGCCGGGCGCGATGGCGCCCTTGCGGTCGAGGCCGACCAGGGCCGCGGTGTTCGCGGACATCCAGCGCGCCACGTCCGTGAGGTCGTGCCCGCGCGCCCGGGCCGCCGTCCACACGGCGGGCAGGCTGAGCTGGAGGCCGGAGATGCCGCCCCAGGCGGTGGCGAAGTCCGGCGTCTTGAGGTCGGCGGTGGACGGGGAGTGGTCGGTGACCACGCAGTCGATGGTGCCGTCGGCGAGCGCCTGCCAGAGCAGGTCCTGGTTGGCGGCCTCGCGGATCGGCGGGCAGCACTTGAACTCGCTGGCGCCGTCGGGGACTTCCTCGGCGGTGAGCGTGAGGTAGTGCGGGCAGGTCTCGACGGTCAGCCGTACGCCGTCCCGCTTGGCGGCGGCGATCAGCGGCAGCGCGTCGGACGAGGACAGGTGCAGCACGTGCACGCGGGCGCCGATGCGCCGGGCGAGGGCGATGAGGCCCTCGATGGCGGTGTCCTCCGAGACGCGGGGGCGCGTCGCCAGGTAGTCGGCGTACTTGGGGCCGCCGCGCGCGGGCGCGGCGGCCAGCTCGCGCGGGTCCTCGGCGTGCACGATGAGCAGCCCGCCGAAACCGGCGATCTCCCCCATGGACGCGGCGAGTTGCTCCTGGTCCAGCTCCGGGAACTCGTCCACGCCGGAGGGTGAGAGGAAGCACTTGAAGCCGTAGACGCCCGCGTCGTGCAGGGGCCGCAGGTCCTTGACGTTGTCGGGCAGGGCGCCGCCCCAGAAGCCGACGTCGATGTGGGCCTTGGGCCGGGCCACGTCCTGCTTCGTGCGCAGGTGGGCGACGGTCGTGGTGGGCGGCAGCGAGTTGAGCGGCATGTCGACCAGCGTCGTGATGCCGCCCGCGGCGGCGGCGCGCGTCGCCGTCCAGAACCCCTCCCACTCGGTGCGGCCGGGGTCGTTGACGTGCACGTGGGTGTCGACGAGGCCCGGCAGCAGGGCGTGGTCGCCGACGTCCTCGACCCGGGCGCCGGGCTCCACGGGCGCGTCGTACGGGCGTACCGCCACGATCGTGCCGCCGCCGACGGCGACGGACGCGGGGCGCTCCCCCTCGGGGGTGATGACGCGCGTCGAGCGCAGCACCAGTTCGACGTCGGACACCGCGACCCCTCTCTTCCTGTTCTTCACCTGTACCGCGCGCCGCGCGGCTGCCCGCCGCACGGCCGGACGCGCCTGCCTCCGGCCTGCCGGCGTTCCGACCTTCCGGCCAGCGGAATTCAACGTTCTGTTGAAGGAGTCTTCACGCGACCACCGGCCCCGTCAAGGGTCTATACGTTTCCACAAAGTGGAAATAGAATTCCGCACACCAGAACGTAGCTACGTACGACGCGGACCGTCAAGAAGCGCCCGGGCGCCCCGCGGGAGACCGGACAAACACGCACTGACCGGCACGGACGCCCCGCCCGCGCCGGGTGGGCCGCCCCCGGCGCCGGGTAGGCTGCCTACCGCCTGCCAGTCGAAAGGAACGCGCCGTGCCGACGTCCAGCGCCAGCACCACCGACGCCGCGAAGTCCTCCACCGCCGCGCCCGCGAGCGGCGGCGTCCAGTCCCTCGAGCGCGCCTTCGACCTGCTCGAACGGATGGCGGACGCCGGCGGCGAGGTCGGGCTCAGCGAGCTGTCCGCGAGCAGCGGGCTCCCGCTGCCGACGATCCACCGGCTGATGCGCACCCTCGTCGCCTGCGGGTACGTCCGCCAGCAGCCCAACCGGCGGTACGCGCTCGGGCCCCGCCTGATCCGCCTCGGCGAGTCGGCGTCCCGGCTGCTCGGCACCTGGGCGCGGCCGTACCTGGCGCGGCTCGTGGAGGAGACCGGCGAGACGGCGAACATGGCGCTCCTCGACGGCGACGAGGTGGTGTACGTGGCGCAGGTGCCGTCCAAGCACTCGATGCGCATGTTCACCGAGGTGGGGCGGCGCGTGCTGCCGCACTCCACGGGCGTGGGCAAGGCGCTCCTCGCGCACACGCCGGCCGAGGAGGTGCGGGCCCTGCTCGCCCGCACCGGCATGCCCGCCGCCACGGAGAAGACCATCACCACGCCGGACGGCTTCCTCGACGCGCTCGACGAGGTCCGCCGTGCCGGGTACGCGGTCGACGACAACGAACAGGAGATCGGCGTGCGCTGCCTCGCCGTCTCCGTGCCCGACTCCCCCACCGCGGCCGCCATCTCCATCTCGGGCCCCGCGGGCCGCGTCACCGACGAGGCCACCCGCCGCATCGTCCCCGTACTCCAGCAGGTGGCCGCGGAACTCTCCACGGCCCTGGCCACGTCGACACCACCGTCCTGACCACCCCGGCCCGTCCGCCACCTTTGGTTTCCCGCCCGTCCGGCGGTGAGGGCGAGGCGCGGAGCGCCGAAAGAGCGAGGTCCGGGGGCGGCGGCCCCTGGTCACGGGAAAGGCCTGGTTACGGGAAAGCGGTGGGACTGGGGCGCACCGCGAAGTCCGCCACCGTCACCCGCCGCAGCGCCCTCCGCACCCCCCGCGGCAGCGACGGCACCGGCACGAGCAGCACCGGGCACCCCGCGCGGGCCTCGACGTAGCGCCGCGCCCGCCCCCGCCGCCCCCGCGACCCGAGCACCAGCAGGTCCCCCGGTCCGGACGCCACCCGGCACAGGGCCCGCCCCGGCCGGTCCCGCACCACGCACCGTTCCGCGTCCACCCCCGGCGGCGCCCCGCCGAAGGCCTCGTCGAAGGCGGTGGCGAGCCGTTCCCGCGCCGCGCGCCGCCAGAGCTCCGCCCACGCCGGGTCGGGGCGGCGCAGATACAGGGCCTCCCCCTCGGGCGGCTCCCACGCGTGGACCGCCACCAGCCGCCGCCCGCTCGGCAGCGCCTCGGCCGCCGCGGCCCGCAGCGCGGCCAGGCTCGCCGGCGCGGTCCCGCCGACGCCGACCACCACCCGCCCGGCCGCCGCCCCGCCGCCGTCCCGCTCGCCGCTCACCACGCCGTCCCCTCCTCCGTCTCCCCAGCCACCTCCGGGCCTGAAGACCGGCCAAAGTGGCTGCTGATCACGAGTGTGTACGCTGACCGGCCTGGACAGCAGGGCCAATCGGAAGGATCTGGTATGGCTGAGGTGCAGGTGGTCCCCTCCGTGGACCGGCGGCTCGGCGGGACCCGGCTGGCGGGTCTGGTGACCGACACGGCCGGGCGGCGCCCGGGCTACCGCGCGCTCGCCCAGGCGATCCGGGCGCTGCTGCTCGACGGCCGCGTCCCCCTGCACACGCGGCTGCCCGCCGAACGCGAGCTGGCCGCGGCACTGGGTGTCAGCCGGGCCACGGTCACCGCGGCGTACGACCTGCTGCGCGACAGCGGGTTCGCGCGCAGCCGGCGCGGGGCGAGCACGTGGACGGAGCTGCCGGAGGGCCGCCACCCCGCGAACGTGGCGGCCTTCGCCGTCGGCGGCGACGGCGGCCACGGTGACGGCGGCGACGTCATCGATCTGGCCATCGCGGCGCCCGCCGCCCCCGAGGCCGAGCTGGGCGCGGCGCTCGCGGCGGCGGCCGTTCGGCTGCCGCTGCACGCGCCCACCCCGGGATACCACCCGTACGGGCTCCCGGAGTTGCGGGCGGCGGTCGCGGAGCGCTGCACGCGCCGCGGCCTGCCGACGCTGCCGGACCAGATCCTGATCACGACCGGCGCCCAGCACGCGCTGTCCCTGGTGCTCTCCCTGCTCGGCCGCCCCGGCGACCGGGTGCTCGTGGAGAACCCCTCGTACCCGAACGCGCTCGACGCGATCCGCCGCGCGGGCATGCGCGCGGCCCCCGTGCCGGTCACCGACGCGGGCTGGGACACGGCCCTGGTGGAGTCCACGCTGCGGCAGGCGGCGCCCCGACTCGCCTACCTCGTACCGGACTTCCAGAACCCGACGGGCGCGCTGATGGCGCACGAGCAGCGGGTACGGATCCTGGAGGCCGCCCGGGCGACGGGCACCTGGCTGCTCGTCGACGAGACCATCGCCGACATCGCCCTGGACGTGCCGCCGCCCGCGCCCTTCGCGTCGCTGGCCCCGCACGGCGTGGCCGAACAGGTCGTCACCGTCGGGTCGTTGAGCAAGTCGCACTGGGGCGGGCTGCGCGTCGGCTGGGTGCGGGCCGGGTCACGGCTGATCACGGAGCTGGCCATGGCGCGGGTGCCCACGGACATGGCGACCCCGGTGATCGAGCAGCTCGTCGCGCTGCACCTGCTCCAGGGGGCGGACGACGTACTGCGGCAGCGGCTCGCCGCGCTGCGGGCGTCGCGGGCGGCGCTCGTCGCGGCGCTGGCGCGGCATCTGCCGGAGTGGCGCTGGCAGGTGCCGCCCGGCGGGCTCTCGCTCTGGGTGGACCTGGGCGCGCCGGTCGCCTCGGCGGTGGCGCGGGACGCGGTGGCGCGGGGGGCGCGGGTGGAGGGCGGGGGGCGGTTCGGGGCGGACCCGGGGACGCACGAGCATCGGCTGCGGCTGCCGTACACGGTGGCGCCCGCGCGGCTGGAGGAGGCCGTGGCGCGGCTCGCCGCCGCGGCGGCCGGCGACCTCGCGGGGCCCTCGGCCCCGCCCCTCCCGGGCGACTGGGTGGCGTAGCCCGGGGGGGGGGCCCTGCCGGGGGCTCCCCAATCCCACCCCTTCCCGAAACCAGGGGGCTCCGCCCCCTGGACCCCCGAAAATCGCGCTGACGCGCTCGTCCTCAAACGCCGGACGGGCTGAAGA
>NZ_BNBT01000187.1 GCF_014656095.1 Streptomyces longispororuber
GGCCGCGAGCAGGCCGTCCGCGTCGCCGCCGCGGCCCTCGCCGTGGGCGGCGCCGCCGCGCTGGCCGCGCTCCTGGCACGGCACGCGGTCGGCCACGCCCTCGACCGGCAGCGCCTCGCGGCCTGGGACCGGGAGTGGCGGCGTACCGGACCGGAGTGGGGCGGGTGGACGGCGTGAGGCGGCCGGGACGTACGGGCGGCGCACCCCGGTACGGCGACGGCGCCGACGCGCGGCGCGGTCGGGCCCCCTCAGACCCGTGGTCGCTCAGCACACGAGGGCGCCCCGGCCGGAAACCGCCCCGGGCCCGGCCCCTCGTACGAGGGACAGCACGCATCGGCGCCACCCGTCATGGGCAGCCATGTCGGCGCTCCGCCCCTCCTCAGGGAGGGGGCCCTCGCACGCAGAAAGGGACGTCATGCGCCGACGCCTGACCTCGGTCCTCCTCGGAAGCCTGGCCCTGACCGCCCTCGCCCTCACCCCGGCCACCGCCACCACGGCCCCCGCCCCGCCGAATCCGGGGCCGCTCCTGCCCGCGCCCGAGTCCCTGGTCACGGAGGGCATCTCGATCGAGGGCCCGCTCATCAACAACCTCGGCCTGCCGCAGCTCGTCTGAGACCGCGCCGCGTCCGGGGCGCCGCGCGCTCCGGTTCCGTACGGCCCGCCCCCGCCGGCGGGCCGTGCGCGGCGACCGCACGACGTGGTCACGGGATGGCGGGCCGCACGACCGCGGCCGCGGGGCGCGGCGCCGCCCCCTGCGCCGCCGGGCGCGACGGTGGGCGGGGAAGCGGGTGTTTCGGCCAAAATCCCATGGTCGCGTTGGAGGCGGCCGTTCCCTGGGGAGCCCCCTCCCCGTCATCGTCACCGACGCTTCAGGGGGCCCACGATGCACGGACGCACAGCCCGGCGAAGAGAGCCGGCCCGACGTGGGCACCGGCGGCGGATCGCCGCCCTGGCCGTGGCGCTGGCCGCGGCCGCCGGCACGCTGGTCGCCGCGCCCTCGCCCGCCGTCGCGGCGCCGAACTTCGACGGCGACCCGATCCACTACTGGAACGGCGTGCTCCAGCAGGCCATGCGCACCCGGAGCGGCGCCCCCGGCCCGCTGGCCCGCGCCGCCGCGATGCTCAACGGCGCGATGTACGACGCGGAGAGCTCCTACCGGCTGCGCTGGCACCGGATGACCTCCGAGCCCTACCTGGAGGCGTACCGCTACGACGCGATCCTGGAAGGCCCCGGCGAGGAGGAGCGGGTGATCGGGCGCACGGCCTACAAGATCCTGCTCGGCATCTTCAAGGAGCAGAAGCCGTACCTGGACCAGAAGTTCACCGACCGCTTCGGCACCAGGCCCGACGAGTTCGACCTGCTCGACCACACCGTGGTGAACAAGGTGGTGGCGCGGATGGAGGGCGCCCGCGCCGCCGACGGCTCCGACGACCAGCGCAAGTACACCGGGGACAAGGTTCCCGGCGCCTGGCGGCCGACGCACTACGCCGACCTCCCGGACCCCTCGTGCACGCAGGAGAGCCAGGCCGCCACGCCGCACTGGGGCGAGGTGAGGCCCTTCGCGATCCCGACGGGCTCCGAGTACCGGCCGCCGACACCCGATCTGTACGGCGACTACGACCGGCTCCTGGCCAGTACGGCCTACCGGGACCAGGTCGACAAGGTGCGCCGGGCCGGTGCCGCGAACGCGCCGGAGAGCGAGCGGTCCCGGGACCAGACCGCGGCCGCCTGGTTCTGGGCCAACGACGCCGACCGCACCTACAAGCCCCCGGGGCAGATCCTCCAGCACACCCGCGAGGTGGCGACGGCGCAGAAGCTCACGACGTACCAGAACGCCCGGCTGTTCGCCCTGGTCTCCCTGGCCATGGCGGACGCGTCGATCGCCGAGTGGGACGTGAAGTACCGCACGCCGATCGACCTGTGGCGGCCGGTGTCCGCCATCCGGGACGGCGGTCTCGACCGCAACTGGAAGCCCCTGGCGGGGACGACGCCCTGCTTCCCGGCGTGGGCCTCGGGGCACGCGTCGTTCGCCGGGGCGTGGGCGGGCGTGCTGGAGCAGTACTTCGGCACGGGCGACATCGCCGTCACCCTCACCACCGACGACCCGAAGTCCCCCGTGCGGTCCCGCTCCTTCACCAGCTTCCGGCAGGCGGCGCGGGAGAACGCCGACAGCCGGGTCCACCTGGGCGTCCACTACCCGTGGGACGCCACGGACGGCCTGGCCGTCGGTGACAAGGTCGCCGACTACGTGACGACGAACAAGCTCAAGCCCATCCCCTGACGCGGGCCGGGGCTCCGCACGGATGGACGGCGCGCGCGGCGCGCCGTCCACCCCCCGCCCTCCCCCGCGCACGAAGGAACACCCCCGGAGGGGACGGCCGGGACTTTCGGCCGAAAGGGTGACACACGGGCTGTAGCCCTCCGTCACGTCTGCGCAGGTCACGGGGTCGTTCTCCGTTGTACCAGCGGCTGTGCAACGGCGATCCGCACCGCGTCCGGCGCCGTCCCCGCACCACGGAGCAGGTCGAGGCACCACGGAGCAGGGCGAGCCGGATCGCGTGGCGCCCGGCGGGACGCCGCATCCAGAAAGCGCCCCTCCGTTTGCGGCGCCCGCGGCCGGCTTGCCAGACTCCCCGCCGCCACCAGGTCACGGCACGCGCCCCGGCCGTACCGCGCCGCGGCGCGTGCCCTGCGACGGACGGCTCCGCCGTCCGCACCGAGTCCGCCCACGTGTCAGGAGGCGCACCGTGCCCACACCGTCCCGCGTTCTCAGCGCGGCCGTCATGGCCGCCGGCATCCTGGCCACCACCCATCCCGCCGACGCCGCCACGACGCGGGTCAGCGAGGTGCACGCGCCCACGGCACTGGTCCTGTCCGTCGGCAGCGGTGAGCACGCCGCCACCGCCACCGTGCGCCGCGCGGTCACGCTGACCTGCGGGCCGAAACCGACCGGCACGCATCCCGCGCCGCGCGCCGCCTGCGCGGAACTCTCCGCGGTGGAGGGCCGGTTCGCGGCGCTGGTCGACGAGTCCCCCGGCGTGCAGTGCACGATGGAGTGGGACCCGGTCGTCGTCTCCGTCAGCGGCGTCCGGGAGGGCAGGCACGTCGCGTGGAGCGCCACCTTCGACAACCCGTGCTGGAAGAACGCCACCCTGGCCGACTCCGTGCTGCTCACCTTCTGACGCCCTTCGCCTACGCCTCCTGCCCCTCGCCCACCAGGGACGCCCCGGCGCGGTGCACCCGACGGGCCCGGCCCCGACGGCGCCCGGCTGCCTGACTGGCCGACTGTCTGACTGTCCGGCTCGTACGGCTCGTACGGCTCGTACGGCTCGTACGGCACACCACCCCCGCAGCACGCCCAGAGGCGGCCGACGGGGGTGGTGGGGTGCCGCGCAGCCGGTGGCTCAGTCGTCCAGGGCCTCGGTGACGTCCCCGAGGTCGACGAACTTGAACCCGGTCGCCTCGCGCTCGCCGTCGGCCGGGGTCTCGTGGCCGTCCTGGACGACGAGGAGGCCGTTCGGGTACTTCCGCCCCAGGGGCGCGTTCAGCACGGCGGCGCCGTCGCACTCCTCGGAGCCGTCGAGCCGGGCCGAGGCGGCGGTGACGCGGAAGCCGCCCTCGTACTCGTTCTGCTCGCCGGTCTCCCGGTCGTACGCGGCGAAGGTGTCGTCGCCCTGGCTGGAGGCCAGCAGATAGCCGTCCCCGTCGGACTCGGTGAGCAGGGTCAGGCCCTCGACGTCGGCGCTGAGGCGGGTGCCGCCGTAGCCGGGGTCGGCACCGGCGACGCACTCCTCGGTCCCCTCGTCGTAGGTGCCGGGAACGCCGTACTCCCGCACCTTGTCGATCAGTTCGGGGCGCCCGGTGAGGTTGGCGCGCAGCCGCCAGATGCCGACGTCCTCCTGTCCCGCGTAGAGCGTGCCGTCGGCGGGGTCGACGACCATGCCCTCGACCTGCGGCAGCTCCCCGGGCTCGGCGCAGGGCGACCAGGAGGCGCCGTTCGGCAGCCGGAAGGACGACGGCAGGTCCAGGGTGCGCACGGTGCGGTACCCGACCGTGCCCCGCGACGTTGCGGTCAGCTCCAGGAGCGCTATCGCGGTGCGCTCGCGGCGGCTGACCAGGGCGTACGAGCGGCCGGTGGCCTTGTCCGTCCAGGTGGCGAGGCCGTAGGCGGTGCGCTGCTCGTTCACCTCCTCCTCGCTCGCCGAGAAGACGGCGGGCGCGTCCGGGTCGGTGACGTCGGTGAGCGGCCCGCCGGGGCGGTCCCGGTCGACGCGGTAGACCCGGAGGCGGTCGTTGCCCCGGTCGGTGGTGACGGCGAGGTCGGCCCGTCCCGTGGTGAGCCGGGCGCCCTGGAGGAGGTCGACGTTGTTGAACCGGCCGGGGGCGTCGTCGGGCCCGGTGGCGGGCGGCGCGGGCACCGCCTGCACCTGGCGGGCGTCGAGGTCGTAGACGCGCAGCCCGCCCTCCTTCGCCGTGGCGATCACCAGACTGCGGCCCGGGTCTGCGGCGTTGCGCCAGATCGCCGGGTCGTCCGCGTCGGCGTTGCCGCCCGCCTCGTCGTCGTACAGCGCCGGGGTCTCGGCCCGGGGCGTGACCTCCGGCAGCGCGTCGGCGCCGGTCCGCGCCTGGGCCGGTCCGGTCACGGTGAGGGCCACCAGGGCGGCGCCGAGGGCGAGGGCCACGGCTCGGGGGGTGCGGTGTCCGACCACGAAAGGTCTCCTTGTCGAAGGGCGGTACGGCTGGTGCGAACGGCGAGTCTGCGAGCGGGCCGTGACGAGTTGTCAGGCAGTAACGTGACGCCCCGGCATCCGCGCCGTGAACACGAGGCTGCCGCGCCAGTCCGCAACCGGCTCCGTGGGGTACGCCGTCCTCGGGCCAGCCGTGCTGAGAGGGACCAGGGCGGACACCTGGGGGCCGTCCTCGCGGAAGTCCACCAGGATCGCCCCGGCGCTCCCCCGGCCGGTGCTGCATCCGCAACGGCTTCGCGCGGGGCGCGACGCAGCGACGCCGCCGGGCACCGCGCCGGGACGGGCAACCGGGCGGTGTCCGGCCGCCGGTGCGTCAGGCGCGGCCGGGCAGGAGGTCGTCCACGAGGGCCCGGACGCGGCGCCCGATCTCGTCGCGGATCGGGCGTACGGCGTCCAGGCCCTGCCCGGCGGGGTCGTCCAGTGCCCAGTCGAGGTAGCGCTTGCCGGGGAGGACGGGGCAGGTGTCGCCGCAGCCCATCGTGATCACCACGTCGGACGCCCGTACGGCGTCGGCGGTGAGGACCTTGGGGGTCGCGGCGGAGAGGTCGATGCCCGCTTCGGCCATCGCCGCGACGGCGGCCGGGTTCACGTCGGCGGCCGGTGCGGAGCCTGCGGAGCGGACCTCGATCCGGTCCCCGGCGAGGTGGGTGAGCCAGGCGGCGGCCATCTGCGAGCGGCCGGCGTTGTGAACGCAGACGAACAGCACCGACGGCTTCGCTGCGGGGGCGTCAGACACGACGGGGGCATCAGACACGGGCGGGTCCTTCCTGGACGGCGGCCTGCCCGGCCGCCGGGGCGTGCGTGGGGTCGGGGAAGAAGCGGCGGGCGGCGAGCGCGACGTGGACGAGGCCGATGAGCACCGGGACCTCGATCAGCGGGCCGACGACCCCGGCGAGGGCCTGGCCGGAGGTGGCGCCGAAGGTGGCGACGGCGACCGCGATGGCCAGCTCGAAGTTGTTGCCCGCCGCGGTGAAGGCCAGCGTGACGGCGCGCGGGTACCCCAGGCCGACGGCCCGGCCCAGCGCCAGGGACCCCGCCCACATCAGGGCGAAGTACACGAGGAGCGGCAGCGCGATCCGGGCGACGTCGAGGGGGCGGGAGGTGATGGCGTCGCCCTGGAGCGCGAAGAGGAGGACGATGGTGAAGAGCAGCCCGTAGAGCGCGAACGGGCCGACGCGCGGCACGAGCCGCGTCTCGTACCAGGTGCGGCCCTTGGCCCGCTCGCCGAGGCGCCGGGTGACGAAGCCCGCCAGCAGGGGCAGGCCCAGGAAGATCAGCACCGAGCGGGCGATCTCCCAGACGGACACGTCCAGCGTGGTCCGCTCCAGGCCGAGCCAGCCGGGCAGGACGGACAGGTAGAACCAGCCCAGCAGGCTGAACGCGAGGACCTGGAACACGCTGTTGAGGGCCACGAGCACGGCCGCGGCCTCGCGGTCGCCGCAGGCCAGGTCGTTCCAGATGACCACCATGGCGATGCAGCGGGCCAGCCCGACGACGACGAGGCCGGTGCGGTAGGCGGGCAGGTCGGGCAGGAGGAGCCAGGCGAGGGCGAACATCAGCGCCGGGCCGATGACCCAGTTCAGCAGAAGCGAGAGCAGCAGCAGGCGCCGGTCCCGGGTGACGGTGTCCAGGCGGTCGTAGCGGACCTTGGCCAGGACCGGGTACATCATCACGAGCAGGCCGAGCGCGATCGGCAGCGAGACGCCGGTGACGGTGACGCCCGCGAGCGCGTCGCCGAGCCCCGGCACCAGCCGGCCCAGGCCGAGGCCGGCCGCCATCGCGCCCAGGATCCACACCGCCAGGTAGCGGTCGACGAACGACAGCCGGGCCGCGACCGCCTCCTTCCCCGGGGCGGCCGCCGCGGTCACGAGACGGCTCCGGCGGTGGCGGCGGGCTCGGCAGGACCGGACCCCGCGGTGTCGGCGGGGCGGGCCGCCGCGGCAGTGGGGCCGGGCTCGGCGGGGCGGGTCAGCACGGCGGCGAGGCGGTCGGTGGCCTCGGGGACCAGCCGGTAGTACACCCACGTGCCGCGGCGCTCGGAGGCGATGAGTCCGGCCTGGCGCAGCAGCTTCAAGTGGTGGGAGATCGTCGGCTGCGCCAGGTCGAAGGCCGGGGTCAGCTCGCACACGCACACCTCGCCGCCCGCCCGGGACGCGATCAACGACAGCAGCCGCAGCCGGACCGGGTCCCCCAGGGCCTTGAAGACCGTGGCCAGCTCCGCCGCCCGGTCACCGTCCAGCGGGGCCGTCAGCAGTCCCGGGCAGCAGTCGGCGACGCCGGCGCCCTGGCCGACCACCGGAAGTTCTTGTTTCGACATGCTTCTATCTTGACGTTCTTCGATTCACGGCGCAAGGTTGCATCCACGCACATCGATACAGCCTGCTCCGGACGGAGCCGCCTCTGCCTGTGCGGATGCCGCGCCCGCTCGTACGGGCGCCGTGCTCCGCTGGTGCGGGCGCCGTGCCTGCTCGTACAGGTGCCGTGCCCGCTGGTGCGGATGCCGCTTGTGCGGATGCCGCCTCCGTCCACCAGGAGTGAGCCATGAGCGACAGGAGTGAGTCATGAGCGAGCAGTCCACCGACCTGCGCGAGACCGTCCGCCGGCGCTACGCCGCGGCGGCCGTCCAGGTCACCGAGGGCGGCGCCGCCTGCTGCGGGCCCCGGCCGAGCGGGGCCGACGACCGCTTCGGCGCCGCCCTGTACGCCGCCGACGACCGCGAGGCGCTGCCCGCCGACGCGGTGGCCGCCTCCCTCGGCTGCGGCAACCCCACCGCCGTCGCCACCCTGCGCGAGGGCGAGCGCGTGCTGGACCTCGGCTCCGGCGGCGGCATCGACGTCCTGCTCTCCGCCCGCCGTGTCGGCCCCACCGGCAAGGCGTACGGCCTCGACATGACCGACGAGATGCTCGCCCTGGCCCTCGCCAACGCCGCCGAGGCCGGTGCCACCAACGTGGAGTTCCTCAAGGGCACCATCGAGGCCGTGCCGCTGCCCGCGCACACCGTCGACGTGGTGATCTCGAACTGCGTCATCAACCTGTCCACCGACAAGCCCGCGGTGTTCGCCGAGATCTTCCGCGTCCTGAGGCCCGGCGGCCGCGTCGGCGTGTCCGACGTCGTCGCCGACGACGCCCTCACCCCCGCTCAGCGTGCCGAACGCGGCGACCACGCCGGCTGCGTCGCCGGCGCCCTGTCCTTCAGCGAGTACCGCACCGGCCTGGCGGCCGCCGGATTCACCGACATCGAGATCACCGCCACCCACCCGGTCGCCGACGGCATGCACTCCGCCGTCGTCCGCGCCACCAAGCCACCGACGACCACGGGCACCGCCGGAGCGGCGAGCCGGCCCTAGACGACGCAGAACCGGTGACCCCCTCCCACACCGAACGGGCGGCGGCCACCAGCGTGACCGCCGCCCGCTGGACACCGACGCCACCCGCTGGACCGCCGGGGTGCCCCAGCCGAGGCAATGGCGTATGGGTTCGCGAGGGCGCTGCTGGAGCACCCGGACGCGCGCCCGGCCGGCGCCGCGGGCGGGTCAGTACGTGAGCGTCCGCGTACGGATGGCCGACGGGGTGCACCAGCTCCGCCAGTACAGCCTGTCCTGCGACCCGGGCGGCGAGCTGCGGCGGATCACCGTCAGGCGGGTCGCGGGCACGGTCGGCGCCCCGGACGGCGAGGTCTTCGCCCTGCTGCACGACCAGGTCCGCGAAGGGGACGAGCTGGTCCTGTCCGCGCCCTTCGGCGCTGTCTTCCTCGACGACTCGGCCGACGCCGCCGCTCCGGTCGTCCTGGTCTCCGCGGGCATCGGCGGGACGCCCATGGTGGGCGTCCTGGCCCGTCTCGCCGCCCTCGGCTCGCCCCGCCCGGTGCTGGTCCTGCACGCCGACCGCTCCCCCGCCGCGCACGCCCTGCGCGCCGAGACGCGTGAACTGGTGGCTCAACTGCCGGATGCGCGGGCCGTCTTCTGGTACGAGGGCTGCTGCCCGGAGGAGGCCGACGCCCGCGAGGGCCTGCTGAGCCTCGACGGCATCGAACTGCCCGAGGGCGCCACGGTGTTCCTGTGCGGCCCCCTGCCGTTCATGCGCGGCGTGCGCGCGGAGCTGCTGCGTGCCGGGGTTCCGGCGCGGCGCATCCGCTACGAGGTCTTCGGCCCCGACCTGTGGCTGCCCGGGACCGCGGACTGACCCGCCTCCCCCGAGGGGCCGTGCGCCGGCCGGGCCCAGGGCCGGTCGGCCCGGGCGGTGCCCCGGTCGGCCCTGTCGCCCCGGCCGCCGCACGACGACGCTGGAGGCGAAGCCGAACGCGCTTCGACGCGCGGTGACGCGCAGGACGGCACGACGCGCCGCCTGTGCCTTTCCCGCCAGATCAGGAGGTGGACCTGATGTCCCGTACCGTCGTGGCCGGTTACGACGGCTCGGCCGAGAGCCGGGCGGCCGCCGAGTGGGGCGCCCGCGAGGCCCGGCTCCTCGGCGCGGAGCTCCGGCTGGTCAGCGTCCGCGAGCCCGTCCCCCTGTCGTACGCGGCTCTCGCGGAGGGCAGGCGGGACGAGACGGACCAGGTGGCCCGTGCGGCCGTGGACGGCCTGAGGCTGCGTCACCCCGCGGTGGACGTCAGCCTGGTGCGGCTCAGCGGACGGCCCGGTGAGCTCCTGGCGGCCGCGGTGGACGACGCCGGGCTGCTGGTGCTGGGGTCCCGGGGCCTGAGCGGCTTCGGCGGCTTCCTGGTCGGGTCCGTGGGGCAGGCCGTGGTGGCCCGGACCCGGCGCCCGGTCGTGCTCGTCCGGGCCGGGGAGCAGGCCGCGGACGAGCACGCCCACGACCCCTCGGGGATCCCGTCCGCCGCGGCGCCCTACCGGCCCGTGGTCCTCGGGCTCGACACCGAAGGACCCGACACGGCGTTGCTCACGTTCGCCTTCGAGGCCGCGGCGCGCCGTGACACCGCCCTGCGCGTCCTGCACTCCTGGCCGCTGCCTCCCTACTTCGCCTACGGGCTCCCCGAGGACCCGGAACTGGACGCGCGGCTGGCCGTGGACGACGCGGCGGCGCTCAGCGAGATCCTCGGCCCCTGGCGGCGGAAGTTCCCGTCCGTCGTGGTGCGCGAGGAGTCCCGCCCCGGCAAACCCGCCGCGCACCTGACCGAGGCCTCCAAGGACGCCTCGCTGGTGGTCGTCGGACGCCGCGTCCGCAGCTCGCCGATCGGCGGCCGCATCGGGCCCGTCACGCACGCGGTCCTGCATCACTCGGCGGCCCCGGTCGCCGTCGTCCCGCACGACTGATCCGGGAACGGGAGGCGAGGAGATGCGGAGCATGGAGCTGCCCGTGGTCGTCGGCGTCGACGGCTCCGAACCGAGCCTGCGGGCCGTCGACTGGGCCGTGGACGAGGCGGCCCTGCACGGCGTGCCCTTGCGAATGGTGTACGCCTCGCTGTGGGAGCGCTACGAAGGGCCCGCCCTGGTCCGGGCGCTGGGCAGGCCCGCGGAGCACGAGCGGGCCGAAGCGATCGTCGCCTCCGCCGCCGCCCGGGCGGAACATCGCGACCCGGACGTGAAGGTCTCCGCCGAGGCGGTACGCGCCGACGCCGTGAGCGCCCTGGTGTGCGAGGGCCGCAACGCCTCCATGGTCGTCGTCGGGGCCCGGGGGCGCGGCGGCCTGGCCGAGCTGCTGCTGGGTTCGGTGAGCCTGGGGGTCGCCGCCCGGGCGTCCTGCCCCGTGGTCGTGCTGCGCGACGGCCGTGCCCCGGGCGCCAGGACCCGGGCGGAGCAGCGGATCGTGCTGGGGGTGGGCGAGGCGACCGACGAGGCGGCCGTGCGCTTCGCGTTCCAGGAGGCGGCCGACCGCTACGCCTGTCTGCACGCGCTGCACGCCTGGCGGTGTCCCGCGCCCGGCACGCCGCACGCCTCCCTCAGGGCTGCCGACCCGGTGGGCGGCCACGAGCGGCGGGCCGAGGGTCGCGTACCGGCGAGCGACCAGGCACCTCCCGCCACGGACGGCGTACCGGTGCGCGACCAGGCACCGCCCGCCGTGGGCCGCGTACCGGTGCGCGACGAGCAACCGGCCGACGGCGAACGCCACACCCTGGATCGCGGACCCCACGCCCCGGACCACGTACCGCTGTGCGGCCACGAGCAACGCGCCACCGACCGCCTGGAGGAGGCGCTGCGGGACGCCGCGCGCGAGCACCCCTCCGTGCGCGTACGCCGGCGCCCCGTGGAGGGCGGCGCGCGCACGGCTCTGCTGCGGGCCGCTGCCACCGCCGACCTGCTGGTGGTGGGCGCCCGTCGCCGTCGGGGGCACCTCGGTCTCCAGCTCGGCCGGGTCGCGCACGCGGTGCTGCACCACTCCGCCTGCCCGGTCGCCGTCGTCCCGCAGCGGGAATGAGGCCGGTGCCCGGCCCGACCTTGCGCGCCAGGGCGTACGTCCGTGCCTCCCGCACCAGCCCCGCGGCCGGGGGCCCGCTGCGGGCCGGGGCCTCGTCGCGGACCCGTGCCGCGCCGGGCCGGGAGACCGATTTCGGTCGAACAGCGTGTTTTCTGCTGCTGCGGGCACGCGTGCGGTGTAACGCTGGAAGCCCACCGGGGTGGACCGCCACTCCCGGCGGGCGTGGGGACAGGCACGAGCCGAGCCACCCGGGGGTGGGGAATGCGCCGCGCACAGCCGCACGGTGCCCCCCTCCCCGCGGCGCGGCTCCCGGCCCGGCGCGGCCTCCCGTGCCCGAGCAACCGCTCCCTCCCGCGGCGCGCGACGCCCCGCCGCCTCCCCCGCCCCCGGCTTGCCCCCCGACCGCTCAGCGACTGCTCCCCGCCCCTCCGACGACGTTCACGAGGTCCCTCATGTCCCACGAGATCCACGAGCACCAGGGCAGCGGCACCGGCACCACCGGCGGCACGGTGCTGACCGACGACGACGTGCGCACCCTGGACGCCCACTGGCGGGCCGCCAACTACCTGGCCGTCGGGCAGATCTACCTCCTGTCCAACCCCCTGCTCACCGAGCCGCTGCGGTCCGAGCACGTCAAGCCGCGGCTGCTCGGGCACTGGGGCACCTCCCCCGGCCTCAACCTGGTCCACACCCACCTCAACCGCCTGATCAAGGAGCGCGGCCAGGACGCCCTGTGCGTCTGGGGGCCCGGCCACGGCGGCCCCGCGGTGCTCGCCAACGCCTGGCTGGAGGGCAGCTACAGCCAGACCTACCCCGACGTGAGCAGGGACGCGGCAGGCATGGAGCGGCTCTTCCGCCAGTTCTCCTTCCCGGGCGGCGTACCGAGCCACGTCGCCCCGGAGACACCGGGCTCCATCCACGAGGGCGGCGAGCTGGGGTACGCCCTCTCCCACGCCTACGGCGCCGCCTTCGACAACCCGGACCTGCTCGTGGCCTGCGTCATCGGTGACGGCGAGGCGGAGACCGGCCCGCTCGCCGCCTCCTGGCACTCCAACAAGTTCCTCGACCCCCTCCACGACGGCGCGGTACTGCCGATCCTGCACCTCAACGGCTACAAGATCGCCAACCCCACGGTCCTGTCCCGGCTGCCCGAGGAGGAGCTGGACGAGCTGCTGCGCGGGTACGGCCACGACCCGCTCCACGTCGGCGGTGCGGACCCGGCGCAGGTGCACCGGGACATGGCCCGGGCGATGGACACCGCCCTGGACCGGATCAGCGCGATCCAGCGCGCCGCCCGCGAGGGCGGTGGCGGCGAACGGCCGCGGTGGCCCGTCATCGTGCTGCGTACGCCCAAGGGCTGGACCGGGCCCGCCGAGGTCGACGGGCTGCCCGTCGAGGGCACGTGGCGCTCCCACCAGGTGCCGCTGGGGGACGTCCGCGGCAACGCGGACCACCTGCGGCAACTGGAGGAGTGGCTGCGCTCGTACCGGCCCGAGGAGCTGTTCGACGAGCGCGGCCGGCCGCGGGAGCGGGTCCTCGCCTGCGTCCCCGAGGGCGCGCGGCGCCTCGGCGCGACCCCGCACGCCAACGGCGGCCTGCTGCTGCGCGAGCTGCCCGTGCCGCCGCTGGAGCGGTACGCGGTCGCCGTCGACAAGCCCGGCGCGACGCTGCACGAGCCCACCCGGGTCCTCGGCGACCTGCTGGAGTCCGTCATGGCGGCGACCGCCGAGCGCCGCGACTTCCGTCTCGTCGGCCCCGACGAGACGGCCTCCAACCGCCTCCAGGCGGTCTACGGGGCCAGCGGCAAGGCCTGGCAGGCGCGGACGCTGGACGTCGACGAGCACCTCGACCGGCACGGCCGGGTCATGGAGATCCTCTCCGAGCACACCTGCCAGGGCTGGCTGGAGGGGTACCTCCTCACCGGCCGGCACGGCCTGTTCTCCTGCTACGAGGCGTTCGTCCACATCATCGACTCGATGGTCAACCAGCACATCAAGTGGCTGCGCGTCACCCGCCGCCTGCCCTGGCGGGCGCCCATCGCCTCGCTCAACTACCTGCTCACGTCGCACGTGTGGCGCCAGGACCACAACGGCTTCTCGCACCAGGACCCCGGCTTCGTCGACCACGTCCTCAACAAGAGCCCCGAGGTCGTCCGCGTCTATCTGCCGCCGGACGCCAACACCCTGCTGTCCGTGGCCGACCACGCCCTGCGCAGCCGGGACTACGTGAACGTCGTCGTCGCGGGCAAGCAGCCCTGCTTCGACTGGCTGTCCCTGGACGAGGCCCGGGCCCACTGCGCCCGCGGCGCGGGCATCTGGTCGTGGGCCGGCACCGAGGACAGCGCACGCGAGCCGGACGTGGTGCTCGCCGCGGCGGGCGACGTCCCCACCCAGGAGGTGCTGGCCGCGGCGCAGTTGCTCCGCCGCCATCTGCCGGAGCTGGCCGTGCGGGTCGTCAACGTCGTGGACCTGGCCCGGCTGCTGCCCGCCGAGGAACACCCGCACGGCATGCCCGCCGCGCAGTACGACGCCCTGTTCACACGGGACAAGCCGGTCGTCTTCGCGTACCACGGCTACCCGTGGCTGATCCACCGGCTCGCCTACCGACGTGCCGGACACGCGAACCTGCACGTCCGCGGCTACAAGGAGATCGGCACCACCACGACGCCCTTCGACATGGTGGTCCGCAACGACCTCGACCGCTACCGGCTGGTGATGGACGTCATCGACCGGGTCCCGGGGCTGGCCGTCCGCGCCGCCGACGTACGGCAGCTCATGGAGGACACCCGGCTGCGCCACCACGCCTGGATCCGCGAGCACGGCACCGACCTGCCGGAGGTCGCGGACTGGACCTGGACCGCCTGACGTGCCCCGGGCCGCGCGGGGACGCCCCGACCGGGGGCCCGCGCCGGTGGCCGGTGCGGGACCCGGGCCCGGCGGCCGCCGATGACCGCCGGACCCGGCCGGGCC
>NZ_BNBT01000188.1 GCF_014656095.1 Streptomyces longispororuber
GGCCGCGGGGCGCGTGGCCGGGCGGGGTCCCGGGGGGCGTCCTGGGCGCCGTACGACCCGGGCGCGCGAGGCGGGGGGCGCTCGCGAGGGCGCGCGCCGCGCCGAGTGCGCCCTTCGTGCTCCCCGTGGCCGGGCGGCCCAGGGACTCCGCCGCGCGGTGGTGGCGTCCGTCGCTGTGCACGAGCAGCCCCGGCGCGAACGGGCGCAGCACGAACGCGTCGAGCCCCGAGACGTGCCGCAGCTCCGGGTACGACGTGCTGAGCAGTTGTCCGATCCGGTCGAGCCGGAACCCGTCCACCTTCTCGGTCGACATCCGCCCGCCGACGTAAGGGGCGGCCTCTAGGACGACGGTCCTTACCCCGGCTCTGGTCAGCTCCTGTGCGGCCGACAGTCCCGAGACCCCGGCCCCCACGATCACGACGTCCGCATGGTGCGCAGGCTCTGGCACGTGCTCCTCCCGGAGGTTGCGCGGCTGCTGGGGCCCTTATGCCCTGCACAGGGCACCGGAATCCCCGAGTCCTGAACGAGGGTAGGAGTCCGGACAACCGCCGCCAGCGGCGCGGGGACCGGGCACGGTCGCACGGCGGTCGCACACCCGCACCCGCGCCCGCTCCGGACTCCCGCGGCCACTCCGGCGCCGCGGGCACCGCCGCTCGCGGGCTCGCGGGTTCGCGAGGGCTGCGGCGGCCGTTCGCGGGTTCCCGGGACTGTGGGCCGCGGGGCCGCTACCGCAGCGCCGCCCGTACCGCGTCGTCGACCGTCGGGTGCGCGAAGCTGAAGCCGGAGTCCAGCAGCCGCGCCGGGAGCACCCGCTGGCTGCCCAGGACGTCCCCGGCCATCTCCCCGAGCACGGCCCTCAGCACCGGAGCGGGGGCCGGGAACAGCGTCGGCCGGTGCAGCGCCCGGCCCATCGCCCGCGTCACCTCGCGGTTGGTGACCGGCCGGGGTGCCGTCAGGTTGAAAGGGCCGGACAGGTCGTCGCGGGCCAGCAGGTGCCGCAGGGCGGCCACCTCGTCGTGCAGCGAGACGAAGCTCCAGTACTGCCGCCCGTTCCCGAGCCGCCCGCCCAGGCCGGCCTTGAACAGCGGGAACATCCGCCCCCAGGCGCCGCCCTCGCGCGCCACGACCAGGCCGGTGCGGGCGAACACCGTGCGGACGCCCGCCTCCTGGAGGGGCAGCGCCGCCGCCTCCCACTCCACGCACAGGGACGGCAGGAAGCCCTCACCGGGAGGTGCGGTCTCGTCCACCGGGTGCTCACCGGTGTCCCCGTAGATGCCGATCGCGCTGCCGTTCACGAACACGCGCGGCGGTTCGTCGAGCGCCGCCACGGCGGTGACGAGGGTGCGGGTGCCGAGCACCCTGCTGTCGCGGAGCTCGCGCTTGTACGCGTCGCTCCAGCGGCGGTCGCCGATGCCGGCGCCCGCCAGGTTGACCACGGCGGTGCAGCCCGCGAGCCCCGCCGGGTCGAGGCGGCCCTCCTTGGGGTTCCAGCGCACCTCGTCGGGCGTGCGCGGGGCGCGCCGGACGAGGCGTACCACCTGGTGCCCGGCGGCGGTCAGGGAGCGGGTGAGCGCGGTGCCGATGAGGCCGGAGGCCCCCGTGACGACGACGCGCGAGGGCTGTCCCGAAGGGCTGGCTGACGGTTCCGGACGCGTGGGCTCCATGGGCCCATCCTGCCGCGAAACCGCCGACCGGGCCCACTGCCGGGGCCGCCGCCGCACCGCTCTGCGGACCTTCGCCGAGGTCGGGGCCGGGGGCGCGCGCGGGCGTGCGGGGCTGCCGCGAAAAGGACGCCTGGGCCGTCGTACGCGCGCCGTACAGTGACGCTCATGCAGCAGACGTACATACGCACGGCCCGTGCGGACGACGGGGACGCGCTGGCCCGCATGGACCGGGAGAACTGGTCCACGCTGCACTCCGTGCAGCCGCGCCCCACGCCCCCGTACGAGCCGTTCTTCACCGAACGCTTCGGCCCGCGCGACCACCTGGTCGCCGAGCTGGACGGCCGGCTCGTCGGCTACATCCGGCTCGGCTTCCCCACCCCGCTCGCCGTGCACGCGCACGTCCGCCAGATCCTCGGCTTCGTCGTCGCCGAGGAGGCCCGCGGCAAGGGCGTGGGCCGCCTGCTCATGCGGGCCGTGGTGGCGGAGGCCCGCCGCCAGGGCGCGCGCCGCCTCACCCTGCGGGTGCTGGGCCACAACACACCCGCCCGGACGCTGTACGAGTCCGAGGGCTTCGTCACCGAGGGCGTGCTGCCCGGGGAGTTCCTGCTGGACGGCACGTACGTGGACGACGTGCTGATGGGCCGCGCGCTGTGACCCGCGGGCGCCCCCCCGGCTCCCGGCGGTGAGCCGGGCGGCACCGGGCACGACCCGCGGTGTGGCCCTGCGCGGCACCGATGCGGCACACGTACGGACCTGGTGCGGGACCCCGTAGGGGACCTGGCGCGTGACCTCGTACGGGACCTGGTGCGGGACCCCGTACGGGATATGGCACGGGAACCCGGTGCGGGACCCGGTGCGGGACCCGTTCTGACCGGCTCGGCGTGCGCCCGCGCCGCGCGCGTAGGAGCGTGAGGACGACCTCCGTCGCCGCCGGGAAGGAGCACGGATGCCCAGGGCCGTGGTCAGGCAGCGGGACGCGCGCCACCCCGCCCTGCCGCGCCGCGCGCCCACGCCGCCCTGGACGCGCTGGGCCGCGCCCGTGCTCCTGGCCGTGACCGTCGTCGTCCAGGTCGCCACGCCCCGGACCCTTGACCTCAGCTTCCTGCTCGCCGCCGTCCCGCCGCTCGCCGCCCTCGCGTACGGGCCCGCGGCCACCGCGCTCCTCGGCGGCACCGTGCTCCTGCTCCTCGAACTGCCGCACTACGACCTCGGCCACCCCGGCGAGAGCGACACCGCGACCGTCGCCTTCGTGGCCGCCCTCAGCGTGCTGTTCGCCGCCGTCCGCAGCCGCCGCGACGCGCAGCTCGTCTCCGTGCGCACGGTCGCCGAGGCCGCGCAGTTCGCGGTGCTGCCGCCGCTGCCCGAGCACGTGGGGCCGGTGCGGTGCGCGGGCCTGTACCGGGCGGCGCAGCGCGGCACCCTGGTCGGCGGCGACCTCTTCGACGTCCGCCGGGGGCCGCGCGGGGTGCGGGCCCTCGTCGGCGACGTACAGGGGCACGGGCTCGCCGCCGTCGGTACGGTCGCCGCGCTGATCGGCGCCTTCCGGGAGGCGGCCCTCGACCAGCGCGACCTGGTGGGCGTCGCGGCCCGCCTGGACCGGCGCCTGGTCATCGACGCGGAGGACGCGGGGATCGCGGAGACCGAGATGGCGGAGAGCGCGGGGGACACCGGTGCGGCGGGGACCGCGGGGACCGCGGGGGCCGCCGGTGGCGCGGGGCACGGCGAGCCCGCCGAACTCTTCGCCACCGCCGTGCTCCTGGAGTTCGCCGCCGACGCCGACGAGCTGCGCGTCGTCTCCTGCGGACACCCGCCGCCGCTGCTGCTGCGCGGCGGCACCGTCACCGAGCTCGCCGTGTCCCCGGGCGCCCCGCTCGGCCTCGGGCTCGCCGGGGTCGCGCCGCCCGAGCAGACCGCGGTGGGGCTGCGGCCCGGGGACTGGATCCTGACCGTGACGGACGGGGTGACCGAGGCGCGGGACGCCTCGGGCGCCTTCTACCCGCTCACGGCGCGCCTCGCCGCGCTGACCGAGGTGCGCCAGCGCGACCCCGCGGCCCTGGCGGACGCGATCTGGAAGGACCTGGTCCGCTTCTCCGGCGGGGTACGCGACGACGTGGCGCTGCTGGTGTTCGCCTGGGAGCGCTGATGCCCGGCGCGGGCGGGCGGCCCGTCAGCGGGCCGCGAACCGCTCCCACAACTTCGGGTACCGCCGCGCCAGGGCCCCGTCGTCCTCGAAGTCGATCGCGGTGCCCTCCGGCTCCGGCGGGGCGGGGGAGATGCCCAGGTCCGGCGCGACGGTCCCGGTGAGCTGCTCGTACGCCTCGTCGGCGGCGTAGCCCAGTTCCTCGCCGTCACCGTCGATCTCGTCGTCGAAGTCGTCGAGGATGTCGGCCAGCGAGTCCGGGTCGTGCAGGGCGCCTTCGAAGACCTCGCGCCCCTGTCCGATGAGCCAGCACCGGAAGTAGTCGAAGGCGTCGTCGCTCGCGCCGTCGAGCAGGACCCACGCGGCACCCCACAGGTCCCAGCGGTAGGCGCGGTTGTAGCGGGACTCGAAGTGGCGCGCGAAGTCCAGGACGGCGTCCGGGTCGGTCCGCAGCAACCGCTCGACCAGCAGCTCGGCGTGGTCCTCCGGGTCGCCGTCGGCGGCCTGCCGGGTGCTGTCCACGATCTCCCAGAACTCCGTCTCGTCCATCACGGGACAAGCATCGGCCCTGGCCCCCGCGGACGCACGCGGAGTGCGCCGGAATGCGGCTGTGTCGTTATGCGTGCACATGCCCGTGGAAAGCCCGACAGAAGGTGTCGGCTTTCGCTGGAAGGCTCGCCGTATGCAGAACCGCACGCAGGACCATGCGCAGAGCCGTACGGAGAGCCGTACGCAGGACCGTACGCGGAGCCGTACGCAGAACACGGAGCGGAACCCGGACCGGAACACGGACGGGAACGCGAACGCAGAGGGGAACGCGAACGCGGAGGGGAACGCGAACGCAGAGGGGAGCGCGCACGCGGAGAGGAGCGCCAACGCGGAGGGGAACGCCGGTCCCCTGGCCGGGAAGGTGGCCCTCGTCGCCGGGGCCACGCGCGGCGCCGGACGCGCCATGGCGGTGGAGCTGGGCCGCGCCGGCGCCACCGTGTACGTCACCGGGCGGACCACGCGCGACCACGTCAGCGAGGTCGGCCGCCGCAGCGAGACCATCGAGGAGACGGCCGAGCTGGTGACGGCGGCGGGCGGCACCGGCGTCGCCGTCCCCACCGACCACCTCGTCCCCGGCCAGGTCAGGGCGCTCGTCGAGCGGATCGACGAGGAGCAACACCGCCTCGACATCCTCGTCAACGACGTCTGGGGCGGCGACGTCCACGTCGAGTGGGGCAAGAAGATGTGGGAGCACGACCTCGACAAGGGGCTGCGCATCCTGCGCCTCGGCGTCGAGACACACATCGTCACCAGCCGTTTCGCGCTGCCGTTGCTCGTCCGCTCCCGCGGCGGCCTGGTCGTCGAGGTCACCGACGGCACCGAGGAGTACAACAGGCGCTACCGCGAGCCGTACTACTACGACCTCGCCAAGGCGGCCCCGCTGCGGATGGCGCGCGCCCTGGCCGAGGAGCTGGCGGAGTACGGCTGCACGGCGGTCTGCCTGACCCCGGGCTGGCTGCGCTCGGAGGCCATGCTCGACACGTACTTCAAGGTCACGGAGGAGAACTGGCTCGACGGCACACGGCAGGACCCGCACTTCGCGATCTCCGAGACGCCCACGTACGTGGGCAGGGCCCTGGCCGCGCTCGCCGCGGACCCCGACGTGGCGCGGTTCAACGGGCAGTCGCTGTCCAGTGGCGGACTCGCCAAGGAGTACGGCTTCACGGACGTGGACGGTTCGGCGCCGGACGCGTGGCGCTACCTCATGGAGGTGGACCAGGAGAGCGACACGGCGGACGTGACGGGCTACCGGTAGCGGGGCGGCCGGGGCTCAGCCGTAGAGCGCGGCCATGCGGGCCGCCGTGGCCGCGAACCGCTCGCGCAGCTCCGGCGGCTCCAGGACCTCCACCTCCGGCCCCAGGGTGAGGAGTTGGGCGTACGCGACGTCGGGGGACTCGACGGGCAGGGTGATCGTCACCCGGCCCCGCCCGTCGGGCTCGGCGGCGTCCAGCGCCTCCTGGGCGGTGGCGCGGTCGGTGACGTACGGGAGCCGCCGCGCGCCGTCGGGGGACAGCCGGAGCACGGCCTTGTCGCGCAGGATGGCCCGCGCGAACTGCGCGGCGCGCTCCTCCCAGAAGGCGGGCAGGTCGAACTCCTCGTCCCGTACGAAGCGGTCGTCGCCACAGTCCGGGGGCGGCAGGACGGCGGTGAAGCGGTCGATGCGGTACACGCGGAAGCCCTTCTCCGGCACGCGGGCGCAGAGGTACCAGACACCGGCCTTCAGGACGAGGCCGTAGGGCTCCAACTCCCGCTCCACCTCGGTGTCCTGGCGCCGGTAGCGGGCGGTGACCCGCCGGTCGTCCCAGACCGCGTCGGCGACGGCGGGCAGCAGCGGCGGGGCCGGGGTCTCCCGGAACCAGCCCGGGGCGTCCAGGTGGAACCGCTGGGCCGCGCTCTGCGAGGCGTCGCGCAGGGAGGGCAGCAGGGCCGCGGAGACCTTCAGACGGGCCGCGGAGGCGGCGTCCTCCAGGCCCATCTCGCGCAGGGCGCCCGGCACGCCCGACAGGAACAGCGCCTCCGCCTCGCTGCGGGCGAGGCCGGTGAGCCGGGTGCGGTACCCGCCGATGAGCCGGTAGCCGCCCGTCCGCCCGCGGTCGGCGTACACCGGTACGCCCGCCTCGGACAGGGCCTGCGCGTCCCGCGTGATGGTGCGCTCCGACACCTCCAGCTCCGCCGCGAGCTCCCCGGCGGTCATCGAGCCCCGCGCCTGCAACAGCAGAACCATCTTGATGAGCCGGGCAGCACGCATACCCCCATGATGCCGCGCCCCACACGGGGGCAGGCCCCTGGCCTCCGGCGGGGGGCCTTGCCTGCCGAGGGCCTGCGGCTGTGCGGTGGGGTGGCTGGCGGCAGGCTTTGGCTGCGCGGTGGGGTGGCTGGGTGCCTGGCGGCAGGGCTTCGGCTGTGTGGCGGGGGGCCTGGCGGCATGGCTTCGGCTGCGCGGTGGGGTGGTTGGCGGCACGGCTTCGGCTGTGTGGCGGGGGGCCTGGCGGCAGGGCTTTAGCTGTGCGGTGGGGTGCCTGGCGGCACGGCTTCGGCCTCGCGGCGGGGCGGTGCCTGTGTTCGGCGGCACATCCGTGCCCGACTCCCGGGCAAGCGGCACCTGGATGCGGTGCCCCCAGCGGGGAGAGGGCTGAAGCGACGGGCCACCGCTCTGCGCGCGGCCTGGTCCCACCCACCCGCCCCCGCCGTGGTCCTGGGGCCTCTGCGGGTGGCGCCAGCGGCGGGGCTGGGGTGCGGGTCTGGTTCGCTGGTGCAGCGGCACCTGGGTGCTGTGCCCACCCTTCGCCAGGCTCTCGGCTTCGCTTGAGTAGGGGAGGCCTTACTCGGCCTGCGGGATGTTTGCCCGTAGCGGGGGAGAGGTTGCGGAGCGCAAGGGCGCCGCTCTGCGTGCGGTCTGGTCCCACCCGCCCGCCCCCGCCGTGGCGTGGCTTTGGGGCCTTCGCGGGTGGCGCCAGCGGCAGGGCTGGGGTGCGGGTCTGGTTCGCTGGTGCAGCGGCACCTGGGTGCTGTGCCCACCCTTGCCCAGGCTCTCGGTTTTGCTTGAGTAGGGGAGGCCTCACTCGGGCTGCGGGATGTTTGCCCGTAGCGGGGGAGGGGGTGCGGAGTGCAAGGGCGCCGCTCTGCGTGCGGTCTGGTCCCACCCGCCCGCCCCCGCCGTGGCGTGGCTTTGGGGCCTTCGCGGGTGGCGCCAGCGGCGGGGCTGGGGGTGCGGGTTTGGTTTGCCGGTGCAGCGGCATCTGGGTGCTGTGCCCACCCTTCGCCAGGCTCTCGGCTTCGCTTGAGTAGGGGAGGCCCCTCTTGCCCTGCGGAACGTGCCTACAGCGGAGGGAGAGGCTGGGGAGTGCGGAGGGCCCCTCCTCTGTGCGCGGCGTGGTCCCACCGGCCCGCCCCCGCCGTGGCTGCGGGGCCTCCGCGGGTGGCGCCAGCGGCAAGGCTGGGGTGCGGGCCTGGTTCGCCGATGCAGCGGAACCTAGGCGCTGTGCCCGCCCTTCCCCAAGCTCTCGGCTTCGCTCCCGCAAGGTAGACCCCTGCGGGACGTTTGCCCGCAGCGGGTGGCGCGCAGGGTCACCCGGCGACGGCGCCGCAGCGCTCCGCGTCAGGGCCGGGCGGACGCAGCCAGGTGTCACGGGTGGGCGGGTGGGAGAACCGCCGCGGTAGCGGCGGAACGCATCGAACGGCGCCGCAGCGCTCCGCGTCGGGGCCGGGCCGGCGCAGCCGGGGTGTCACGGGTGGGCGGGCGGGAAGGCCGCCGCGGTAGCGGCGGAATGAGACGGCGGGTGAGCGCTCCGCGTCGGGGCCGGGCCGATGAAGCCGGGGACGTGCGGGTGGGCGGGTGGGAGGGGCACCGGTGACGACGGCGCCGCAGCGCTCCGCGTCGGGGCCGCGCCGACGAAGCCGGAGACCCGCGGGTGGGCGGGTGGGAGAACCCGCCGCAGCACCACGCAGCAAAGCAGCGGGGCGATGGAGAGGCCCAGCCCCACCCACCGCCCCGCCCGCATCGAGCCGAAGGCTTACAACCGCCGAGGGCCTACAGCCGCCGAGGGCCTACACCCACCGAAGGCTTACACCCACCGAAGGCTCACAGCCCGTACTTCGCCCGAGCCTCCTTCACCGCAGCCCCCGGCACCTCCCCGCGCCGAGCGAGCTGCGCGAGCGCCGCGACCACGATGGACTCGGCGTCGACGCCGAAGTGGCGGCGGGCCGCGTCCCGCGTGTCGGACAGGCCGAACCCGTCCGCGCCCAGCGACGAGTAGTCCTGCTCGACCCACTGCGCGATCTGGTCGGGGACCTGCCGCATGTAGTCGGAGACGGCGAGGACGGGACCCTCGGCGCCCTGCAGCGCCTGGCGTACGTACGGCACGCGCTCCTCGCCCCGCAGCAGCGCCTCGTCCGCGTCCAGGGCGTCGCGGCGCAGCTCCGTCCAGGAGGTCGCGGACCACACGTCGGCGGCCACGCCCCACTCCTCGGCGAGCAGCCGCTGCGCCTTGAGGACCCAGTGGATGGCCGTACCCGAGCCGAGGAGCTGGATCCGCGCGGCGTTGGCGGCGGGGGAAAGACCCGCCGACTCGGCCGTGTTGAAGCGGTACAGGCCCTTGACGATGCCCTCGTCCACGCCCGCGGGCTTCGCGGGCTGCGGCATCGGCTCGTTGTAGACGGTCAGGTAGTAGAAGACGTCCCTGTCCTCGGCGGTCTCGCCCGGCTTGGCCTCGCCGTACATGCGGCGCAGGCCCTCCTTGACGATCGCGGCGATCTCGTACGCGAACGCCGGGTCGTACGACAGGGCGGCCGGGTTCGTCGCGGCGATCATCGGCGAGTGGCCGTCCGCGTGCTGGAGGCCCTCACCGGTCAGCGTGGTGCGGCCGGCGGTGGCGCCGATCAGGAAGCCGCGGCCGAGCTGGTCGCCGAGCTGCCACATCTGGTCGGCGGTGCGCTGCCAGCCGAACATCGAGTAGAAGATGTACAGCGGGATCATCGGCTCGCCGTGCGTGGCGTACGCGGTGGACGCGGCGATGAAGTCCGCCATCGAACCGGCCTCGGTGATGCCCTCGTTGAGGATCTGGCCGTTCGTGGCTTCCTTGTAGTACATGAGCTGGTCGCGGTCGACCGGCTCGTACGTCTGGCCCTTGGGCGAGTAGATGCCGAGCGACGGGAACAGCGACTCCATGCCGAAGGTGCGCGCCTCGTCGGGGACGATCGGCACCCAGCGCTTGCCGGACTCCTTGTCGCGGACCAGGTCCTTCAGGAGCCGGACCAGCGCCATGGTCGAGGCGACCGACTGCGAGCCGGAGCCCTTGTCGAAGGCGGCGAAGGCCTTGTCGGCGGGCGCGGGCAGCGGCGCGACGGGGTGGACGCGGCGGGCCGGGGCCGGGCCGCCGAGGGCCGCGCGGCGCTCCTGGAGGTAGCGGACCTCGGGGGAGTCGGCGCCGGGGTGGCCGTAGGGCACCACGTCGTCGACGAACTGGGAGTCGGAGATCGGCAGCTCAAGAAGGTCGCGCATGTTCTTGAACTCGTCCGTCGTCAGCTTCTTCATCTGGTGGTTCGCGTTCTTGGACGCGAAGCCCTCACCGAGGGTGAAGCCCTTGACGGTCTGCGCCAGGATGACGGTCGGCGCGCCCTTGTGCGCGAGGGCCGCCTTGTACGCGGCGTACACCTTGCGCGGCTCGTGGCCACCGCGGGAGAGGTGGAAGCACTCGAGGATCTTGTCGTCGCTCAGCAGCTTCGCCATCTCGACGAGCGCCGGGTCCTTGCCGAAGAAGTCCTCACGGATGTACGCGGCGTCGCGCGTCTGGTACGTCTGCACCTGCGCGTCCGGCACCTCGCGCAGCCGGCGGACGAGGGCGCCGGTGGTGTCGAGCGCGAACAGCTCGTCCCAGGCGTTGCCCCACAGCGACTTCACGACGTTCCAGCCGGCGCCGCGGAACTGGGCCTCCAGCTCCTGCACGATCTTGAAGTTGGCGCGCACCGGGCCGTCGAGGCGCTGGAGGTTGCAGTTGATGACGAAGGTCAGGTTGTCCAGACCCTCGCGGGCGGCGAGCGCGAGGGCCGCCGTCGACTCCGGCTCGTCCATCTCGCCGTCGCCGAGGAACGCCCACACGTGCGAGGCGGAGACGTCCTTGATGCCGCGGTTCGTCAGATAGCGGTTGAAGCGGGCCTGGTAGATGGCCGACAGCGGGCCGAGGCCCATGGAGACCGTCGGGAACTCCCACAGCCAGGGAAGGCGGCGCGGGTGCGGGTACGAGGGCAGGCCGTTGCCGCCGGCCTCCTGGCGGAAGTTGTCCAGGTGCGTCTCGTCGAGCCGGCCGTCGAGGAAGGCGCGGGCGTAGATGCCGGGCGAGGCGTGGCCCTGGATGTAGAGCTGGTCGCCGGAGCCGTCGCCCTCCTTGCCGTGGAAGAAGTGGTTGAAGCCGGTCTCGTACAGCCAGGCGGCGGAGGCGAAGGTGGCGATGTGGCCGCCGACGCCGTACTTGGAGCCGCGGGTGACCATCGCAGCCGCGTTCCAGCGGTTCCACGCGGTGATCTTCCGCTCCATCTCCTCGTCGCCGTCGATGACAGGCTCCGCGGCGGTGGGGATGGTGTTGACGTAGTCCGTCTCAAGAAGCTTGGGCAGCGCCAGGCCCGCGCCCTCGGCGCGCTCCAGCGTGCGGCGCATCAGGTACGCGGCGCGGTGCGGCCCGGCCGCCTGGGTCACGGCGTCCAGGGAGGCCTGCCATTCGGCGGTCTCCTCCGGGTCGCGGTCCGGGAGCTGGTCGAGCTCGCTCGGCTGGATGCGGGAGGGGTCGGTCATGACGCCGCCTTCCTGAGTCGGAGGGGTTCCCGTGCCTGAGTCGGGCGGGGTCCCTTAACGGAAAGGGTCGGGGGTGCCCTTGGTCTTTGGCAGGACAGGGCGCGGGGCTCGGTGGAGCCCGTCGACGACTGTAAGCCCGCGATCGATGATCGATCAAAGCGTTGAGCGGAAAACTTCGCTGTACAGGCAAAAGTAGGCACAGGGTGCCACAGTGCGGGGCACCCGGTGCCTTCATTTCGTAGGATACGCGCAGGTGGGACCACCTTTGAGCGCGGTGCGTGCGAAATGAGCGGATGCGTCCCGCCGACGGTACGGGGGTCACCGCGCCGCTGCCCGGCCGGAGGCGCCCCGCGCGGGGCAACCGGGGCCGGAGGCGTCACCCCCGGGGCCCGGCCGGAGGCCTACGCGTTGCGGTCCGGACGCGGCGCGCACCCCAGCACGTGCGCCTTCACCAGCTCCGCGATCCTCGGGTCCCGCGCCCGGAACGCCTGTACGAGGGCCTCGTGCTCCTCCGCGTACGACTGCTGCACCGTGCCCAGCCAGCGGATGGACAGGGCGGTGAAGACCTCGATGCCGAGGCCCTCCCAGGTGTGCAGCAGCACCGAGTTCCCGGCGGCCCTGACCAGCTCGCGGTGGAAGGCGACCGTGTGCCGGACCTGCCCGGTGCCGTCCTTGGCCCGGTCGGCCTCGTACAGGGCGGCCACGTGCGGCTCGAGGGCCGAGCAGTCGTCGGCGAGCCGGTCCGCCGCCAGCTCCGCGGCGATGGCCTCGAGGCCCGCGCGGACCGGGTAGCTCTCCTCCAGGTCCGCGGCCGTGAGGTTGCGCACCCGCACGCCCTTGTTGGGCGCGGACTCGATCAGGCGCAGCGACTCCAGCTCCCGCAGCGCCTCGCGCACCGGGGTCTGGCTGACCTCAAGCTCGACGGCGATGCGCCGCTCCACGATCCGCTCGCCCGGTTTCCAGCGACCGCTGACGATGCCTTCCACGATGTGCTCGCGAATCTGTTCGCGCAGCGAGTGAATGACGGGCGCGGTCATGTGGGCTCCTCAGCGGGGCGTGGCCCATGGGTGGCGGGGGGCCTTTAGACAATACGGCGGGAAGGCGCCGCGCAGGTGGTCCCAACGGCGCTGTGGCAGGTGAAGCTCGTAACAGCGGGACCGCTTCCCGCCCTCGCGGGCGAGGGGGGCGACGGCCGCCCGTCCGGGGCCGGCCGCGGGCGCACGCCGCGCGGGCGATCCAGCCCGAAGGGGGCCGATTCCGGACGTCCCTCCGCCTCAACTTCCCCATGCCTTGGAGGACTTCACCTCCGCAACGAGACTCCCCGCCGGGGCGGCTGCGCTGCGGGTGCGGCTCGGGGAGTTCTACGCCCTGCCGGACGTCGGCTGGCCGACGCGGACGTGCTGGACCGGCCGGCGCTGCTCGCCGACCACATCCGGCGCAGCGTGGCGGAGGGCCTGGTCCCGGCCCCGGCGAGCCCCGCCACGCACGGGGAGTGGCACGCCTGCTTCCCGGAGCTGGGACAGTTCCTCGGCGGCTGGTTCTCGCAGGACATGCCGGACGAGTTCGACGGTCACGAGGCGGCGGTGGACGACTACGCCGCGACGACCGACCGCCGGCTCGTCGCCCGGCTCGTCGGGGAGACCAGGGAACTGCCGGCCCTGGGCCTCGACGAGGCGGAGTACGCCGTCGGCGTCGCCGAGCTGGGCATGGAGGTCGAGGTTTTGGCCCCGTACGGCCCGAGCGGCTGGCCGGCGCTCGTCGCCGCCCGGCTGGGGTGACGGGCGCCGCCCGGCTGGGGGACCGGCGGCGCCCGGACAACGCGTACGGCCCCCGCCCGAACACTCCGGGCGGGGGCCGCACGCGTACCGCGCCGGGGCCTTACAGGCCGAGCTCGACCTCGAACTCGCCGGCCTCCAGGATGGCCTTGACCGTCGTCAGGTAGCGGGCGGCGTCCGCGCCGTCCACCAGGCGGTGGTCGTAGGACAGCGTCACGTAGGTCATGTCGCGCACGGCGATGGTCTCGCCGAGGTCCGGGTGGTTGACGACCACCGGGCGCTTGACCGTGGCACCGATGCCCAGGATGGCGACCTGGTTCGGCGGCACGATGATCGTGTCGAACAGCGCGCCGCGCGAGCCGGTGTTGGAGATGGTGAAGGTCGCGCCCGACATCTCGTCCGGGCTGATCTTGCTGGTGCGGACCTTGTTGGCCAGGTCGGCGGTCGCCTTGGCGATGCCGGCCAGGTTCAGGTCACCGGCGCCCTTGATGACCGGCGTCATCAGACCCTTCTCGGAGTCCACGGCGATGCCGATGTTCTCCGAGTCGAAGTACGTGATGGTGCCCTCGTCCTCGTTGATGCGGGCGTTGACGACCGGGTGGGCCTTCAGCGCCTGCGCCGCCGCCTTGACGAAGAACGGCATCGGGGACAGCTTGACGCCCTCGCGGGCGGCGAACGCGTCCTTGGCGCGGGCACGCAGCTTCATCAGCTTCGTGATGTCGACCTCGACCACGCTGGAGAGCTGGGCCTGGCCGTGCAGCGCCTTCATCATGTTGTCGCCGATGACCTTGCGCATGCGGGTCATCTTGACCGTCTGGCCGCGCAGCGGGGACGCCTCGATGGCCGGGGCCTTGGCAGCCGCCGCGGGCGCCGACGCGGCCGCGGGAGCGGCGGCGGCCGGAGCCGGGGCGGACTTCGCGGCCTCGGCGGCGGCGAGCACGTCCTGCTTGCGGATGCGGCCACCGACGCCGGTGCCCTTGACCGAGCCCAGGCTGACACCGTTCTCGGCGGCGAGCTTGCGCACCAGCGGGGTGACGTACGCGCCCTCGTCGGCCGGAGAGGCCGGAGCCGGGGCGGCCGGGGCGGCCGGCTGGGCCGGAGCGGGCTGCGCCGGGGCGGCCGGGGCGGCGGCGGCCTCGGCCGGAGCCGGGGCCT
>NZ_BNBT01000189.1 GCF_014656095.1 Streptomyces longispororuber
GTGACTCCCCGGCTCCGCCCGACCGGCCCCGGCGCAAGCGCCGCGCGTGGCGCCCCGGCCCGTGCCGCCGCTACCGCGGCGGATCTCCCGCCCGCCCGGCCCGGCCGGGCGGTGTCACGAGGAGTCCGCGGGCCTCGCCGGTGAGGCGGGGGGTACGGCGGGGACGAAGTCGTTCTCGATGACGTCCCGGGCGACCTTGATGAGGAGGGTCCGGTGGTGCCGCGCGTGGTGGCGCATGGCTTCGAAGGCGTCGTTGAGACGGATGTGGCGGCGGGCGGCGAGAACGCCTTTGGCCTGCTCCACGATGATGCGGCTCTGCAGCGCGGTGTGGAGCTGCTTGTTGACGGTGTGCTGTTCGTGGATCGTGCCGGCCTGGAGCAGACCGATGGTGGCGGCGTCGGCCAGCGCCTGGGCGAGGGCGAGGTCGTCGGCGCCCAACGGCGTCTCACCGGTGTGCAGGAGCAGCAGGCTGCCGAGACAGTCCTTGCGCAGGCGCATGGGCACGGCCGTGGCGCGGGTGTAGCCGGCGGCCCGGAGCATCTGGGCGAACTGTGGCCACCGCGCCGCCGTCTCGGCCGGGTCCTCGCCCGTGGTGACCGGCTTCCCGGCACGGTGCGCGTCCAGGGCGGGGCCCTCGGACCGGGCGGCCTCCAGCACGTCGCGGAGGGCGGGGCCGGGGTCGCAGGGGGCCGGGCTGTGCAGCCGGGGCGGGGGGTGGTTCAGGAAGACCGCGGCGTCGGTGATGTCCAGGAGTTCCTGGCAGCGGACGGTCATCTGCTGGAGGAAGTCGATGAGGTCGAAGTCCTCCACCAGGGTGTCGGCCAGCTCCACGAAGGTGCGGGCGATGTGCTGTTCCCTGCTCATGCGCGTACTCCTAGGCCCCCCGGTCACCGCCGTGGCGGGCGCCGGGGGGCCGGGTCAGTGATCATCGTGGGGCAGTTCCTGCCGCAGGATGTCGTGGGCGGTGTCGGTCAGGGACCGGCCCGAGGCGTAGGCGCGGGCGCGCAGCCGGTCCAGGGCCTCGGCCAGGGGGATGTTGAGGCGCACGCTCAGGACTCCGGTGGCCTGGTGTACTTCGGCCCGGTGCAGGTCCACCGTGCCCGCGTGGCCCGGGCCGTTGGCGTCGGGCTCGGCCGGCCAGTTGGCCAGGACGTGCTCGGCCAGGACGTCGGCGACCAGCCAGCCCTCGGACACCTGTCGCGCGGTGAGGGGGCCGGTCGTGCGCCGGTACCCGGTCAGGGTGCCCACGGGCACGGCGCCGAGGCGTACCGGCCACACGAACAGGGCGGCGACGCCCAGTTTCACCGCCTCGGGAGCGAACTGCGGCCACTGCCGCGCCAGCAGCTCCCCGAGGTCCGGGATCTGGCGCATCTCCACGGGGTCGTCGAGGCCCAGACCGGGGCCCTGGCCCAGGGTGAACTGCAGGTCCTCCAGACGCTCGCTGGTGGTGTCGCTGAACCACACGAGTTCCTCGTTCACCGTCACGGCGACCCCACCCAGTCCCAGGGCTTCCGCACAGGCGTGCGCCCACGCCTTGCGTCGCGTGTCGTCGGCCCTGCCGGACAGCCTGCCCAGCAGATCCCTCACCGTGGAACCCATGCCTCCACACCGCCTTCGTCAGTGTCCTCACCGCAGGCAGCACGACGGGACGCCGCCGGGCCCGTTCCTGCGGGAACGGGCGTCGCGGCGAGCGGCAGCGCGGACGCCTCCCCCCGGGGCGCAGGGCCGGGCCCGGCATCTGCTCACCCGGCTCAGTACAGCGCACTCCACGAGGGGGAGGGAATACCGCAAACGCGGATCATGGCCGTGGACGTACGCCGAACGCGGACCGCGCCCCGGTGCCCGGCCGGGCGGCTCCCCGGCCCGGCGCACCACCGTCCCGTGCCCGGGGGGCCGGCCGGCGGCGCTCACCCCCGGTCCTCGCGCAGGGTCTCGTGCGGCAGGCGGCCGTACGCGGCACGGTAGGCGGCGGCGAACCGGCCCGGCTGCACGAACCCCCACCGGGCGGCGACGGCCGCGACCTGACCGCGGCCGGGCCGGGCGGCCAGCAGGTCGGCGTGGGCGCGGGCCAGCCGTACCCGGCACAGGTAGCCCGTCGGGGTGGTGTCCAGGTGCCGGCGGAAGGCCTCCTGCAGGCTGCGGATGCTGACGTGCGCGGCCGCGGCGATGTCGGCGACGGTGATCTCCCGGTGCGCGTTGTCCTCGACGAAGGCCACCGCGCGGCGCACCGCGGCCGGCCGGGCGTCGCGGCGGTCGGCGGCGGTGGGCTCGCCCGGCGCGGTGGAGGGGAAGGCGTTCAGCACGGCGGCCGCCAGGAGCTGCGCGGCGGTGGCGACCAGCAGCGGGTGCCGGCTCAACTCCTCGTCCGCGCACACGCCGTCGGCCAGGTAGGCGATGGTGTGCCGCAGGTGCCGGGCCGCGGCCGGGGAGACGGGCCGGTCACCGGCCAGCCGCACCGGTCCGGTCCCGATCCCGCCGGAGTGGACGTTGCCCAGGCGGATCCCGTCGAGCACGGCGGCGTCGTGCCGCATGTCGTAGTCGAACGACAGCCGGTCCACGCCGACCGGCCCCGCGACGTTGCGCGTCACCCGCGCCCGCGTCCGCTCGGCGTCGCCGCCGATCGCCATCCGGGTGCGGGCCCGGCTGAGGAAGTCCTCGGTCGCTTCCAGATCGTCACTGTCGAAACGCAGCGTCTCCACGGTTACCGCCCCTCGGCCCGATGCGCCCATGCCGGATGACCGTCCGTCCGCACCGGCCCGGCGGCGGCGTGCTCGGAACCGTCGGACGCGGGGGCCGGACAGAGAGCGGGGAAGCCCTGGACGGCCGGGGCCGGCAGCCCGCCCCTCTCCTCGGCCGGGCCGGACCGGCGAGCCGTTGACCGTCCGTGTGCTCGCCCGCACCCCCCCGTACTCGCTCAGCGTACGCCCGGGCGGTGCCCGCTCCCAGCGTTGGCCAGGACCGCACCCGCCGCTCGGACAAGCGCGTGGCTGTGGCCGGTGGGTACGCCCCCCGCCGACCCGTACGGCCCCGCCACCGGCGCGTGCCGCCCCGACCGGGGCATCCGCTTTCCACCGGTGCGCGTCCGTGGCGATCGGTACCGCCGGGCGGCGGGGGTATCGGGCATATGCGTTCCGCAGTACGGTGGTAGCCAGCCCGTGGGCGGGTGCCGTCGTTAGCGCGGCAGCGGCCGGCCGACGACCATTCGAGGCCCAAGGAGCCTCGCACGTCAACGGCTGTTACGTGCGGGAGTCTGTGCCCGCGACACCGCCATCGCGCGGTCCTCACGAAGGTTTCTCCTTGGTGCCGCCGCGGTGCGCTGCTCCGGGACACGCTTATGCACGGTGTATTCGCCGATGACCTTCTCGTCATGCTGCCCGCGCCACGGCCGGGCCTGATCCTCCACGGCGAGGTCCTCGCCGCGCACAAGGGCGTGCTGACCAAGGCACTGCTCGACTGCGGCCAGGACCACGACGTGGTGACGCTGGACCTGACCGGGGTGTCCTACCTCTCCAACGCCGCCCTGCAGATCCTCGTCGTCTTCGCCCAGCGCCTGACCCCGCCCCGGCACCTCCTCGTCCGCAGCCCGCGCGCCCTGGACCTCCAGGAGCGCCTGACCCGCCGCGACTGGAACCTCGCCACCTTGCGGGTGGTGCCGGTCTGAGGGTCCCCGGGGCCTGTCCTGTCCCGAGCCGTCCCTTGGCGAGGCGTGTACAGAATCGTTTGTCAAGCCCGTGACCTGGGCGCGCGGTACCGGGGGAACGCACTCGTGTCCACCGTCCAGGGCCCCATGGGAACGGCGTCGCCGAACTTGTAGTGGCGCGGAGCGTCGGCGTACCGGGGTTCGCCGCTCGCGGTGTCCGGCCCGGAGTGGACGGTGACCGTGCCGTTCCGGGGGTCGATGATGACGTACTCGGGGACGCCCATACGGGGGTAGTCGCGGAGCTTGGTGATGTAGTCGTTGCCGGGGTTCGAGGACGAAACCACCTCTACGGCGACGGACACATCGGGGGCGAAGAAGGCGAAGTCGTCGTCCTGCCGCTCGCGGGCTTCACGGCTCATGGCCAAGAGGTCGGCACTACGGCACAGACCGAGCCCCGGGTGGTGCACGCGGTTCTCGACCAGAAGCACCGCGTCGCGATCCTGCGTACGGATCTGAAAGCCGACTTCGAACACGATCTCACCGTGCGGGTTCGAGGGGGACATCATATGGACGGTGATCTCCTGGTTCGCGATGTCAACCCGTACGCGGTCGCCGCGGCGGTCGAGTGCCCCGATGATGTCGTCGGCCATGTCACGGAGTCGGCTGTACGACACGTCCGGGCCGGGTTCGATGGGCTGCGCGCTCACGTGAGTCCCTTCTTGTGGTCCGGCTCAGGTCGACCCGAGCCGAGACACCGGGTCGTGTCCACGAGCCATTGACCCCACCGCGCCTTGTTCCCGTCCACGCAACTGGTAGTAGGCCGCCTGGGGCGTCGGCTCAAGGGGCTGGGCGCTCACCGTGCACCTCCGTCCGGCCGGTCAGGTCCTGAGAGTCACTCCTCAGGCAGCGTACCGCCGGTCTCCCGGGCGAGTGGCGTGTGCACCAGCACCGCCCCGCCCCGTGGTTCCGGGGTCAGGAGGAGCCTCGCCTCGTAGCGGAGCGGGGGGCCGGACTCCGGGTGGAGCAGCAGCGTCCGGGAGGTGAAGTCGCCCACCGAGCGGCAGGCCCACCAGGCGTCGAGGTCCGGGCACGCGGCGCGCAGCAGGGCGGTGACCTCGTGGGCGCGTGCGCCGGGGGGCTCCAGGTCGGCGCGGGTGCGGAAGTGGCGGTAGAGGTCCAGGGCGAGGGGCCGCCAGTCGGGGAGGCGGCGGTGGTGGGCGGGGTCGGCGGCGAGGAGCAGCAGGAGGTTGCGGCGGGGCTCCGGCGTGGCGGCCGGGTCGGGCCACAGCGTCGCGTACGCCTGGTTCCAGGCCAGGACGTCGAAGGCGGGGGAGAGGAGCAGCGCGGGGGTGGTGGGCCAGCCGTCAAGGAGGGGCTGGTGGTCGCGGGCGGCCGTCGGGGCGGTGGGGTCGCTGTGCGGCACGGGCTGGTGGGCCGGGGCGGTGGTCGTGGCGGCCGTCGGGGCCGCGGGCCCGGTGGGCGCGTAGCCCGCCAGGGCGAGGGCGTGGCGGTGGGCCGCCGCGTCCAGGCGCAGGGCGCGGGCCACCGCGTCGAGGACCTGCCGTGAGGTGTCCACGCGGCCCTGCTCCAGCCAGGTGTACTAGGCCACCGAGACACCGGACAGGGCCGCCACCTCCTCGCGGCGCAGCCCGGCCGCGCGGCGCCGGGGCGCCGTGGGGAGGCCCACGTCCGCCGGAGCGAGGCGGTCGCGGTGCGCGCGCAGGAAGCCGCCGAGCTCACGCCGGAGCGCCGCCGCCGGGTCCGTCATCCTGTTACCTCCGCTCACCCCATGAACACCCCTCTGGCCGGGGCCCATTCCCGCCGCGAGGGTGGGGCCATGAGCAACGACACCGAGGCCCGGGCCTCCCGCGACCACGACACCACCGCCCCCACCGTCTGGCGCCGCCGCAACGACTCCTCCGGGCTCACCGAACCCCGCGCGCTCCTGCGCGTCTACACCCCTACCGGCACCCTGGAGTCCGTCACCGCGTCGTACGAGCGGCTGCTCGGCGTGGCGAAGGACATGTGGTTCACGTATCCGGAGAAGGGGCTGCGGCTCGCCGTCGTGGGGAGCTTCCTGCTCGTCGAGGGGGCGCCGGAGGTCCTTGAGCCGTTCCGGGCCACGGACGGGACGCTGGTGGTGGACTCGGCGGCGGCGTACCTGGAGCGGCTGGCCGCCGAGGGGGCCGAGGTGCTCGTCCCGCCGCACGCGGTGCCCACCGGGACCGGGTTCACCGCGCGGCACCGCGACGGGACCGTCGTCGAATACGTCGAACACCGCCCAACTCCCGACGGGAGCTAGGGAAAGCGCACCTTCCGCGCAAACCTCGTGCCCTCTGAACCCACCGTTCCCGTTCGATTACAGTGCTGCCGAGTCGGACGCCGAGGCACGGGAAAGGGGGTTCGGTGAGTGCCGTAGCAGCCACCGGCGTGTGGGGCCGCACCGAACAGCAGGACTTCCGTAGCCGGGTCCGCGGCACCCTGCTCGGGGCCGCCGTGGGTGACGCGCTGGGGGCGCCCGTGGCCGGGATGGGCCTCGCCGAGATCCGCGCCGCGCACGGCGGGGAGGGCCTGACCGAGCCGGTCGCGGCGCACGGCAGGCGGGGCGCCGTCACCGCCGCCACCCAGCTCGCCCTGTTCACCGTCGACGGGCTGATCCGCGCCCAGGTGCGGCGCGACACCGGCGCCTGGCACCCGCCGACCGACCTGCACCGGGCCTACCGGCGCTGGGCCGCCACCCAGCGCGACTGGGGGCCCGACGAGCGGCGTACGGAGGACGGCTGGCTGGCCCGCGAGGAGTGGCTGTACGCGCGCCGCGCCCCCTCCCGCGCCTGCCTCACCGGGCTCGCCGACGACCGCATGGGCACGCTCGACGTGCCCAAGAACCCGGGGGAGCGCGGCCCGGAGGCCGCCGCCCGGTCCGCGCCGTTCGGGCTGCTCGTCGGGTGGGAGCCGCAGCTCGTGCTCCAGCTCGCCGTGGAGTGCGCCGTCCAGACGCACGGCCACCCCGACGCGTACCTCGCCGCGGGCGCGCACGGCCTGCTGGTGCACGGGCTCGCCCGGGGCGAGTCCCTGGACGGCGCCATCCAGCGGTGCCTCGCGCTGCTGGGCGCGCGCCCCGGGCACCAGGCCGTCACCGACGGGCTGCGGCACGCGCTCGGTGCCGTACGGCAGGGGCTGCCGAACGCCGCCCGCGTCGAGGAGCTGACCGGTGACGGGGCGGCGCCGGGCGCGCTGGCCGCCGCCGTGTACTGCGCCCTCGTCGGCGAGGACATCCGGCACGGGCTGCGGCTCGCCGTCAACCACGGCGGGCCCTCCGCGGCGGTGGGCGCGCTGTGCGGGGCGCTGCTCGGCGCGCTGCACGGCGAGACCGAGCTGCCGCCCGGGTGGCTCACCGAGCTGGAGGGCCGCGCCACCGTCCTGGAGCTCGCGGACGACTTCGCCATGGAGATGACGCAGGGGCCCGCGCTGCACAGCCCGGCCGGGGCGGCACCGGGGTGGCTGGCGCGCTACCCCAGGGCCTGACCGGAGCGCCCTGAAGGGGCGCGGGGAACTGCGCGACCAGCCACGGCGATTGCGCGGACGAACGACGTCCTACACCTGGGAGTCCTCCAGGAGCTTGAGGGCCCGAGCCTTCAACTCCGCACTGGCCCGCCGCCAGTCGCCCGCGTGGAACGGCGGGCGCGGGTCGTACTCCACGGCGAGCTGGACCGCCCGCGCGGTGTCGTCGTCGGTGAGCCGCGCCACCAGGTGCAGAGCCATGTCGAGACCGGCCGACACCCCGGCCGCGGTGATGAACTTCCCCGACTCCACGAAGCGTTCCGGTACGTACGTGACGTCGAAGGTCTTCTCCAGGTACTCCGCCGAGGCCCAGTACGTCGTCGCCCTGCGCCCGTCGAGGAGCCCGGCCGCGGCCAGGACGAGGGAGCCCGTGCACACGGACGTGGTTAAGCGGGTGTGCCGGTCCGTGGCGCGGATCCACCTCAGGAGGGTCTGGTTCCCCATCGCGCCGATGGTGCCGCGGTTGCCCGCGCCGGGGACGAGGAGGACGTCCAGGCGGCCCGCCTCGGCCAGGCTCCGCTCGGCCACCACGGCCACGTCACCGGTGTCGGTGCGCACCGGGCCGCGCCGCTCGGCGACCATCGTGACGCTCGCGCCCGGCACCCGGGCGAGGATCTCGGCCGGGCCGGTGGGGTCGAGCAGGCTGTAGCCGTCGTACAGGAGGATGCCGATCCGCGGGCCCCGGCCGGTGGGCCGGCCGGGGGCCGCGTGGGCGGTGGGGGCCTGGGCGGTGAGGCCAGCGGTGGCGAGCGCGGCCGTGGCGGCGGTGCCGCGCAGCAGGGTGCGGCGTGCGGTGGGAGGCGTCATGCCTCGGCAGTCTGCTGGGCGGGCCGCCGCCGCGCGGCCGGATGTCCGTAAGGGTGGGGAACACGTCCGCCGGGGAGCCGGTGGCGGGGCCGGGCCGTGGCCGGGCCGGGGTCAGGGGAGCGTCCTGGGGACCGTGGGGTCCACCGGCCCCGGCGGTTCCGCCCGCGGCACGGGCAGCGCCGCCGCCCCCGCCCCGGTGTCCGGCGGGCCGTCCGTGTTGACGCGCTCGATCAGCGCGTCCCGCTCGGGCGTGTCCTCCGGCTTGACGTACCCGACGACGACGTACAGGACCAGGGAGACCGCCAGCGGGACGGAGACCTGGTACTGGAGCGGGACACCGCCGTCCACACTCCAGTGGACGGGGTAGTTGACCAGCCAGAAGGCGAACAGGCCCACGCCCCAGCTCGTGAGCGCCGCCGTCGGGCCGGAGCGGCGGAAGGCGCGCAGCAGGCCCAGCATCATCGGGATGGCGATGGGGCCCATGAGGCCGGCGACCCACTTGATGACGACGGTGACGATGTCCTTGAAGGCGGGTGAGTCGACCTGGGTGGCCACCGCCATGGACAGGGCGAGGAACACCACCGTCGTCAGCCGGGCCGCGATCAGCCCGGCGTGGTCGGTCCACCGCCGGGCCCTCTTCGACAGGACGGGGGCCACGTCGCGGGTGAAGACGGCCGCGATGGCGTTCGCGTCGGAGGAGCACATGGCCATCGTGTGGGAGAAGAAGCCGACGATGACGAGGCCGAGCAGGCCGTGCGGCAGGAGCTGCTCGGTCATCAGGGCGTAGCTGTCCGAGCCGTCGGGCTTCTTCGCGTCCACGAGCAGCGGCGACATCCACATGGGGAAGAACAGCACCAGCGGCCACACCAGCCACAGCACGGCCGACAGCTTCGCGGACCGCGCGGCCTCACGGGCGTCGGCCGTGGCCATGTACCGCTGGGCCTGGTTGAGCATGCCGCCGTTGTACTCGAAGAGCTTGATGAACAGGAACGCGAGCAGGAACACCGTGCCGTACGGGCCGACCAGCGGCTTCTCGTGGCCGTCCAGCTCCGGGCGGTCCCAGACGCCGAGGAAGCCGCCGTGGTCGCCGAGTTCGACGGCCACGGCGACGAACATGGCGACGCCCGCGAGGAGCTGGATGACGAACTGGCCCAGCTCGGTGAGCGCGTCGGCCCACAGGCCGCCGATGGTGCAGTAGACGGCGGTGACCGCGCCGGTGACGAGGATGCCCTGGTTCAGGGAGACCCCCGTGAAGACGGACAGGAGGGTGGCGATCGCCGCCCACTTCGCGCCCACGTCCACGATCTTCAGGAGCATCCCGGACCAGGCGAGCGCCTGCTGGGTGGGCAGGTCGTAGCGGTTCTTCAGGTACTCCAGCGGGGACGCGACGCCCAGGCGCGAGCGCAGCCGGTTGATGCGGGGCGCGAACAGCCGGGCGCCGACGGCGATGCCGAGTGCGATGGGGAAGGACCAGGTGACGAAGGACGTGACGCCGTAGGTGTAGGCGATCCCGGCGTAGCCGGTGAACATCACCGCGCTGTAGCCCGACATGTGGTGCGAGATGCCGGAGAGCCACCAGGGCATCCTGCCGCCGGCGGTGAAGAAGTCGCTGACGTTGTCGACGCGCTTGTGGGACCAGACGCCGATCGCGACCATCACGCCGAAGTACGCGAGGAGGACGGCCCAGTCGAGACCGTTCATGTACGCCCCTTCCAGGGTCCGTCTTGTGAACTCGGTCAACTCCGCTGAACGCGCTGCCCGTTCACCCCGGCGCCGGAGGAGGCCGTGAAGGGCCCGCTCATCGTCGATTCGGCGGCGCGGCACGGACAACCGGCCGCACGGTCAAGAGGAAGCAAAATCGTTCGAGTCGGCGACCTTCATTCACATACGTGACCCATGGGGTGGGGCTCAGCGCATCAGCTCGCCCGCGTTCACGAGCAGCGACTGGCCGGTGATCGACCGGGCCCGGTCCGAGGCGAGGAACACGCACGCGTCCGCCACGTCCCCGTCCGTGGCGAGGTCGGGCAGCGCCATGCGCTCGGTGAGCCGGCGCCTCACCTCGTCCTCCGGCACGCCCTCCGAGCGCGCCGTGAGCGTCACGTACGCCGCCACGGGCGGGCCCCACATCCAGCCGGGCTGCACGGTGTTGACCCGTATGCGGTAGGGCCCCAGCTCGCGCGCCAGGGAGTACATCGCGGAGGTCAGCGCGCCCTTCGAGGCCGCGTACGCCGCCTGCCGCACCTGCGTGGGCGCGGCCACCGAGGACTGCGTGCCGATGAGGACGACCGCGCCGCCGCGCTCCTTGAGGGCGGGCAGGCACGCCCGGGCCATGCGCAGCGAGCCGAGCAGGTTCACGTCGAGGACGCCCGCCCAGGCGGCGAAGTCGGCGTCCTCCAGGCCGCCGAAGTGGCTGTCCCACGCGGCGACCTGCACGAGCGCGTCGATCCTCCCGAAGCGCTCCCGGGCCAGCTCCGCGAGCGCGGCGCACTGCGCCTCGTCGGTGATGTCCGTCGCCAGGTGGGCGGTGCGGCCGCCGCCCGGGTCCACCTCCGCCGCCGCCCTGGCGAGGTTCGCCGCGGTGCGGGCCCCGAGCACGGCGGCGCCGCCCTCGCGCACGACGGCCGCGGCCACCTCGCGGCCGAGCCCGGCGCCGACACCCGAGACGATCACGGTCTTTCCCTGGAGCAGCGACACGGCGCCTCCCGGCTCTGGCCATCTGTCTGACGGGGCGTCAGAGTATGGGCCCGCGCGGAGGAAGGGGAGAGGCATGGGCGAGGACACCCGCACCGAGGCGTACGCGGAGCTGGCCGCCGTCGGGCCCTACGGCGTGCGCCCGGGGCACGCGCTGATCACCATGGTCGAGCCGCACCCGGGCCACGAGCGCGCGTACAACCGGTGGTACGAGGACGACCACTACTACGCGGGCGCCATGGCGATGCCGTGGATGTACGCGGGACGGCGCTGGGTGGCCACCCGGGAGCTCCAGCTCCTGCGCCGGCCGGAGACGTCGGCGGTGGCCCGGCCGGTGACGGCGGGCTGCTACCTGTCGACGTACTGGATCACCGAGGGGCGCTACGACGAGCACATGCGGTGGACCGTCGCCATCAACAAGCGCCTGAACCGCGACGGCCGCGTCCACCAGGCCCGCACCCACGTCTTCACGGCCTTCCACGACCTCGCCGCGACCGTCTACCGCGACGGCGCCGCCGGACCGCGCGACCACCACGCGCTCGACCACCCGTACGCGGGGCTCGTCCTGGAGGTCGTCGACGCCGACGGGCCGGGGGAGCGCGCGGAGCTGCTCGCGTGGCTGCGCGACCGGCACCTGCCCCGGGCGCTCACGGGCTCGCCGGCCGCGCTGGTGGTCGCCTTCCGCCCGACGCCGCTGCCGGGCGACCGGATGACGTACGTGCGGCAGGTGGAGGGCGTGGACACCCGGCTGACGCTGCTGTGGTTCCTGGAGTGCGACCCGCGCGCGTGCTGGCGGGAGCGGTTCGCCGGGCGCGGGGCGGAGGTCGCCGCGTCGGGCCTCGGCCGCGTGGAGCTGCTTGCGCCCTTCGTCCCGACGGTGCCGGGCACGGACCGGTACGTCGACCAGCTCCGGTAGCGCCAGGGCCGGCGGCGGGCAGAGCCGAGCCCCCTCGGCCGGGACGGCGGACCAGTCGAGAGGGCTCATGCGGGTGTGCTGCGGTTGTGCGGTTGTCCCGGCGGGTGCCTGCACGGCGGGTGCCGGTGCGGGCGGGTGCCGGAAGGGATGGCTGCCGAAAGGAGTGGCTGCCGGTGGTGGCACGTATCACCCGTGGTCGTGGGACCCCTCACGGACCTCGGTGACGAAGGCGTTCCACGAATCGGCGGGGAAGGCGAGGACCGGGCCGTCCGCGACCTTCGAGTCCCGCACGGAAATGGCGTGCAGAACGGGGGACTTGACCTCGACGCACGCGCCGTTCCCGGTGGAGTAGGACGACTTGGTCCACGAGGGCGACGCGCCTTGCTGGATTGCCATGTTTGCTCCGTATTGCGCAGTTGTTGAATTCGGAATCCGCGCGGCGGCGGTATCCGCCAACGTTCTTGCTGTTGGCGTGAAAGACGCTACTCGCCAACTACGGGCGGCGGATGGCTCGTTCACTCAACCGGATGGCATATACCAGGGGGGTCTTCCGCCCCGGCGCGGCAACGGTGTACTGTGCGGCGCCTTCCGGGGCTGGAGGGTCCTCGCGGGCGGGTACGGGGTCCGTGCGCCGGGCCGCGCGCGCACCGTTCCACGACGTCAGCGGGCGTAGTCCTTGGCGATGTCGGCGATGAGCTGACGCGATTGCTCCACGTTCAGGGCCTGTGCCCGCAGATGCTCGTACATGACGCTGTACTGCTGGACGTCGTTGGCCTTTTCCAGATACAGGTCGCTGGTGACGCCCTCGATGTAGACGACGCTCGAATCCGACGCGTCCGGAAACTCCAGAATCGCGTACTGGCCATTCAGGCCGGGGTGGGCGCCCATCTCGAAGGGGATGACCTGCACCGTCACGTGCGGCAACTGGGACTGCTCGACCAGGTGCTCCAGTTGCTCGCGCATCAGCGCGCGGTTGCCGACGACGCGGCGCAGCGCGGACTCGTCGAGCACGGTCCACAGCCGCAGCGGGTTCTCCGGGGCGGCGATGCGCTCCTGGCGGCGCATGCGGACCTGGACCCGTTTCTCGATGTCCGTCGGCGTGGTCTCCGGGAGCGCGCCGGTGATCAGCGCCTCCGCGTACGGCCGGGTCTGGAGCAGGCCGGGGACGACCTGCGGGTCGTACACGCGCAGCGACGCGGCGTCGGTCTCCAGGCCGATGTACACGCTGTACGGGATGTCGCCGAAGGAGTGCCACCAGCCCTGCTGCCGGGAGTCCTTGGCCATCTGCATCAGCGAGTCGACGATGCGGTGGTCCTCGACCTCGTACACCCCGCACAGGTCGCGGACGTCGCGCTGGCTGATGGAGCGGCGGCCGTTCTCGAGGCGGCTGATCTTCGACTGCGAGACCAGCAGGCGCTCCGCCACCTCCTCCGCCGTCATGCCCTTGAGCTCACGCAGCCGGCGCAGCTCCTGGCCTAGCCGGCGACGCCTGACGGTGGGATTGACGTTGGACGCCACGGGAAGTGCACCTCCGGCGATATGCCTCTACTTTGCGTGTCTGCTGTGGAGCAGAGTGCCACCAAGGGGCAACTCGGCGCTGGGAAACAGCAGAACGGCGGACATGTGGGGGTGCCGACGCCCCGCGGCGTCGCGTGTGCTGCTCGACGAGCGAGTCGCCTGGGGTGGTCGCGGCCGTGCGGGGCCGGACACCGGTGCGACCGGCGCCCGCGCCCCGCACGGCCCAGCGGCTCCCGTACCGGGTCCGGGGGACGACGGCGCGGCATCGTGCTGGGTGGTGCGTGCTGCTCTCCGCGTGGTGCGGGGGTGGTGCGGGTGGTGCTGGGTGCTGCTGAGCGGTACTGAGTGGTGCGGGTGGTGCTGCGGCGCGCGGCGCGCGGTGCGCTCACCGCGTGGTGCGCGCGTGCGGGTGGTGCGGTGTGCTCACGGCGCGGGCCGGTGGTGCCGACGGCGCCCGGTGGTGCGGGTGGTGCCCGGTGGTGCGGGTGGTGCGGCGTCGTGCGTGGTGCCCACCGTGTGGCGCGGTCGTGCCGGGGACGTGCGGTACGCCGCCGTCGGCCCCCGCGCGCCGTTCGCGGTGCCCGCGCCCGGGCGTACGTGCCGTGCGCGGCCGTGGTTCAGTGCGCCACGGCGCGTGCCATGGCTCCCGCGCCCCGGCGCGGCTGCATCGGGACCCCGCCGGGGTCCGTCGCCGCCGTGCGC
>NZ_BNBT01000190.1 GCF_014656095.1 Streptomyces longispororuber
GTGGCCGCGTCCGGGGGTGCCTGGCCGCCGCCCCCACCGCCCGCCGTGCCGTCGTACGCGCAGGACGGCGGCTCCGGATGGGGCGCTTCCTGGACGGCCGAGGAGCCGTCCGCGCGGAAGCCGAGCGCCGTGCCCCGCGGCGGCCTGGTCGCGGCGGTGCTCGCGGCGGCCCTCGTCGCGGGCGGGGTCGGCGGCGGCATCGGCTTCTGGGCGGCGGACCGCAACGAGGACAACGGGACGGACTCCACCACGGTCTCCGCCTCCGAGGCCCCGGCCGACCTCAAGCGCGAGCAGGGCTCGGTCGCGGACATCGCGAGCAAGGCGCTGCCCAGCGTCGTCACCCTGGAGGCGCAGAGCGGCAACGGCGAGGGCGGCACGGGCACCGGCTTCGTGTACGACCAGCAGGGCCACATCCTCACCAACAACCACGTGGTGGCGTCGGCCGCCGAGGGCGGCAAGCTGTCGGCGACGTTCTCGAACGGCAAGAAGTACGACGCCGAGGTGGTGGGCCGCGCCGAGGGGTACGACGTCGCGGTCATCAAGCTCAAGAACAAGCCGGCCGACCTGCGTCCGCTGCCGCTGGCCGACTCCGACAAGGTCGCCGTCGGCGACTCCACGATCGCGATCGGCGCGCCCTTCGGGCTGTCCAACACCGTCACCACGGGCATCGTCAGCGCCAAGAACCGCCCGGTGACGTCCAGCGACGGCGCCAGCAACAAGAGCTCGTACATGAGCGCCCTGCAGACCGACGCGTCCATCAACCCGGGCAACTCCGGCGGTCCCCTCCTGGACGCCCGTGGCGCCGTCATCGGCATCAACTCCGCGATCAAGCCCGCCGACAGCGGCGGCCTCGGCGGCGGCCAGTCCGGCTCCATCGGCCTGGGCTTCGCGATCCCGGTGAACCAGGCGAAGAACGTGGCGCAGCAGCTCATCAGGACCGGCCAGGCCACGTACCCCGTGATCGGTGCCTCGGTCTCCCTGGCCGAGACGTCGAAGGGCGCCGTCATCTCCGACCGCGGGGCCAACGGCTCGGGCCCCGCCGTCGAGCCGGACGGTCCGGCGGACAAGGCGGGCCTGAAGTCCGGCGACGTCATCACGAAGCTGGACGACATGGTCATCGACAGCGGCCCGACCCTGATCGGGCAGATCTGGACCCACAAGCCGGGCGACACGGTCAAGATCACCTACGAGCGCGACGGCAAGGAGCGCACGGTCGATGTGACCTTGGGCGCACGCAAGGGCGATAGCTGACCCGCTACTCTTGACCCCGCGCCAGCCCGCCCGAACACGCGGCGGCGGCGCGGGGTGGGTTGCCCGAGCGGCCTAAGGGAACGGTCTTGAAAACCGTCGTGGTTCACACCACCGTGGGTTCAAATCCCACACCCACCGCCCGGTGAATCGGCCCCTGACCTGTACTTAAGGCAGGGGCCGATGATGCTGATGCTGACCGCTTCGCCTGTGGTGCTCCCCGGTTCACCGGCATGACGGGCACGGCAGGGGCACGGCGAGGTGCCGACTGAGGGCGCTCGGCACCCGATGGGGCACGGACGCCCCCTCTCGTATGCGCGTGTGCAGACCTGTCAGTCCTGCTCTCCGGAATCCGGTTCGTTGATCCGCGGCACAGGCGTGAACGGGCCGAACCGGGGCTGTTGCCGATTCCTCAGGTGACGATGCCACTGCCTGACGCACCACCAGGCGAGCACGAGGGGCACGCACGACAGCACCGTGGGAACCAGTGGTGGCAGCCCCGGCCACAGGGACACCGGCCACACCACCGCGACGACGATCGGAGTCACGACGGTCAGGCCCAGCAAGAGTGCGCCCCACACGTCGTCGACCCGTTTCCACCACGAACGGTTCTCAAGACGTGACTGGACCGACATCATCACGGCTGCTAGGAGCGCCACGGCCGGGGTGATCAACCACGGTGACGCGGGCATACCCCGGTTGCCGAAGAGTTCGCCGATGATGGTGGCCGGGATGTACGCGATGAGCAGGAACGTAAGGGTGGAGAGCACACCGCTGCCGATGTCGCCGAGCTCGTCGTCAGTCGCATCCTGCGTGGGTGAGTCCACGTTCTGCTTCACGGTCAGTCCCCTTTCCTGCTGCGCCTACATGCACGCATGGGCCAGGTCGGGGAGCCCCGTGGAGTTGACGATGAGGTTCACGATGTCATCGTCAAGGCCCTTCGGGTAGGTACGGTGCTTGATGTACGACCAGACGGCCTTCCAGACCTTTTTGCCTTTCTTCACGAGCTTCCAGGCCTTGGCGATACCGATTCCGTTCTCCGCGGCGAACTTCGCCACCCCGGCCGCGCATCCGAACCAACCAAATGCCACAACCGCGCCCTGGGCATGCTGCTGCTGGTTCAGGAACGCACTGACCTCACGGAGTGCGTCCTGGTCACCCGCCTCGACTCTTTGGATCAGCGGCTCAGGTATCGAAGCGATGAGGTCGAAAGCACGCTTGACCGCGGCTTCACCTTCCTCATCGCTGACTCCGGCCAGTCTGGGGTCAACACCACTGGACACAGAGCCGGTCGATGCCTGCGCCATGACAGTGGATAGCGAGGCCGGTGCCGCGACCTCGTGCACGCGGTCGACAGCGACTGCCGATCCGGACAGTCCCGTGCCAACAATCGCTGCCGCGACAAGACCGGCAACTGCCGTGCTGAGCTTGCGTCGCTGAGTGCTGTTCTGCACGTGCCGTACTCCTATAAATGCATAGTGCGTTCGCTTGAGGACATGGCTGACAACCCAACTCCTTTGGGAGAAGAGGTGGCTAACCGGCCTCGGGGACAGGGATGACTTCACCATGCACCTATCTGCTGAGCTGTGACGGAAGCCACGATTCCGCCTCAGCTCTCCCTCAAGTCGGCGGTGTTGGCGCACTTGCATCCATGCGCACGCCCATCTGAGAGCCGGAAGGCTTGTGATGCCAAGGCTCGCTCGGTGCAGCGGGAGGGGCAGCCGCAGTGACCTTGGCTGGATCTGTCCCGCTCAATTCCTCAAGTCCTCACCGGAGCCGCAATCGTGACGGTCGATGTGTCGTCCGGGACTGGGGGCGATCGCATGGTGGCCCGGCACGCGCGCGTGGGGGGTCAGGTGCGGCCGGTCAGGCGGGCCGCTGAGGCGAGGGTGGAGCGGGCCTCCCGGAGGGTGAGGCCGATGCGGAGGGCCGCCTCTGTGAGGGGGCCTTCGAGGGCCTCGCCGATGCCGTTCTCGTAGGCGCGGCAAGCGGCCCAGAAGAGGCGGGTGTTGCGCTGCCCCTCGTGGGCGGTGAGGACGAACTGGACGAGGCCTTGGCCCTGTTGCGGGGCCGGAGGGTCACCCGCGCGCGGGGCCACGGGCGGGCGCGGGCGGGGCGGAGGCGCGATCAGCCGGAGCAGGGAGGGCGGGCACGGGGCCGGGGGCAGCCCGCCGGTGCCGGCGACGGTGCTGTAGACACCGCGGTCGGTGCGGGAGCCCGGGCCGACGAGGTAGCCGCCCGCGCCGCGGATGTCGATGCCCGGGGCCAGGCGGCCGGCCGAGTTGGGCACGACGACCTCCGGCGGCCCGGACAGCCACAGGTGGCGGCCCCCGGAGGGCGTGGCGACGACCACGGTCTCCGGGATGGTGAACAGGTACCGCAGTGCCAGCGCGCGCAGCGCGGCCGGAGCGTCGGTGCCGGACTTGGTGTCCAGATCGATGCCGATCAGGTGGTACGGCGGCAGGCCGCAGGCGATGCCGTAGCCCGGGGCCCAGGGCACGGCCGCGAACAGCTCGCGGACGCGCTCCGGGTCGGTGGACGCGTCGTACACCCCGTGGCCCATACGCCCGCACTCGCCCCGGCACGGCGACGGGCGCGGGCCGTTGTGGCGCGGGTCGTCGTGACGCGGGTCGTCGTGACGCGGGACGTCGTGGCGCGGGACGTCGTGGCGCGGGTCGTCGTGGTGCGGGGAGCGCAGTGCCGGGAGCTTGGTGCGGGACAGAGGGAAGACGGCGAGTCCGCGCTCGGCGGCGGTCAGGGCGTGGGCCAGCGCGAGGGTCGCCGTACGGCGGTTGCCGGCCGGGTGTGCCCGCAGCCGGGGGCGGGGGTGGAGGCGGGGACTCTGGGGCGGGCGTACGGCTGGGGGGCGCGTGATTGGCTCCCGCGCGCCGGGCACGGGGGCGGCCGTCTTGTGTGCGCCCGACTCCGGTGTGACGTCCATGGGCGTGGCTGTTTTGTGTGCGTCGGGCTCGGGTGGGCCCGTCCTGTGCTCGCCCGACTCGGAGGTGGGTGACGCGTACGTGGGTGACTCGGGAGTGGGTGGCACGTGCGTGGGCGACTCGGGGGCGGGTGGCACGTACGTGGGTGAGTCGGGGGCGGGCGACACGTGCGCGCCGCCTGACTCGGGGGCGGGTGACTCGCGGGTGGCCGGGGCGCGTGGGGCCGGGTCACGTGGGGTCGGGGTGTCGGAGGTTGCGTCGGCGGTCGCGTCGGCGGGCGTCGGGGCGTGCTGGGGTGCGGCGCGGGAGGCCGGTGGGGCAGCGGTGGGGGCTGGGGCGGCCGGCTCCTTGGGCGGTCCGTCTTCGGCATGGCGGTCGGTGGAGGCCATGGATTCAGTTTCGTACTGACGTTCGAAGAAGGGAAGGCGTGCGGCTTGAAAGAGGGGCGCGCGAAGGGAGCGCCCCCTTTGTCGGGGTTTCTGACGGAACGCTTCAGCCCGTGTGGCACCTGGGTTTGCCCGAGGTCAGGGGGTCGAGCTGGGACATGGGTGATGCATAGCGTGTTTATCGACTTGTCATCACGCTTGCGAGGGAATCGTGGCGTCCGGGGTGGTTCGGCGGGGATTCGGTGGGCAACTCTGGTCTCGCGACGTCGTGCAGATCTCCGAGGCGGTCGGCCAACTGCCCGGGAAAAAGCCGTATTTGAGGTGCCGTCCGGCTCCGCCGGTGAGTGCCTCCCGTTCTGGAGGAAATAGACATGGCAAGCATCCGTACCGCCCGCGCCCTCGCCGCCGTCGCCGCCGTGCCGCTGGCCGCCGCCCTCTTCTCGGGTGTCGCGACGGCTGACAACGGCTCGTTCGCGGACAACGGATCGAACGCGGGGGTGGCGGTCGTCAACGGCAGCGGTGTCGGGGACGACAACTACGGGAACTCGTCGACGACGCAGCAGCAGGCGGTCGGCAACGGCGCGTCGAATCAGAGCAACACCGCTCAGGTGAACGGCTCGGCCTTCACGGAGATCGACCAGTCCAACGCGAACGTCGCCGTCAACTTCAGCGAACTGTGGTGAGTCGGGGCCTCGTCGGGGAGTGATCCTCGGGGCCTGCTCCATGGGGTGATGTGACGGCTACGCGGCGGTACCTCGGGTACCGCCGCGTAGCTGTGTCCGGGGGCGTCTTGACAGTGACGCCGTAGCTGACGGACAGTCAGAAACTGATGGCGGCGCCGATGGTGGTGGTTCGGGAACCGATCCGGCGGCTGCGGTGTACCCAAAGTGTCAGAAGCTCGCGGAGGCGATCGAGCGGGGCGGCGGAGGGGGCCACGGTGAGGGACAGCACGAGGGGTGGCACGGCAGCGGGACAAGAGGGACCAGGGAGGCCAAGGGGGCCAGGGGGACGAGAGGGGCCGGGCGGTCGAGCCGGGCAGGGGGATGCGGGCCGGGTGACCACGCCCGGGGAGCCGGGGCGCGCCGCCGGGGCGGCGGAGGCGGACCCGTTGTACGGGCGGCTGAAGGCGTACGAGGGCCGGGCCGCAGTGGCGGCGGGACGGGGAAAGGACCTGGTCAACGCGCCGATGATCCGACACTGGTGCGAGGCGCTTGGCGACACCAGTCCGGCGTACGAGGGGCCGGACGCGATCGCCCCACCGACGATGCTCCAGGCCTGGACGATGGGCGGCCTTTCGGGTCACGCCGACCGCTCGGAGGCGTACGACGACCTGCTCGCTCTGCTCGACGACGCCGGGTGCACCTCGGTCGTCGCCACCGACTGCGAGCAGGAGTACCTGCGCCCGCTGCGGCCGGGCGACGAGATCACCTTTGACGCGGTGATCGAGTCGGTGTCGGAGCGCAAGACGACCAGGCTCGGCTCGGGGTACTTCGTGACGACCCGGATGGCCGTCCGCGCGGGAGGCCGGCTGGCGGGCACGCACCGCTTCCGCATCCTCAAGTACCGCCCGGCACGGCGGCGAGGCCCGGCCGCCACGGCCGTCCGCAAGGCCCGGGACGAAGAACCGGTCCGGGAGCTCGCGCGGGAGCAGCCGGGCAGGCAGGGCAGCCGTCCCCGCCCGGTGGTGAACAGGGACAACGCCGGCTTCTGGGAGGGCGTGGCCCGGCACCGGCTGCTCATCCAGCGCTGCGCCGGCTGCGGCACGCTGCGTCTGCCCTGGCTGCCGGGGTGCAACGCCTGCGGAGCGCCCGGGTGGGACACGGTGGAGGCGTCCGGTGAGGGCACGGTCCATTCGTACGTGGTGATGCACCACCCCCGGTTCCCCGCCTTCGACCCGCCCTACGCGGTGGTGCTGGTGGAGCTGGCGGAGGGCGTGCGCTTCGTCAGCAACGTCGTGGGGGTGCCCTACCGGGCTGTGCGGATCGGGATGCCGGTGCGGCTGGAGTTCCAGCGGGTGGAGGAGGACATGGTGCTGCCGGTGTTCCGGCCCCTGGAGCAGGTGACGGGGGGCGCGGGCTGATGGGACACGCATCGAAGGGCCGCGCGTCGGGGGGCCGCACGTCAGGCGGTCGTACCTCAGGTGGTCGCAGCTCAGGCGGCCGCAGCTCAGAGAGCCGCACGCCGGTCAGCGGCACCTCAGGAACCCGCACGCCGGTCAGCGGCACCTCAGGAAGCCGTACGCCGGTCAGCCGTGCCCCAGGAACCGGTACGTCGGAGGCCCGTACGCCGGGAGTCCGTACGCCGGAAGCCTGTACGCCGAGAGCCCGTCCGCCCGGAAACCGTCCGCCCCTCCGCCCCGGGGACACACTGCCCCCGCTGGAGGTGCCGATCACCCGCACGTTGATCGTCGCGGGCGCCATCGCCTCCCGGGACTACCAGGACGTGCACCACGACACGGAGCTGGCCCGGGAGAAGGGGTCCCCGGACATCTTCATGAACATCCTGACCACCAACGGCCTGGTGGGTCGCTACATCACCGACCACTTCGGGCCCGCCGCCACGCTCCGGAAGGTGGCGATCAGGCTGGGCGCCCCCAACTACCCCGGCGACACGATGGTCTTGACGGGCACGGTCGAGCGGGTCGAGCACAGCGACCAGCGCGTCGAGCACGACCAGAGTGCCGCAGCCGTCACCGTCACCGTCAAAGTCACCGGCGCCAACGGCATCGGCAAGCACGTCACCGGCACCGTGACCCTGACCCTGCCGGACGCAGCCCCGGACACGGCCCCGGCACGCCCGGTGCCCCGGGCGGCCACGGCGCCCCAGGCACCCCCGACGGGCCCCGTGCCCCCGGCGGGCCCCGTGCCCCCGGCGGGCCCCGTGCCCCCGACGGGCCCCGTGCCCCCGGCACCCGTGGAGGACGCCGTATGAGCGTGCGGGCCGGGGACCGCGTCGGCGGCGCTGCGGCGATCGTCGGGATCGGTGCCACGGAGTTCTCCAAGGACTCCGGGCGCAGCGAGCTGACGCTGGCCGTGGAGGCGGTGCGAGCGGCGCTCGTGGACGCCGGGCTCACCCCCGCCGACGTCGACGGCCTGGTCACCTTCACGATGGACACGAGCCCCGAGATCACGGTCGCGCAGGCGGCGGGCATCGGCGAGCTGTCGTTCTTCTCCCGCGTGCACTACGGCGGCGGCGCGGCCTGCGCCACCGTGCAGCAGGCGGCGCTGGCCGTGGCGGGCGGGGTGGCCGACGTCGTGGTCTGCTACCGGGCGTTCAACGAGCGCTCGGGCCGTCGCTTCGGCGCGGGCGTGACGCACCGCGAGCCGTCGGCGGAGGGGGTCGCGCTCGGCTGGGTGCTGCCGTTCGGGCTGCTCACCCCCGCGTCCTGGGTGGCGATGGCGGCCCGGCGCTACCTGCACGTCCACGGCCTGACCCCGGAGGCGTTCGGCCATGTCGCCGTCACCGACCGGAAGTACGCGGCGACCAACCCGGCGGCGTACTTCCACGGACAGCCGATCACGCTGGCGGACCACGCGGCCTCCCGGTGGATCGTGGAGCCGCTGCGGCTCCTCGACTGCTGCCAGGAGACCGACGGCGGCCAGGCCCTCGTCGTCACCAGCGCGGAGCGGGCGCGCGACCTGCCCCACCGGCCCGCCGTGATCACCGCCGCCGCGCAGGGAGCGGGCCGCGCGCAGGAGCAGATGACCGGCTACTACCGCGACGACATAGCGGGGCTGCCCGAAATGGGCGTCGTGGCGCGGCAGTTGTGGAGGACCTCCGGGCTCACGCCCGCGGACATCGACGTGGGCATCCTTTACGACCACTTCACGCCGTTCGTGCTGATGCAGCTCGAGGAGTTCGGGTTCTGCGCGCCGGGCGAGGCCGCGGCGTTCGTCGCCGGGGAGCGGCTCCCGCTGAACACCCACGGCGGGCAGCTCGGCGAGGCGTACCTGCACGGGATGAACGGCATCGCCGAGGCCGTACGGCAGGTGCGCGGCACCGCCGTGAACCAGATACCCGGCGCCGGGCACGCCCTGGTGACGGCGGGCACCGGTGTCCCCACTTCGGGGCTGATTCTGACGGCGGACGGCTGAACGGGGCGCGTGTCCCGGACCGTGCGCGCGGTCCGGCCCGTTGACTCGCCGTATGCGCCACCGGAAGCTGATCACTGGTCTTGTCCTGTCCCTGTCCCTGGCGACGCTGGCCCTGGACACGTCGACCCCACCCAACGGCCCCGCCCGCGTGCCGTCCGGAGCCGCCGCACCCGCCGATCCCGAACCCGATCCGCTGCTCGATCTGGACCCCGACCTGGACTTCGACCCGGAAGGCGCGGCTCCCACCGTCTTCCGGGGCCGGGGTTTCGACACCTGTATGACGCCGTCGGTCGGCGCCATGCGGCGCTGGCTCGCCTCCCCCTACCGCGCGGTGGGCGTGTACTTCGGCGGGCGCGGCCGGGCCTGTCCGAAGCAGCCGCAGCTCACCTCCGACTGGGTGGAGGAGGTGGACGAGATGGGCTGGAAGGTGCTGCCGCTGTACGTCGGCTCGCAGTCCCCTTGCGTACGGGCGCGCAACAAGCAGCACGTCCGTATGGGCGGCGACCCCGGACGGCAGGGGGCCCGCGAGGGGTACGACGCGGTGCGCCGGGCCGATGCCCTCGGCATCGGCCAGGACAGTCCGCTCTACCTCGACATGGAGGCGTACGCGTACCGGAAGAAGAAGTGTGCCCAGGCCACGCTCACCTTCGTACGGGCGTGGAACCGCGAGGTGCGCAGCCAGGGCTACGTACCCGGGTTCTACAGCAGTGCCGACTCCGGCGTACGGCACATGGAGTCCGCGCGCCGGGCCGGGGTGGCGGACCTGCCGTCGATCATGTGGTTCGCGCGCTGGAACCGCCGGCCCGACCTCTACGGTGAGCGGGTGCTGGCACGGAACGCGTGGCATCCCGCGCGCCGGATCCACCAGTACGCGGGCAACGTCAAGGAGCGGTACGGCGGTCTGACGATGCGCATCGACCGCAACCTCGTCCACGCGCCGGTGGCGCAACTCGGCTGAGCGACCGGCAACGCGTCGCGGCAAGCGGTTTCACCCGCCTCAGGGTCGAGCCCCCAGGGGTATGCTCCACCTCCTCCACCTACAGGAGGTGGGGCTACCTCCCCTCGTACAACCTGAGGCGGAGGCGCCTTCGGGACCTGCGGCCGATCCGCAGGTGTAGGGGTCGCTTCTAGCGTGGAGCCATGACCGCATCCATGGTGTCCGTGTGCACCAGCGCCTCGACGGCCGCGACGCGGGGCGCGGGCCCTTCCGCCTACCCGTCGTTCGCCTCCTACGTCCGGGCCCGCCAGCCCGTGCTGCTGCGCACCGCCCGCTCGTTGACGGCGAACCCGAGCGACGCCGAGGACCTGCTGCAGACGGCCCTGACCAAGACGTATGTGGCCTGGGACCGGATCGAGGACCACCGGGCGCTCGACGGGTACGTGCGCCGGGCGCTGCTGAACACGCGCACGTCGCAGTGGCGCAAGCGGAAGGTCGACGAGTTCGCCTGCGACGAGCTGCCCGAGCCGGAGACCGTGCCGGCCGGGGACCCGGCCGAACAACAGGCGCTGCACGACGCGATGTGGCGCGCGATCATGAAGCTGCCGGCGCGGCAGCGGGCCATGGTCGTCCTGCGCTACTACGAGGACCTGAGCGAGGCGCAGACGGCCGAGGTGCTCGGAGTCTCCATCGGCACGGTCAAGAGCGCGGTGTCGCGCGCGCTCGGCAAGCTTCGCGAGGACCCGGAGCTCACGCCGGTCCGCTGAGCCCGAGCCCGGACCGCGAGCCCGGACCGCGAGCCCGGACCGCGCCCCTCCGGCTCCGCGCCCCAGCGGTTCCGCGCCCCTACCCGGCTCCGTGCCCCCACTCGGCTCTGCGCCCCTCCGGCTCCGCGCCCCGTATGGCGCCGGGCCACCGCCACCCGCAGGCCTCAGTACGCCCCCCGACCCGGCGGTCGTCCGCGACGTTCAATTTGCCGCGATGTGCTCCCGCGGTAGTGACATACCGCTCGGTATGCGGCAACAATCTGGGCTACTGCCAGGTAGAGCGCCGGGGAACGCCCGGCTGCCCCTGCCGTGCGCCCACCGGGAGGACGCCGTGCTGAGCACCATGCAGGACGTACCGCTGACCGTCACCCGCATCCTGAACCACGGGATGACCGTGCACGGGGCCTCACAGGTCACGACCTGGACCGGCGACGGCGCCCCGCAGCGGCGCAGCTTCCGGGAGATCGGCGCCCGCACCGCGCAGCTCGCCCACGCGCTGCGCGACGACCTCGGCGTCACCGGCGACGAGCGGGTGGCGACCTTCATGTGGAACAACGCCGAGCACGTCGAGGCCTACTTCGCCGCCCCCTGCATGGGTGCCGTCCTGCACACCCTCAACCTGCGGCTGCCCGTCGAACAGCTCGTGTGGATCGTCGGCCACGCCGCCGACCGCGTCATCATCGTCAACGGCTCCCTGCTGGGCCTGCTCGCGCCGCTCCTGGACCGCATGCCGAGCGTCGAGCACGTCGTCGTCTCCGGCGCCGGCGACCGCTCCCTCCTGGACGGCTCCCACGTCCGCGTGCACGACTACGAGGAGCTCATCGCGGACAAGCCGACGAGCTACGACTGGCCGGAGCTGGACGAACGCAGTGCCGCCGCCATGTGCTACACCTCCGGCACCACCGGCGAGCCCAAGGGCGTCGTCTACTCCCACCGCTCCATCTACCTGCACTCCATGCAGGTCAACATGGCCGAGTCCATGGGCCTGACCGACGCCGACACCACGCTGGTGGTCGTGCCGCAGTTCCACGTGAACGCCTGGGGCCTGCCGCACGCCACCTTCATGGCGGGCATCGGCATGCTGATGCCCGACCGGTTCCTGCAGCCCGCGCCGCTCGCGGAGATGATCGAGACGGAGCGGCCCTCGCACGCGGCGGCCGTACCGACCATCTGGCAGGGCCTCCTCGCCGAACTCACCGCCAAGCCCCGCGACGTGAGCTGTATGCGGCAGGTCACCATCGGCGGTTCCGCGTGTCCGCCCTCGCTCATGGAGGCCTTCGACCGGCTCGGCGTGCGGGTCTGCCACGCCTGGGGCATGACCGAGACGTCGCCGCTCGGCACCGTCGCCCACCCGCCCGCGCGGGTCGCGGGCACCGACGAGGAGTTCGCCTACCGCCTCACCCAGGGCCGCTTCCCCGCCGGGGTCGAGGCCCGCCTCGTCGGCCCCGACGGCAGTCACCTCCCCTGGGACGGCGAGTCCGCCGGTGAGCTGGAGGTCCGCGGCCCCTGGATCGCGGGCGCCTACTACGGTGGCCCGGACGGCGACCCCGACCGCCCCGCGGACAAGTTCAGCACCGACGGCTGGCTGAAGACCGGCGACGTCGGCGTCATCTCGGCCGACGGCTTCCTGACCCTCACCGACCGCGCCAAGGACGTCATCAAGTCCGGCGGCGAGTGGATCTCCTCCGTCGAGCTGGAGAACGCCCTGATGTGCCACCCGGACGTCGCCGAGGCCGCGGTCGTCGCCGTCCCCGACGAGAAGTGGGGCGAGCGCCCCCTCGCCACCGTCGTCCTCAAGGAGGACGCCACCGCGGACTACGCCACCCTGCGAGACTTCCTCGCCACCCGCGTCGCCAAGTGGCAGCTCCCCGAGCGCTGGGCCGTCCTGGCGGCCGTGCCGAAGACCAGCGTCGGCAAGTTCGACAAGAAGGTGCTGCGCAGGCAGTACGCCCAGGGCGAGCTGACGGTGACACGGCTCTGACGCACGGGCGCGGCCCGGAGCCGCGACGTACCGGTACGGGCGGGCGGCGCCTCTTCCCCGGGGCCGCCCGCCCGTCCCACGCGCGCCCCCGCGTACGCCGTCCGTGGCCGGGCGGGCCGTCCCTGGCCGTGTACGCCGTCCGTACGCCGACGGGCGGCTAGTTCGTGCCGATCTTTGCCAGCAGGTCCACGATCCGGGTCTGCACCTCGCTGCTCGTGGACCGCTCGGCGAGGAACAGCACGGTCTCGCCCGCGGCGAGCTTCGGCAGGTCGGTCTCGTCGACGGCGGCGGTGTAGACGACGAGCGGCGTACGGTTCAACTGGCCGTTGGCGCGCAGCCAGTCGATGATCCCCGCTCGGCGGCGGCGTACCTGGTGCAGGTCCATCACCACCAGGTTCGGCCGGGTCTGCGCGGCGAGCGTGACGGCGTCCGCGTCGCTCTCCGCGCGCGCGACCTGCATCCCGCGCCGCTCCAGCGTCGCCGTCAGGGCGAGGGCGATCTCCTCGTGCTCCTCGATCAGCAGGACGCGCGGCGGGTGCTGCTCGCTGTCGCGCGGCGCGAGGGCCTTCAGCAGGACGGCGGGGTCGGCGCCGTACGCGGCCTCGCGCGAGGCCTGGCCGAGCCCGGCCGTGACGAGGACCGGCACCTCGGCGGCGACGGCGGCCTGGCGCAGCGACTGGAGCGCGGTCCGGGTGATCGGGCCGGTCAGCGGGTCCACGAACAGGGCCGCGGGGAACGCGGCGATCTGCGCGTCGACCTCCTCGCGCGAGTGCACGATGACGGGCCGGTAGCCGCGGTCGCTGAGCGCCTGCTGCGTGGTGACGTCCGGCGCGGGCCAGACGAGCAGCCGGCGCGGGTTGTCCAGCGGCTCGGGCGGCAGCTCGTCGTCCATGGGCCGCGGCTGCGGCTGGTTCGCCACCTCGACGGCGCCGCCGGGGCCGTCCAGCGGCTCGGGGCCCTCGGCGGCGTTCTCGTCCGGCGCGCCGATCGCGTACGAGCGCCCGGTGCCCTCGGTGCCCGGGGTGCCGGGCGAGAGCCGGGACTGCGGCAGCGGCTGCGACGCGGGTTGCGGCACCTGCGGGTGGTGCGGACGGCCCGCGCCCTCCGGGCGCTCCTCGGCCCCCGGGTCGGGCGGCGTCGCCAGCTTGCGCCGCCGCCCGGAGCCGCCCTGGGCGGGCTGCGCGGGGGCCTGCGGCTGTACGGGCGGCTGCGGCTGGCGCCCGAACGGCACGCCCTGCCCCAGCGTCCGCACGCTGAACGCGCGGCCCTGCGTGGAGTTCGGGTCGACGGGCGCGGCCTCGGCGGGCAGCGGCTGCGCGGCACGCGCGCGTGGGTCGCGCTCGGGCGGCAGCGCGGTGCCCTGGGAGGGCGTCGGAGCGCCGTGCGGGGGCGTCGCACCGGCATGTGGGGGCACCCCGGAGGGCGTGCCACCCGCCGGGGTGCCGCCTGCCGGGGTGCCACCCGCGGGCACGCCTCCGGC
>NZ_BNBT01000191.1 GCF_014656095.1 Streptomyces longispororuber
CCGCGTCCGCGCCGCCTGGGCTTGCGGGGCCGCCGCACCGCCCCGGCCGCCCCCTTCCGGGCGCGTGACCCGGCCCCCTCTCCTTCGCCCGCGGCCCTGAGCCCGGCGGCCCGGCCCCGGCCCGCCCGTCCCCGCCCCCGTGGGCGGTTTCCCGTCCCCGCCCCGGTGTCCCTCCGCGTCGTGCTGAGCGCCGCGGTTTCCCGTACGCCCGATCGATGCCAAGGAGACATGAGCACCATGACAGTCCAGACGGCGCCGCAGGCACCCGCTGCTGCGGCGCCCTCCGTCGGTGAGCGGCTCGACCGTATGCCGATCACCTCCACGCACCGCACGCTGACCGCCGTCGTCGGCGTCGGCCTGCTCTTCGACACCTTCGAGAACAACCTCGCCGGCACCATCTCGCAGGTGCTGCAGGAGGACTTCGCGTTCAACGGCACCACCCTCAAGCTCGTGCTGGCCTCCGCGTTCGTGGGGCAGTTCTTCGGCTCGCTGCTGCTGGGGCGCGTCGCCGACCGCTACGGCCGCCGCCGCGCCTTTCTGATCAACCTGGCGCTGTACTCGGGCTTCTCGCTGCTGGGCGCGTTCTCCCCGAACGCCGCCTTCCTGATCGTCACCCGCTTCTTCGCCGGGGTGGGCATCGGCGCCGAGCAGTCCCTGTCGGACTGCTACCTGGCCGACGTGCTGCCCGCCAAGCAGCGCGGCCGCTACACCGCCTGGGCCTACACGCTGGCCTTCTGCGGGGTGCCCGCGGTGGGGTTCGCCGCGCTGTGGCTGGTGCCGCTGTCCCCGCTGGGCATCGACGGCTGGCGCTGGCTGTTCGTGATGGGCGCGCTGGGCTCGGCGGTGGTGTGGGTGCTGCGGCGCGGGCTGATCGAGTCGCCGCGCTGGCTGGCCGCGCGCGGCCGCCACGAGGAGGCCGAGGCCATCGTGGAGCGGATGGAGGCCACGCTGCCGGCTTCCGCGCGCGCTGCCCGGCAGCCGCATCCGGCCGCTCCCGCGCCCGCACACCAGGCCGCCCAGGCCGCCCCCGCCGGGGGGCGCAAGGGGCCGGAGCCGGTCCGGCAGTCGGGGATCGGGGTGGTCTTCCAGGCCCGCTTCCGGCGCCGTACCACCATGCTGTGGCTGTTCACCACCTTGTCGGTGGTGGGCTACTACGGGTTCGGGGCGCTGGCCCCGCAGATCCTGGCGGCCAAGGGCTACGACGTCGTCACCGGGCTGGGGTTCACCGCGGTGTCCTTCCTGGGCTACCCGCTGGGCTCGCTGCTGACCGTGCCGGTGATGGACCGGGTGGAGCGCAAGCGCCTGGTGGCGCTGTCGGCGTCGGTGATGGCCCTGTCCGGCCTGGGCTTCGCCTACGCGGGCTCGGCCGGGTGGATCGTGTTCTTCGGCATCCTCTACACCCTGGTCAGCAACGTCTTCTCCACCGTCTCGCACGTCTTTCTGGCCGAGCAGTACCCCACGGCGATCCGCGCGGCGGCCACCGGCCTTGCCTACTCGCTGTCCAAACTCAGCGCCGCGGCGCTGCCGTTCGTGCTGCTGCCGGTCCTGGACGGGCACGGACCGGGCACCATGTTCGCCGTCATCGCCTCGGCCATGGCCGTGCTGGTGGTGGCCGTCCTGGTGCTGGGCGGAAGCACCACGGGCCGCTCCGTGGACCAGGACTGACTCGCCCCGCCCGTACGCCCCCGGCCCCACCGGTTCGCCGGTGGGGTCGGGGGCGTACGGCACACGAGAAAGTACGGGCGTACGGCCCGCACACAATGGAGAGGCGCGGAGGGCGCACGCACAAAAAAGGGGGGCGGGCGGGGCCGGGCCCGTGGAGAGGGTCCGGCGCCGCCCGCTGTCCGCACGCGCTAGCCGGGCACGACCTCGGTCTGCTCCACGGCCAGGTAGGCCGCGAGCTGGGTGAGCGTGGAGTGCTCCAGAGCCACGATCGGGTCAAGGACAAGCCCGAACTTCTCCTCGATGTCGCCGAACAGGCCCAGCGCCGCCACGGAGTCCAGCCCGTACTCGGCGTACGGGACGTCGGGGCTGAGCTGTGCTACCGGCACGGACACGTGGGTGCCCAGCCTCTGTGCGAGCCAGCCGAGGATCTCGCCCTCGGACATGACCGGCTCCCTAACCGCCATGTGCAGCTCCTTACGTGTTCCGTCGGCACGGTGCCTACACCCCCCATCGTGCTCCTGGGCACTCAACGCCGACTTGACCCGCCGCCGTCGGGCAGGGCCGGCGTCGGGCGCGCCCGCCGTCTCTCCAGCGGCCCTTGAGCCGTTCTTGCCATCGTCTGCAGTGCCCCGCTCCCTTTCTTGTGCCCGCCCGGCGGGCCCCTTGCCGACGAAGGAGCACCGCACCGATGAGCCCAGTGCAGGAACAGACCCCCGCCGTGGCCGACGCGCAGGCGTTCAAGGACGCGATGGCGCTGCTGGCCGCCCCCGTCTCCGTCATCACCACCGTGGACGCCGCCGGCCGGCGCTGGGGCTTCACCGCCAGCTCGGTGTCCTCGGTCTCGCTGGAGCCGCCCCTGGTCATGGTGGGCATCGCGCTCACCTCGAGCTGCCATGCGCCGATGTCGACGGCGGAGGAGTTCGTCATCAACGTCCTGGACGAGCGCCACCGGGAGGTGGCCCGGCGCTTCGCCGCGCGTGGCGTGGACCGGTTCGCCGGCAGCGGCTTCGGCGGCTGGCCGGGCCGGGCGGGTCTGCCGCACCTGCCCGACGCCAAGGTGCTGCTGCGCTGCCGCACCGTGGACGTGATCCGGGCCGGTGACCACGACCTGCTGCTGGGCACCCCGCTGGAGATCCGCACCGGCAGCGCGGCCACGCCGCCGCTGCTGTGGTACCGGCGCGACTTCCACACCCCGGCCCCGGCCGCCGCCCCCGCCTGAGCGGGCGGGGCGGGGGTGGCGCCCGAGCCGGGCGCCGCCGGGCCTTGTGCGGCATTCAAGTGACAGTCCACCACTTCTCCGGCCCGTGCGAGGAGAGTGAGAAAGCACCCACCGTGCACGGGAAACACAGGGGCAGACGGCGACGGCGCGGAGCGGACCGGATGCGGCGACACCGCTCACCCGCCTCCGCCCCGCGGCAGCCGTCTCCTCGACAGCGGCTTCCCCGCGCCCACCGCGATCCGGCCGGGCGCGGGGAGCCGCACGAACCCCCGGCACAGCGCCATGGCCCCCGGCCCGCCGAGGACCCCGCGGCCTGCCTTGCGGCCCCGCGCCAGGGCCCCGGCCCGCCGCGGCCCTCCTGTGCGCGGCACGGCGAGCCGAGCGGCACCCCTTTAGGGGCGGCGCGGCCGGTGTCCGCGGGCCTGGCGTGTGCCCGCGGCCCCGCGACGAAGGGAGCACCAGGTGAACGGTGAGCAGGAGTACAGCCGGCTGTTCCACCACATCCCGCCCACGGCCCCGCCCCTGCGGCTGGCCGGGGCCGACGACGACGCCCTGGTGGAGGCCGAGCCGCACATCGTGCGCGGCATCGACTGACCCCGCCACCCGCCCGCACCCCTGCTTTCGCGCCGACCGGCGCCGTGCGCGCCGCGCCGCCCGCCGCCCGCGCCGCCCGCGCCTTGCGGAGCGGCAAGGCGCGGGCGCCGGGGGCGCGGGTCGTGCTAGCGGCCGGCGCCGGCGAAGTGCAGCAGGTCGCTGTTGAGCCGGCCGGCGTGCGTGGCGAACAGGCCGTGCGCGGCCCCCTCGTACACCAGCACGCGGCTGTGCGGGATCAGCGCGGCACTGGCGTGCGCGCACAGTTCCAGGGGCGCGCTGGCGTCGGTGTCGCCGTGGACGATCAGGGTGGGCACCTCGACGCCGGCGGTGTCGGCGCGCAGGTCGTGGGTGAACAGGGTGCGGGTGACCTCCACGCCGGCGCGCGGGGAGCCGTCCAGGCACTGCTGGGTCAGCCACGTCATGAGCGGGGTGGACAGGGGCAGGTCGGCGGCCCTGGCGCCGGGGCCGCCGAAGAAGCCGGTGACGATCTGCTCCACGTATCCGGGCCGGTCGGCGGCCATGGCGGTGACGATCTCCTCCAGCAGGGCGGCGTCGAACCCGCCGGGGTTGTCCGGGGCGCGCAGCAGGAACGGGGTCGTGGTGCACACCAGCGCCAGGCGCGCCACGCGGTCCGCGCCGTGGCGGGCCAGGTAGCGCACGGCCTCGCCGCCGCCCAGCGCGTAGCCGACCAGGGTGGCCTCGCGCAGGTCCAGGTGGTCCAGGAGGGCGGCCAGGTCGTCGGCGAGGGTGTCGTAGTCGTAGCCGTCCCAGGGCCGCTCGGAGCGGCCGAAGCCGCGCCGGTCGGGCAGGACGCAGCGCAGGCCGCGGGCGGCCAGGTAGGGGGCCTGGAACTCCCACATGCGGGAGTTCATGGTGGCCGAGCCCAGCAGGACGACGGGGCGGCCCTGGCCCCAGTCCTCGTAGTACAGCCGGGTGCCGTCCTTGACCGTGACGAAAGGCATGGTGACCTACCAGATGACGGGGGAGGGGGACATCCGCGCACCCCGCCCGCCGGCCCCGGGGCGCGGGCGGGCGGCACGCCGGGCGGCGGGGCGGGGCGCGGAGGAGATCACTCCAGCACCGCTGACTGACATGTCCCTGACGTTCGGCTGGGCGGGGCGGCCACCCCGGCGTTTCGATAGCCGGCGGTCAGCCGGGCGTCAGAACGGAGGCCTACGCTCCACTGACCCAGGACCGGCAACGCATCCAAGGACGTGTGAACATGGCGAACCCCGCCTACCCCATGGCCCGCCAGTGCCCGATGTCCCCGCCCCCCGCCTACGCCTCCTTCCGCGAGCAGGGGCCGGTGAAGGTCGACCTGCCCGACGGCGGCTGGGCCTGGCTGCTCACCGGCTACGCCGATGTCCGCCAGGCCATGAACGACCCCCGCTTCAGCTCCGACGACACCAAGATGGCCCGCGCCCGCACCCAGTTACCGCCCAACGAGAACCTCAACTCCTTCTGGCGGATGGACGAGCCCGAGCACGGCCGGCTGCGGCACATGATGATGACGGAGTTCACCGCCCACCGCATCAAGGAGTGGCGCCCGCGCATCCAGGCCCTGGTCGAACAGCTCCTGGACCGTCTGGAGACGCTGCCGCGCCCGGTCGACCTGTACGCCGAGTTCGCCCTGGCCCTGCCCACCCAGGTCATCGCCCAGCTCCTGGGCGTGCCCCAGCAGGACTACCGGATGTTCGCCGAGCAGAGCCGCACCATCTTGAGCCTGGACCGGCCCGAGGAGTCCTGGGCCGCCTACTACGCGATGAACGACTACCTCAACCGGCTCATCGAGGACAAGGAGCGCGAGCCCGCCGAGGACCTCATCAGCCGCCTGATCGTGGACCGCGTCCACACCGGCGAACTGCCCCGCGACGAACTGCTGCCCATGGTGCGCTTCATCCTCGTCTCCGGCTACGAGACCACCACCAGCCAGATCGCCCTGAGCGCCCTGACGCTGATGACCAACCCCGACGTCAAGGCCACGCTGATCAAGGAGCCCGAGCGCATCACCGCCTTCGTCGAGGAGTCCCTGCGCTTCTGGTCGGTCTCCCAGGACAACGTCCTGCGCGTGGTCGACGCCGACATGGAGTTCTCCGGCCAGACCATGACCAAGGGCGAACTGGTCGTCCTGGCCGTGCCCGGCGCCAACCACGACGAGCGGGCCTTTCCGAACCCCGAGCGCTTCGACCTGGACCGCGGCGAGAACCGCCACGTCGCCTTCGGCTTCGGCACCCACCTGTGCGCGGGCGCCTCCCTGGCCCGCCGCGAGGTCGAGATCGCCATCCCCGCGCTGCTCGCCCGCTTCCCCGGCCTCCAGCTCGTCGGCACCGTCGAGGACCTGCAGTTCCGGCAGAAGAGCCTGGTCTACGGCCTCGAAAGCCTCCCGGTGACCTGGTAACGGCACCCCACACACCCTCCCCGCGGCACCCCCGCCGCCTCCCCGCCGCCCGCCGCGGCGCCCCCGCGGCGTCCCCGCGTGGTGTCCCCGCACGGCACAGCGGCACAGCGGCACGCCGGCCCCGGGCACACCGGGGCCACGGCCCCCGCACGACCCGGCACCCACGGCGCAGAAGGCCCTGGTGCCGGGGAAAGTGGTGTGCGCGGCGCCCGGTACCAGCGAGGCGGTGTGCGCGGCGCCCGGTACCAGCGAGGCGGCGTGCGCGGCGCCCGGCACCAGTGAAGCGGCGTGTGCGGTGCCGGGCGCGCAGGCGGGTGTGTGCGGCACCCGTCTGCCCCCGCCACCCGCCTGCCCCGCCACCCGCCCTGCCGCCCCGGGCAGCCGGCGGACCGGCGCGCACCCCACCAGCCACGCACGCCCCACTCCCACCCACCCCCGCCCCGTCCCCTTTCCGTCCACTCACCCGAGGGGCTCCTATGCCGGCCGGCACCACCGTCGATCTGCTGCAGCTCGGCCCCGACTTCGTCCGCGACCCCTACCCCCACTACGCCCGGCTGCGCGCGCAGGCACCGGTGCACCACGTACGCGCCGCCGACGGCTCGCAGGTCTACCTGGTCCTGGGGCACGAGGCCTGCCGGGCCGCCCTCACCGACGCCCGCCTGAGCCGCAACTGGCGCGGCTCGGGCCGCCTGCGCCAGATCATCAACGCCGCCGAGGACGACCCCAACCTCGCCCACATGTCGATGGCCGACCCGCCCGACCACACCCGGCTGCGGCGCCTGGTGACCCGCGCCTTCACCCCGCGCCGCATCCAGGCCCTCACCCCACGCGTGCAGGAGATCACCGACCACCTCCTGGACACCATGACCCGGAGCGCCACCCGCACCGCCGACCTCGTCCAGGCCCTGGCCTTCCCGCTGCCGCTGACCGTCATCTGCGAGCTGCTGGGCGTACCCGAACCGGACCGCGACGCCTTTCGCCACTGGTCCGACGACATGCTCGCCCCCTTGAGTCCCCAGGCCCAGCACACCGCCTACACCGAGCTGGGCGCCTACCTGCGCCGGCTCGTCGCCGCCCAGCGCGCCCGCCCCGGCGACGACCTGCTCAGCGCGCTGATCCACACCGTCGACGAGGACGGCGACCGCCTCTCCCCGGACGAACTGGTGGGCATGTGCAACCTGCTGCTCATCGCCGGGCACGAGACGACCACCCACCTCATCGCCGGGGGCCTGCGCACCCTGTTCGCCCACCCCGTCCAACTGGAGCTGCTGCGCGCCGATCTGAGCCTGGTCGAGGGCGCCGTGGAGGAGATGCTGCGCTACGACGGCCCGGTGGAGTCCTCCCTGGAGCGCCTGGCCCTGGTGGACGTGGAGCTGGGCGGGGTGCGCATCCCGGCGGGCTCCACGGTGCGCATGGTGCTGGCCGACGCCGACCGGGACGGCGCCCGCTTCGAGCGGCCCGAGTGCTTCGACATCCGCCGCGACGCCCGCGGCCACATCGCCTTCGGCCACGGCCTGCACTACTGCCTGGGCGCGCCCCTGGCCCGCCTGGAGGCCGCCATCGCCCTGCGCGGCCTCCTCCAGCGCTGCCCGGACCTCGCCCCCGCCGCCGACGTGGCCACCCTGGAGTGGATCCCGGGCCTGCTCATCCGGGGCGTACGCACCCTGCCCGTGCGCTGGTGACACCGCCTGGCCCCGCCGCCCGGGGCCGGGGCCGGGGGCGGGGCGAACGCGCGGGCAGGGGCGCGGGGTTGAGGGGCCGGGGGGTCAGGCCCACGGGTCGGTGAAGGACCGCCCCGGTACCGGCTTGGCGATCAGCGCCACCGGGGTGAAGAAGCCGACCTGGCCGATGGCGAACATCAAGGTGGTCAGGGCGGTGGGCGGGTAGTGCGCGGCGGCCTGCGCGTACAGCTCGTCGCTGACCCGTTCGCCGTGCGTGCGGGGCTGCAGCACGGCCTCCACCAGGGCGAGCGCGGCCCGTTCGGCGCCGGTGAAGTACGGCGAGTCCTGCCAGGAGGCCACCGAGGTGATGCGCTCCTCGCTCTCCTTGGCCTTGCGCAGGAACCCGGTGTGCAGCACGGTCAGGTAGGTGCTGGCGACGATCTGGCCCGCCCGCAACTGGACGAGGCTGATCGTGGAGCGCGGCACCGACCCGTTGCCGGTGACCTTGAACAGGGCCGCGGAGACCTCGGCCAGCTCGGGGACGAGGGCGGCGGGGTCCTCGGCCATGCGCGGGGTCATGGGTACGTCCGCCGTGATCGCACGTGTCGTCATCGCTGTCTCCAAGAAAGGAAGGGGGATGGTTGCCGTTGTGGTCACCCCTCTGACGGATCGCGTGCGCCTCATGTGACAGCCCCCGCCCCCTCTCTTTCCCGTGCCCCGGATCCCGCGGCGCGCGCGGGCTTCAGGAGGCGGGCAGTCCGGCGGGGGAGCAGCACCGGGGTTCGGCGGCGGCGCAGCCGCAGGCCGCCACGGCCTCCTGGCGCACGCCCGGCTCCCCGCCGCGGGCTTCCACACCGGCCCCGGCATCGGCGGGGAGGGTGCGGGCGTGATCCACCGCCGCGGACAGCGTCCGGCGGATGTCTTCGGGCAGTTCGCCGCTCAGCGGCCACCGCACCAGGCAGCGGGCCACGTCGCGCAGCTTGGTGTTGGTGTGCTGCGACACGTACCTGACCGCGGTCCACCCCTGTGCGGCGGACAGGCCCCCCACGGCGACGACCACGCCGATCGCCTGGTCGACCAGGGCGTGCGAGGCCACCGCGCGGCGCAACTGGGCCACCTCCTGCCGCAGGGCCCTGAGTTCCTCCGTCTGCTCCTTGCGTCCGATCATGCGCTCACCCTGCGCACCCGGCCCCCACCGCGCCATCCGCCCGGCGCACACTCGCCCGGGTGCCGGTACGGAAAACGAAAGGCCACTGCTCAGCCAGCACATAAACGCGCAAACCGGAGGGAAGGCGCTTGCTATGCAGACGCTCACCTTCGACAGCGACGATCTGGACGTCACCGAGGAGTTTCTCAGCCGCGCCTACGCCAGGATGCGCATCGCCAGCGGCACCCCCGGGCCCAGCCGCGCCCACATCCGCCGCGCCGGTATCGCCTCGGTGAGCGTCGACGAGATCGACCTGGGCTTCGAGATGAGCTACTCGGTGACGCCCCTGGGCCGGATCTGCCTGTGCGTGGTCCACGAGGGCACCGTGCGCGACCACGGCTTCCAGCGCGTCAGGGACGACTTCGGCCCCGGCGACGTGGTCCTCTTCGCCCCGCCCGACCTGCCCTACCAGGGGCGGATCTGCGGCGCCCGCTACAACATCACCATGCTGGACCCCGCCCTGCTCGGCCAGGTCGCCGCCACGGGCGAGGACTTCGGGGCGGTGCGGCTGACCGGCCACCGGCCCCACTCCGCCCCGGCCGCCCGGCATCTGAGCCGCACCATCGGCTACCTGCGCGACGTGGTCCTGGCCGACCCCGCCCTGGCCGACCAGCCCCTGGTCGCCTCCACCGCGGCCCAGCACCTGGCGGCCACCGTGCTGGCCACGTTCCCCAACACCGCCCTGGAGGACCCCAGGGCGGTGGACCGCAACGACGCCCGCCCCACCGTGCTGCGCCGGGCCCTGGCCTACATCGACGACCACGCCGGTGAGCCGGTCACCGTCGCGGACATCGCGGCCGCCGCCCACATCACGGTACGGGCCCTGCAGTACGCCTTCCGCCGCCACCTGGACACCACGCCGCTGGCGCACCTGCGCCGGGTGCGCCTGGCCCACGCCCACGACGACCTGGTGGCCGCCGACCCGCGGCACACCACGGTCACGGCCGTGGCCGCCCGCTGGGGTTTCCACCACCCCGGCCGTTTCGCCGCCCAGTACCGCGCCGCCTACCGGCGCCACCCCCACCAGACCCTGACCGGCACCTGAGCCCTGACCGGGACTTGACCTCTGGCCGGGGCCCGGCCCCTGCCGGGCGCCGCCCGCCGCCGCCCGCCGCCGCGCGGCGGCACGCGCAAGAGCCCGCCGCCCCCCGCCGTATTGACATGATCATGAGGTGTGGTGAGCCTGGCGTTCGCGCACACCCGCGTGCCGGACAACTGCAAGGGGGGCTCATGAGACGCACAGCGCGCGCGAGATCGGTGCTGGCCACCGCCGCACTGCTCGCCGCCGGCCTGGCCGCCGCACCGCACGCCCAGGCGGACCCGCCGGTGACCGCACCGGCGGCCGCACCTGGAGAAGCACCCGGCAAGACCGCGGACAAAGCCTCAGGAAAGGCGCCACGAAAGGCTTCAGGAAAGGCCTCCGGCGAAGCCTTGGGCAGGTCCGCGGGCAACGCGCCCGGCACGGCCGCCTCCAAGGACGGCGGCCAGAAGGTGCGGGTCTACCGGGGCGAGGTCACCAAGAAGCAGCTCCCGCTTGTGCTGCGGGCCGGGCAGGACGCGCACGAACTCGCCGGGCAGTTGCCCCGCACCGGCGCCGGCCGCGTCGAGCTGTACCTGACCGCGGCCCAGGCCCAGGTGCTGCGGCGCCAGGGCGTCCAGCTCAGCGAGCACACGGTCCCCCGGGCCGCCGAGCGGCGCGTGGCCGCCCAGGGCGACGGCGTCTACCGGCCCTACAGCGGCAAGGGCGGCCTGCAGGAGGAGATCCTGGCCACCGCCCGCGCCCACCCCCGCCTGACCAAGGCCGTCTCCCTGGGCAAGACCGTGCAGGGCAAGGACATCTGGGCCCTGAAGCTCTCCAAGGACGCCAGGAAGACCAAGGACGGCGCCAAGCCCGCCACGCTCTACATGTCCAACCAGCACGCCCGCGAGTGGATCACCCCGGAGATGACCCGCCGCCTGATGCACCACTACCTCGACCGCTACGGCAAGGACAAGCAGATCACCGAGCTGGTCGACGCGAGCGAGCTGTGGTTCGTGCTCTCGGCCAACCCCGACGGCTACGACTTCACCCACGCCGCCGGCGGCGAGCGCCAGTGGCGCAAGAACCTGCGCGACATCAACGGCGACGGCCGCATCACCGCCGGCGACGGCGTCGACCTCAACCGCAACTTCGCCTACAAGTGGGGCTACGACAACGAGGGCTCCTCGCCCCGCCCCTCCTCGGAGACCTACCGCGGCGCCAAGGCGATGTCCGAGCCCGAGACCCGGGCCATCGACCGCTTCCAAAAGCGCATCGGCTTCACCTACGGCATCAACTACCACTCGGCGGCCGAGCTGATCCTGTACGGGGTGGGCTGGCAGGTCGCCACCCCCACCCCCGACGACGTGCTCTACACGTCCCTGGCCGGCACGCCCGAGAAGCCCGCGATCCCCGGCTACCGCCCCCAGGTGTCCTCCGAGCTGTACACCACCAACGGCGAGGCCGACGGGCACGCGGGCAACGTCAACGGCATCGCGATGTTCACCCCCGAGATGTCCACCTGCCAGAGTGCCTCGCGCCTGGACCCCGACGACCCCTGGCGGCCCGAGGACTGCGCGTCGGTCTTCACCTTCCCCGACGACGAGAAGCTGATCCAGCAGGAGTTCGCCAAGAACGTGCCCTTCGCGCTGGCCGTCGCCCGCAGCGCCCTGCACCCCGACCGGCCCGTCTCCGTGCCCGGCATCGCCGCCCCCGACTTCACCCCCGACTCCTTCACCACCTCCTACGCGCGCACCCAGCAGCAGGTCGCCGTCACCGCCCGCAAGTCGGTGCGCGACAAGAGGCTCGTCTACCGCGTCAACGGCGGCCCGCCCCGCCGGGCGCCCCTCAAGCCCTGGAAGGGCGGCAAGACCTTCGGGGGCGAGGACAACCTGTACTTCGACCAGTACCGCGCGCCCGTGAGCGGCGCGCGCCCCGGCGACCGGGTCGAGGTGTCGTTCACCGGCACCACCGCCGCCGGCCGCCCCACCCGCAGCGCCCCCTTCACCTACACCCTGGCCAAGCGCCCCGCCGCCCGCACCCTCGTGGTGGCCGAGGAAGGCGCCGGCGCCTCCCAGACGAGGACGTACCTCGACGCCCTGAAGGCCAACGGGCACACCGCCGCCGTGTGGGACGTCACCCGCCGGGGCGCCCCGCACCCCCTGGGCGTGCTGTCCCACTTCCGCACCGTCGTGCACCACACCGGCGACACCGTCCCCGGCGCCCCCACCCAACTGGCCCTGCGCGCCTACCTCAACGAGGGCGGCAAGCTCATCGAGACCGGCGAACAGGCCGGCGGCGCCACCGACCTGGGCGCGGCCCTCAGCGACGACTTCGCCCAGTACTACCTGGGCGCCTACGAACGCCTGCCCGCCCCCGGCGCCGACCGCTTCACCGGCCGCGGCGCCCTGGCCGGCACCGACAGCGCCCTGGCCGGCGCCGCGGGCAACCCGCTGGACAAGGCCGGCCGCTACACCCTCACCTCCGAGCAGTTGCCCCCCGCGCAGTTCCCCCGGTTCGCCGGCGCGCCCGCGGGCACCTACCCGGGCCTGGCCAACCCCTACGCGCCCCACACCGGCCGCCACATGGCCGCGGCCACCCACACCGACCGCGACTACCAGCGCCTGACCCGCACCGTCGACCTGAGCGGCGTGAGCGCCGCCGACCGGCCGCAGTTGCGCCTGGCGCTGAACTGGAACCTGGAGGCCGGCTTCGACCACGGCCTGGTGGAGGCGCACACCGCGGGCGCCGAGGACTGGACCACCCTGGCCGACCTCAACGGCGCCTCCTCCACCGCCGTGCCCGCCCGCTGCGAGGCCGGCTTCCACCTGGCCGCCCACCCCTTCCTGCGCCACTACCTCACCCGCACCCCGCAAAGCTGCACCGCCACCGGCACCAGCGGCTCCTGGAACAGCTTCACCGGCTCCTCGGGCGGCTGGAAGCAGACCGCGTTCGACCTGAGCGCCTACGCCGGCACGAAGGTCGAGATATCCCTCAGCGCGGTCACCGACCCCTCCGACGGCGGCCGCGGCCTGTTCGCCGACGACATCCGCCTGGTCACCGGCGAGACCACCACCGACACCGAGGGCTTCGAGACCTCCCTGGGCGCCTGGCGCCCCGCCCCGCCCCCGCCCGGCAGCCCCGACATCACCGGCGACTGGGCCCGCACCGGCGAACTCCACACCCCCTACGCCGCCCTCACCACCCGCGACAGCGTCCTGCTCGGCTTCGGCTTCGAACACCTCCCCGACGCCGGGCGCCGCGCCGCGCTGATGAAGGCCGCCCTGGCCCACCTGCGCTGACCTACGCCCCGCATCCGGCCGGGCCGCCCCTCGCAAGGGGGCGGCCCGGCCCTTTTCGCACCACCCGTGAATGCCCCCGCCACGGGCGGGGCACAAGGGTGGCTGTATTACTCACCCAAGGAGTGGCGACGAGGGAGCCCCCCATGCTCATGGCACATCCGGCCGTACTGAAGGACCTGGTCGAGCAGTACGAGACGCTGCGCGCCCTGCACACGCGGAACAGCACCGAGCAGGTACGCCGGCGCATGGACGACGTCGCCTACACCCTGTGCGTGTCCACCGGCACCCGCGACGTCGAGGCCGCCCTGCTCGCCGCCCGCCACCGCCTGCCCGGCACCCGCCCCCAGGGCGAGACCCTCCTGGCCGGCTGACCCGCCCGCCCCCGCGCGGGGGCGGGCGGGTCAGGGCACGGCGCGCTCCCGGTGAGACCGGCGAAGCACAGCCCCGGCCGCCCCACACCCCCCCTCCGCCACCGCCGGCCACCGGGGGCGGGGGAGCGCCGACGCCCCGCCGCGCACCACGCCCGCCCGGCGTCCGGCACCCGCCCCCGGCCGGTCCGCCCCCGGCCCGGGCCCCTGCACACCAGCACCCGCACCGCCCCCCCCGGGGGGGCAGTGCGGCGGGCGGCGCCTACGCGCATGCACCGCGACGCCGCCATCCGCTTCCCGGCGCGGCAGCGCGTCCGCCGCCCCCCCCCCCCCCCCCCCCCCCCCCCCCCGCGACCGGCCCCGGC
>NZ_BNBT01000192.1 GCF_014656095.1 Streptomyces longispororuber
CGGCAGGCCGGCGGCGGCCGCGGCCGCCGCGGCGCGCAGCGGCAGGACGGGGTCGCGCTCGGGGCGGGCGGCCCGGGCGAGGACGGCCTCGCCGTCCTGTTCGACGACGCCCTCGGCGAGGGGCGAGCGTTCGGGAGGTGCCGCCCTGCCGCCGAGCAGTCCGCGCAGCCGGGCCCTGCCGCCGCGGGCGGCGAGGACGCGGGAGACCTCGCGCCAGGTGACGTCCGTGGCGTAGGCGATGGTGCGCGCGGCCTCGTAGACCTGCCGGAGCAGGGTGTCGGCGTCCAGGAGGCGCAGGGCGGCGGCGACCTGGTCCTGTTCCTGGAGGGCGAGCCGGTCGGTGGCGCGGCCGGTGGTCAGGTGCAGGGCGTCACGTACGTCGAGCAGCGCGCGGCGGGCGTCGGCGAGGCCTTCGCGGGGCGCGTCGGCGAGCCAGGACGCGGCGACGGCACGCAGGGCGGTGACGTCCCTGAGGCCGCCGCGCGCCTCCTTCAGGTCGGGTTCGAGGAGGTGGCTCAACTCGCCGTGCCGGGCGGCCCGTTCGGCGCACAGTTCGCGCAGCTCCGGCAGTTTTCGGGGGGCCTGGTTGCGCCAGTCGGCGAGGACGGTGGTGCGCAGGGTGGTGGTGAGGCCGAGGTCTCCGGCGAGGTGGCGGGCGTCGAGGAGGCCGAGCTGGACCTTGAGGTCGTCGGTGGCGGTCCTGCGGGCCTCGGCGGGGGTGCGGACGGAGTGGTCGAGGGCGAGTCCGAGGTCCCACACCGGGTACCAGAGGCGGTCGGCGAGGGCGGCGAGCGCCCGCGGGTCCGCGCTGCCGTCGTGCAGGAGCAGCAGGTCGAGGTCGCTGCGCGGGGAGAGCTCGCCGCGGCCGTAGCCGCCGACGGCGACGAGCGCGGCCCGGCGCGGGGCGCCGGGGCCGGCGGAGGCCGCGGTGAACAGGGCGCCGAGCCAGGTGTCGGTGATGTCGGCGAGGGCGGCACGGCGCGGCGGCCCGGACCGCGCCTCCTGGTGGAGGAGGCGCAGCCGGGCCGCCGCGTAGCCACTGGGTCCGGAGTCTGAGTCTTCCGCTTCGGTCCGTACGTCCGTGCTCGTCACCCGGCGGCTCCTGTTCTCGGGCGTGGTCCTGGGCGTCCCAGGCGTGGTCCTGGGGCCCGGCCGTGGTCCTGGGCGTTCCCCCCTGTGGTCCTGGGCGTCGCGTCCCCCAGGTGTTGTCCGGGGCGCTCCCCGGCGCCGTACCAGCGCCGCGGCACAGCACCCCGGAGGGTGCGGGCGCCGGAGGGCGCGGGCGGTGGCGGTGGCGGTGGCGTCTACAGCGCGTCGGGGCCGCGTTCGCCGGTGCGGACACGGACGGCCGTCTCGACGGGGACGGTCCACACCTTGCCGTCGCCGATCTTGCCGGTGCGGGCGGCCTTGACGATCACCTCGACGAGCTGGTCGGCGTCGTCGTCCTCGACGAGCACCTCGACGCGGACCTTGGGCACGAGGTCGACGGTGTACTCGGCGCCGCGGTAGACCTCGGTGTGGCCGCGCTGGCGCCCGTAGCCGCTGGCCTCGGTGACGGTCAGGCCCTGGACGCCGAAGGACTGGAGGGCTTCCTTGATCTCGTCGAGCCGGTGCGGCTTGACGACCGCGGTGATGAGTTTCATGCGTCCACCTTCTCGTTCCCGGAGGCGCTCTCGTTCCCGGAGGCGCTCGCCGGCCGGTTGTCGGGGGTACGGGCCGCCGCGGGCCCGTGGGAGGCGCCCGGCGGGGCGGCCGTGGTGCGCGGGGCCGTCCCGCCGCCCGCGCCGCTGAAGTCGTACGCCGTCTCGGCGTGCTGGACCTGGTCGATGCCGCTGATCTCCTCGTCCTCGCTGACGCGCATGCCGATCGCCCTGTCGATGAGGAGGGCGAGCACGGCGGAGGCGACGAAGGAGTAGAGGAGGACGGCGCCGACGCCGGCGGCCTGCTTGCCGAGCTGGCCGAAGCCGCCGCCGTACAGCAGGCCCTGCGCCTCGGACTGGCCGCCGCCGGTGGCGAAGAGGCCGACGAGGAGGGAGCCCGCGATGCCGCCGACGAGGTGGACGCCGATGACGTCGAGGGAGTCGTCGTAGCCGAGCTTGAACTTCAGGCCGACGGCCATGGCGCACAGCACCCCGGCGACGGCGCCGATGGCGAGGGCGCCGAGCGGGGAGCAGGAGCCGCCGGACGGGGTGATGGCGACGAGGCCCGCGACGGCGCCGGAGGCGGCGCCGAGCGTGGTGCAGGCGCCGTGGCGGAGCTTCTCGTACGCCAGCCAGGCGAGCATGGCGGCGGCGGTGGCGACCTGGGTGTTGAGGAACATCAGGGCGCCGACGCCGTCGTCGTTGCCGAGCCAGGAGCCGGCGTTGAAGCCGAACCAGCCGAACCACAGCAGGCCAGCGCCGAGCATCACGAGCGGCAGGCTGTGCGGCCGCATGGGGTCCTTCTTGAAGCCGACGCGCTTGCCGATGACGAGGATCACGCCGAGGGCGGCGGCGCCCGCGTTGATGTGCACGGCCGTGCCGCCCGCGAAGTCGATCACGCCGAGCTCGAAGGCCCAGCCGCCGGTGCCCCAGACCCAGTGGGCGACGGGGAAGTACACGACGGTGGCCCACAGCGCGACGAACAGGGCCCAGGCGCCGAACTTCACGCGGTCCGCGAGGGCGCCGCTGATCAGGGCGGGGGTGAGGACCGCGAACATGAGCTGGAACACGGCGAAGACGTACACGGGGATCGTGTAGCCGTCCCACAGTTCGGTCAGGCCGATCCCGCCGAGGCCGACGTAGTCGGAGTTCCAGGCGAGGAGGCCCCCGTGGTCGGTGCCGAAGGCGACGGAGAAGCCGTAGAGCACCCACAGGACGGTGACGATGCCCAGGCTGATGAAGCTCATCATGAGCATGTTGAGGGTGCTCTTGACCCGGACCATGCCTCCGTAGAAGAAGGCGAGGCCCGGCGTCATGAGCATCACCAGGGCGGAGCAGATGAGCAGGAACCCGGTGTTGGCGGCGGACAGTTCCGGGCCGGCTGCGGCAAGCGTGATGCCTGGGGGCATCGCAGTCTCCTCGTCGTCGGTACGGCCCGGTGCGGGCTTCGGCCTCTGCGGTGCGAGGACGGTGGGCCGGTGATGCGGCACGAGGTTGGCGCAGCGCGGTTTCGGCCGGTGCCGCTCGATGTTTCGCGGCGGTGACGAAGAGGTCGGACGTGTTACGCGTGCATGAACGGCGCCCCAGGACGGGGCGAAGAAACGTTCGTCCCCGGGGCCCCGGCCGTCGCTCGGGCGACCGCCGCGGCGATCAACGGCCTGGGCGGGAGCGGCGCGGGGCGTGGTCCGGCCGCGGTGCCATCCGGATGACCTGGCGTAGGGGAGCCGAGTCGGGCTGTTCGGGATGGGCTGCCGCGGCCGGGGTCTGGGGTGCGGGGCCCGGGTTCCTCAGACGGCCTCCGCGGTTTCCGGCATCTCCTGGGCGAGCAGCTCCGTGAGCTGGACGACCTCCGGGACGTCGCCGAAGTCGCGCACGGCGTTGTCGACGGTCTTGCGCAGCCGGGTGTTGACGCGCTCGGAGCGCACCTTCTTGGCGATGTCCAGGGCGCCCTTGGCGAGGACCACGCTCTGCTCGGGCTCCTTCTGGAGCAGGTGGACGGTGGCCATGCCGATGAGGTTGAGCGCGTACGACCGCTGGTGCTCGGCGTCCTTGCCGAAGAGCTCGACGGCGCGCTCCATGACGGGCTCGGCGAGCGAGGCGTAGGTGGGGCTGCGGCCGGCCACGTAGGCGAGGTCGCGGAAGGAGTGGGCGTTCTCGCCGTTGAGCTCGGCCTCGGAGAAGAACCGGATCCAGTCCGGCTCGGGCTCGTCCCAGTCCTCCGCGTCGGCGAAGGTGTCCTCGGCCATGCGGACCGCCCGTTTGCAGCGGCCTGGCTGTCCCATTCCGGCGTAGGCGCGGGCCTCCATCGCATACAGCATGGCCTGGGTGCGGGGGCTGGCGCAGTCGCGGCTGCCGTACTGGGCGAGGTGGATGAGTTCCAGGGCGTCGTCGGGCCGGCCGAGGTGGATCATCTGGCGGCTCATACTGGAGAGGATGTACGAGCCGAGGGCCTTCTCGCCCGCTTCCTTCGCGGCGTGCAGCGCGAGGACGAAGTACTTCTGGGCGGTGGGCTGGAGCCCCACGTCGTAGCTCATCCAGCCGGCCAGCTCGGCCAGTTCACCGGCGACCCGGAACAGGCGTTTGGAGGTGGCCTCGGGCTGGGGCTCCTGGAGCAGGTCGGTGACCTCGTGGAGCTGGCCGACGACGGCCTTGCGGCGCAGGCCGCCGCCGCACTGGGCGTCCCACTGGCGGAACATCACCGTGGTGGACTCCAGCAGCTCGAGCTCCGGTTTGGACAGGCGGCCGGGGCGGCGCGCGGGGAGCTGCTGCGGCTCGGGCTCGGCGACCACCTGGGCGGTGGAGGGGCCGGGCACCAGCCAGCGCTGCATGGGCTCGATGAGGGCGGGGCCCGCGGCCAGCGCGAGCGAGGTGCCGAGGAAGCCGCGCCGGGCGAGCATCAGGTCGCTGCGGCTGAACTCGCTGATGAGCGCGACCGTCTGGGGCCCCGTCCAGGGCAGGTCGACGCCGGCGACCGAGGGCGACTGGTGGGCGGCGCGCAGTCCGAGGTCCTCGACGGCGACGACGCAGCCGAACCGCTCGGAGAACAGCTCGGAGAGGATGCGCGGGATGGGTTCGCGCGGGTTCTCGCCGTCGAGCCAGCGACGGACGCGCGAGGTGTCCGTGGAGATGTGATGCGCGCCCAACTGGCGTGCTCTGCGGTTCACTTGGCGCGCCAGCTCGCCCTTCGACCAGCCGCTGCGCACGAACCAGGAGCTGAGCATCTCATTGGGGCGCTTCTCGGCGTTCGCACCGCCACCGCTACTGCCGCCCACTGGAACGCCCCCATCCCTCAAGACACTTGTACGCGGTCCTAGGTAAAGCTTTAACAGGATGCCGCGCCTCGTGGCCCTCCGTCCGGAGAACCTCACCCTTCGAACGGGAAGCCGACTTGCCTCCGGCATACCCACGAGCGCACACCGCTCGCGCTCCATGTACTGAAAGTAATCCTACGATCACCCCTCCGGCGAGGGCGTTCGCAGAAACGCCACCATTCGCCACCCCTTCGAATGAACTCCCGGGCCGCCGCACGCGATTCACTTGACACATACCAACCGCGAGTGGGCGGAGCGAAGCATGCAGGGGCGCGGGACGCGGGGCACACCACCCCCCAATCCCCCGAGCGCCGTCAGCATGCGGCGACGGAAGTCGGCGAAAGTCAGCGAAAGTCGGCTTGAGGCGTCCGGACGGCGCCCCGAGAAGGACGCACGCGGACCGACGCACGGGGTCGCACGGCACCCTCGCGGGCCGGCTCCACGGGAGGCGCCCCGGCGGGCCTGCCCCACAGAGGCAGAACGCTCGGCACACGAGGGGTGAACGCACGGCAGCACGGACAGCGTAAGGCAATTCCGGAACGCAGAGTCATGATCTTTTTCCGTCACGTAACCACGGCGCATTCGACCCGTTGGAGGGGGCATGGGCTTCACGATCGGCGGCATCCGGGGGACCAAAGAGCCCCGTTCCGGTGACCGCGGAACCAAGGATTCTGAAACGCGGCGGGGGGTCGGCGAAAAGGAAGCGGACGGGCCGCGCGAGCGGGACGCCGACCGGACCGGCCGGGCCGAAGAGGCCAAAGGCCCCAGGGACACCAGGGACACCAGGGCCGCCAGGGACACCAAGGACGCCAGGGAGCCGCGCGCAGCGGTGCGGCGGCGGGGCCGGGGCGCCGCGTCCGACTGCACCGCCGTCGCCGAGTACACGGGCCTGTGGGGCTGGGCCGTGGTGCCCGGGGCCCGCGCCCAGGACGGGCGCTGCTCCTGCGGCGCGGCCGCTTGTCCGGCCCCCGGGGCCCACCCGCTGGACTTCGCCCCGGAGGTCCCGGCCGGAGCCACGCTCGACAAGGTGATCGACGCCTGGGGGGAGTTCCCGGGGGCGGCGGTGATGCTTCCTGTGGGCCGCGCGTTCGACGTCATCGAGGTCGCGGAGGCCGCCGGGCGCCGCGCGCTGGTGCGCCTTGAGCGGATGGGCCTGCCCCTCGGCCCGGTGGCGGCCACGCCCGAGGGGCGCGCGCACTTCTTCGTCGCGCCCGGCGCCGCCGCCGAACTGCCCCGCCTGCTCTACCGCATGGGCTGGGACGACGCGGACCTGGACCTGGGCGCCCTCGGCCCCGGCAGCCACATCACCGCGCCGCCCTCCGACCGCGGCGGCCTCGGCCCGGTCCGCTGGCTGCGCGCCCCCGCCCCGGACTCGGCCACGAGCCCCCCGCACGCCCGTCTGCTCGTCGGCACGCTGGCGTACGTGGCGCACCGCTCGCCCGCGTGACGCTGCGATACGCCGGAGCACGCCGACCGCCCGCCGGGGCACGCCGCCCGCGCGCCGGGGCGCCGCACACGGAAGGGCCCCGCCCCGGCTGCCCCCGGGTGCGGGGCCCTGCTGCCGCCGCGCGTACCGACGCGGCGTACTCCGTACCGGCGCGGTGTCGTACCGGCACGGTGCCGTACCGGCGCGTCGGCGTACGGAAGGGGGGCCGTTCCGGCCCGTCGGCGACTGGGGTGCGGCCGTTCCGGCCCCGCCTCAGTCGCCGATAAGCGCATCGACGAAGGCCTCCGGCTCGAAGGGGGCCAGGTCGTCGGCGCCCTCGCCGAGGCCGACCAGCTTCACCGGGACGCCCAGTTCGCGCTGGACCGCGACGACGATGCCGCCCTTGGCGGTGCCGTCGAGCTTGGTGAGGACGATGCCGGTGACGTCCACGACCTCGGCGAAGACGCGGGCCTGCACCAGGCCGTTCTGGCCGGTCGTGGCGTCCAGGACGAGGAGCACCTCGTCGAGCGGCGCGTGCTTCTCGACGACGCGCTTGACCTTGCCCAGCTCGTCCATGAGGCCGGCCTTGGTGTGCAGGCGGCCCGCGGTGTCGATGAGGACGACGTCGGCGCCGTCGGCGATGCCCTCCTTGACGGCATCGAAGGCGATGGAGGCGGGGTCGCCGCCCTCGGGCCCCCGCACGGTGCGGGCGCCCACGCGCTCGCCCCAGGTCTGCAACTGGTCGGCGGCGGCGGCACGGAAGGTGTCGGCGGCGCCGAGGACCACGGACCTGCCGTCGGCGACGAGGACGCGGGCGAGCTTGCCGGTGGTGGTGGTCTTGCCGGTGCCGTTGACGCCGACGACCATGACGATGCCCGGGGTCTCCAGGCCGGACTCGGTCTTCACGGCGCGGTCGAGGTCCGGGCCGACGAGCGCGAGGAGCTCCTCGCGCAGCAGGGCGCGCAGCTCCTCCGGGGTGCGGGTGCCGAGCACGCGGACGCGCTCGCGCAGGCGCTCGACGAGCTCCTGGGTGGGGGCGACGCCGACGTCGGCGGTGAGGAGGGTGTCCTCGATCTCCTCCCAGGTGTCCTCGTCGAGGTGCTCGCGGGAGAGCAGGGTCAGCAGGCCCTTGCCGAGCGCGTTCTGCGAGCGGGACAGGCGGGCGCGCAGCCGCACCAGCCGGCCCGCGGTGGGCTCGGGGGTCTCGATCTCGGGAGCCGGCGGAGCCTCGGGGGCTTCGGGCTCGTCGACGACGACGGGCGCGGACGCCGACGGCTCGGCGACCGGCAGGTCCACCTCCTCGATCGTGCGGCGCGGCTCGTCGTGGGGCGTCTCGGCCTCGTCGCCGACGTGCGGCTCGGCCGGGGGGCGGGTGATGGTGGGCGTGCTCGACGGGGCCTTGGCCGGCGGGAGCTGCTTCTTCTTGCGGCTGCCGACGACCAGCCCGCCGATCGCGCCGACCATGACGACGGCGATGACTACAGCGAGGATGACGATTTCCATAACTCACCCAGTATCAGTCATGGCCCTCCCGGGGAGCCCCCTTGTGTTTTCCTCCAAGGGACATAGGCCACTAGCGGTGATTACTCGGACTAAAGTACGATGGAAGAGGCCACGTCAACGCGCGTAGAGTCCCCTCTGATTCAACTGCCTGATTCATCTGGCTGAAACCCCACCGGCGCGCGACGACGTCGACGCACGCCGAGCGAGAGGCACGGAACTCCCCCTCATGAGCACCACCGCCGAAACCGCCGAACACGAAGGCGCCCTGGAGACCCGCGGGCTTGAGCCGGTCCCCGACTCCGAGCGCCACGGCAGGACCCGCGAGCTGTTCCCCACCTGGGTCGCCGCCAACATCAGCGTTCTGCTGCTCACCATGGGCGCGGGCCTCATCGTCTCGAACCGGCTGAACTTCTGGCAGGTCCTGGTCGTCGCCCTCGTCTCCCCCGTCCTGAGCTACGGCCTCGTCGGCCTGGTCTCCATCGCGGGCAAGCGCGGCGGCTCGCCGGGCATGACCCTCTCGCGCGCGGTCTTCGGCCAGCGCGGCAACCTCTTCCCCGGCTCGCTGATCTGGGTCGCGCGCTGGGGCTGGGAGACCATCAACGCGGTGACGGGCGCGTACGCGATCCTCACCGTCCTGGACATCTGCTTCGGGGTGAAGCAGAACACCGCCCTGAAGGTCGTCACGCTGCTCGCCTTCGTCGCCGCCACGTTCCTGATCTCGGGTCTCGGCCGCAAGGTGCTGCAGGTGTGCAGCCAGTGGTCGACGTACCTCTTCGGCGCGTTCAGCGTCCTGGTCCTCGTCTACCTGCTGACGAACACCGACTGGTCCGAGGTCTTCGACCAGCCCGCGGGCTCCACCGCGATGATGATCGCGGGCATCGGCACGATCGCCGCGGGCGGCATCAGCTGGGTGCCCACGGGCCCGGACTTCACCCGCTACCTGCCGCGGACGGCGCCGAACAAGCCGCTGGTCGGCCACGCGGTCGGCGGTGCCGCCATCGTCGTCGTGCCGATGGTCCTGATGGGTGCCGTCATGGCCGTGTCCACGCCGAGCCTGTCGTCCGCGCAGGACCCGGTGGCGTTCCTCGGCGACCTGCTGCCGAAGTGGATCGCGGTGCCGTACCTGATCATGGCGCTGATCGGCATGCTGCTGATCAACTCGATGTCGATGTACTCGGCCGGCTTCACCGCGATGACCCTCGGCATCAAGGTCCCGCGCGCGTGGGCCGTCAGCGTGAACGCGATCATCAGCCTGATCTTCGGCTACCTGCTGATGAACGTGGCCACCAGCTTCATGGGCTCGTTCATCTCCTTCCTCACGCTGCTAGCGGTGGCGTTCTCGGCCTGGATCGGCGTCTTCGGCATCGACATGCTGCGCCGCAAGACCTACGACGGCGCCGCCCTGATGGACACCAAGCGCACCAGCGCCTACTGGTACAAGGCGGGCTTCGCCTGGCAGGCCATGACCGCCTGGGCCGTCGCGCTCGTGGTGGGGCTGCTCTTCACCAAGGTGGACTGGTTCAGCGGCCCGCTCGCCACGTCCTGGATCGGGCGCAACGGCCTCGGCTGGCTCGTCACCATCCTGGTCGCCGCCGCGCTGTACGCGGTGCTGCCGCGCCAGCCGCTCGTCGAGCAGGCGGCCGCGGCGCCCGCCGGGCCCGCGGGCACGGCCACCGAGGGCGAGGACGGCACCGCGCTGGCCGCCACCAAGGCCTGACGGTCCCGACGGCCCCGCGGCCTGTTCATCTGACACTGCGTCAGCTAGCGTCCCCCTTCGCCGACAGGGGCCCGCCGTCCCGGCGGGTCCGGTGAAGGGGGACTCCGGCATGCCCGTCACCGTCGTACGCCTCAACCTCGTCGACCCCGAACCCGACCCCGGCGCGCTCGGCGCGCGCTACCGGGCGGCCCTGGAGATGGCCGCGTACGCCGACGAGCGCGGCGTCACCACCGTGCAGACCGAGGAGCACCACGGCGCCGCCGACAACTGGATGCCCGCGCCGTTCGCCTTCGCCGGCGCGGTCCTCGGCGCGACCCGGCGCCTCACGGTGACCGTCTCGGCCGCCATCGGCCCGCTGTACGACCCCTTGCGCCTCGCCGAGGACATCGCCGTCCTCGACCTGCTCAGCGGCGGCCGCCTGGTGACGGTGGCGGGGATCGGCTACCGGCCCGAGGAGTACGCGGCCCTCGGCGTCGACTGGAAGCGGCGCGGAGCCCTCCAGGACGAGCTCCTGGAGACCCTCCTCGCGGCCTGGACCGGCGAGGAGTTCACCTTCCGGGGGCGCACCGTGCGGGTCACCCCGCGTCCGGGCACCCGGCCGCACCCGCCGCTGCTGGTCGGCGGCTCGTCGAAGGCGGCGGCCCGGCGCGCGGCCCGGCTCGGCCTGCCGTTCTTCCCGAGCGCGCACCTGCCGGACCTTGCGGCGTACTACGAGGAGAGGCGGGCGGAGTACGGCACCCAGGGGTGGACGATGATGCCGGACGCCGTGACCCCGCTGCTGCACCTCGCCGAGGACCCCGACCGCGCCTGGGCCGTATACGGCGAGCACGTCCTGCACGAGGCGCGCACCTACGCCTCCTGGCAGCGACAGGGCGTCCGCTCGGCCGTGAAGTCGGCGGCCACGACGGTGGCGGAGCTGCGCGCGGAGGGCGTGTACCGGATCCTGACGCCGGACGCGTGCGTGGCGTACGCGGCGGGCGGCGCCACCGGCCTCGTGCTGCACCCGCTGGTGGGCGGGATGCCCGTGGAGGAGGGGTGGCGCAGCCTGCGGCTGTTCGCGGAAGACGTACTGCCCCGGCTCACGGACGGGCCGTGAGCCGGGGCAGCTTCCCGCGGGAGGAGGGGGCAGCGGGGACTTAGCCCATCTCCTCCAGGGTCTTGCCCTTCGTCTCCTTGACGAACTTCAGGACGAAGGGGATCGAGAGGGCCGCGAAGGCGCCGTAGATGATGTACGAGCCGCTCAGCGACCACTCGGACATGCTCGGGAAGGTCTTGGTGATCGCGAAGTTGGCGAGCCACTGCGCGGAGGCGGCCACGCCCAGACCGGCGGCGCGGATGCGGTTGGGGAAGATCTCGCCGAGGAGCACCCAGACGATGACGCCCCAGGAGAAGGCGAAGAAGAGCACGAACGCGTTGGCGGCGATGATCGCGGTCAGGCCCTGGGCGTGCGGCAGCGACACGTCGTCACCGGAGCCGGTGCGGTAGGAGAACGCCCAGGCCATGGTGAACAGCGCCGCCGCCATGCCCGCGGAGCCGATCAGGGCGAGCGGCTTGCGGCCGATGCGGTCGACCAGGACCATCGCGATCACCGTACCGACGATGTTCACGATCGAGGTCTCGAAGGAGTACAGGAACGAGCTGGAGGGGTCCTTGCCGATGGACTGCCAGAGCTGGTTCGAGTAGTAGAAGATCACGTTGATGCCGACGAGCTGCTGGAAGACCGAGAGCCCGATGCCGATCCAGATGATCGGCAGGAAGCCGAAGCGGCCGCCGAGCAGGTCCTTGAACGTCGACTTGTGCTCCCTGTGCATGCCCCGCTCGATCTCGTCGACGCGGGCGTCCAGGTCGATGTGCGTGCCCTCGACCTCGGCGAGCACCTTGCGGGCCTCGGCGCGGCGTCCTGCGGAGATCAGGAAGCGCGGCGACTCGGGGATGGCGAAGGACAGCAGGCCGTAGAGGAGCGCGGGGACGACCATGACGCCGAGCATCCACTGCCAGGCCTCCAGACCGGCGAGCTTGCCGCGCTGGTCGCCGTCGGCCATGTTGAGGATGCCCCAGTTGACGAGCTGCGACACGGCGATGCCGATGACGATGGCGGCCTGCTGGAAGGAGGCGAGGCGCCCCCGGTACGCGGGCGGCGCGACCTCGGCGATGTAGGCCGGGCCGATCACGGAGGCCATGCCGATGCCGATGCCGCCGATCAGCCGCCACACCGTGAGGTCCCAGGCGGCGAAGGGCAGGGCCGAGCCGACGGCGCTGGCCGCGAAGAGCACGGCGGCGATCTGCATGACGCGGATGCGGCCGATGCGGTCCGCGAGCCGGCCGGCGACGGCGGCACCGACGGCGCAGCCGAGCAGCGCGGTGGCGATGATCCAGCCGAGCGTGTCGGCGTCCACGTCGAACCGGTGCTGGATGGCCACGGTGGCGCCGTTGATCACGGAGCTGTCGTAGCCGAAGAGGAATCCGCCCATCGCGGCTGCCGCCGTGATGAAGATGACATGGCCGAGATGGTCCGGGTGGGCATCTCTGGCGGGGGGCGTCGGCGCCTGCGTGCTGGTCACGTGTACTCCTCGGGCCACCGGCGTCGCTGCCGGGGTGGGGGCGAGTTCTTCAAGTGGCGCACAACTTCACGTCGCCCACCACCTGAAGGTAAAAGCAACGTTGCAGAGACTATGCCTTCAAGTTTCGAAGTCAATAGTTCGATGTGAACCAATTGAATCCCTACTGGTCACAAGTTGAGTTCAAGGCTTGAAGCCGAATGAAGTTGATCAAGAGAAAGGGAGGGCACGGCTCCGCGCCGTGCCGCGGCGGCCGGGGTCAGCGCAGCCGCTGGCTGATCACCTTGGAGACGCCGTCGCCCTGCATCGAGACGCCGTACAGCGCGTCCGCGACCTCCATCGTGCGCTTCTGGTGCGTGATCACGATGAGCTGCGAGGCCTCCTGGAGCTCCTGCATGATGCGGATGAGCCGCTGGAGGTTGGTGTCGTCGAGCGCCGCCTCGACCTCGTCCATCACGTAGAACGGGCTGGGCCGCGCCTTGAAGATCGACACCAGCAGCGCCACGGCCGTCAGGGAGCGCTCGCCGCCGGAGAGCAGCGACAGGCGCTTGACCTTCTTGCCGGGCGGCCGGGCCTCGACGTCGACGCCGGTGGCGAGCATGTTCTCGGGGTCGGTCAGGATCAGCCGTCCCTCGCCGCCGGGGAAGAGCCTGCTGAAGACGCCCTCGAACTCCCGGGCCGTGTCGCGGTAGGCCTCGGTGAAGACCTGCTCGACGCGCTGGTCGACCTCCTTCACCACCTGGAGCAGGTCGGCGCGGGTCTTCTTCAGGTCCTCGAGCTGCTCGCTGAGGAACTGGTGGCGCTCCTCCAGCGCCGCGAACTCCTCCAGGGCGAGCGGGTTGACCTTCCCGAGCCGCTGGTACGCCCGTTCGGCTGACCGCAGCCGCTTCTCCTGCTCCGCGCGGACGTACGGCCGGGGCTGGTTGCGCGGGTGCTCAGGGTCCTCCGGCAGCTCCTCGCCCTCGGCGGGGGGCGAGGGCGGCACGAGTTGGTCGGGCCCGTACTCCGCCACGAGCCCCGCCGGTTCCACACCGAGCTCCTCCAGCGCCTTGGTCTCGAGCTGCTCGATTCGCAGCCGCTTCTCCGCTCCTAGTACCTCGCCCCGGTGAACTGAATCCGTCAGTTTGTCGAGTTCCGCCTTCAGCTCGCGCCCCTGGTTCCGCGCGGCGGCCAGCTCCCGCTCGCGCGCCTCCCTGGCCCGCTCGGCGGCCGCCCGCTCCTCGTCCGCCCGGGCGAGCGACACCTCGACGTGCGCGAGCAGTCCGCGGGCCCCGGCCGCCACGGCCCCCGCGACGGCGGCCTCGTGCCGCAGCCGGGCC
>NZ_BNBT01000193.1 GCF_014656095.1 Streptomyces longispororuber
GCCGCCGCCCCGCAGCCGGCGGCCGTCCAGGCCTCCGCCGGGGGCGAGCCGCCCGCGGCCGGCGGGATTCCGGTACGCGGCTTCGTGCGCGGCGCCGAGAGCGCGCCCGTGCCCGGGTCCGCGGTCACGCTGATCTCCCTCGGCGGCCGGCAGGTCGGGCGCTCGGTCGCCCGCGCCGACGGCTCGTACGCCGTGGACGCCCCGGGCGCCGGGTCGTACGTCCTGATCGCCTCCGCCGACGGGTTCCAGCCGCAGGCCTCGACCGTGGTGGTCGGCGAGGAGCCGCTCTCCTACGACGTGCTCCTCAGCGGCACCAGCGGGCTGAGCGGCGTCGTGCGCAGCGCCGAGGGCAAACAGCCGCTGTCCGGCGCCATGGTCGTCGTGACCGACGTGCGCGGGGACGTCCTCGCCACCGGGGCCTCCGGCGAGCAGGGCGAGTTCACCTTCGGCGAGCTGGTCCCCGGCACCGTGACCATCGCCGTCAACGCGGCCGGGCACCGGCCGGCGGCGCTGCCCGTCGAGGTCGGCGCCGTGGGCGTCACCCGCGTCGAGGTCGAGCTGCGGGCCGGCGCCCGGGTGCTCGGCACGGTGCGGGCCGCCGGCGGGCCGCTGGCCGACGCGCGGGTCACCCTGGTGGACGCGGCGGGCAACGTCGTCGCCACCGCGACCACCGGGCCGGACGGGGCGTACGCCTTCACCGACCTGGACGGCGGCGACTACACCGTCATCGCCGCCGGGTACCCGCCCGTGGCCACCACGCTCGCCGTCACCGGCGAGGGCGTGGACGGCCACGAGATCGAACTCGCCCACCCGGGCGAGTGACCGGACCCCGCCCCCGGCCGCGTACGAGCGGACGCGGCCCGGGGCGGGCCAGGCCCCCGGTACGGCGGCGACGTGTACGGCAGGGGACGGCCGGTTCGCCGCCGCCGGGGGCCGAACGCGTGGGTCACGGCCCACCTCGACCAACGATCAGCAGACTCCGCGACGGGCACGGTCCCGCGGGAGCGGCGCCCGCCCGGGCGCACAAGGGGAGAAGGCTTATGGGGATCAGCGCGCGGATTTCGACACGGGACGGCTGGGCCGTACCGCACGCCGTCGTGACCGTCACCGACATGACGGGGGCGCAGGTGCTGCGCGCGGAGGCGGACGCGGAGGGCGTGGTGCGCGACACCACCGCCCTGGCCGCGGGCCCGTACACCGTCATCGTGACCGCCGTCGGGTACGCGCCCGCCGCCGCCACCGCCCTGGTCACCGCCAGTGGGCGGGCCGAGGTCGGCACCGTGGTGCTCGCGCGGGCGGGCGGCAACGAGCTGCCGCCCCCCGGGCCGTGGACGATCGACCCCGCCCACTCCTCCGTGGGCGCGGTCGCCCAGCACCTGGGGATCTCCAGCGTGCACGGGCGGTTCACCGCCTTCTCGGGCCGGATCGAGGTCTCCGAGGACGTGGCGAAGTCCGGCGTGGAGGCGGTCATCCGGGCCGACTCCATCGACACCGGCAACGGCATGCGCGACGACCACCTGCGCGGCCCCGACTTCCTGGACGTGACCGCCCACCCGGAGATCACCTACCGCTCGACGGGCCTGGAGCCCGCGGGGACCGACCGGTGGACCGTGCGCGGCGAGCTCGCGATGCGCGGCGTCGTCCGGCCCGTGGACCTCGACCTGACCTACCTCGGCACCGGCGCCGACCCCTGGGGCGGCACGCGTGCCGCCTTCCGCGCCACCGCCGAGCTGCGGCGCGAGGACTTCGCCATGAACTACAACCAGGTCCTGCGCGCCGGGATCGCCGCGATCGGCACCACGCTGAAGGTGGAGCTGGACATCCAGGCGGTGCGCGGCGAGGTGCTGCCCGGGGCGTAGGCGCCCCATGCCTACGAGAGAGGGGCCCGGCACGAGCGAGCGTGCCGGGCCCCTTCTGTCGTACGGGCTCCCGGGGGGGGCCGAATCCACGGGCTCGCGCGCGTGGGGTACGGCTCCCGGGTACGGCCGCGGGCTCGCGCGCGTGGCGTACGGGCTCCCGGGTGCGGCCCGCCCGTGGCCTCAGCGGCGGGCGAGCAGGCTCTCGATGCCCGCGATCAGCAGGTCGAGCGCGGCCTCGAAGTCCCGGTCCCACATCTCGGCGACGGATTCCTCGCCGCGGGAGTCCATCAGCTCCCGGGCGCCGCGGATCGTCTCGTCGTGCGGGAGCCCCTGCTCGACCGTGCCGAGCGCCTCGCGGAAGTACTCCTCCGTCGTCATCCCGGCCTCCGCGGACCGCGCGCTGAAGTGGCCCTGCATGGTGCCGTACCCGTACCCGTACACGAACTGGAACACCGCGGCGATCGCGCCGTTGCGCTCCCGGGGCGGGAGGCCGGTGTTGCGCACCGCCTGCTGCACGGCGAAGGAGTACCGCCGCCAGTTCGGCCCGATGTTCAGGAACCGGCCCACCAGCGGCGACACCCACGGGTGGCGGATCAGCAGCGCCCGGTACTCCGCGGCCAGGGCGCGCAGGTGCTCGCGCCACGCGGCCGGGTCGGAGCCGGTGTCGGGCAGCCGCACCTCGGCGCCCACCGCGTCCAGGGCGAGCTCCAGCAGGTCGTCCTTGGTGTCCACGTACCAGTACACGGACATCGCCGTGACCTCCAGCTCGGCGGCGAGCCTGCGCATGGAGAACCTGGCGAGCCCCTCCGCGTCGAGCAGCCGGACCGTCGCCCCGGTGATGCGGTCCCGGTCGAGCCCGGACGGCTGGTCGCCCTTGCGGGCGGCACCGCGCCGCGCCTTGCCGTCCAGCCAGACACTCGCGCGCGCCGGTCGACTCGCGCGGTCGGCTGCCTTCACCATGGCGGACCTTCCTGGTACGGATCCTCTTCCCGGCGGGCCCGGGCGGGTCCGCCGGAGCACTCCGGCGCACCCGCCCCCGATGCTATGCGGACGGCCGGCCCGCGGGGCCGGAGGCGTGCTGCCCCGGGTCCGGGGCGTGTGGCCCGGGGCCCGGCGTGTGCTGTCGCCCTGAGTCTGCCCGCTCGGCCCGCCACAACAACGCCGCCGCGAGGGCGCCGCCGAGGAACACCGCGCCCGCGCCCACCAACTGGCTCGTCTCCAGGCCCGAGGAGAACGCGTCGGCGATCCGCTGCCGCTCGGCCGCCGAGTCCGCCGCCGCGAGCGCCGCGGGGAAGGACGCGGCGGAGACCGCGACGAGCGCCGAGAAGCGGGAGCTGAGGACGGCGCCGAGCACCGCGACGCCGAGGCCGTTGCCGAATTCGGCGAGCGTGCCGTTGACGCCCGCGCCCACCCCGGCCTTCTGCGGCGGTATGGCGCTCATGATGGCGTTGGCCATCGCGGGCATGGCGAACGCGATGCCCGCGCCCATGACGACGAGCCCCACGAGCATGCCCGCGTAGTCGTGGCCGCCGAGCGTCGCGATCACCGCGAGCCCGCCCGCCAGCATGGTCATGCCGACCAGGATCGTGACCGGGCTGCCCAGCCGGGCGTGCACGCGCGCGCCGATGCCCGCCGTGTTGAGCACGACCACGCTGACCGCGAGCGGCGCGGTGCGCAGCCCGGCCTCCAGCGGCTCGTAGCCGAGGACGAACTGGAGGTGCTGGGTGAGCAGGTAGAGCGAGCCGCCCATCCCGAAGGCGACGAGGATCGCGCCGGTCACCGCGCCGACGAACTTCTGGTCGCGGAAGAAGTGCATGTCCAGCATCGGGTACGGGACCCGCAGCTCCCACAGCGCGAACGCCGCGAGGACGGCCACGCCGACGCCCGCCGCCACCAGGACCTGCGGTGACGTCCAGCCGTGCGGGGGGCCGGAGATGATCGCGTACACGACCGAGCCCATGCCGACCGTGGAGAGCAGCGCGCCGGGCAGGTCGGGGCGGTCGCCCCGGGGGTTCTTGGACTCGGGGACCAGCTTGACCACGGCCGCGACGCCGAGCAGCGCCACGGGGATGTTGACCAGGAAGATCGCGCCCCACCAGAAGTGGTTCAGCATGACGCCCCCGATCAGCGGCCCGGCCGCGAACCCGAGGGAGTTGACGGTCGCCCACAGGCCGATCGCCTTCACCCGCTCGTCGTCGTCGAAGATCTGCACCACGACCGCGAGCGTGGTGGTCATCAGCAGCGCGCCGCCCACGCCCATCCCGGCCCGGGCCGCGATGAGCTGCCCGGACGTCTGCGCCAGGCCCGCGGCGAGGGAGCCGGCCCCGAACAGCACGAGGCCCGCGGTGAGCATCTTCTTGCGGCCGTAGCGGTCGGCTGCGCTGCCCGCGGTGAGCAGCAGGCCGGACTGGACGAGCGAGTACGCGTTGACCATCCACTGGATGTCGGCCGACGAGGCGTCGAGTTCCCTGGTCAGCGAGGGGATGGCGACGCTCAGGACGGTGTTGTCGAGCAGCACGGTGAGCTGGGCCAGGCAGATGACGCCGAGGATCAGCCAGCGCCGCGGATGCCGGTCGCGCGGTGCGGCGGCCGGCCCGGGAGGCCCGGGAGGCCCGGCGGTGGTCGCCGTCATACGGGCTCCTTCGCTTCTACGGTGTACGGGACGAGGTCGTCGTACACCGTAGAGGAGGTGCCATACGCCGTACAAGAGCGGGCCGGGCGGGGCCTATGGAGGGAGCGGGCGGCCCCCTTTGCACAGTGACGGGTGTGCGTGACCCGCCCGGGATCACGCCGCCGCGGTGGCGGGTTTGATCAGGTACCCGGCGCCGCGCCGGGTGTGGATCATCGGCTCCCGCCCGGCGTCGATCTTCCGGCGCAGATACGAGATGTACAGCTCGACGACGTTGGCCTGGCCGCCGAAGTCGTAGCTCCACACCCGGTCGAGGATCTGTGCCTTGCTGAGCACGCGCCGCGGGTTGCGCATCAGGTACCGCAGCAGTTCGAACTCGGTGGCGGTCAGGTGGATGGACTCCCCGCCGCGGGTCACTTCGCGGCTGTCCTCGTCGAGGGTGAGGTCGCCGACGGTGAGCACGGAGTCGGAGCGCCGGCCGGGCACCGCCCCGGTCCGGCGGATCAGCCCGCGCAGCCGCGCGACGACGTCCTCCAGGCCGAACGGCTTGGTCACCTGGTCGTCGCCGCCCGCCGTGAGCCCGGCGACGCGGTCCTCGGCGGCGTCCTTGGCCGTGAGGAACAGCACCGGCACCCCCGGCAGCTCCCGCCGCAGCCGGCCGAGCACGGAAAGACCGTCCATGTCGGGCAGCATCATGTCGAGCACGACGACGTCCGGCCGGAAGCTCCGCGCGGCCCGCACGGCCTCCGCGCCGCTGCCGGCGCTGCGGATCTCCCAGCCCTCGTAGCGCAGCGCCATGGACAGCAGCTCGGTGAGCGACACCTCGTCGTCCACGACGAGCACGCGGACGGGACTCCCGTCCGGCCTGAGCAGTTCGGTACGCCCCTGGGGCGAGGTCGTGGTCATGCCCCTCAGCGTGCGCGCGGGTCGTGAGAGGGGGCTTGGGGGTGCCTGTGAATTCCCTGAGAAGCCTGGCCCCTGGGCCTTGCGCGGGGGGCCTTGCGGGGGTCTTGGCCGCTGGATGTTCCAGCCCGTCCGGCGTTTGAGGACGAGGCGCGGAGCGCCGATGGGGCCGGGGGTCCAGGGGGCGGAGCTCCTTGGTTACGGGAAAGGGGCGGGTCTGGGGCGCCCTGCGAGGGGCCGGGGGCGCGAGGGGCCGGGGGCGCGAAGGCCCGGGAGCGCGAGGGGCCGGGGGCGCGAAGGCCCGGGGACGCGAGGGCCCGGGAGCGCGAGGGCCCGGGGCGCCCCCTCACACCACCCCGAACAGCCGCGCCCCGTTCTCACGCCCCACCACCGTCGCCCCCTGCTCACTCATCTCCCCCACACCGCTCACCGCGATAGCTCCGCTCCACCGTCCCCACGTGCACCGCGTACTCCTCGTACCACTCCACCCGCCCCCGTCTGCGCGCCTCCCGGTGCTCCGGGGCGTCGCGCCACGCCTTCACCGCCTCCGCGTCCCGGAAGTACGCCACGGTGATCCCCAGTCCGCCCGGTGTCCGGGCCGAGTCCGCCCCGAGGAAGCCGGGGGCCGTCGCCACCAGCTCCTCCATACGCCGCGAGGTCTCCTCGTAACCGTCGTCCACCGAGGTGCGGAGGGACGTGAACACCACGGAGCAGTAAGGCGGTTCGAAGGGACCGACGGGCCCTGTCGTCATGTGATCAGTCATGGCACCCACCGTCACGGGCGGCCCGGCCGCCTGTCCAGCTCAGCCGCCACTCCTTGCCGAACGGGCAGCCACTTTTGACCTTCCGGTCAGCGAACAGACCGAACCCGACCCGCTGCCCCCACCAGGCCAACCACCGCCGATCACGACAGGCCCACAGGCAAACAGGCACACCAGCCCCGACCCCAGCCCCAGACCGGAGTCAGAACAACCCACCCTGCACAGCGGGTATGGCCCGCACCGGAACAGTCACCCCCGAACCCGAACCCGAACCCTCGCCCTCACCCCCGTCCAAGGCCTCCAGCCGCCACCCGCTCAACACCCGCCCATCGAGCACCACCGAGCCCCCGCCCCGCACCGCCAGGTGCAGGTCCGGCCCGGCGGCAGCGACCAGCGTGCCGGCCACCACGCCACCGTCCACGAGCTCACCCACCACCCCCGCCACGTCCACCCCACCGTCGCCGAGGCCGAACACCTCGGCGTGGTCCACGACGTCGCACGGCAGCCGCTCCAGCGAGTCGGGCCACCCGCCGAGCCCGCTCGCGCGGCGGTGCAGCTCCGCCAGCTCCCGCGCCCGCTCGGCCCTCTCCGGCAGCCGTGCCCGCAGGGCCCGCTTGCGGGCATACGGGATCCGGTCCGGCACGCCGAGCGCGACGCGCAGCAGCTCCTCGGTACGGCGCGCCGCCATGAGCGGGCCGCGCCCCAGCCGGCAGTACGCCACCGCGCCCTGCTCAAGGAGCCGCGCGCCGCCCCGCGCGACCCCGGTGATGCCCACCTTCACCAAACCGGGGCCGAACCATGCCACGTACACGTGGTACGGCCGCGGGTCGTCGGCGAAGGTGTCCGCCGCGACCGAGTGCGCCCGGTCGACGCGCGCGCACTCCTCGCACTGGCCCCGCGTGGCCCGCCCCGCCACCGTCGCACCCGCCGGGCACGGCGTCCACCGCCCGCCGCGCCACACCCCGAGGCACCGGCGCTCCCCCCGCGCCCGGAAGGCCAGCGCGCTGCCGTACGCCACCACGCTCTCGCGCTGCCCCCGCCCGGGCCCGTACCAGCCGAGGGCAGGCCTGCCCTCCGCCTGCCACCGCACCCCCGTGCACCACCACGTCATGCAACCGAGCATGACGCACACCACTGACAACGCCCCCGCGACGGGCCCCGACCAGCGGACCAGCAGGCCAAGGGGGCGCGTGCGGACCGCCCCCGCATCCGGTTGGAGATCGTCGATCTTGTCAGGTACACATGGCGCGAAGGAGGGCCGCCGGGCACGCCCGGCGGCCCCACGGGGAAGCACCAAACGGAGAAGTCCATGAAGAAGCGCCTGTTCGCGCCCGCGGCCGTGGCCGCCCTGTCCCTGCTCACGACGGCACCGACGGCCTCGGCGGCCGTGACCGCGCCGACCGGGGCCACGACGGTCAAGGCCGCGGCGGCGGGGTGCGGCGGTGAGCTCATCAAGGCCAGGGAGAACATCAAGATCCGCAAGAGCCCGCGCGACAACGCGACGGCCCTGCGCCTGATGTACAAGAACACCACGGGCTGCTGGCACAAGGGCCTCACCGGCGGCCGCTACACCAAGTGCGGCGGCAAGAACTGGAACGGCTGGGGCTACATCACCTACCGCGGCACCAAGGGCTACGTCCCCAACGCCTGCGTCATCCCCGCCAAGTAGCCGACCCCGCTACGCCACCGGCCCCGAACCCACAGTTCGGGGCCGGTGGACGCGGACGGCCACCGGGGTCGTCGCACCTCGTGGCCATACGGCAGGTTCCCGATCGGGGGGGGCGTGGAGCGGGATCAACTCGAACGGCTGCTGGACACTGGAGTGGCTCAAGCTCCACGTGGAGGCGAGAAAAAGCCCAGTCGCCACCCGGCACCGGACAGTCTCGGCGCTCGACCAGCTCTCCGCCGCTGTCCGGGGCAGTGCCTGAGTCCATCGGTCTCGGCGATCACCGGCGTTGCTGTACTTCGCTGCTGTACGCCCCGGAAACGCCAGAGGCCCCGGATCTCTCCGGGACCTCTGATCTGCTGTGCACTCGGCAGGATTCGAACCTGCAACCTTCTGATCCGTAGTCAGATGCTCTATCCGTTAAGCTACGAGTGCTTGTTTTGTTTTTGTCTTCGCTTCCCGGTCCTTTCGGCCCGCTCGCGGCGACAGGAAGAACATTACATGACTGCCGCCGCCATGTGAAATCCATTGGCCACACCCCTTGTGACCTGCGGAAACACGCTCGGGGCCGGAGCAGGTGGGCCTGGGGGCGGACGTGGAGCCAGGCGTCGGGCGTGGTGCGCGGCGGGGCGTGTGACGGAAACACCGAAGCCCCGGTCCAGTGGACCGGGGCTTCGGTGATCAAGTGCGGAGGCGGAGGGATTTGAACCCTCGATGGGCTTTAAGGCCCAAACCGCATTAGCAGTGCGGCGCCATAGACCGGACTAGGCGACGCCTCCAACCTGACACCCACGCGAGCGTGGGTGCGCGTGCAGATGATGACACAGCCAGGGGTCACGTCACCAATCGCGGCCTCCACGGTACTAGCCGGGCGCCCTGGAGGGCAAAGCGCTGGGCGGGCCGCAACGTCGCGCTTTCGGGGGCGTTAGAGGGGGCGGTAGGCGCCTGCCCTTCCGGCCGGCGCGAGCAGAAACCGCGCACCCCAAGGGAGACCCCGTGAAACCCGTCATCGAGCGCCGCCCCTTCCGCACCGCCGCCACCCCGTCCCGCGCCACCACCCCGCCCCACACCGCCGCCAAGCTCCTCGCTGCCGCCTCCCTCGCCGCGTCCGTCCTCGCCCTTGCCGCCCCGCCCGCCGCCGCGGCACACACCGTCTCCCCCGGAGCGCCCGTCGACCGGGCCGCCCGGGACCACCTGCCCCTCCTGGACCACCTGCCCGCCCCGGGCGACGTACGGGACCACGCGGTCGGCCGGGACCGGCTGACGGTCACCTTCTCCGAAGGGGGCGGCGGGGCGGCCACGACGTACAAGCTGGAGTGCCGGCCGGCGGGGGGCAGTCATCCGTCGGCAGGGGCCGCCTGCGAGCGGCTGGAGCAGCTCGCGGGTGAGGGGATCGACCCCTTCAAGCCGGTGCCGCACGGCGCCATGTGCACCCAGGTGTACGGCGGCCCGCAGACGGCCCGGGTGACGGGTACCTGGAAGGGGCGGCCCGTCGACGCCTCGTTCCGGCGCACCGACGGGTGCGAGGTCGGGCGGTGGAACAACCTCGTCCCGGTGCTGCCGTCCACCCGCGCGTGACGGGGCACCGTGGCCGCGGGCCGCGCTGCCGACCGGCACGCCCCGGTCCGGCCGCGCCCCCACGCGCGCGTGGGGGCCCGCCCCGGCGCTCTGCCGGGCCGGGCCACCCGCCGTCGGCATCCACGCGCGCGTGGCGGCCCGTCGCGGCGCGTGCTGTGCCGTTTCTGTGAAGGGCTTCGGCAGGGGCCCCGGTCGGCGTCCCGGGAGGGGGACCGGAGGGGGGACCGGCCAACTCCTGGGCCGAGTTCCGGGCTGGCGCGCCGTCGGGTGGTCACGCGACCGGGAGGGCCTCGGCGTACGCACAGCTTCTGCGTGCGGTCTCCCTCTCATGACCGCACATCCGGCTCATCCGGCGTCGCGCCCGCAACCGCTCCCCGTAGACTTCCGTCCCGTGACATGCCGCGGGCCGCGGGGCAAGATGGCCTCGGCGGTCGGCAAGATGCGGTAACCAGGGAGGAAGCGTCGTCGTGAGCAGCAGGCCATCCCGAGGCGCTGCTCGCCTCGCAGCCATACTCGACGCGCTCCCGGACGCGCTGGTGCTCGTCAACGCCAACGGGACCGTCATCAACGCCAACGCCATCGCGCTCGAGGCCTTCGAGGCGCCCGGCACCGCGCTCGTGGGGCGCGGACTGCTCGATCTGCTGCCGGAGTTCGACTCCCGGCTCATCCCCGGCTCCATGCGCCGACCGGACACGACGGACGAACGCGGACGGACCAAGCCGAAGCGGATGATCGCCCGCAGGACGGACGGCACCGAGTTCCCCGTCGAGGTCACCAGCTCGAACCTGGAGGACAGCCGGCACGCCTACGACGAGCGCTACGGCCACGGCGGGTACAGCAGTTACAGCGGCGACGAGATGCTGATGATCGTCGTACGCGACCTGTCCGGCGCGCTGAACACCGAGGCCGAGCTGGCGCGTTCGCAGCGGCAGACCGAGATGATCCTGCGGGCCGCCGCGGAAGGCGTCGTGGGCACGGACACCGACGGCCGGGTCGTGCTCGTCAATCCGGCCGCCGCGCAGATACTGGGCTTCCGGGCGAGCGACCTCGGCGGGCAGGAGCTGCACCCCCTGGTCCTGCACTCGCGCGCCGACGGCGAGCCGTTCCCGTACGAGGAGTCCCCGCTCGCGGACACGCTGCGCTCCGGGCGCAAGCACCGCGTACGCAACCAGGTGCTGTGGACCAAGAGCGGCGAGAAGGTCGCGGTCGACCTGACGACGGCTCCGGTGCGCGACGGCGACCAGCTCGTCGGCGCGGTCATGACGTTCACGGACCGGCGGCCGTACGACGCGCTGGCCGAGAAGTACGAGGCGGCCGTCGCCCGGCACGCCGAGGAGCTGCGGGAGGCCGCCGAGCGCCGCGAGGAGGAACTCGCGGCCGAGCAGGAGCGCTACGCGGCGCTCGCGGAGCGCGAGAAGGACCGGCACGAGGAGCTCGCCGAGCGCGAGCAGGAGCGGTACGACGCCCTCGCCGCCCGGCACCGGCAGCTCGTCGCCGTCCTCGACCGGTCCCTGCGCGGCCCGCTGGACGAGCTGCGGCGCGAACTCGCCGCGCTCGCCGCCGACGACGCCGGCCAGCTCTGGCCGGAGGCCAACCAGGTCCTGCACCACCTGTCCGCCGGGTACGCGCGCATGACGACCCTCGTGGACGACGTCCTGGGCTTCCAGCGCCTGGAGGCGGGCGAGGAGGCGCTGTCGCGCGCGGCCGCGCCGCTGGACGCCGTCGTCGCGGCGGGCGTCGACGGGGCCGTCGAGCTGATCGGGCCCGGGCGCATCCAGTTCGCCGTGCACGCGCCGCCGATCGAGGTCCACGTGGACGCCCGCCGGCTCGCGACGGCGCTCGCGCACCTGATCGCCGACGTGGCCGGCATCGACGCCACCGGCAACACGCGCGCGGACGCCGTGGCGTCGCGCCCCGAAGCCGCGTCCGGGTACGTCGACTCGACCGTGGTCGTGGCGGCCGCCCAGCGCGGCGAGGTCGTCCGCATCGAGGTACGCGGACCGTACGACGGCGGGGACCCGGTCCACGGCCCCGTCGTCCGCGGCATCGTGCGCGCGCACGGCGGCGTGCTCCAGACGCACGAGGTGCCGGGCACGAACGGCAGCGCGTACGTCCTTGAGGTGCCGATCGGCGAGGGCTCCGGGGGACCGGCGACAACCGCTGAGGCCTCCACGGAGACCCCGGGTCCGGCGGCCGGTGGCCTGGTGCCCGAGCAGGCGTCGGCCCCCGGGGGCGGACGGCGGCGGGCCCGGCGCTCCTCGGTGGACTCCTTCCTGGACAGCGGCGTTCCCGGTGCGGCGGAAGCCGACGACACGGAGGGCACGGGCGTCCCGAGCCCCGCTCAGGAGACCGCGGCCGGTGCCCCTAGGACTGCCGGTACGGGCGGTTCCGCCGGTACGGGCACGGAGTCCGGCCCCGGCGGCACCGGCCGGCGCAGGCGCCGTGCCGTGGCGCACGGCCCCGTGGAGGCCGAACCGGCCCCCTTGGCGGACGCGGCCACCGGTACGTCCGGCGGTACGTCGGGGGGCACCGGTCGGCGCCGGGGCCGGCCGAGCCCTGCCGAGGGTGCCGTGATGACCGCGGCCGAGCACGCCGCCGGGTCGGCCGCGCTCGGCGAAACCGTGCCTCCCCAGGGGGTGCCGTCCCCGGGAATGCCGTCCCAGGGTGAGCCGGTGCCTTCGGGGCGGCGTGCCCGGCGGGTGGGTGAGCCGCAGGCGCTGGCCGCGCTGCCGTCGGGGACGGGTGCCGCGCCGGAGGTGAGCGGTGGGCCCGTGGCCGGGCACGGGGAGGGCGCCGAGGCGCCGCGCCCCGGTGGCCGCCGGGCCCGGCGCGCCCTGGCCGCCGCCCGGGAGCGGGCCGCGGCGGAGGAGGCGTCCAACAGCCGTGTCTTCGCGCTGCCCCCGGCCGAGGCGGACCGGGAGGCGGGCAGCGAGGCGCAGGGCGGCGCGGAGCAGGTCGGCGGCACACCGGTCGACGACGCGCAGGGCGCGGCGGGGCAGGGCGGTGTCGGGCGGGGCGGTGCCGTGCCGGGTGCGCATGTCCCCGGGGCACCGGGTGCGCGTGTCCCCGGGGCGCCGGGTGCCGGTGGGCAGCCGGTTGGGGCGCAGCCGGTGAGGGCTCAGCAGGCACAACAGGCACAGCAGACTCAGCAGACGAGGGCCGCGCAGGGTCGCGGGGTCGCCCCGCAGGCCGGGCCCGCGCAGGCCGGGCCCGCGCAGGGCGGCGGCACGCCCGTCGGCGCCGCGCCCGGAGCCGGTGTGCCGGGCGGGGTCCCTGGGGGGATGCCTGGTGCGATGCCTGCTGGGACGGGTGGGACGCCGGGTGGGATGCCCAGTGGGACGCCCGGTGCAACGCCTGGTGCTGGTGCGCTGCCTGGCCGGATGCCGCAGGGCGCCACGCACGGTGCTCAGGGCGGGTCCCCGCAGCTCGGTGCGGCGCAGGGAACCGTGCCGCGGGGCAACGCCGGCCAGGGCGGCGCCCCCCAGGCCGGTGCACCCCAGGGCGGGGCCGCGCAGCCGATGCCCGCGCAGGCAGGACCCGTACAAGCAGGACCCGTACAGGCAGGGCCCGCGCAGGTCGGGGCCTCGGTGAGTGTTCCCGCCGGAGTGCAGGCCGGGCTGCGGGCCGGGGTCCGGACCGAGGTGCCCGCGCAGGGCGGCGCGCACGCCGCGGCGCCGGGCGGCATGCCCGTCACCGCGCCCGGGGGCATCCCCGTACAGCAGGACGACACCGGTCAGCACGCCCTGGCGGCGCACGACCCCACGAACGACCACACCCCGCCGCAGCCGCACCCCGCGCAGGCCATGGGCCTGCCCGCGCAGGCGCAGCCCCAGGCGGCCAGTGGGCGGCGGCGCGCCCGGCAGGCCCCGCC
>NZ_BNBT01000194.1 GCF_014656095.1 Streptomyces longispororuber
GCCCCGGGCCCGCACACCGCCCGCTGCGAGCGCACCCCGGTGACCCCGACGGGCCCCCGCCGGCCGCAGCACCCGGAGCGGGTGCGCGGCACCTCGGCACGGCCCCTCGCCGGCGGCTGACCCCGCGGGCGCCGCGGGAACGGTACGCACAGCCACCCCCGCGCCCCGCAGTCCCCGCGCCCCGCAGTCCCGGCACCGCGAAGGCCCCGGCTCCGCCCAGGAGCCGGGGCCTTCGCCGCGTACGGACGCCTGCGGACGGTCAGCCCTTCCAGGAGCGCCGCACGCGGCCGTCCTCGACCTCGAAGTTCAGCCGTCCGGCGAGGTACTCCATGGTGATGAACGTGCCCGGCGGCACCGACCTCACGGTGGTCCAGCCGCGGGCGCGCGCCCGGCTCTCGGCCTCGGCGGCGTCGAGGCCGACGTAGGAGTCCGGGCTGTCCTGGGGTTCGACGGGGGGAGTCGGGATGGGTGCCATGTCCGCCACGGTAGGCGGCCGGGTCGCGGCACGGAAGGGCCGGCCCGCGCACCATGCGTCACGGATACCCCTCCGGTCACGCTTTTGTCACAGGATCACGACGTGCGTTTCGGTCCGACTCCGTCACACGTACGAGCGGTTCCGTCCCCGTCCGGGCCGAATTCGGGGCGAACTCCGACGTTCTCGCGACCGTTTCGCACGGCCTTCCCCAAGTGCCGTCGCCGGGGTGATGGAGAACCCCGGGAAGGCCTGTACGAATCCCCGCGAATGCCTTCTCCTGGCCCTTTCCCTTTCCGATTTCCGGGCCCCGTACGGGAGGTGACGGAGTGCGGGGAATTCGTGATTCCCTTCGTTCGGGTACCGCGGGCCGGAGCGCGCCCCGGCGCACTGCGGCCGTACGCCCCCTGTCGGAGTCCGGGGCACGCGAGCATCATGGCCTGTGCTTCGGGCAGCCCAGGACGCGACGGCGAAGGGGCAGGCATGGGGACGGAGACGGTGCGGGCGGCGGAGCGTCCGGCGCGGGAGCGGACACCGGGCCGGATCGTCGTCGACTGGCTCACCACCACCGACCACAAGAAGATCGGCCATCTCTATCTGATCACGTCGTTCGTCTTCTTCCTGATCGCCGGGGTGATGGCGCTCCTGATGCGCGCCGAGCTGGCCCGCCCCGGCCTGCAGGTGATGACCAACGAAGAGTTCAACCAGATGTTCACGATGCACGGCACGATCATGCTGCTGCTGTTCGCGACGCCGACGTTCGCGGGCTTCGCCAACGAGATCATGCCGCTCCAGATCGGCGCCCCGGACGTGGCGTTCCCGCGTCTGAACATGCTCTCGTACTGGCTGTTCCTCTTCGGCGGCCTGATGGTGCTCGGCTCGCTGCTCGTGCCGAGCGGGCCCGCGAGCTTCGGCTGGTTCGCCTACGCCCCGCTCAACCGCCTGGAGCACTCCCCCGGCATCGGCGCCGACCTGTGGATCATGGGGCTCGCGCTGTCCGGCTTCGGCACGATCCTCGGCTCGGTGAACTTCCTGACCACCATCATCGGGATGCGGGCGCCGGGCATGACCATGTTCCGGATGCCCATCTTCACCTGGAACGTCCTGTTCACCTCGATCCTCGTGCTGATCGCGTTCCCGGTGCTCGCGGCGGCGCTGCTCGTCCTGGAGGCGGACCGGCGCTTCCACTCCGTGGTCTTCGACGCCCAGTACGGAGGCGCGCTGCTGTGGCAGCACCTCTTCTGGTTCTTCGGGCATCCGGAGGTCTACATCATCGCGCTGCCGTTCTTCGGCATCATCACGGAGATCATCCCGGTCTTCAGCCGGAAGCCGATCTTCGGCTATCTGCCGCTGGTCGGGGCCACGATGGCCATCACCGGCCTGTCGGTGGTCGTGTGGGCGCACCACATGTTCGCGACCGGCGCGGTGCTGCTGCCGTTCTTCTCCTTCATGTCGTTCCTCATCGCGGTCCCGACGGGCGTGAAGTTCTTCAACTGGACCGGGACCATGCTCAAGGGGTCGCTGTCCTTCGAGACGCCGATGCTGTGGGCGACGGGCTTCCTGGTGAGCTTCCTCTTCGGCGGCCTCACCGGGGTGATCCTGGCCTCGCCGCCGCTGGACTTCCACGTCACCGACACCTACTTCGTCGTGGCGCACTTCCACTACGTCGTCTTCGGCACCGTCGTGTTCGCCACCTTCGCCGGGTTCTACTTCTGGTGGCCGAAGTTCACCGGCAAGATGCTCGACGAACGGCTCGGGAAGATCCACTTCTGGACGCTGTTCATGGGCTTCCACATCACGTTCCTCGTCCAGCACTGGCTGGGCGCGGAGGGCATGCCCCGGCGCTACGCCGACTACCTGGACGCCGACGGCTTCACCGCGCTCAACACCATCTCGTCCATCGGCGCGTTCCTGCTCGGCCTGTCCACGCTGCCGTTCCTCTACAACCTCTGGAAGACGGCCAAGTACGGCGTCACGGTCCAGGTCGACGACCCTTGGGGGTTCGGCCGCTCCCTGGAGTGGGCGACCTCCTGCCCGCCACCGCGGCACAACTTCGTCACGCTGCCCCGGGTCCGCTCGGAGTCCCCGGCGTTCGACCTGCACCATCCGGAGGTGGCGGCGCTGCGGGCGCCGGACGACCAGACGGATCACCCCGGTCCAGGGCCCGGCTCAGGAGATCCCGGGCGGAGCGAATCCGGTCGATGAGCGCCACGGGCTCCACCACCTCGAACTCCAGGCCCAGGAAGAGCACGTGGAAGGCGAGGAACTCCAGGCTCGCCCCGCCCGTGCGCAGCAGGCAGGTGCCCTCGGTCTCGGCCTCCAGGGTGCCGTCCAGCGGCTTCACCCGCCGCGCGGCCTCCTCCAGCGGCACCAGCAGCCGGATCGTGGACTGCTCGGTGTACGCGCGGGTGGACACGCCCCGGGAGACGTACGCGGCGAGGTCGTCGGCGGGCGGGGTGCGGGGCGCGCAGCGCGGGCCGTGCGGCGGCCGGGGCGTGATCCGGTCCGCGCGGAACGTGCGCCAGTCCCCGCGGTCCAGGTCCCAGGCGACGAGGTACCAGCGGCGCTCGGTGCACACCAGGCGGTGCGGCTCGACCGCGCGGCGGCTGGACGCACCGCCGTGGTCGCGGTAGTCGAAGCGCAGGCGCTCGGAGTCCCGGCACACGGCGGCGAGTTCGGTGAGCACGGCCGGGTCGACGGCCCGCTCCCGGGGCGTGTGCAGCATGGGCACCGTGTAGGCGTTCAGGGCGCCGACCCGGCGCCGCAGCCGGCCCGGCAGGACCTGTTCGAGCTTGCCGAGGGCGCGCACCGAGCTCTCGCCGATGCCCTCGATCCCCTGCCCGGCCGCGGTGCGCAGGCCCACCGCGACGGCCACGGCCTCGTCGTCGTCGAGCAGCAGCGGGGGCAGTTGGGCCCCCGCGCCGAGCTGGTAGCCGCCGCCGGTGCCGGGGCTGGCGTTGACGGGGTAGCCGAGCTCGCGCAGCCGGTCCACGTCGCGGCGGACCGTGCGCGGGGTCACGCCGAGGCGCTCGGCGAGGTCCGCGCCCGACCACTCCCGGTGGGCCTGGAGCAGCGAGAGCAGCCGTAGCAGTCGTGCGGAGGTCTCCAACATGGGGGTGATTCTCCCGCCCCTTGCGGACCGCTACGGTCCTCGATGCCCCGGGGCCCGGGGTCAGCCGGACGCCTGCCGCACCATGACCGACAGGTCGTTGTCGGCCGTGTAGTACGGGCCCGCCTCGACCCGGCCGGTCCCGGCGGTGAGCGCCGTCACCGGGTAGGTGAAGATCGGCTTCTTGTCGGCGACGTCGTCGAGCAGCCGGGCAAGGCGCACCCGGGGCCCCTCGTCCCCGTCCGGCAGCAGCCACAGGTCCCAGGGGCCGTGCCCGTCGGCGAGGTCGGCGTAGGGCAGGCGGAAGGTGAACTCCGGCCCGCGCGCGGTCACGTCGGCGCGCACGACGCGCTCGGGCCCGGTGCGGAACACCGCCTCGACGCGCGCGCGGGACCCCAGCTCGGTGCCGTACACGCGGCCGTGCGCGGTCAGGCCGTCGGCGGCGATGTCCAGCTCGCCCGCCTCGGCGTGCGGCGCCCGCGTCCAGGCGCGCACGGAGAGGTTGCCCTGCTTGGTGACGTAGGGGATGCGGACGAAGACGTGGCCGCGGCTGCCGCTCGGCACCCGGTCGACCAGCGAGCGCAGGTCGTTGAGGCCCGGCACCAGACGGCGCGGCTCCTCGCCGTCCACCTCCGCGTAGGCGTTCCAGCGGCCCTCGGCCAGCTCGACGCTGCTGGGCAGCGCGGCGCGCAGCCGCCCGTCGGCGGCGGGCGTCAGCGGCAGCCGCACCTCGACGGCGGGCTCGGAGTCGCGCAGGTGCAGCAGCAGGTGGGCGGCGCCCTCGCCGCCGGGGTCGGTGATGTCGAAGGTGAGACCGCCCGCGGAGTCGGCGATGCAGTCCGCGCGCGGTGGCTGCGGCTGGTCGGGGCCCTGTCCGGCCGCGCGTGCTTCGTCGGTACCGAGGGTGTCCCGGGTGGACACGGCCGTCATGCCAAGCGCCCCTTCGTCGGTGCGGTTCTTCCCACGTCCCGTACGGCGTACGCGCCGCTGAGCAGGACGCCTCTGGCGCGGTGCATCGAGCCGCGCATCCGGCCGCCCAGCGATCCGTCGCGCTGGAGCATGCCGCCGAACATCGTCTCGTAGCGCTCGGCGATGCGCGCCGGGTCGAAGCGTTCGGAGTCCTTGAGCGCGGCGCTCGCCATCCGGCGGCGCAGCGCGTCGTCATTGATGAGTTCGAGCAGCCCGCCGGCGATGGCGTCGGGGTTGCCGACCTCCACGAGGCGGCCGTCGACGCCGTTGTCGATGATCTCGCCGGGGCCGTGCGGGCAGTCGGTGGCCACGACGGGCAGGCCGCAGCGCATCGCCTCGACGATCGTCATGCCGAACGACTCCAGGCTGGAGCTGACGGCCGCTATGGAGCCCTTGGCCCACTCGGGCTCGATGGGGTGGGCGGGGCCCATGAGGAACACGTGGTTGTACAGGCCGAGGTCGTCGATCAGGCGGCGCAGCTTGTCCTTCTGCTTGCCGCCGCCGTAGATCCGCAGGCGCCAGTCGGGGCGCTCGCGGCGCACCTTGTCGAAGGCGCGGATCAGCAGGTCGTACCGCTTGACGGGGGCGAGCCGGCCGGCGGCGACGACCCACTTGTGGGAGCCGTCGGCGGGCTCGACGGCGGGCGCGGGCACCGGGTTCGGCACGGCCTGGACGTGCACGCCGGGCAGCCGCATCCGCTTGCGGTAGGCGCGCGCGTCGGCCTCAGTCGTCGTGGTCAGGACGTCGAGGCGCGGGTAGACGCTGCGGAGCTGGAGCTTCAGCTCCCGCGAGTGGCTGTCGAGGGTGAGGTGCTCCTGGCCGACGCGCAGCACGCCGCGCCGGGTCTGGCGGGCGACGTGCACGTTCAGGCCGGGCCTGGTGCCGACGACGACGTCCGCGTCGAGGGAGCCGAGGTGGGCCGCTATCCGCTCGTCGGTGAGGGCGCTGTACTGCCCGTAGCGGCCCTCGGCGCTCGGGAAGACCGTGGCAGGGGTCCGGTAGGCCTCGCTGTCGCCCTCGTAGCCGGGGCTGTCCTTACGGATGTCGACGAGGTGGCGCAGCCTGATCCGCGGGTCGGGCGTGAAGACAGGGGCGTCACGGTGGCGGAACACCGACACGATCTCCACGTCGTGCTGCTCGGCGAGCGTGTTCGCCAAGTTGTACGTCGTCCGGATCGTCCCTCCGATCCCGTACGCGTTGTGAATCAGGAAAGAGATATGCATACGTCCCCGTATCCAGCGCTTGCTCGTGGACAGTCCGTCTCGTCCGTCTACCGAGGGGTTAGACGGCAATCGAGGGCCAAAGGTTGGGTCCATATCCCGCCTTGTTCCCGAACTGCTGCGCGACAGCAATCCGGAATGGGGAACTCCGTGACTGGTACACCGGTCATGGCTGGTAGGAGAGCTGTGGTACGTCGAAACAGGTGCGGTTCATGTCGCCCTGTGTGACCCAGCCCTCATCGTCCTTCCAGCGTGCCACCGACACGCAGGTCCGGCGGCTCGTAGGCGGTTCGGCCGATTTCTCGTACGTGACGGGGAGCAGCAGCCCGTCGGCGTCGTAGGGCTCGCCGCGGCTCATGAAGCGGTCCACGCAGGCGCGGGTGACATCGCCCCCGGAGGCCGTGCAGGAGCGGGCCGCGTCGGTGAACCACAGCGCCGCTGCCCAGCCCTCGAGCTGCCACTGGGAGAGCGAGCCCGCCCCCTTCCCGGCCTTCTCCATGCCCGCGCGGAACGCGCGCACCGCCGGGTGGCCGGTGTCCTCGTAGTTGCGGCTGGAACCCGTCGCCCACAGCGCGTTGCGGCAGCGCGGCGCGTCCTTGTAGTCCTCGGCGACCGAGGATGACCAGTTCTGTACGTTCGTGACCTTCGCGGTGACCTCGGCGCCCACGTCGTCCATCGCCGCGCACAGCCGCGCGTTGCCGTGGGTGTCCATCGCGTCGAAGACCAGATCGGCGCCCCGGTCCTTGAGGTCGGCCGCGGCGGCCCGGAAGTTCGGCAGGGCGAAGTCGACCTGCTCGGTGACCACCTCGTAGCCCTCCCGCTCCAGGCCGCGCTTGACCAGGCGGGCGTAGGCCGCCGACGCGGCCTGGTTGTAGGAGACGACGGCGGCGGTGCGCGCCCCGTGCTCCCGCTTGAAGTAGCGGTAGACCTCCGTGCCGCCGTACAGCTTGCCGTCCCAGCCCGGCTCGCCGTCGCGCGGCGCCGAGCTGCCGTAGATCCCGTACAGGTGCGGATAGGTGTCGTAGGCGGCGCCGATCGGCTGGCCGCCGATGTCGGGCACGCCCGCCCCGGACACCCGGGGCGCGCCCGCGTAGTCGAGCACGGTGGTGGCCACCAGGGCGACGACCTTCTTCTCGTCGAGCAGCTTGTGCACGCAGTCGTTGTTGCCGACGCCGCTGCCGCCGTCGTCGCAGGTGTGCACCTCGACCTTCCGGCCGTCGACGCCGCCGCGCGCGTTCAGCGCGTCGAAGTAGGCCCGGGCGCCGTCGCGGGGCCCGGTGAAGGCCGAGCCGCCCACCGGGCTGGTGGCGCTGGTGAGGACGCCGACCCGGACGGGCGGGCCGCCCCCGTCGGGTGCCGCGCCGGTCGCGCGGCGCTCGAAGTCGCTCTCCGGCAGGCGGCTGCCGCAGCCGGCGCCCGCCAGGAGCGCCACCAGGGCGAGCGCCGCGCCGAGTGTCCGCGGGCGGACCAAGACTCAGCAGCCCGGACCCGGCGACGCGTTGCCGCTCAGCTTCACGAGCGCGCACAGCGTCTTGACGGACACCTTCCAGGTGTCGTCCTGCTGGACGGCGGTGCCGCTCGCGTCCGGCAGCGCGGTCGCGCCCTTCAGGGTCAGCGCGTACGTCACGTCGGCCTCGGTGGCCGAGACGAACTCGACGTCGGCGACCTGCGCCCGCACCTGCTTGCCGCGCTCGTCGCCGCTGAAGCCCCGCAGGACCTGCCGCATCTTGGCGCCGTCCTGGAGGACGGACTCCTTGTCCTTGAGGGAGACGGCCGGGTCGAAGAACTTCTCCCAGTTCGCCCGGACCTCCTTCTCGGCGGCCTTCGGATCGGCCGGCCGGGCGGCCTCCGCGGGGCTGCTCGACGTCACGGACGGCTGCGGCGGCGGGCTGCCGCTGTCGTCGTCCCCGCTGTCGTCACCGCAGGCCACGGCGGCCGGCGTGAGCAGCAGGACCGCGGCGGCCGCCAGCGCCGCGCTCCGTACCCTCCCCCGCCGAAGATCGCTCCCCCGCCTGGGGTCGGTCCAGAGAACCATCTGGCTCACCACCGGGTGTCGGACCGGGCGAAGAGCGCCCGGTGCTTTCAGGGTCAGCTTCCAGAAGGCATAGTGCAAGCCATCGGCTGCCATGAACAGACCCACCGGACGCCTGTTCAGCACCGGCGCCTCGGCCGCACCGGTCGTCCCGGCGGCCGCTGCGACGACCAACCGACGTCTCCCAGGGGGCCTGGATGCGGGCGGCAAGGACGGACCGGACCACTGGCTCGGCGCGGGCCGCCGCGCCCGCACCGGGGGCGGGCGCCTCCCCCGCCGCCCGGACCGCCGCCTCCCGCACGGCTTGGCTGCGGGGCGTGCACCCGATGCTCTGGACGGCCTTCGCCGCGCTCGCCACCGGCGCGGTGCTCTGCGTCATCGGCTGGTACGGCGTCTCCGGCGAGCGCTTCGCCGAGCGGCAACTGCCCTACCTCGCCTCCTGCACGGTGCCCGGCGCCGCGCTGATCGTGGCGGGCGCGGTCCTCCTGGCCCACGGCCGCGGCGCCCTCGCCACCTCCCGGGTGGAGGAGCTGTACGCCCTGCTCGTCACCGCCGAGGGCCAGGACCCGGCGGCCGCGGGGGCCGAACGGGTGCCCGCCCCGGTGGCCACGGGCGACGAGCTGCGCGCGCTGCCCGGCGGGACGCTGTGGCACCGCGCCGACTGCCCCCTGGTCGCGGGCAAGCCCGGCGCGACCACCGTCGACCCCGCGGCCCCGGCGGACGGCGGCCTGACCCCGTGCCCGGTCTGCGCGCCGCCCGGCCCGGCGGCCGACGAGCCCCCGGAGGCCTGAGCCGGTGGCCTCCCTGAGCTACGACCTCACCCTGGCCGGGCTCTCCGTCGGCAGCGCCGCGGCCCTCACCGGCATCGGCCTGGTCGTCACCCACCGCGCGACGGGCGTGCTCAACTTCGCGCACGGAGCGATCGCCATGGTCTGCGCCTATCTGCTGCGCCAGCTCACCGTCGAGTGGGGCTGGCCGCTGCCGCTCGCCGCCGCGCTGACGCTCCTCGTCGTGGCCCCTGCCATCGGCCTGGTGCTCGAACGCGCCGTCTTCCGCCCGCTCGCCGTCCTCGGCGGCGACCCGGCGCAGACCCTGGTCGCCTCGATCGGCGTGTTCGTCCTGCTCGTCGGCGGGGCCGCGCTCATCTGGGGGCAGGGCGCGCGGGCGGACGCGCCGACGCTGCTCTCCGCCGATCCGTGGGGCCAGCTCGCGGTCGCCGTGGCGCTCGCGCTCGCCGTGGGGGCGGTCACCCGCTTCACCCGCTTCGGCGGACAGCTCCGCGCCGTGGTCGACGACCGCCGCCTCGCGGTGCTCGCCGGGATCGACGCGGACCGCCTCGCAGCGGCGGGCTGGGCGTTCGGCTCCTTCACCGCGGGCCTGACCGGCGTGCTCCTCGCCCCGTACGTCCGCCTCGACCCGTACGGCCTGCCGCTGCTCGTCATGGAGGTGGTGGCCGTCGCCGTGGCGGCCCGGATGCGGAACCTGCCGGTGGCGGTCGTCGTGGCCCTCGCCGTGGGCGTCGCTCAGAGCCAGCTCACGCGTCTGCACCCGTCCGGGTGGGGCGAGCCCCTGCTCCAGGCCGTCGGCGCCAACCTCTTCGTCGTCGCCCTGCTCGTCGCCGCGCTCGTCCTGCCCGGCGTGGGCACCGGCGACGCCCTGCCCCGCACGGCCACCGCCCGGGTCCCCACCCCGGCGGGCGCGTGGATAGTGGCCGTGGTCCTCTTCCTGCTGCCGCTCGGCCTCGCGGGCCCCGACCTCACCACGTCCGTGCAGGTCCCCGCCCTCGGCGTCATCCTGCTCTCCCTCGTCGTCGTCACCGGCCGGGGCGGGCAGATCTCCCTCGGGCAGGCGGCGTACGCGGGCCTGGGCGCCCTGTTCACCGCGCTCCTGGTGAACGGCCGCTTCCCCGGGCTGCCCGAGCTGCCCGCGCTCGCGGCGCTCGCGGTCGCCGTGCTGCTGGTCGCGCCGCTCGGCCTGCTCACCGGCTGGCCCGCGATCAGCCGCCACGGCCTGGCGCTCGCCCTCGCGACGTTCGCGGTCGGGGTCGGCGTCAGCCGCTTCGTGTTCGCGCAGCCGTACGCGACCTCCGGCCTCACCCTGGGGCGGCCCGCGGGCCTCACCGGCGACCGCGCGTACTACCTCATCGAACTGGCCCTGCTCGGCGGCTCCCTGCTGCTCGTGGCGGCGCTGCGCCGGGGCCGCACCGGGCGGGCGCTCGCCGCGATGCGCGACCACGAGGCCGGGGCGGCGGCGGCCGGGGTCGCGGTGCGCTCCCTGAAGCTGACCGCGTTCGTCGTGGGGGCGGCGCTCGCCGCCCTGGGCGGCGGGATGCTCGGCATGGGGCTGCGGGCCTTCGACCCCGCGGCGTACGACCCCGTGCGCGGGCTGCTGTGGTTCGCGGCGGTGGTCGTGCTGGGCGCCGACAGCCTGCTCGGGGCCCTGCTCGCGGCGGCGCTGCTCGTCGGCCTCGACGCGGGGACCCGGGGCGGGGTCGCCGCCGCCGTGATCGGGGTGCTGGCCATCCTCGTCGGGCGCTTCCCCGGGGGCCCGTACGAGGCGCTGCGCGCGGCGACGCGGGGCCTGCGGCGCCGGCCACGGCTCACCCCTCTCGGCGCCCGGGTCCGGACCGCCCTGGCCTCCGGCGCGGCGCCCGCTGCGGCCTCGGCTGCGGCTCCGACTCCCACTGCTTCCTCGGCTCCGGCTCCGGCGCATGGTGCGGGGCGCCCGGAGCCGCGCGCGCCCTCCTCCGCGCCCCCGGCCCCGGTCCCACTCGACGAGCAGGGCGCGGACCCCGCACCCAGCGGGACGGCGGCCCGCGGCGGCACCCCGTCGGCGCCCGCACGGCCGCCCGGCGGGAGCGGCGCCCGGCGGCGGCGCGGCGGTGGGGAGCACGTCCTCGCCGCGCACCACCTGTGGCTCACGTACGGGCACTACACCGCGCTGCGCGACGTGTCGCTCGTGGTGGCCCCCGGCCGGGTGGCCGCCGTCGTCGGACCCAACGGCGCGGGCAAGAGCAGCCTCTTCCACTGCCTGGCCGGAACGGTGCGGCCCGACCGCGGGCGGGTCACCTTCGGCGACCGCGACCTCACCCGGCTGCCGGCGCACGCGCGCACCCGCGCGGGCGTCGCCCGGACCTTCCAGCAACTGGCGGTCTTCCCCACGCTGACCGTCGCCGACAACGTACGCGTCGGCGCCGAACAGGGCCGGGTGCGCGACGCGGCGGCGCTGGACCGGGCGCTGCGCCTGTTCGACCTCCGAGCCGTACGGGACCGCCCCGCCGCCGGGCTGCCGACCGGCACGCTGCGCCGCGTCGAGCTGGCCCGGGCGCTCGCCGGCGACCCGCACGTGCTGCTCCTCGACGAGCCCGCGGCGGGCCTGGACACGGCGGAGGTGACGGCGCTGGCCACCGTCCTGCGGGCGCTCGCGGCGGACGGCACCGCCCTGCTCGTCGTCGAGCACGACCTGGACCTGGTGGCGGGCCTCGCCGACACCGTGCACGTCCTGACGGCGGGCCGCGTCACCGCCTCAGGACCGGCGGGGCGCGTCCTGCGCGACACCCGCCCGGGGAGCGGCGTCCGGTGACCCCGGCCCGCCCCCGCCTCCTGGAACTGCGCGCCGCCCGCGTCCGCTACGGCCCGCTGGAGGCCCTGCACGGCGTGAGCCTCGCCGCCCCCGCCCCGGGCCTGACGGTCCTGCTCGGGCGCAACGGCTCCGGCCGCACCACCGCGCTGCGCGCCCTCGCCGGGGCCGTCCCGCTGTCCGGGGGCGCCGTCGTGTGGGACGGCGCGGACGTCACCCGGCTCCGGGCGCACGAGCGCGCCCGCCGCGGCCTGTGCTTCGTGCCGGACCGGCAGGCCGTCTTCGGCACGCTCACGGTCCGCGAGAACCTGGAACTGGCGCACGCCCGGGGCGACGTCACCGCGGCACTGGAGGCCTACCCGGAGCTGCGCCCGCTCCTGGCGCGCCGCGCGGGCACCCTGTCGGGCGGCGAGCAGCGCATGCTGGCCCTGTCCCGGGCCCTGCTCTCCGCCGCCCGCGCCGTCCTCGCCGACGAGCCCACGCAGGGCATGTCCCCGGCCGTCGCCTCCCGTACGTACGCGCTGCTCGGCGGCCTGGACGCGTGCGTGGTGCTCGCCGAGCAACGACTGCCGCCCGGCCTGCGCGCACGCGCGGGCCGGGCGGTGGTGGTGTACGAACTGCGCCGTGGCGAGGTGGTGTTCCGCGGCGAGGCCGCGGAACACGCCACCCGCCCGAACGACCCGGTCGGCCCGGTCAGCCCGCCGGCGCCGTGACGGAAGGCTCCGGGGCCGACGGCTGCGCGGCGGAGGGTTGAGGGGCCGAGGGCTGAGAGGCAGGTGCCTGCGGGGTCGACGGCTCCGGGACGGGCGGCTTCGTGGCGGACGGCTGGGGCTGCGGACGCGGCTTCGTCCCCGGCGGCTGCGGAACGGACGGCTGCGGACTCGGCTTGGACCCGGTCGGCTTCACCCCGGGCGGCTTCGACCCGGAGGGCTTCGCACCCGACGGTTCCGTGACCGAGGGCTTCGGCCCGGACGGCTTCGTGCTCGTCGGCTTCGCCCCGGACGGCTTCGTACCGGACGGCTTCGCCTCGGACGGCTTCGTAGGCGTACTCGACGGGTTCGTAGTCGTACTCGACGGCTTCGTGTCCGGCGACTGTGCCACCGGCCCTCGCGGCACCACGAGCACCGTGCCGACCTCCAGCCGGTCCGGGACCGGTCCGACCGCCTGCCGGTTGGCGGCGTACAGCGCCTGCCAGCCGCCCGGCACCCGGTACCGCCGGGCCAGGGAGGCCAGGGTCTCGCCCGGCCGCACGACGTGGGTGCGCCCCTCGGACTCGGACGGGAGCGCGAGGTGGTCGAGCCCCGCCTGGCGCACCTTGCGGGAGCACACCGGCCAGGCGCCCCAGCCCTGGTGGCGCAGCACCTCCTGGGCGATCTCGATCTGCTGCTCCTTGGTCGCGAGGTCCGCGCGCGGCGCGTGGGCGAGCCCGCCGAACGCCACCCAGGTGGACTGCTTGAACTGGAGCCCGCCGTAGTAGCCGTTGCCGGTGTTGATGTGCCACCGTCCGCTGCTCTCGCACTCGGCGAGGCACTCCCACGGGCCGGCTTCGACCGAGCAGGCGAAGGAGTACGAGGGGGCGGTCCGGCCCGGCGGCGACGGGGGCGCGGCCCCGGCGGGCGCGGCGGCCGGGGGCGCCGCCAGGGACAGGGCCGCGGCGGCGAGCAGGCCC
>NZ_BNBT01000195.1 GCF_014656095.1 Streptomyces longispororuber
GCCGGGGCGCGAGCACGCGGGCACGCGGCAGGAGGTGGCCGCGGAGCTGCACCGGGCCGCGCGGGCCGCCCGCCGGGCCGCGGACGGCAGGGCCGACCCGGTCGACGTCGGCCACGAGCTGATGGACCTCGCCGAGCGGGCCCTGGTCGCCGACCTCATCGAGGACGCCATGCGCTTCCAGACGGAGGCCCACGCCCGCTTCGAGGAGGCCGGCGACGACAAGCTGCTGGCCGAGTGCCTCGTCGGCCAGGCGGCGCTGCACACGTTCGCCGGCCAGTACGGCACCGCCGCCCGGCTCGCCGACCGGGCCGCCGGGCTCCTCGCCGCGCACGGCGACGACGAGGGCGCCGCCCACGCGCACGCCTCGGTCGCGGAAGCCCTGCGCAAGACCGGTGACCTCGCGCAGGCCCGCGAGCACGCCTACCGCTCGCTCACCCTGTTCCAGACGGCGGGCGACCCCGCCAGCCTCGCGTACGTGTACCGCCTCGCCGCCAAGGTCGAGTGGGCGCGGCAGAACCATCCGCTCGCCCGGCAGCTCCTGGACAAGGCCCGGGCGCTGCCGCGCGACACGGGCGGGGAGGAGGGGCCGTCCACCCAGGCCATCGCCCACCCCTCCAAGGCGCTGCGCGTACCGTAGTGACATCGGGGCACGGCGCACGCGGCGGCGCGTTCGGCCGTCAGTCCCAGGTCATGGTGATCGTGCCTTCGAACGTGACGTAGCCCGCGCGGTGGAACGCCCGCGCCATGGGGACGTTGCCGAGGTCCGTGGAGGCGCGGATGCGGGGGACGTCCTGGGCGGCGAGGACCCGGGTGCCCTCGGCCAGGACGTCGTCGATGTAGCCGTGGCCGCGATGGGCGGGCAGCACGGCCAGGTAGGCGATGATCGCGTTGTAGTCGTTGCGGGCCGGGATGACGAAGCCCACGGGCTCGCCGTCCGGGAGCGTCGCGATCCGCCACCAGTCACGGGGGCTGTCGTAGCCCGCGAGCTCGTCCTTGTAGTGGCGCAGCGCCGCTTCGCGCGCGGGCATCCGGGTCAGGTCGTGCCGGCTGTGCGCGTCCAGCGTCCCGTCCAGGGCGCGGGTCATCAGCTCCAGGAGCTCCTCGGTGTCTCCCACCGGCCGGAAGACCAGGCGTCCGGTGGGCTCCGGGACGGGCGCCCCCGGCCGCCACTCCAGGCGCAGCCGTTCGACGAACAGCCGACCGCCGGTGCGCTCCACGACGGCCATGCGGTCCTCGACGGGGCGCCGGGAGGCCGGGTCGTCCTGCCAGCGCGGCGGGACGAAGCGGCTGTACTCGGGCGGCCGGGCCGCGGCGGGAAGGGTCGCGGCCGTCGCGGCACGCAGCAGTCGCTCGGCCACCGCCACCCGGTCGACGTCGGTGGCGCCGTCGTCCACGTCGAGGACGTCGAGCACGAGCGGCGTCCCGCTCCCCGGACGGCTCCACCACGCGACGCGGGCGAGCAGCCGGTCGCCGCGCAGGGCGACCCACATCCACTCCGGTCGCCGCCGGCCGGACGCGAGGTCGTCCGCCAGCTCCTCGTTGAGGACGTAGGGGAGTCGGTTGAACAGGTCGAGCTCCGCGCTTCCCGTGATGGGGCGCAGGGTCAGGTCGTCGTAGGACGTGGTCAAAGGTCCGCTTTCCGGCCGGATGGGCCGTCAGCTCCGGGCGCGGACGGCTCCGGCCGCAGGTGTATCCGACGAACGCCGCCCGCGCAAACGCTTTTGCGCTGGTACGAGCCCTGCGGCGGACCCCGGTACCGGCCCGGGCGGTGGAGGCGGGCGGCGGTCAGGCCCCTGCCGCCACCCTCCGGGCCCACCGGTAGTCCGCCTTGCCGCTGGGCGACCGCTGGATGTGGTCCGTGAACACCACGGCGCGCGGGATCTTGTACCCGGCGAGGCGGGCCCGGCAGTGGTGCTGCAGGGCGGCCGCGTCGACGGGACCGGCGTCCGGGCGGAGTTGGACGACCGCCGCGACCCGGCTGCCCCAGCGCTCGTCCGGGACCCCGGCGACCAGCGCGTCGTACACGCCGGGGTGGGACTTCAGGGCCTGTTCGACCTCCTCGGGGTACACCTTCTCGCCGCCGGTGTTGATGCACTGCGAGCCGCGGCCGAGGACCGTGACGACGCCCTCGGCGTCGACGGTCGCCATGTCGCCGAGCAGCACCCAGCGCTCGTCGCCCCGCTGGAAGAAGGTCTCGGCGGTCTTCCGCGGGTCGTTGTAGTAGCCGAGCGGGATGTGGCCGCGCTGGGCGATGCGGCCGGGCTCGCCGACGGCGACCGGCTCGTGCGTGGCCGGGTCCACCACCCGCGTACGGTCGTTGACCCGGATGCGGAAGCCGCGCTCCGGGCCCGCGTCGTCCGTCGCCGTCCCGTTGAAGCCGGACTCGGAGGAGCCGAAGTTGTTCAGGAGCACGACGTCCGGCGCCAGCGCCGTGAACTCCGCCCGTACGGCGTCCGACATGATCGCGCCGGAGGACGAGACGCTGAACAGGGACGACAGGTCGGTGCCGCGGCAGGGGCCGGTCAGGGCGTCGACGAGCGGGCGCAGCATCGCGTCGCCCACCAGCGAGACGCTGGTGACCTTCTCGCGCTCGATGGTGCGCAGCACCTCCTCGGGCACGAACTTGCGGTGGATCACCAGGCGCTGGCCGAAGTGGAAGCAGATGAACGCGGTCAGCGTCGAGGTGCCGTGCATCAGGGGCGGCGCCGGGAAGAACGTGATGCCGTCGCCCCCGGCGGCCACGCGCTCGGCGACCTCCTCCGGCCGCGTCACCGGCTCGCCCGTCGGCGCCCCGCCGCCGAGCCCCGAGAAGAACAGGTCCTCCTGGCGCCACATCACGCCCTTGGGCAACCCGGTCGTGCCGCCGGTGTAGATGATGAACAGGTCGTCCGGCGAGCGCGGGCCGAAGCCGCGCTCCGGCGAGCCGGACGCCTCCGCCTCGGCGAAGGGCACGGCCGCGGGCGTCCCGCCCGGGCCCACGCGGATCAGGTGGCGCAGCCTGCCCGCGCGGGGCAGCGCCTTCGCCACCCGCGCGCCGAACTCCGCGTCGAAGACCAGCGCCGCGAGGTCGGCGTCCCGGTAGAGGTAGGCCAGCTCGTCCTCGACGTAGCGGTAGTTGACGTTGACCGGGACGAGGCGCGCCTTGAGGCAGGCCAGCACGGTCTGCAGGTACTCGACGCCGTTGTACAGGTGCAGGCCCAGGTGTTCGCCGGGGCGCAGGCCGCTGTCGAGCAGGTGGTGGGCGACGCGGTTGGCGGCCGCGTCCAGCTCCGCGTACGTCAGCCGGCGCTCGGCGCCCGTGCCGGGGACGTCCAGGTACACGAGGGCCTCGCGGTCCGGCACCGCGTCGACGACTGACTCGAACAGGTCGGCAAGGTTGTACTCCACCGCTCCTCCTGACCCCGGCGCCGTGTCGTGTCGTGTGGCGGTCATCAGAGCAGAGGCGCCCCCGCGGGGGAAGGGGCCGCGCAGGTAAAACTGACTAGGTGTCAGAAAGCTATTGAACTGGCACCCCGCCTCCTGCAACCTGTTCCAGGTCTGGAGACGGGAGGACGGCCATGGACGGCACGGAACATCTCTCCGTACGGCGCGAAGGCGCCACCCTCGTACTCACGCTGAACCGGCCCGAGGCGAGGAACGCGCTCTCGCTGCCGATGCTCGTGGGCCTCTACGACGGCTGGCTGGCCGCCGACGCGGACGACACCGTCCGCTCCGTCGTCCTCACCGGCGCGGGCGGCGCGTTCTGCGCGGGCATGGACCTCAAGGCCCTGGCGGACGGGGAGATGGCCGGGCAGGAGTACCGCGACCGCCTCGCGGCCGACCCCGACCTGCACTGGAAGGCGATGCTGCGCCACCACCGGCCGCGCAAGCCCGTCGTCGCCGCCGTCGAGGGCCCCTGCGTCGCGGGCGGCACGGAGATCCTCCAGGGCACCGACATCCGCGTCGCGGGTCAGTCCGCGACCTTCGGGCTCTTCGAGGTCCGGCGCGGCCTGTTCCCCATCGGCGGCTCCACCGTCCGCCTCCCGCGGCAGATCCCGCGCACCCACGCCCTGGAGATGCTGCTCACCGGCCGCCCGTACTCCGCCCGCGAGGCCGCCGACGTGGGGCTCGTCGGCCACGTCGTACCGGACGGCACCGCGCTGGAGGAGGCGCTTGCCGTCGCCGAGCGGATCAACGCCTGCGGGCCCCTCGCCGTCGAGGCCGTCAAGGCCTCCGTGTACGAGACCGCCGACCTGAGCGAGGCGGAGGGGCTCGCCGCCGAACTCAAGCGCGGCTGGCCCGTCTTCGACACCGCCGACGCCAAGGAGGGCGCCCGCGCCTTCGCCGAGAAGCGCCCGCCCGTCTACCGGCGCGCCTGACCCGAGGAGCCGACGCCATGCCCGACGTGCTCAGCGCTTCCATGGTCGTGGAGTTCCCCTTCACCCGCTCCCTCGGCCCCGTCCAGTCCGCCTTCCTGACCGGCCTGCGCGAGCGCACCGTCCTCGGCGTGCGCACCACCGCCGGCACGGTGCTCGTCCCGCCCGTCGAGTACGACCCCCGGACCGCCGAGGAGATCCGGGACCTGGTGGAGGTCGCCGCCACGGGCACCGTCACCACCTGGGCCTGGAACCCCGCGCCCCGGCGCGGCCAGCCCCTGGCCACCCCCTTCGCCTGGGTCCTCGTCCGCCTCGACGGCGCCGACACCGCGCTCCTGCACGCCCTGGACGCGCCCGGCCCCGAGGCCGTCCGCACCGGCCTGCGGGTCCGCGTCCGCTGGGCCGCCGACCGCACCGGCGCCATCACGGACATCGCCTGCTTCGAACCGGACGAGGGCTCGACGCCGGGCCACCGGGCGCGCCCCCACAGCGGGGAGTTCGCCGGGGAGGCGGTCACCGGCATCGTCGCCCCCGCCCGCCTCGACTACACCTACACCCCCGGCCGCGCCCAGAGCGCCTACCTGGCCGCGCTCGCCGAGCACCGGGTCGTCGGCGAACGCTGCCCGCGCTGCCGCAAGGTGTACGTGCCGCCGCGCGGCGCCTGCCCCACCTGCGGGGTGGCCACGGCCGAGCGGGTCGAGGTCGGGCCGCGCGGCACCGTCACCACCTTCTGCGTCGTGAACATCAAGGCCAAGAACGCCATGAACGACGCCATCGAGGTGCCCTACGTGTACGCCCACATCGCCCTGGACGGCGCCGACCTGCCGCTGCACGGGCGCATCGGCGGCATCCCCTACGACCGGGTCCGCATGGGCCTGCGGGTCGAACCGGTGTGGCCCGGGCCCGGCGCCGGGCGCCACCCCGACCACTACCGGCCCACGGGCGAGCCCGACGCCGACTACGACACGTACAAGGAGCTGCTGTGACCGGGGACCGCGCACCAGAGCCCGGGGACGTGGCGGTCGTCGCCTGCGCGCAGACCGCGCACCGGCGGCGCACCGACGACCTCTCCGAGGTCGAGATGCTCATGCCGGTCCTGCACGAGGTCCTGGAGAGCACCGGCCTGACCACGGCCGACATCGGCTTCACCTGCTCCGGGTCGAGCGACTACCTCGCGGGCCGGCCGTTCTCCTTCACCATGGCGCTCGACGGCGTCGGCGCCTGGCCGCCGATCGCTGAGTCCCACGTGGAGATGGACGGCGCCTGGGCGCTCTACGAGGCCTGGGTGAAGATCCTGGCCGGCGAGGCGGACACCGCGCTCGTCTACGCCTACGGCACCTCGTCGTCGGGCTCCGTACGCGACGTGCTGACCCGCCAGCTCGACCCCTACTACGTGGCGCCGCTGTGGCCCGACGCGGTCGCGCTCGCCGCCCTCCAGGCCCAGGCCCTCCTGGACGCGGGCCACGCGGACGAGCCCGCCCTCGCGGCCGTCGCCGCCCGCAGCAGACAAGCCGCCCTCGGCAACCCCCACGCGCAGCTCCGCGGCGCCCGCCCCCAGGGCGAGTACCTCGTCAGGCCGCTGCGCACCGGCGACTGCCCGCCGATCGGCGACGGCGCCGTGGCCGTGGTCCTCGCCGCCGGGGACCGGGCACGCGACCTGTGCGAACGGCCCGCCTGGATCCGGGGCATGGACCACCGCGCCGAGGCCCACTCCCTGGGCGTGCGCGACCTCACCGACTCGCCCTCCACCCGCCTGGCCGCCGAACACGCCGGGGCCTTCGAGCGCCCCGTGGACACCGCCGAGCTGCACGCGCCCTTCACCTCCCAGGAGGTCGTACTGCGCAGGGCGCTCCGGCTCGACGACTCCGTCGACGTCAACCCCTCCGGCGGGGCGCTCGCCGCCAACCCCGTCATGGCCACCGGACTCGTCCGCGTCGCCGATGCCGCCGCCCGCGTCCACCGCGGCGACTCCCGGCGCGCCCTCGCCCACGCCACCTCCGGCCCCTGCCTCCAGCAGAACCTGGTCGCCGTCCTGGAAGGGGACGCCCGTGCCTAAGGAACCGGTCGCGGTCGTCGGCATCGGCCAGACCCGGCACACCGCAGCCCGCCGAGACGTGTCCCTCGCGGGCCTGGTCCGCGAGGCCGCCCGCCGCGCCCTGGACGACGCCGAACTGACCTGGGCGGACGTCGACGCCGTCGTCATCGGCAAGGCCCCCGACTTCTTCGAGGGCGTGATGATGCCCGAGCTGTACCTCGCCGACGCGCTCGGCGCCGTCGGCAAACCCCTGCTGCGCGTGCACACCGCGGGCTCCGTCGGCGGCTCCACCGCGCTCGTGGCCGCGAACCTGGTCGCCGCCCGGGTCCGGCGCACCGTCCTCACCGTGGCCTTCGAGAAGCAGTCGGAGTCCAACGCCATGTGGGGCCTGTCCCTGCCCGTCCCCTTCCAGCAGCCGCTGCTCGCGGGCGCGGGCGGGTTCTTCGCCCCGCACGTGCGCGCGTACATGCGGCGCAGCGGCGCCCCCGCCGCGATCGGCTCGCTGGTCGCGTACAAGGACCGCCGCAACGCCCTGAAGAACCCCTACGCGCACCTCCACGAGCACGACATCACCCTGGAGAAGGTCCAGGCCTCGCCCATGCTGTGGGACCCCATCCGCTACTCCGAGACCTGCCCCTCCTCCGACGGCGCCTGCGCCATGGTGCTCACCGACCGCGCCGGCGCGGCCCGCGCGCCCCGCCCGCCCGCCTGGGTGCACGGCGGCGCGATGCGCAGCGAGCCGACGCTGTTCGCGGGCAAGGACTGCGTCTCCCCGCGCGCCGGGAAGGACTGCGCGGCCGACGTCTACCGGCAGGCGGGCGTCACCGACCCGCGCCGGCAGATCGACGCGGTGGAGATGTACGTGCCGTTCTCCTGGTACGAGCCGATGTGGCTGGAGAACCTCGGCTTCGCCGCCGAGGGCGAGGGCTGGAAGCTCACCGAGGCCGGGGTGACCGAGCTCGACGGCGACCTGCCGGTGAACATGTCGGGCGGGGTCCTGTCCACCAACCCCATCGGCGCCTCCGGCATGATCCGCTTCGCCGAGGCCGCCCTCCAGGTGCGCGGCCAGGCCGGCGAGCACCAAGTGCCCGGAGCCCGTACGGCACTTGGGCACGCCTACGGCGGCGGGTCGCAGTTCTTCTCCATGTGGCTCGTCGGGACCGAGCCGCCCGCCACCTGACCCCCACCGGGCCCGCCCGGCCCTGTGTCCTCGCCCCGCGGCCTGTCCGGCGCCGGAGGGGAAAGCTAGGCTGGCGGCGGACGACGCACTGGGAGGAGCACGGACGTGGCCGACAGCACCATCACGCAGCAGCATCCGCTCACGGGCTGGGACAAGCCGGAGCTCGACCTCAGCGCCGCGGAATGGCGCTCGAGCAGCGACGGCCGCGGAGACGTGCAGATCGCGTTCGTCGAGGGCTTCATCGCCATGCGCAACAGCGGCCGCCCGGAGAGCCCGTCCCTGATCTTCACCCCCGCGGAGTGGGGGGCGTTCGTGCACGGCGCGCGCGAGGGCCGGTTCGACCTGACCTGACGCCGGGGCTTCGGGGCTGCCGCGCCCGAGTCGGTGACCTCGTACGGCGGATTCCGCAACTCCTCTGTCAGGGGCGGCAGTTGCTCGGCACAATGCGTGCTGTGCCGCACTACGACTACCTGGAGTTCACGCTCGACGACGGACGGCGCGTCCGGCTCGAACTGGCCGCCGCCGGCGAGGCCCCGGCCGCCGCGCCCGACGAGGCGGACGCCGACCTGCCGGGCGGCATCTCGGGCGTGACCCCGGTCGGGCGCGGGGTACGCATCGGCGCCCTCGCCGCGGACGCGCTGCGCACCGTGCTGAGCCCCCTGGGCCCGGTGCTCCAGCAGGTGCACGACGCCGTGCGCGACGTCCCCGACCCGCCCGACGAGATCTCCGTCGCCTTCGGCGTCCAGGTCGGCCAGGACCTGCGGCTCGGCATCGTCGGCACGGCCGGCCAGGCGAGCATGACGGTCTCGGCGACCTGGCGGCCGGGCCCGCGGACCACGACGTGACCTGGTTCCGGGCACCCGCCGACGAGCGGTACGCGGACGCCCGCGGCGCACTCGTACGGGTCCTGACCGCGGACCGCGCGCGCACCGCGGGCGCGGGCGTCTACCTGTGCGGCCGCAGACTCCTCACCTGCGCCCACGTCGTCAACGCCGCCCTGGGGCAGCGGATGCTGAGCGCCCGCGACCCCGGCGGCGTCACCCTCGACGTGGCCTTCCCCGTGCTCGGGGCGAGCGCGCCGCACCGGGCCCGCCTGGTGACGTGGATACCGCCCCGCTCCCCGCACCGGGGCCCGGTGCCCGACGGCTCCCTCCGCTGGGAGGGCGACCTCGCCGTCCTGGAGCTGGCGGAGGAACCCCCGCCGCCCGTCGGACCGGTGCGGTGGCTGGACATGGCGCACGGCCAGGAGGTCAGGGCCTGGTACGGCGGCGGACAGCCCTTCTCGTACGCCGACGTGCGCGTGGCCGCGTACGACGACGGCGTCGGCTACCTCGACGGCCGGCTCTCCGGCGCGGCCGTCGACGAGGGCTACAGCGGCGGGCCCCTGTGGTCCGTCGCCGACGGCGCCGCCGTGGGCCTCGTCATGGGGCGCATCACCGCCCCCGACACCGCGCTGTCCGCGCAGCACACGGTGCGGCGGAGCTGGGGCCTCGGCCGCCAGACCGTGCTGCGGGAGCTCCGCCACGCAGGGGCGCCGGACGCGGGACACCTGGACGGGCCCGCGCACCGCCCGTCGCTCCCCGCCGCCCCGGGCCCCCGGCCCGCCGCCCACCGTGACGCAGGCCCCGGCCCCGGCCCCGACTCCACCCCTGACCCCGATCCCGACGAGACGGCCCGGGACATGATGGTCGGCCCCCTCCAGCTCCTGCTCGGCGACCCCACGGCCCGCGCCGCCCACGCCACCGCCCTCGCCGCCGAGCTGGGCCTCGGCGCACCCGCCGACGGCACCGCCCCCTCCGTCGCCGAACTGGCCGAGCTGCTCACCCGCACCGAACGCGCGCTGCCCACGCTCGCCGAGTCCCTGGCACCCGCCCTCGCCGACGACCCCCGTGGCCGCGGCGAACTCGACCGCCTGCTCGCCCTGGGCCGCCTCACCGGCGCCGCCCGGCTGCTCTCCGTGGCCGAACACCGGCTGCTGCGCGCCAAGCTGGAGCACCTGTGCCACCACGACCCGGGCCTGCTGCCCCGCGCCGCGACCGCCGCCCTGCCCTACCTCGACCTGCCGGGCACCCTGCACGCGCCCCGGCTCGCCCCGGCCGCCGTCGCCGGGGTGCTGGGCGATCTCGAGACCTGGCCCGGCGACAGCTCGCCGGTGCCCGACGAGACGCCGCGCCTGCCCGCGCTGCTGCGCGTCGTCGAGTACGTGGCGGCCGAGACCGGCGGCCTGGCCTGCCGCGCGCTCCAGGAGTGGAGCGGCCGCGTCGCCGCCCGGCTCGGCATCCACGCCTCCGCGGTGCGGGAGCGCCGGGCCGACGCCGCGCGCTGGTCGCAGCGGACCGCCCCGGCCGGCGCCCGGATCCTGGTGGAGCTCGACCGGCACGCCAAGGACCCGGCGGACCACTACCGCTGCGCGGTGTGGCGGCTGCGGGCCGACGGCAGCGCGGCCCGCGCCGTCACCGGCACCGACCGGCCCCGCCCCGGGCCCGAGATCGCCCGGCTCATCCGGGACATCGCGAGCGGCACCGAGGGCGCCGAGCACGGCGTGGCCCTGGTCGCCGTGTCCGTGCCGCCGGACGCGCTGGAGCTGCCCGTGGACGAGTGGGACGGGGCGGGCGTCGACGAGTACATCCCCGCCCCGCTCGGCGAGGACTTCCACCTCATCCTGCGCTGCCCGCGGCTGCGGCGCCGCTCGCGCACCGCCGCCGCCGACCTCGCCCGGCGCTGGGAGGCCCGCCACCGCGGCGAGGTCCTCCGCGCCGACCGCGCCGTCGGCGGCCGGGCGGGGCTGATCGGACTGCTCAAGACGACCCACCGCGACACCGCGCGCGTCCTGCTCCGGGGAACGGCCGGGCACCGCGGCGAACTCCTGCCCGTCTGCCTGGTGATGGGCGTGCCCATCGTGCTGTGGGACCGCGCCTCGCGCGATGCGGGCCCCGAGCTGGACGCGGTCGCCCCGGACGGCCCGGTCGACGGACTCCCGGAGCGCGTACGGCACTTCCGGGTCCACGCCTACGCCGATACGACCACCGCGGCACGCCCCGCGCTGGTGTGGGAGGACACCGGGATGCCCCTGCCCGACGAACTCCAGCTCGCCGACCCGGCACAAGGCCCCGGCCAGGCCGCGGAGGGCGCCGCGGGCGGGGAGCGGGGGGTGTGAGCGGTGGCCGGGACGGGGCGGAGTGGGGAGTGCGAGCGGTGGCCGCGGCGAGACCGAGCGAGGCGGGCCGGGGCGAGACGGGCCGGGGCGAGACGAGCCGGGGCGGAGGGCGGGGCCGATGAGCCGACGCCGGGGGCAGCGTGACCAGCCGACACCGAGGGCAGGGATGACGGGCCCACGCCAGGCGGTGAGCGGCCCGTACCGAGGCGGCGGCGGTGACCGGCCGACATCGGGCGATGACCGGCCTGCGCCGAGGCGGCAGCGGTGACCGGCCGACACCGGGCGATGACCGGCCTGCGTCGAGGCGGCGGCGGTGACCGGCCCACACCAGGAGATGACCGGCCCACACCAGGAGCGGCGATGACCGGCCCCACCGGAAGCAGCGAGCCATGAACCGACCCGAGCCGGCCCATGAGCCGACCCACGCGTCGCCCCGGGCGGCGGTCCCGGCGAGCGGGCGCGACGAGTGGCGCCTGTTCCGTGGCGACCGCGTGGCCCGGCGCGTCGAGCTGCCCGAGGCCCCGCCCTGGCGCCGCTTCCCCGACGGCCACGACGCCCGCCCCCGGCCGCGCCCCTACCTCATCGGCCGCGCCGAGGCCGACGTGGTGAGCGCGGCCCTGCACCTGCGGCGCCCCCTGCTGGTCACCGGGCACCCCGGCACCGGCAAGTCCTCGCTCGCGCACGCCATCGCCCACGAACTCACGCTGGGCCCGGTGCTCCCCTGGGCCGTCAACAGCCGCTCGGCCCTGAAGGACGCCCTGTACGGCTACGACGCCATCGGCAGGCTGCGCGAGACCCATCTGCGCCAGGAGCGCGACGCCGGCGACCCGGGCATCGGCACCTTCGTCCGCCTGGGCCCGCTGGGTACCGCCCTGGTGCCGCGCGACCGGCCCCGCGTCCTGCTCGTCGACGAGCTCGACAAGGGCGACGTCGACCTGCCCAACGACCTGCTCACCGTGTTCGAGGAGGGCGAGTTCGAGATACCGGAGCTGTCCCGGCTGCCCGAGGACCAGTCCGAGGTGGCCGTACTCACCCACGGCGGCGAGGGGGAGTGGGTCACGGTCCGCCGGGGCCGCGTCCGCTGCCGGGAGTTCCCCGTCGTGGTGATCACCAGCAACGGCGAGCGCGACTTCCCGCCCGCGTTCATGCGCCGCTGCGTCCGCCTCGCGCTGCCGGACCCGGACGAGGCCCGGCTGCGTGAGATCGTCTCGGCCCACCTGGGCGAGGACGCGCTCGCCGGCGTGGACGACCTGCTGCACGCCTTCCTCAACCGCCGCGCCCCGGGCGAACTCGCCACCGACCAGTTGCTCAACGCCGTGTTCCTGCGCAAGGGCGGCGTCGACCTGGACGCCGAGGGCCTGCTGGACGCGGTGCTGCACCGGCTCGGGGGAGCGCTGTAGATGCCGCCCGGGGGGCCGGGAGCACGGCCGGAGGGCGGGGCGGACCCACCGCGTCGGCCGGGTGAGGGGAGCGCTGCGCCTTCGCCGGGCGACGGAACCCCTACGTCCCCGCCGGGTGAGGGGACGCCCGCGCGTCCGCAGGGTGAGGGGCACGCCGTGCCTTCGCCGGGTGAAGGGTGTGCCGCGCCTCCGCCGGGTGAGGGGACCCCCGCGCCTCCGCCGGGTGAGGGGAGCGCCGTGCCTGCACCGGGCGAGGAATCCACCACGCCTCTGCCAGACGACGGGAGCGCCACGCCTCCGCCGGACGAGGGGACCGCCGCGCCTCCGCCGGGCGAGGGGACCGCCACGCCTCTGCCAAACGACGCGACCGCCACGCCACCACCAAGCGACGGCACACCTACGCCCCCGCCCGACGACAACAACCGCCGCCGTGCCGCCCTCGGACTCGTCGGCCGCCTCACCGGACACGAGCTGTCCCTCCACGAACTGCTCGACGCCCTGTGGCTCGCGACCCGGCTGCCCGCGGACGGCGCGGCGCCCCTCGCACGGGCGCTCGCCGGTACCGCCCCGCCCGCGCCGTCGCCGCCCGACCCGGAGGCGCGGGAGCCACAGCCCGAGGACACCGGCCGGGGTGAGCGGCCGCCACCCGTGTCCGACGGGTCCGGCACGCCGGTGCCGCCCCC
>NZ_BNBT01000196.1 GCF_014656095.1 Streptomyces longispororuber
CGGTGCTACCCGGCCCGCCCGACGGCGCGGCGGCCGCGTCCGGCGCCGGCCTGCCCGTCGTCCGGGGCGGCCGGGGCGAGGGCGCCGTACCGGGCGCGCGGACGGAGCGGGGCGAACTGACCGGCCGCGCCGAGACGTTCGGGGCGTCCACCGTGCTCGCGGGCTTCTCGGTCCGGGGCTCCGGCACCGGCAGCCAGGGCGCGCCACCGGTGCCGGTGGTGAGCGTGGCGACGACCGCCACCGCGTACCCGGCGCAGGCGAGGCCGACCAGCACGGCGACGCGGCGGTACCGCCGACCGCCGCTCCCGTACGCGCCGCCGGGCACCTGCCGCCTCCGAAGGCGGAGCCTCTCGCCGAACCCCGGCCGCCTCCGCCGCCGCGTGCCGTCACCGGACCCCGGCCGGCCCCGGCCGGGGCGCCTGTCCCCGGACACCGGCCGGCCGCCGACCCCAGGGCCGTCGACCGGGGCGGAGGGGTGCGGAACGCTGTCCATGACGCGGGTGTCGCCCACGGCGCCCGCGGGCCCGCCCGCCACGAGGCGGGCCAGGTCGTCGAGCCGTACGGTGACGTCGTGCGGGTCGTACGCGTGCGCCGCCGGGGCGGGACGCGGGCCGGACGGGCCCTCCGTGGCTTCCGCCCAGGGGTCGTACGGGACTTCCTCCGGCAGGCCTCCCGGCGGCGAGGCGCCGCGGGGCGCGTCCGTCGGCCTGTCCGCACCGGCGGGTTCCGGCTCGGTGCGTTCCGGGTCGGCGGGTTCGGGACCGGTGCGTTCCGGCTCGGTGGGTTCCGGACCGGTGAGTTCCGGGCCGGTGGATTCCGGCTCGGTGAGTTCCGGACCGGTGCGTTCCGGGTCGGTGTGTTCTGGACCGGTGTGTTGCCGCCATTCCTCGCCGCGCACGCGCAACCCCCCAAGGGATCGATGCGGGTGCGCGTACGACGCCCCGGGCACCGCCGTCCGGACCGGGCCCCACCCGGACACCCGGACCGAGCGCCCCTTTACCACACCGCACCCGGGCCACGAACGTAGCGCACGCCGGTGACGGCCGTGATCTCGTCAGGCGCGGCTCATCATGATGAGTGCATCGGTGTCCGGAAGCCACCCGTCCGCCGGTCGGTTCAGCCATCCTTCGGCCGCCGCGAGCTCGGCCGCCGCGCGCCGCAGCGCGTCGAGGCCGGGGTGGCTCGTGCCGTGCCGCCACACCAGCGACACCGGTGACAGCGGCACCGGGTCGACGAGCGGCCGCAGCACCGCGCCGGGCAGCCCGGGGAAGCCGACCACGGCGAGGATCGGGTGCCGGTGCTTGGCCATGACCCGCGCGGACTCCTCGGGGCCGACGGCCATCGGGGCGGGCGGCGCGATCTCGACGCCCCGGCCCGCGAACAGCCGCCGGGCCAGGTCGGTCCACTCCGCCGTGCGGTCGTTGCCCGCGCCCGCGTACACCCGCTCGCCCGCGAGCCGCCCCAGCGGCACCTCGTCCAGGGCGGCCAGCGGATGCCCGTCCGGGAGCAGCACCGCCATCGGCTCGTACCGCACCGGCTGCTGCGCGAGCGCGGCACGCAGGCCCTCGGGCAGCCCCGCGTACCGGCCGAAGGAGGCGTCGAGCCGCCCGGCGACGATCTCGGCCGCCGCGCCCGTCAGGCCGCTCTCGAAGCGGGCCATCAGCTCGCAGCGCGGGGCGAGCCCGCGGGCCCGCTCCAGGACGCGCCCGAGGGCGAGCCCCGGGGTGTTGAGGTCGACCAGCAGGGGGCGGCTCGCCGCGCTCCCGCGCGCGAAGGCCGCCGCCAGTTCCTCCTGCGCCTCCAGGACCCGCCGGGCGTACGGCAGCAGCCGCTCGCCCTCGGTCGTCATCGCGACGTGCCGCGTCGAGCGGACGAACAGCTCGGCCCCCAACTCCCGCTCCAGGCGCCGCACATCGCGGCTCAGCGCCTGCTGGGCGACGTACAAGCGGGCGGCGGCCCGGGTGAAGTGCCGCTCCTCGGCGACGGCGGCGAAGGCGCGCAGCAGCCGCGGGGCGACATCGCGGGGCGTCCCGGACGGTGGAGTGACCATCCGGGGAATCTACAACGGCGGTGATTGACAACGGCAGTGCGTGAATCGCGTCGCTGATAGGTGTTGGACCCCTTCCGGGGGCGGCCATGAGGCTGGAGCCATGCCGCAAGCGCCCTCCGACTCCCCCGCCATACCCGCACCGTCCGCCCCGCCCACCCCATCCGCCTCGTCCACCCCTTCCGCCTCGTCCATGCTGTCTGCCTCGTCCACACCGTCTGCCGCCACGTCCGCTCCCGCAGGCACACGTCCCCGCCGCAACCCCTACGCCCGTCTCTTCGCCGTCCCCGGAGCCGTCGCCTTCACCCTGGGCAACCTCGTCGCGCGGCTGCCCATGGGCATGTTCAGCGTGAGCGCCGTGACGATGATCGCCGGGTCCCGGGGCTCGTACGCCCTCGCCGGGGCCGTCACCGCCACCGGTCTCGCGGCCACCGCCGTGGTCGCGCCCTGGACGGCGCGGCTCGTCGACCGGCACGGGCAGGCGCGCGTCGCGGTGCCCGCGACCGTGTTCGCCGTGCTCGGCTCGCTCTCGCTGCTGCTGTGCGTGCGGTACGGGGCGCCGGACTGGACCCTGTTCGCCTCGTACGCCGCGACCGCCACGGTGCCGAACACCGGCGGCATGTCGCGGGCCCGCTGGGCCCACCTCCTGAAGGGCGACGCGCGCGCGGTGCACACCGCGAACTCCTTCGAGCAGGCGGCCGACGAGCTGTGCTTCATGCTCGGCCCGGTGCTCGCGGCCTTCCTGTGCGGGACGTTCTTCCCGGAGGCGGGCACCCTGGCCGGCGCCGTCCTGCTGCTGACCGGTGTCCTGCTGTTCACCGCCCAGCGCGCGACGGAACCGCCGCCCCAGGGGCGTACGGGCGCCGCCACGAAGGCCCGGTCGCCGCTCCGCGCGCGGGGGATGCCCGCCCTGCTCGTCGTCTTCCTCGCCACCGGCGCCGTCTTCGGCGCCATGGAGGTCGTCACGATCGCCTACGCCGACGAGCGCGGCCACAAGGCGGCTGCGGGCGCGGTCCTCGCCCTCCAGGCGGCGGGGTCGTGCGCGGCGGGGCTCGTCTTCGGCGCCGTACGCCCGCGCGGGCCGCTGCACCGCCGCAGGGTGCTGTGCGCGGCGGCGATGGCGGCCCTGGCGGGGCTGCCGCTGCTCGCGGCCGCCGCCACCGGGTCCCTCGTGGTGCTCGCCGGGGCGCTGTTGTGCGCGGGCATGGCGACCGCCCCGGCGATGGTGACCGGCATGACGCTGGTGCAGCGGCTCACCCCCGAGGGACAGGCGAACGAGGGCATGACCCTCGCGGTGACCGGCCTCCTCGGGGGCATCGCCTGCGGTGCCGCGACGGGCGGCTGGACCGTGGAGCACCTGGGCGCCGCCACCGGCTACGCCGTGCCCCTGGCCGCCGCGTGCTGCGCGCTGCTGCTGACCGTCGTGGGCGGGGACGCGACGAGGGTGGACGCCGTCAGCAGCGGGCGGGCTTGACCCACGAGCACTCCAGGTCGCCGCCGTCCCGCTCGCCGCCGCGCCGGGCACGCGGCTCCACCAGGGCCGCCCCGTCCGCGTCGGACCGCGCGAGGGTGACGACGATCGCGTCCTCCAGGGCCTTGACCGAGGGCACCAGGTGGTTGTTCAGGACGATGCTGAAGACCAGTTCGCGCCCGCCGGCGTCGGTCACGTAGCCGGAGAGGGCGGACGCGCCGGTCAGCGTGCCGGTCTTGGCGCGGACGTTGCGGGCGGCGGGCGTCCCGCACATGCGCGAGCGCAGCGTGCCGCCGGTGAGCTTGTCCGGCTCGCACGCCACCGGCAGCGACCGGTACCAGTCGGCGAACCAGGGCTCGCCCTTCGCGGAGCGCAGCAGCGTGATGAGCTGGTCGGCGGGGATGGTGTTCTTGCGCGAGAGCCCGGAGCCGTCGGCCTGGCGCAGCCTGCCCGGGTCGACGCCCGCGGTCTTCAGGTAGCCGCCGATCGCCGCGAGCCCGTCGCCCCAACTGCCCGGCCGTCCGGTCGCCTTGTGGCCCATGGCCTTCGTCAGGTGCTCGGCGTGCATGTTGTTGGACAGCTTCATGAAGGGGAGCAGCAGGTCCCTGAGCGGCATGGAGGCGTGCGAGGCCAGCTCACGCGCCCCCCGCGGGGTGGCCACGCCCGCCTTCGTCGGGCCGCCGACCCTGACGCCGTGCGCGGCGAGCGCGTCCCGGAAGACCGCGGCCGCGTACCGGGTCGGCTCCCAGACGGTGACCCACTCCTTGGCGGCCGCCGCGCCGGCCGGGACGGAGCCGCTGACCGTGACGGTGTTCCTCCCGTGCTGCCGCTCGACGGCGAGGGTGTTCGCGCTGCCCGCGGCCCCCGTGGTGGCGCGCAGGTCGATGTCCACGTAGTCGGTCCGCGGGGTGAGGGAGACGCGCGGCTTGTCGCCGGGCGCGGCGCCGGGCGTCACCTCGACGATGACGGTGCCCGTGTCGTAGTCCGTGTCGGGGGCGAGGCTGAGGGCGGAGATCTGCGCCGCGTAGTACGAGGACTCGTCGTCGGCGCCCCAGGTGTCGCCGACGCGGCGGTCGTCGAACCGGGTGTCGTCGGCGACGAGCCGCCCGGTGACCCGCCGGACACCGGCCGCGGCGACCTTGGCCGCCAGCGCGTCGTAGTCCTTGGCGAGGGTCGTCGGGTCGCCGGTGCCGCGCAGGTACAGGCTGCCCTTGAGCACGGAGCCCTGCTGCTTGCCGTCGGCGAGCACGTCGGTGGTGAAGCGGTGGCCGGGGCCGAGGAGCTCCAGGGCGGCGGCCGAGGTGAGCATCTTGGTGTTGGACGCGGGCATCAGCCGCCCGGTCGGCCGGTGCCGGTAGAGGACGTCACCGGTCTCGGCGTCGGCGACGACGACACTGGCGACGCCGCCCTCCATACGGGGGTCGCCGAGGATGGTGTCGATGGCTTCGGGGAGCCCACTGCGCTCGGCGTCGGCCCCGGCCGGGGCTCCGAACGTCAGCGAGGCGGCGGCGACGCCTAGGACGGCGGGCCAGATCCAGTGGCGCATACGGGTGTTGACGCGGCTCACGGGTCTACTCATGAACCTGGAGGATCCCGGATACGGGCGGGAAGCGACAGAGCACACGACGAAGGCCCGGCGGTCGGGTGACCACCGGGCCTTCGTCTCACATGGGAATTGTGGAGATGGCGGGAATCGAACCCGCGTCCAACGGTGCAGAATCAGGGCTTCTCCGTGTGCAGTCCACTGCGATTTTCTCAGCCCCGGAGATCACGTGGACAAGTCTCCGACGGGCTCAGTCACTGTTTGATTTCCTTCCAGGCCCCGTGACCGGGCCTAGAAGTTTAGTTCCCTAGCTGATGCCAGGATCCGGGTCGGGAACAGCCCCGGGCTGACACTTCGCGCAGTCGCTACTTAGGCAGCGAGGGCGAAGGAATCGCGCTTGGTGTTGGCGATTATTGGTTGCGACACGTGGTTAACGAGATCATTGCCGCTTCCTCGACACGCTTCCCCTGCTTCGACATCCGCTGTCGAAACCGATCATCCCCATGTTGATTTTTCAATCCCCTCCGAGGAGGGCCCTCCGGAGAGGGTGTCCGTCCCGTCACCAGCGGGACGTGGTCCATCGTACGTGACCAACACGGGACGGTGCCAGCCTATTCCGCCGGGCCCGTGAGCCCGCTCACGCGATGCCCTGGCGGCGCCGGACCGCGGCGACCGCGCGGTTCGTCTCCCGCAGGTCCTGCTTCTCCCGCAGCGTCTGCCGCTTGTCGTACTCCTTCTTGCCCTTGGCGAGGGCGATCTCGACCTTGACGCGGCTGTCCTTGAAGTACAGCGCGAGCGGCACGATCGTGTGCCCGGTCTCCTGGGACTTCGACTCCAGCTTGTCGATCTCCGCGCGGTGCAGCAGCAGCTTGCGCTTGCGGGTGGCGGAGTGGTTGGTCCACGTGCCCTGCACGTACTCCGGGATGTGCACGTTGTGCAGCCACGCCTCGCGGCCGTCGATCTGCACGAAGCCGTCCACCAGGGAGGCCCGGCCGAGCCGGAGGGACTTCACCTCCGTGCCCATCAGGGCCACACCGCACTCGTACGTGTCCAGGATGTGGTAGTCGTGCCGCGCCTTCTTGTTCTGCGCGATCATCCGGGGGCCTGAGGACTTGCCCTTGGCCTCGGCCTTCGCGGCCTTGCGCTTCACCTTTTCCTTAGCCATAGTGCGGTCATTTTCGCACTACGAGGGGGGTCCGAGGCCAGTCAATACTGTCTCGGCCCGCTCCTGTGCGCCGTCCTCGACCTCCAGGTCCGGGGTGATGCCCCGGCCGTCGACCGCACGGCCCGAGGGGGTGCGGTAGTGCCCGACGGTCAGCTCGGCGACGGAGCCGTCGGGCAGCTCGCTCGGCATCTGCACCGAGCCCTTGCCGAACGTCCTGGAGCCCACGACGACCGCGCGGCCGCGGTCCTGGAGGGCCCCGGTGAGCAGCTCGGCCGCGCTCATCGTGCCGCCGTCGACGAGCGCGACCACGGGTCTCGCCGCGTCGCCGCCGGGCCGGGCGTGCAGCGCGCGCTGCCGCCCGCGGTCGTCGTACGTCGCCACCAGGCCGCCGTCGAGCAGCGCGGAGGCGGCGGTGACGGCCTCGGAGACCAGGCCGCCCGCGTTGCCCCGCAGGTCCAGCAGGACACCGGCGCCCCGGGGGGCCTGCCGCACGGCGGCGCGCACGGCCTCGCCGGAGCCCTTCGTGAACGCGTCCACCTTGATCTTCACGCCGCCCCCGGCGAGCCGGGTGACGGTCACGGAGTCCGCCGACAGGCGCTCACGGCGCACGGTCGTGCTCCACGCGCGCGTGCCGCGCTCCAGGCCGAGCGCCACCGGGGTGCCCTCGCGGTCGCCGCGGAGCAGGGCCACCACGTCCGTGACGGGGCGGCCCTTGACCTCCCGGCCGTCGACCGAGGCGAGCCGGTCACCCCGGCGGACGCCGGCGCGGGCGGCGGGGCCGTCCCGGCGTACCTTCGCCACCTCGATACGGCCGTCGGCCGCGCGCCGGGCCCACAGGCCGACGCCCGTGTAGGCGCCGTCCAGGGCCTGCTCGAAATCCTTGAACTCGCCCTGCGAGTACACCGACGCCCAGCGGTCGCCGCTGCGGCTGACGACCTCCTCGGCGGCCTCCGCGGCCTCGGCGCCGGACTTGCCGTCGGCCATCGCCTCGGCGGCCGCGTCCACCGCGTCGTCGGCGGAGCCGCGGTCGCGGTCGCGCAGGGAGACGACGGAGCGGGCGGAGGGGGCGGCGTTCCGGCCTTCCTCGTCGTCCTCGCTCCAGGAGCCGGTGGCCGCGCCGGCGGCGAGGACGCTCGCGAACACCAATGTCAGGGCCGCCCCGCGGCGGATGCGGCGGGGCGCGGTGAGCCAATCGGGGCCTGACATGTCGGTGAGTCTAGGACAACGACGGGCGCCGTACGGAAGGTTGACCGTCACGGCGCCCGAGGCACTCCTCACATCAACGGCACCGCGTACCGCCGTGCCGCTCACACCTTCAGGTACTTGCGCAGCGCGAGGAAAGCGGCAAGTGCGGGCATCAGCAGGCCGATCACGAGGACCAGCGGCAGCACGGCGACCACGGAGTCCCAGCCGATGAAGTTGATCAGCGTGAGCTTCTCGGAGAGCTCCAGGCCGTGGTCGATGATGAAGTACCGGCCGAGCACCAGGAAGCCGCAGGCGAGGGCGCCGCCGATGAGCCCGGAGACGGCGGCCTCCAGGATGAACGGCATCTGGATGTAGAGGCTGGAGGCGCCCACCAGGCGCATGATCCCGGTTTCCCGGCGACGGCTGAACGCGGAGACGCGCACCGTGTTGACGATCAGCATCAGGGCGACGACCAGCATCAGCGCCATCACCGCGAGCGCGGCCTTGTTCATGCCGTTGAGCAGCTCGAAGAGGTTGTCCAGGACGTCCCTCTGGTTGTCCACGGACTGCACGCCGTCCCGCCCGGAGAAGGCGGTCGCGACGACCTGGTACTTCTCGGGGTCCTTCAGCTTGATGCGGAACGACTCCTGCATCTGGTCCGGCGTCAGCGAGCTGGACAGCGGGGAGTCGCCGAACTGCTCCTTGTAGTGCTTGTACGCCTGGTCCGCCGTCTCGTGCTGGACGGTGTCCACGACCGACATCTTCTTGAGGTCGGCGAGGATCTGCTCCTTCTGCTCGTTGGTGACGGCGCCCTTGGCGCACTTGGGGTCCTGCTCGGCGTCCGCCTTGTTGCAGAGGAAGATCGAGACGTTGACCTTGTCGTACCAGTAGCCCTTCATGGTGCTCACCTGGTCGCGCATGAGCAGCGAGCCGCCGAACAGGGCGAGCGAGAGGGCCACGGAGACGATGACGGCGAAGGTCATCGTGAGGTTGCGGCGGAGACCGACGCCGATCTCCGACAGGACGAACTGGGCGCGCATGGCGGCCTTTCGGTGGATCAGGTGGAACGGAGGGTTCCGGCAGGCGGGTCGTCGGCACCGGCGGGTCGTCGGTACCGACAGACACCGCCGGTGGACGGCTCAGTGCTGGTAGCCGTAGACGCCGCGGGACTGGTCCCGGACGAGGCGGCCCTTCTCCAGCTCGATGACGCGCTTGCGCATCTGGTCCACGATCTGCTGGTCGTGGGTCGCCATCACGACGGTGGTGCCGGTGCGGTTGATGCGGTCGAGCAGCTTCATGATGCCGACGGAGGTCTGCGGGTCGAGGTTGCCCGTCGGCTCGTCGGCGATCAGGAGCTTCGGACGGTTCACGAAGGCCCGGGCGATCGCCACGCGCTGCTGCTCACCGCCGGAGAGCTCGCCGGGCATCCGGTCCTCCTTGCCGCCGAGGCCGACGAGGTCGAGCACCTGGGGCACGGACTTGCGGATCTCGCCGCGGGACTTGCCGATGACCTCCTGGGCGAAGGCCACGTTCTCGGCGACGGTCTTGTTCGGCAGGAGGCGGAAGTCCTGGAATACGGTGCCGAGCTGGCGCCGCATGTGCGGCACCTTCCAGTTGGACAGCCGGGCGAGGTCCTTGCCCAGGACGTGCACCTGGCCGTGGCTGGTGCGCTCCTCGCGGAGGATCAGCCGCAGGAAGGTGGACTTTCCGGAGCCGGATGACCCCACCAGGAAGACGAACTCGCCCTTCTCGATCTCCAGCGACACGTCGCGGAGCGCGGGACGGTTCTGCTTCGGATAGGCCTTGGAGACATTGTCGAATCGGATCACGGATGCACCACGGGTAGCCGGGGGTAGGTGAGCGTGACCATACGCGAACCGGGTCCGGGAGCGCAGTCGGCGTCCTGAGTTGCGCGTTTTGTCGCGACGAGCGGGGCCAGGAGGGGGATCGACGGCCCGGTGCGGGCGCCGCCCGGCGGATCGGGGCGGGGCACAGGGGGGCCGCGCCGAAATCCGCGGAAGCTGGCACAGTGGTAGGGGGAACGGTTGGCGTCCCTGAAGCGTTGGGCAGGCTGAGACTGTGCGGGAGGAGAAGCGCATGACCTTTGACAGGTTGGTGTGCGCGAACTGCGCGGCGCCTGTGAGCAAGGGCCGCTGCCCCGTGTGCCGGGCCAGCCGGGAGCGGATGCAGCAGGAGGGCTCCTTCGGCGGCCTCAGCCCCGCGACGCTGATAGGGCTGCTCGTCGTCCTGATCGCGGCGATGGCCCTGCTGGCGCACCAGACCGCGTAGCGCCGGTCCCGAGGTCTTCGGACGTCGGAAGCCTTCAGCCGTCGTAAGCCTGCAGCCGTCGTAAGCCTTCGCTGCCGTCGGGAACCGAGCGTCGAAAGGGCCCGGAGCGCTTGGCTCCGGGCCCTTCTTCCCGCTTTTTCGCCTGCTTTTTTCCCCGGGAGGGTTACGCGACGGCGCCGCGGTTGCCGACGAGCCGCGGCAGGAAGCGGAAGCCGATGCCGCCCGCGATCATCGTCGCGGCACCGATGACCAGGAAGGTCACCTCGGTGGCACCGGTCTCGGCGAGCTCGCCGTCGTTCTTGCCCTGGCCCTTGTCGGCGACCTGGTCGACCTGCTGCGGGGCGGTGCCCGTGTCGGTCAGGCTGTCCTTGCCCTGGCCCTGCTCGACGGGGTTGGAGCCGCCGCCCGCGGGGTCGGCGCCGTTGCCGCCGGTGACGGTGCCGCCGCCGTTGCCGCCGGTGCCACCGCCGGTGCCGCCGCCGTTGCCACCACCACCGTTGCCGCCGCCGTTGCCGCCGGTACCGCCGCCGCCCGTGCCGCCGTCACCGGGCGGGTCGCTCGGGTTGCCGGTGGGCGGGTTCGTCGGCTGCGGCGGGTCCGTGGGCTCCGGCGGGACGGTCGGCTGCGGCGGGTCCGTGGGCCCGGGCGGCTCGGTGGGCTCCGGCGGGTCCGTCGGCTCCGTGGGCTCGTCCGTGGGCTCCGGCGGGTTCGTGGGCTCCGGCGGGTCGTCGTCGTCGCCCGGGAGGTCCACGTCGACCCCGATGCCGTTGTCGTCGGCCGAGGCGCTCGCGCCCGCGCCGTCCAGGTCGACGCCGACGTCCAGGGCCGAGGCGGCGCCCGCGGCGGTCAGCGACGCCCCTGCGGCGATCACCGCGCCGGCGGCTATCCGCGCGATGCGGATCCGCGTCTTCTTGGTCATCAGGCTGCTACCCCCAGTAGCTGAAAACGTCAGTGAGGCAGCGCCCGGGGCCCCGGCCAGGGGGCGGCTCCACCGGCCCCCCGGATCACACGCGCCCCAGCGATACGCATGCCGCCCGCTAGCCTTTCCACTTTCCAGAACACCGTCAAGGACGTTGCGCGCGCGATGCCCGTTATGCGCTCAGTTGACCGTCGAGCGGACATACGACTGTGACGTAAAACGCGCGGGGCGCCCACAACAGGCCCCTACAACGCGGCAACCGCGGCCCAAGAGGCCGCGGTTGCCGGGAAATTCCACGTGTCGCCCCGGCGATCCGGTGCGGTACCGCCGTGTCGACAAAGCGCCGAAATTACTTCTCCTGCTGCTTGCGCCAGCGAATTCCGGCCTCCAGGAAGCCGTCGATCTCGCCGTTGAACACCGCTTCCGGGTTGCCGACCTCGCACTCCGTGCGCAGGTCCTTGACCATCTGGTACGGGTGCAGGACGTACGAGCGCATCTGGTTGCCCCAGGAGTTGCCGCCGTCGCCCTTGAGGGCGTCCATCTTGGCCTGCTCCTCCTGGCGGCGGCGCTCCAGGAGCTTCGCCTGGAGGACGTTCATCGCGGTCGCCTTGTTCTGGATCTGCGAGCGCTCGTTCTGACAGGAGACGACGATGCCGGTCGGGATGTGCGTCAGGCGGACCGCGGAGTCCGTGGTGTTGACGCCCTGGCCGCCGGGGCCCGAGGAGCGGTACACGTCCACGCGCAGCTCGGACTCGTCGATCTCGACGTGGTCGGTCTGCTCGACCACCGGCAGCACCTCGACGCCCGCGAAGGACGTCTGGCGGCGGCCCTGGTTGTCGAACGGGGAGATGCGGACCAGGCGGTGCGTGCCCTGCTCCACGGAGAGCGTGCCGTACGCGTACGGAGCGTGCACGGCGAAGGTGGTGGACTTGATGCCCGCCTCCTCCGCGTACGACGTCTCGTACAGCTCCGTCTTGTAGCCGTGGCGCTCCGCCCAGCGCAGGTACATCCGCTGGAGCTTCTCGGCGAAGTCCGAGGCGTCCACGCCGCCGGCCTCCGCGCGGATGGTGACCACGGCCTCACGGGAGTCGTACTCCCCGGAGAGCAGCGTGCGCACCTCCATCTCGTCCAGCGCCTTCTTGACGGCCGTCAGCTCGGACTCCGCCTCCGCGCGCGTGTCGGGGTCGTCCTCCTCCTCGGCCATCTCGAACAGCACGCCCAGGTCGTCGATGCGCCCGCGCAGGGCCTCGGCCTTCCGCACCTCCGCCTGGAGGTGGCTCAGCTTGCTGGTGATCTTCTGCGCCTCATCCGGGTCGTCCCAGAGTGACGGCGCTGCCGCCTGCTCCTCGAGCACGGCGATGTCTGCCCTCAGCTTGTCGAGGTCCAGGACGGCCTCGATCGACTCCATGGTCGAGGAGAGGGACTTGAGCTCTTCGGATACGTCGACGACTGCCACGACACCAGCGTAACGGCTGCGGCAAGTGTCCCCTCCTCGTGGCAGGGGCCCGCCCTTCCCTGGCCGGGGCCTTTTCTCCCGCCCGCCCACCCGTGACCACCCCGGCCTTGCCCGCCCGGCCCCGGCGCGTAGCGCTTTCCCGCCGCCGTGGGTTCTTTTCCCGCCCGCCCACCCGTTGCTCCCCCGCCTTGCCCGTTCGGCCCCGGCGCGTAGCGCTTTCTCGCCGTCGTGGGTTCTTTTCCCGCCCGCCCACCCGTGGCCACCCGGCCTTGCCTGCCCGGCCCCGGCGCGTGGTGCTTTTCCCTTGTCTGGCCGTGTGGGGTTACGGCGCCGGGGGGGCCGTGGTTTCGGGGGTGCGGGGCGGGGGGTCGTCCGTGGTGGTGGCGTACCAGGCGCCTGCGCCTATCGCCGCGGCGAGGGCCGCCCCCGCCGCGCCGAGGGCGATCCGGCGGCGGCGTGCGTGTCGTGGCCCTGTACGTCGCCGATGACCGCCCCGACCCGGCCCGC
>NZ_BNBT01000197.1 GCF_014656095.1 Streptomyces longispororuber
CGTCGGGGCCGGACCCGCCGCCCGGGCCGGACGGCCCGCCGCCCCCGGGCCGCCGCGCCTTGTCCTTCGCCGTGTCCGTGCTCACCGCTCAGCGCCCCCTGCCGTGCCGTCCGCCGCCGTTCCGGTCCCGCTGCCCGCCGCGTGGCCCGCCGTACTGTCCGTCGCGCCGCGTATGGTGCCGCCTGCCGTGCCGTCCGCCGCGTGCCCCGCGGTGCCGTCCGCCACCGCACTTCCCGACATCAGCCACGCGTACTCCGCGTTGCTCCGCAGCAGTTCCTGGTGCGTGCCCACGGCCGCGACGCGGCCGCCGGACAGGAGCGCGACGCGGTCGGCGAGCAGGACCGTCGACGGGCGGTGGGCCACCACCAGGGCCGTGGTGTCCGCGAGGACCCGCCGCAGGGCGGCCTCGACCAGTGCCTCCGTGTGTACGTCGAGCGCCGACAGCGGGTCGTCGAGGACGAGGAAGCGGGGCCTGCCCACCACCGCGCGCGCCAGCGCGAGCCGCTGCCGCTGGCCGCCGGACAGGCTCAGACCCTGCTCGCCGACCTGCGTGTCCACGCCCTGCGGGAGCCGGTGCACGAAGTCCGCCTGGGCCACCGCGAGGGCCCGCTCCAGCTCCGGCTGCCCGGCGTCGGCCCCGGCTCCCATGAGGACGTTCTCGCCCACCGACGCGGAGAACAGCGTCGGCTCCTCGAAGGCCACCGACACCAGCTCCCGCACCCGCTCGCGGGGCAGCGCCGCGATGTCCTGCCCGTCGAGCGTGATCCGGCCGCCGCTCACCTCGTGCAGCCGGGGCACGAGCGCCGTGAGCGTGGTCTTGCCGCTGCCCGTGGCGCCGACGAGCGCCATGGTCTCGCCGGGGCGCACGTGCAGGTCGATCCGGTCCAGCACGGGGGGCTCGTCGTCCGGCGCGTCCGGGTACCGGAACGACACGCCCTCGAAGCGGATGCCGCCCCCGGCCCCCTCCACCCGCGCCTCGCCCGTCTCCGGGTCGGTCTCCCGCGCGGCGTCCATGACCTCGAAGTACCGCTCCGTCGCCGTCGCCGCCTCCTGGCTCATCGCGAGCAGGAAGCCCAGCGACTCCACCGGCCAGCGCAGCGCCAGCGCCGTGGACAGGAACGCCACCAGCGTGCCCGCCGACAGGTCGCCGTCGGCGACCCGCACCGAGCCCAGCACGAGCGCCGCCCCGATCGCCAGCTCCGGCAGCGTCGTGATGACCCCCCAGATCGCGGCGAGCAGCCGCGCCTTGGCCAGCTCGGTGCCGCGCAGCGTCCGCGACAGCTCGCGGAACGCCCGCGCCTGGCTGCGGTGGCGCCCGAAGCCCTTGATGATCCGGATGCCGAGCACGCTCTCCTCGACGACCGTCGTCAGATCGCCCACCTGGTCCTGGGCCCGCCGCGCCACGGCCGCGAACCGCCCCTCGAAGTACGCGAGGAGGACCACCAGCGGCACCACCGGCGCGAGCAGCACCAGGCCGAGCGTCCAGTCCTGGGCGAGCAGCAGGGCCACGCCCACGAGGATCGTCGCGCCGTTGACCACCATGAACGTCAGCGGGAACGCCAGGAACAGCCGGACCAGCATCAGGTCGGTGGTGCCGCGGGAGAGCAACTGGCCCGAAGCCCACCGGTCGTGGAAGGCCACCGGCACCCGCTGGAGGTGGCGGTACAGGTCCGCCCGCATCGACGCCTCCACGCCCGCGAGCGGCCGCGCCACCAGCCACCGCCGGAAGCCGAACAGCAGCGCCTCCGCGACGCCGAGCCCCAGCAGGAGCAGCGCCCCGAGCCACACCCCGGCCGTGTCCCCGTCGGCCACCGGGCCGTCCACCATCCACTTCAGGACGAGGGGGAACACCAGGCCCGTGCAGGAGGCCAGGATCGCGACGAGGGCGGCGGTGAACAGGCGGGCCCGCACCGGGCGCACGTACGGCCACAGACGCGTGAGCGTCCTGGCCGCGGACCTGCCGCCCGGCGGGTTCTCGGCGGTGTCGACTGTGGTGGGCATCAGGGGCGAGCCTACGTTTCACCACTGACAGCGCCCACCGATTAACGGCCCAGGAGACCTCCTCCGCTGGTCCTAGGCCACGGCCCCGGGCCCGCGTCCCGGAGCCCGGCCGACAGCCCCTGTCCGCGGCCCCCCCCGCCAACCGGTCGGCGGACGCCGGTGCGGGCGCACACGTCCGTGCCCCCGGCCACGAGCCGCTGAGCTCCCGCGAACGGGAAGTGCTCGCACTCGTCGCCAGGGGCACGTCCAACCGGGGCACCGCCGATGAGCTGTTCGTCAGCGAGGCCACGGTCAAGACCCATCTCACCCATGTGTACGGCAAGTTCGGCGTCAGGGACCGGGCCGCGGCGGTGTCGGAGGGCTTCCGCCGCGGCATCCTCGGCCGACCCCGCGAGGGGCCGGGCCGAGGCCGGAATCCGGTCCCGCGCGGGCCGCGCACCCCCCGGGGCGCGGCCCGCTCAGCCCTGGGTCCTTACCCGCGCTCCCACAACGCGGGGGCGTTCGGGGGCTCCCAGCCCTGCTGCGCCTGGTGCGGCTGGAGGCAGCGGAAGGTCTCACCGTCGTACGTGACCGTGTCACCGGCCTCGTAGACGGTGCCCGCCGCCCAGGTGCCGCTCGGGTCGCCGGGGCCGGGGCCCGGGTCCTCGCCACCGCCGGTCGTCCGCAGCGTGAGCTGGTACTGCTGCAGCAGCGGGTTGATCGGCTGGTGGAAGGTCGTGCCGCCGGAACGGCAGTTGCCGGAGCCACCGGAGGTGACGCCCTGCGCCTGGCTGCCGGAGATGTACGAGCCCCCGGAGTCACCGGGCTCGGCGCACACCGTCGTACGGGTCACGCCGCTGATGGTGCCCTCGGGGTAGGTGACGCTGGTGTTGTGCTGCGAGATCGTGCCGCAGTGCCAGCCCGTGGTCGAACCGGAGCGGCAGATGGACGCGCCTACCGGCGACTGCGTCGAGCCCGCGACGCCCACGCGCGCGCCGCCCTGGCCCTTGACGTACGGCGTCGCGGTCCACTGGGAGTTCGTCGCCACCCAGGCCATGTCCCGGCCCGGGAAGATGGAGCCGCGGAAGGTGCCCTGCGCGACCCGGTTGTAGCCCTGCGTGGCCGTGCCCGCGCGGCCGCAGTGGCCGGCGGTGGCGAAGCCCTGGGTCGAGCCCTGGGTGACGGAGAAGCCGACGGAACAGCGGCCGCCCATGTAGTACGCGTCGCCGCCGACGATGTCGTAGAAGGCGCGCGGGCGGTCCTTGGTCCGCTCCACCCGGACGAGGTCGCGGTCGACCCCGGCGGCGGCGACGAACTTCTCGGCGGCGGCGGTCTTCACCGCGCTCACCACCACGGCGTTGGTCTTCACGTCGACGTACCAGACCGGCGCGTCGAGGGTCTTCGTGCCCTTCGCGGCCCGGTCCAGCTTCGCCTTGGCCGCGTCGAGCCGGGCGACGGTGTGCCCGACGACCAGCGCCTTCGCGCCCTTGGCGGTGATGGCGGGGACGTCCTTGGCGTCGACCGTCGCGACCGTGAGCGTGCCCGAGGTGGCGCCGTGCACCCAGGCGCCCGCGAAGTCACGGCCGAGCCGGTTCCGCAGCGCGCCCGCGACGGCGCCCGCCTCGGCCTCGTTGACGAGGCGCTCCTTGGCCTGCGCGGCACTGAGCCCGAGGTCGCGCTGCATCGCCTTCAGGACCTGGGGCGAGGTCTCGGCGACGGCGGCGGTCTCGGCGGGGGACGGGGACGCGGCCCGGGCGGACGCGGAGCCGGGGAACCCGGCGAGGACGAGCGCGCCGGCGGCCGCGAACGCGGCGGCGGCCGCGGCGACGGAGCGGTTGTGGGGGGACGGGGAGGAATGTCTGTGCTGCATGGGGGTCTCCTCGGTGTCAATCGGGGAGGGAGGGGCCCGACATGCGGGGAAGCGGGACCCGCTCTCTCACCGGTCGCCCACACGGTAGGAGCCGCCAACGGCACACCAGTAGATACCAGTTGCCCCCCTGTCACCGCGTTATGGAACCGGAGGTGGTGCAGCCAGGGCTAGGCCAGCCCCACGTCCGCCGCCCCCGGCGAGGCCAGCCACGCCGAGTAGCTCTCGCTGCGCGCCGCGGCAGCCGCGTGCGCGGCCCGCGCGTGCGCGAACACCGCCGGCGCGGTGTCGTGCGCGTACGTCTCCGGGTGCCACCCCAGCAGATGCCGCCAGTACAGCGGCGTCCCGGCCAGCGGCCGCGTCACGATGCCCTGCGTCGGCGGGAACGTCGCCCGGCACAGCCCCACCGCCCGCCCCACCTGCACCAGGTGCACGCACGATGCGGTGTCGGTCTCGTACACGGACGCGGGCGTGAACCCCGCCCGCGCGCACGCCGCGGTGAAGCAGTCCCCGAAGCAGCCGTCCCCCGGCACGTCCGTCCACGCCTCCCCGGCGAGGTCCCCGAGCTCGATCTCCGCCGCCCCTGCGCACCGGTGCCCCGTGGCGAGCATGACGAACACCGGGTCCCGCGCCACCTCCCGCCACACCAGCCGCTCCCGCTCCGGCGGACTCGCCGCCCCGCACGTGCCGACGAGCGCGAAGTCGAGCCGGCCGTCCGCGACCTGCGCGGCGATCTCCCGCTCCGACCAGGAGGTGTACGTGGTCACGGACTGCTCGGGGTGCGCCGCCGCGAGCCGGTCGACGAGGCCGCCGAGCAGCGGCCCGTGCGTCCCGCCGAGCCGGAACCCGCGCCGGTCCTGCCACACCCGGGTGAACCGCTCCGCCTCCTCCTGGAGCCCGCTGACGGCCGGCAGCACGATCCGGGCGCGCGCCAGCACGAACTCGCCGAGCGGCGTCGCCCGCACCCCGAACCTGCCGCGCTCGAACAGCTCGCCCCCCAGGGCCCGCTCGATGCGCTTCAACTGCGCGCTGAGCGCGGGCTGCGCGAGCCCGAGCGCGGTGGCGGCCTTGGTCAGGCTGCCCGCGTCGGCGATCGCCCGGATCGTCTTCAGGTGCCGCAACTCCAGGTCCATGACGTGAGCTTCGCCGCCTGTCGGGCCCGGGGCAATACCTTGGTACAGACCTGAATTACCGTCATTCCGGCTACGGATACATACCCCTACCGCAAGGCGCGACGGGTGCGTGCGGGGACGGTACGCACGGACGGCACAGGGCCGCGCGCGGGCACCGCCCGGCCCGGGTCGCGGCCCGGGTCACCCCGCCGCCGGCACCGCCTTCAGGAGCAGCGCCGTCCGCGCCCCCACCGGCACCGCCGTCCCCGCGGCGAGCACCGTCCCCGGCGCCTCCCGCTGGTCCTCGCGCGCGGTGTCCACCACCACCTCGTACGCCTCCGCCCACGGCGGCCCCGGCAGGCGGAAGTCCACCGGCCGGTCCGCCGCGTGCAGCACCGCGAGGAAGCTGTCGTCCGTCACCTGCGCCCCGCGCTCGTCCCGGCCCGGTATGTCCCGCCCCGACAGGTACATGCCGAGGGTCGCGGCGGGCGCGTACCAGTCGGCGGGCGTCATCTCCGTACCGCGCGCCGTGAACCACGCCAGGTCCCGCAGCCCGTCCGCCGAGTGCGGCCGCCCGGAGAAGAAGGCGCGCCGGCGCAGCACCGGGTGCCGGTGGCGCAGCGCGATCAGGCGGGACGCCAGCGCGAGCAGCTCCCGCCAGCCGGGGTCCTCGCGCAAGCCCCAGTCCACCCAGCCGACCTCGTTGTCCTGGCAGTACGCGTTGTTGTTGCCGCGCTGGGTGCGGCCCATCTCGTCGCCCGCGAGCAGCATCGGCACCCCGGTGGACAGCAGCAGCGTCGTCAGCAGGTTGCGCAGTTGCCTGCGGCGCAGCGCCCGGACGTCCTCGTCGTCGGTCTCGCCCTCCGCCCCGCAGTTCCAGGAGCGGTTGTCGGCGGACCCGTCGCGGTTGCCCTCGCCGTTGGCCTCGTTGTGCTTGCGCCCGTAGCTGACCAGGTCCCGCAGCGTGAAGCCGTCGTGGGCGGTCACGTAGTTCACCGACGCGTACGGGCGCCGCCCGCCCCAGGCGTACAGGTCGCTGGAGCCCGACAGGCGGTAGCCGAGGTCGCGCACGTCCGGCAGCGCGCCGCGCCAGAAGTCGCGCACCGCGTCGCGGTAGCGGTCGTTCCACTCCGTCCACAGCGGCGGGAACGCCCCCACCTGGTAGCCGCCGGTGCCCACGTCCCAGGGCTCGGCGATCAGCTTCACCCGCCGCAGGACCGGGTCCTGCGCGATCACCGCGAGGAACGGCGAGAGCATGTCGACGTCGTGGAAGGAGCGCGCGAGGGCCGCCGCCAGGTCGAAGCGGAAGCCGTCCACGCCCATCTCGGTCACCCAGTACCGCAGCGAGTCCGTGATCAGCCGCAGCACGTGCGGGCGCACCACGTGCAGGGTGTTGCCGCAGCCGGTGTAGTCGGCGTACCGGCGGGCGTCGTCCTGGAGCCGGTAGTAGCCGCGGTTGTCGATGCCCTTCAGGGAGAGCGTCGGGCCGAGCTGGTCCGCCTCCGCGGTGTGGTTGTAGACGACGTCGAGGATCACCTCGATCCCGGCCTCGTGCAGCGCCCGCACCATCCGCCGGAACTCGCCGACCTGCTGCCCGGTGGTGCCCGACGCGGCGTAGCCCGCGTGCGGCGCGAAGTAGCCGATGGAGTTGTACCCCCAGTAGTTCCTGAGCCCCCGCCGCAGCAGGTGGTCCTCGTGCGCGAACTGGTGCACCGGCATCAGCTCCACGGCCGTCACCCCGAGCCGTACGAGGTGCTCGACGGCCGCCGGGTGCCCGAGCCCCGCGTACGTGCCGCGCAGCGGCTCGGGCACGTCCGGGTGGCGCATCGTGAAGCCGCGCACGTGCAGCTCGTAGATGACGGAGTCCGCCCACGGCGTCTTGGGGCGGCGGTCGTCGGCCCACTCGTCGTCCGGGGCGTCGTCGTGCACGACCACGCCCTTGGGCACGAACGGCGCCGAGTCCCGGTCGTCGCGCACGGTGTCCGCCACGTGCTGCTGCGGCCAGTCCCGCACGTGGCCGTAGACCTCGGGCGGCAGCGTCCCGTAGTCCCCGCCGGCACCGCCCGCGCCCGCGTCGACCGCGCGGGCGTACGGGTCCAGGAGCAGCTTGGCCGGGTTGAAACGGGCGCCCGTCCAGGGGTCCCAGCGGCCGTGCACGCGGTAGCCGTACCGCTGGCCCGGCCGCACGCCGGGGACGAAGCCGTGCCAGATCTCGTGCGTCAGCTCGGTGAGCGGGCAGCGCGTCTCGGTGCCGTCCGCGTCGAACAGGCACAGCTCGACGGCCTCGGCGCCGCCCGCCCACAGCGCGAAGTTCGTGCCCGCCACCCCGTCCGGGCCCACCCGGAAGCGGGCGCCGAGCGGTGTGGGCGCGCCCGGCCTGACCGGGCGGGTGGGCGCCGGGCGGACCCGGCCGCCGCGCCCGCCGTTGCGCTCGGCCGCGGTGCCGCCGGACCGGATCTGGCCCAGGGCACGCGCCCCCTTGACTGCCTCCTGCTCGGGTGCGCTCGACACCTGTCAGCCTCCCGCGGCTCGGCCTCGTCGACGCGCGCGGCCGGGGCGCCCGGCGTCCCGGCCGCGGCTCCCCGGACGGCGTCCTTCCCCCTGTTCTGCCCACCGGGCGGGTCGCACTCACGTTTCCCGGGGCGGGGCAGCCTCGTTGGGTCCGACGTGAGACAGGCAACGAGGTGCGCCCGGCGCGCACGGGCCGCGCTGACCGCGGCGGTGGCATGTACAGCACTGGTACTGGGAGCGGGGGGCTGCTCCGGCACGGCCTTCGAGGGGCTGCTCGGCACGGGCCGCTCGCCCGCCGACGCCATCCGCGTCACGCCCGGCGACGGCGACAAGAGGGTCCGGCCCGAGGAACGGCTCGTCGTCGAGGTGCCCGACGGCCGCCTGGAGTCGGTACGGGTCGTCAAGTCCCAGGACGCCCAGGAGTCCGAGGTGCCCGGGCGCATCGCCCCCGACGGCATGACCTGGGAGCCCCTGCGGGGGAAGGGGGGCGGCAAGCTGGCGCTCGCCGCGAAGTACACGGTCGACGCCGTCGCGCTCGACGGCCACGGCCGCCGCCACGCGCGCCACACGACGTTCACCACGCAGGTTCCCGACGAGCGCTTCATCGGCTACGTCACGCCGGAGAACCGGGCCACGGTCGGCACCGGCATGATCGTCTCGCTGGAGTTCAACCGCGAGATCACCGACCGCGCCGCCGTGCGGCGGGCGATCCGCGTCACCGCGTACCCGGAGGTGGAGATCGCCCCGCACTGGTTCGGCGCCACCCGGCTGGACTTCCGGCCACGGACGTACTGGAAGCCCGGCACCAAGGTCACCGTCGCGCTGCGGCTGCGGGACGTGGAGGCCGCCCCCGGCGTCTACGGCCTGCAGGACAAGACCTTCTCCTTCACGGTCGGCCGCAGCCAGGTCAGCCGCGTCGACGCGGCCGCGCACACCATGGAGGTGCGCCGCGACGGCGAGCTGATCTCCACCGTCCCGATCACCGCCGGCGCCCCGAGGACCACCACGTACAACGGCAAGATGGTGATCACCGAGATGCTGGAGGTGACCCGCATGAACAGCCGCACCGTCGGCTTCGGCGGGGAGTACGACATCCCGGACGTGCCGCACGCGATGCGCCTGACCACCTCCGGCACCTTCCTGCACGGCAACTACTGGGCGCCCGACGCGCCCGGCAACAGCAACGTCAGCCACGGCTGCGTGGGCCTGCGCGACGTGAAGGGCGGCAGCTCCAAGACCCCGGCGGGCTGGTTCTTCGACCGCAGCCTCGTCGGAGACGTCGTCGAGGTCGTCAACAGCCAGGACGAGACGGTCGCGCCCGACAACGGCCTCGGTGGCTGGAACATGGGCTGGCAGGAGTGGAAGACCGGAAAGAAGGCGGCACACGCGGGCAAGGTGGGTAAGAAGGACGACAAGAAGGGCAAGGGGGAGCGTTCCGGCCGCTGACACCACCGCCGCCCCGTGCCGCGAGCGCAGTCGGTACTGAACGGTGACATTGGCGAGGAGTCATCGGTGCGAACTGTGTGATTAATTTACGCAGTGCGCGAGTCGGACGGTCTTTCCCGCTCGCGCCGCGGCATATCAGTGCGGGCCTGTCGGGGCCGTGCGAGGGGAGAATCATCGTGAACGGGCGACCGATATCGGGGGCGTCGGCCCACGCGCGCGAGCGCGGGCGGCGGCGGGGCGCCAAGGGACTGACCGCGGTGGTGTCGGGGGTGACGCTGCTGCTCGTGGCCGCGTGCGGCGGCGGCTCGGGCTCCGGGGACGGCGGCAAGGACAAGGGCGGCGCCGACGCCAACAAGCCCTCGGACGCGGTCGTCAGCATCGCCCCGAAGGACGGCGCCGACGCCGTGGCGACGAGCGGGGCGCTGCGGATATCGGCCGCCAAGGGCAAGCTCACCGAGGTGACGGTGAAGGACCCCAAGGGCAAGGCCGTCCCGGGCAGGATCGTCGACGGTGGCGCGAAATGGTCGCCCGCGCGCCACCTCGCCTCGGGCACGAAGTACACGGTGCACGCGATCGCCAAGGACTCCGACGGCCGGGTCGCGGCGAAGGACTCGTCGTTCACCACGCTCGTGCCGAAGAACACCTTCGTCGGCCAGTTCACGCCGGAGGACGGCACGAAGGTCGGCGTCGGCATGCCGTTCTCGGTGCGCTTCACGCGCGGCATCACCGCCCCCGAGGACGTCGAGAAGGCCATCGACATCAAGACCGAGCCCTCGGTGCCCGTCGAGGGCCACTGGTTCGGCAACGACCGCCTGGACTTCCGCCCGGAGAAGTACTGGAAGCCCGGCACGAAGGTCACCGTCAAGCTGAACCTGGACGGCGTCGAGGGCCGCCCCGGCGTCTACGGCAAGCAGGCCAAGACCATCCGCTTCGAGATCGGCCGCAGCCAGGTCTCCGTCGTCGACGTCAAGACCAAGCAGATGACCGTCGAGCGCGACGGCAAGGTCATCAAGAAGATCCCGGTCACCACGGGCAAGCCCGGGTACGACACGTGGAACGGTCAGATGGTCATCAGCGAGCGCCTGAAGGTCACCCGCATGAACGGCGAGACCGTCGGCTACGGCGGCGAGTACGACATCAAGGACGTGCCGCACGCCATGCGCCTGTCCACCTCGGGCACGTTCCTGCACGGCAACTACTGGGGCGGCGGCGCCTTCGGCAACTACAACGCCTCGCACGGCTGCGTCGGCCTGCGCGACGTGCGCGGCGGCTACGACAAGAACACGCCCGCCGCCTGGTTCTTCAACCGCTCCATGGTCGGCGACGTGGTGATCGTCAAGAACTCCAACGACAAGGTCATCGCCCCGGACAACGGCTACAACGGCTGGAACATGTCCTGGCAGGAGTGGAAGGCGTAACGCCGCCGCGGCGGGGCGCCGGCCGCCCCGCCGCCACGGAAAGGAAGGGACCGGCGCACCGGTGTGACCAAGTGCACCGGTCCCTTCCGCATGAACGACCGCTAACGTGCCCGTCATGACAACTGTGCACCTCGAAGTCGCCGACGGCGTCGGTACGATCCGCCTCGACCGGCCGCCGATGAACGCCCTGGACATCGAGCTCCAGGACCGCCTGAAGGACCTCGCGGCGGAAGTGACCGACCGCGACGACGTCCGCGCCGTCGTGCTCTACGGCGGCGAGAAGGTGTTCGCGGCGGGCGCGGACATCAAGGAGATGCAGGACATGGACCACACGGCCATGGTGCTGCGCTCCCGGGCCCTGCAGGACTCCTTCACCGCGATCGCCCGGATCCCCAAGCCCGTCGTCGCCGCCGTCACCGGCTACGCCCTCGGCGGCGGCTGCGAGCTGGCGCTCTGCGCGGACTTCCGCATCGCCGCCGACGACGCCAAGCTCGGCCAGCCGGAGATCCTGCTCGGCCTGATCCCGGGTGCCGGCGGCACCCAGCGCCTGCCGCGCCTGATCGGCCCGTCCAAGGCCAAGGACCTCATCTTCACCGGCCGCCAGGTCAAGGCCGCCGAGGCCCTCGCGATCGGCCTGGTGGACCGGGTGGTGCCCGCCGCCGAGGTGTACACCGAGGCGCACGCGTGGGCGGCGCGGCTCGCCAAGGGGCCCGCCCTCGCGCTGCGCGCCGCGAAGGAGGCGGTCGACCAGGGCCTGGAGGCGGACATCGACACCGGGCTGGCCGTGGAACGCACCTGGTTCGCCGGTCTGTTCGCCACCGAGGACCGCGAGCGCGGCATGCGCAGCTTCGTCCAGGACGGCCCCGGCAAGGCGAAGTTCCTCTGACTTCCGGCCAGTTGAGGTCACGTCAGCCAAAGTTTCCCCCGAAGGAGCGGTTTATCGCGGACTTAAGACAGCCTTAAGTCCAGCGGGGCCGAGGCGCTCCGTGATCACTCGTGAGCGAGAGGTCACCGCAGGTCAGCGCAGGTGTGCCCGACCTCTACCTGCCCATGGCATATGACGTACCCGCCCCTCGGAACGGAAGGTTCCGGGGGGCTTATTCCGTCGGAACGGCCCCAACGCGGTTCCTGGGCGGCCATGATGGGACGCATGGCGGGGCAGGAGGGTTTCGAACAGCCGCGGAAGCGCACGGGGGCCACCGCCGCGCGCTGGTCGCCGGCCGTGGAGGACGAACACGCCCTGAAAGCACTGGAGTTGTTCGGCAACCCCGCCGACGCCGCCGTCCAGCTCCCCTCCCGCCCGGAGTCCGCCGCCATCGCCCGCCGCCTCGCCCAGGTGGTCGTGCTGCGCCACTGGGGCCTGTCGCCCAAGCTCGCCGAGGACGTCATCCTGCTGGTCTCCGAGCTCGTCGGGAACGCCGTGCGCCACACCGGCGCCCGCGTCTTCGGGCTGCGGACGCTGCGCCGCCGCGGCTGGATCCGGGTCGAGGTCCGCGACCCCTCGCGCGGCCTGCCGTGCCTGATGCCGGTGCACGAGCTCGACGTCAGCGGGCGCGGGCTGTACCTGGTCGACAAGCTCGCCGACCGCTGGGGCGTGGACCTGCTGCCGCGCGGCAAGACGACCTGGTTCGAGATGCGGATCACCGACCGCTAGGCGCGTGCCGGGCGCCGACCTGGTACGCGAAAGCCCCCGGGGCCGTGGGTGGCGGCGCTGGCGGGGGCCTTCGAGCGGGGCCGTGGACGGAGTGGGTGGGGCCCACGGCCGCAAAGGCGACGTAGCTCGGGTCAAGGAGAGTCGCTGCATCCGACTATGGCAGACGGGGGCCACCGCTCCAAAGTTCCTTACTCGGGCATAGGCGGACAAAGCATGACAGTTTAGAGGTGAATCCTTGGTGAGATAGAGCACTCGCCTTGTAAACGACGGTTGAACGAGGGTTGTGGGAGCGAAGGGGAGGCTCCCTCGGGTGGTCCTGGTCCGGACCTTCGCACGGGGGAGCCTCGGGGCATCGGGCCTGTAAACGCCGTGAACCGGGTCAATCAGCTCCTTTCGTCCTCTGTCCCCATTAAATGGTCGCCGTGATGGAGCGCCCAGAGGCAGCCGACCACCCACAGCCCCCGCACCCCTCGCGGCCCGCCCCCGGCCCGCGCGCAGAGCCGGCCGCCGCCGACGACCGTGGCCCCGCCCCCGATCGCCGCGCCACTCTCCGCGCCGCCGTCGGGCTCGCCCTCGCCGGG
>NZ_BNBT01000198.1 GCF_014656095.1 Streptomyces longispororuber
CCCGCGGCGGCACGGCCCGGCAGCACCGCGGCGAGCACCGGCGCGAGGCGGGCCTTCGCCCGGTCCGCGCCGCGTCGCACGGGCCGGACCAGGAGCAGCCCCACGAGCATCACGGCGATGCCGGCGAGCGCGTCGAAGAAGTAGTGGTTGGCGGTGCCCATGACGACGATCGTGGTCAGCAGCGGGTAGGCCACCGCCGCCGCCCGCACGAGCGGCGTGCGCCCGTGCCGCCACAGCATCACGCCGCACCACAGGGACCAGCCGACGTGCAGGCTCGGCATCGCCGCGTACTGGTTGGTCATGCCGCCCAGGCCGCGCGGCGCGCTGGCCTGGCCGCCCCACCAGCCCCAGTCGCTGTACTGCGCCATCGTGTCGACGAACCCGTGGCGCGCCTCCAGCAGCCGCGGCGGGCAGGTCGGCATCAGCGAGAAGCCGACCAGGCCGATGAGCGTGGAGACCATCAGCCAGGTGCGGGCGGCCGTGTAGTGCACGGCCCGGCTGCGGAACAGCCAGATCAGGATCAGCGGCGTGACCAGGTAGTGCAGCGACGCGTACCAGAAGTCGGCGGGGACGCCGAGGGAGGCGTGCGCGGTGAACCACCGGTTCAGCGGGTGTTCCAGGTTCAGGTTCAGGGCCTTCTCGGCCTTGAGGATGCCCAGGCCGTGGTCGACGGCCGTCGTGACGTCGCCGCGCGCGAGCAGCCGGCCCGCCGAGTACGCCCCGTACACCAGCAGGATCAGCGGCAGCTCGGTCCACCAGCGCGGGCGCGAACCGGGACCTCCGAACAGCCGATGTCCGGATATGCCGCCGTTGCCGGCGCCCTGTGCCTCGGTCTGCGGCATCCGGTGGGTCCCCCATCTCATTTCACGCGCTGTTCCCGCTCGGTTCTCGCGGCGTCCGGCCGCTGGGTCACTTTACGGCGTGCGCGAGGGCCCACGAGCCGTGCCCCTGGTCGTCTTAGACGCAGAGATCGGCGCGCGGGTTGCGTCCCGGGCGGGTGAGTGATGATGGAGGCAAACAGAAGGGCACATGAGGCGGTGGACCGTCATTTGTCCGCCTTTGTCGCGGCTCATTCGCGGCATAACGCCCGCCCCGGTCCCTCGTCGCCCACCCCCGCACCCCTTGAGGAAGGTCTCCCATGGCACCGCGCATCCTGCTGGCCCGGCACGGACAGACGGAGTGGTCGCTGTCCGGCAAGCACACCGGCAGGACCGACATCCCGCTCCTGGAGGAGGGCAGGCGCGGCGCGAAGCTGCTCGGCGAACGGCTGCACCGCGCGCCCCACGACGGCCTGCCGGAGGTCGAGGTGCGCACCAGCCCGCTGTCCCGCGCGCGGGAGACGTGCGAGCTGGCCGGCTTCGGCGACCGGGCCGCGGAGTGGGACACCCTGATGGAGTTCCACTACGGCGCCTACGAGGGCATGACCCCGGCGGACATCCAGGCCGTCCGCCCCGGCTGGTTCATCTGGCGCGACGGCGTGCCGGACGGCGAGACCCTCGCCGAGGTCTCCGCCCGCGCGGACGAGGTCGTCGCCTGGGCGCGCGAGGCGGACCGGGACGTGCTCGTCTTCGCCCACGGCCACATCCTGCGCGCCATCGGTGCCCGCTGGCTCGGCGAGGACATCGCCTTCGCCTCCCGCATCCGCCTCAACCCGACGTCCCTGTCGGTCCTCGGCTGGGCCTACGGGCAGCCCGCGATCGAGTCGTGGAACGACACCGGGCACCTCGCGGCCTGACCCGGCGGCGCGGTCACACCCGCGCGCGGGACGCGTGGTCCTCCAGGAACGCGTGCACCCCGGCCGTGTGCCGGTGCGGCAGCAGGACCCGCGCGGTGGTGGCGAGCATCCCCTGGATACGGGACGACTGGACCTCGTCGAGGAGCGCGAGGACCCGCTGCCCCGCAGCCGCGGCCTCGTCCGGGCGGCCCGCGCGGGCCAGGTCGTCGGCCAGCTCGGCGGTGTACAGGGCGATGTTGCGGGTGAACTGGGGCGTCCGCGCCACCGCCACGTCCACCGCCCGCTGCGCGTGCCGGGCGGCGCGCTCCCAGTGGCCGAGCGCCGACCAGCACTGCGCCTCCAGGCCCGCCACCTCGGCCGGACCGTAGAACGTCATCCACTCCGGGTCCCGCCCGTCCGGTCCCCGGTCGAACAGGGCGTGCGCCCGGGCCAGCGCCCGCTCGCAGCCCCCGCGGTCGCCGAGCCCCGCCCAGCCGCCCGCCTCGCGCAGCGCGATCAGCGAGAGCAGCCGGTGCGAGCCCAGGTGCCGGGCGGCGCGCGCCGCGGCCTGTGCCGCCCGTACGGCCTCACGCGGCCGCCCGGCGTCGCGCGCGAGGAACGCCGTGTTGCAGAAGGCGTGCGCCTCCAGGCCCGGGTCGCCCGACATCCGCGCCGTCGCCAGGGCCTCCGCGTAGTGCGAGCGGGCGTCGTCGAAGCGGCCCGAGTCGTGCGCGAGCCAGCCCACGGAGATGGCGAGCTCGCCCGCGCCCGTGTACAGCCGGTCCGTGGTGCCCTGCCGGGAGGTGCCCGCGTCGAGCAGGGCGTAGGCGGTGCGCAGCGGGGCGGCGGCCCGTCGGTAGAGCCCGTCGGCTCCGTGCCGGTCGTCGAGCAGCCGGATCCGGCGCACGGCCTCCTCGACCGCGCTCACCTCGGCGTCGCCCGCCCTGCGGGGCCCGGGCACCGCCGCTGCCTCGGCGGCGCCGCCCAGCGGCAGCGTCGCCAGGGAGGCGGCGGCCACCGTGGCCGTTCCGCCGGTCATGAATGCGCGGCGCCGCACGTCGCTCTCCTCGTCGCCGTTGGTCCGTCCGTGGTGCCGGAGCGCGTCCGCCGCGGCCGGGCTCCCCAGGGTGTACGCCGTCGGCGCCTCCGGTTCCGTGCGCGCCCCCCGGCCGCGTACCGCCTCGCGCGGCGCGAAGCCGAGGTCCGTCAGCGTCCGGCCGGGGAACATGTGCAGGAACACCCGTTCGTACGCGTAGTTGGGGCAGCGGATCTCACCCGCCTCGACGCGGCCGACGTAGCGCGCGTCGCAGCTCACCCGCTCGCCGATCTCGCGCGCGGCGCGGCGTACCAAGGCCGCGAACTCGCCCGGCGAGCGCTGTCCGCGCAGTTGCCGGAAGGCGAGGTTCGGCCGTGGTGGCGGGGGCGACGAGGCCCTGGAAGACGACGCCATGCCGGTTCCTCTCGTGGGGGCCGGGGCCCTCTCGTGGGGGACCGTGCCGACGGTCCCGAAGTGAGGTCCGCTGTCCGCCCCTCGCGCTGTCCCGTCGGTCCGGCCGTGTCCTGGCGGGGCAAGAACGTACCCGCTGTGACGGCGGAGTGACGCGGAGTTTGCCTACAAACCGGATATCCCACCCGTGATCTGCCATGAACTGCCATCCTTTGCGGCGGCGTGGCACCGTAGCCGTTTCCGCGTCGGCGCGTTGTACCTGTGCGGAGAGGGAGCGGAGCGGCTTCCGCCCTGGCGAGGAGGGGTTCCCTTGTGGGAGGTCGGCATGGAGAACAGCGAACCCGGCTCACTGACCACGGCGCGGCACCGGCCGAGCCAGGACCGCAGCGCGGGGCCCGGCGGTGCCGAGCCGTGCGGCTCCGCCCACCAGGGCCACCGGCCCCGGACCCTGTACACCGCCCACGCCGCGCACGCCTCGCGCGTCGACCACGAGCACTGCGACCTCGTGACCGTGCCCGCCCGGCAGGGGCTCGAAGCCGTCGACATCCTGCGCCGGGGCGCCGGTGACGAGGCCGTGGGCCCCGTCCTGCACGACGGCACCTGCGACACCCTCGGCTTCCTGGTCCCGCCCGGGACCGCCGCGTGCTGGGACCTGCCGGGGAGCGCCTGTACGCAGACCTTCGGCGGTGGCCGGGCCGGCGCCCAGGGGCCGCCGCCACCGCCGCCGGTGGCGGGTACGGGGTGGCTGGTGCCGCCCGGCAGCACGGACCCGGTCACGGACCCGGCGGTCCTGCGCGCCGCGCTCGGGGAGGCGCGGCGCCTGATCGAGGCCGCGGACAACTGCCGCTGAGCCCTTCCCCACCCACCCGCCCCACCGGCCTCCGGCCTCGTGACCGACCCACCCCCCACCACCGTCACCTGCCGACGCCCCACCGCTCCGCAGCGGATGTCCCCCCCACCCGCCCGCCCCTTCCATCGGCCTGGCGGCCTGGTCCTCAAGCGCCGGACGGGCTGAAACGATCCGCGTCCCGCCGCCGTCGACTGACCGTGCCCCACCGCTCCGCGGCGGATGTTCCCCCGCCCGCCCGCCCCTTTCATCGGCCTGGCGGCCTGGTCCTCAATCGCCGGACGGGCTGGAGTGGCCCGCCGGGCGCCGTCGTCGGCTGCAGGCGATCCACCGCTCCGCGGCGGATGTTCCCCACCCGCCCGCCCTTCCATCGGCCTGGCGGCCTCGTCCTCAAACGCCGGACGGGCTGAATTTGTCGGCCGCGCGCCGTCGTCAACTGCCGGACGCGCGACGACGGTGAGTCGAGGACACCCCAGCCGGTTCGGCCGACGACGGCGAGTCGAGGACACCTCAGTTCGTCCGGCCGACGACGGCGAGACGGGGCACTTTCAGCCCGTCCGGCGTTTGAGGACGAGGCGCGAAGCGCCAATGAGGGGGGAGAGGGGCGGAGCCCCAGACGGAAACGGCGGGGGCGTGGGATCTCCAGTCGGTTCGGCGTCGAGGACGAGGTGCGGAGCGCCGATGGCGCAGGGGAGTCGCAGACGGAGACGGCGAGGCTTCGGGGTTTTCAGCCTGTCCGGCGATTGAGGACGAGGCGCGGAGCGGCGATACGGGGGAGAGGGGCGGAGCCCCAGGCGGGAGGGGCGGGGGCGGCAGTCATCGGGGTGGGGAGGGTGGGGGTGGGGCGGCTCGTGAGGGCACGGGTTCCGTATCCGGCGATAATGAAGGGATGGCGAGGAGCAAACGGGGAGGACGGCAGACGCGAGAGGCACTCGTCGAACAGGTGGACGGCGGCCTCGCCGAACTCCTGCCCGACCGCGACCGCCCCCACGCCTGGACCCTCCTCCTCGACGGCGCCCCCCAGTCGCACGTCGACCTCGCCGACCCCGCCCACCTCGCCTTCGAGTACCAGCGCAGACTCGGCCACGTCGCCGACCTCACCGCCCCGCCCGGCGCCCCCGTGCACGCCCTGCACCTCGGCGGCGGCGCCTTCACCCTCGCCCGCTACATAGCCGCCACCCGCCCCCGCTCCACCCAGCAGGTGGTCGAGCGGGACACCGCCCTCGTCGGCCTGGTGCGCCGCGCGCTGCCGCTCGACCCGCAGGCACGCGTGCGCGTGCGGGGCGCCGACGCCCGCGAGGGGCTCGCGAAGGTGCCCGACGACTGGGCGGACCTCGTCATCGCCGACGTGTTCAGCGGCGCCCGCACCCCCGCGCACCTGACCTCCGTGGAGTTCCTCGACGACGTACGCCGCGTCCTGAAGCCCGGCGGCCACTACGCCGCCAACGTCGCCGACGGGCCCCCGCTGCGCCACCTGCGCGGGCAACTGGCCACCGCCGCCGCCGTCTTCCCCGAGCTCGCGCTGGTCGCCGACCCGGCGGTGCTGCGCGGCAAGCGCTTCGGCAACGCCGTGCTCGTGGCCTCCGCGCACCCCCTGCCCCTCGCCGAACTGACCCGGCGCAGCGCGGGCGACCCGCACCCGGCGCGCGTCGAACACGGCCGCGCCCTGACCGACTTCAGCGGCGGCGCGACCGCCGTCACGGACGCGAGCGCGGTGGCCTCACCCGCGCCCCCGCCCTCGGTGTTCCGCTAGCCGTTCCCCGGCCCGCGACCCACAGCCCGCAGCCCTTCAGTACGTCAGTACGTCAGTACGTCAGTACGTCGTGACGTCCACCCGCGGCGCGCCGTCGTGCCACACGCAGAACACCGACACCCGGTCGGCGCCCGAGGTGAACTCCACGCGGATCCACGCCGGTGCCTTCCACACCAGCATCGACCAGCCCGGCGCGGGCGACGCCGACACCAGCGTCGCCGCGTCCCGCCCGAGGTCGAACACGACCCGGCCGCCGTCGGTGCTGTAGCCCCGCACGTGCCCGGACGACCGGCCGGACCCCCCGGACCGCTCGGGCCGCTCGGGCCGTTCCGGCCGGGCCGAGGGGCCGCGGGACGGCGGCCGCGCCGTGGGCGTCTCCCGCCGCGGCGGCTCGGCGGACTCCCGGGGCCGGGGCGGCGGCGTCGGGCGCGGCGCCGGGCCCGGGCGGTGCGTGGACGACGACACCGGGTCGTCCGCGTGGTCACGCGCGGTGAGCGGGACCGCGCGCGGCGGATCGTAGGCGGTGCCCGCCATCACGGTGTGCACGCCCCACCACGAGAGCGTGACCGCCGCGCCCGTGGCGAGCGACCACGCGCCGGCGCCCAGGAGACCTCTGCGCATCGCCGGCCATAGTGCACCACCGCCCCCGCGGTGGCCAGAAAACGTGCCCCGTGGCGCCATCCGTCGCCGGACATGCCGCCCAAGTCCGGGCCAAAAGTCCCTCCGGGCACCGGTGGCGTCCGCATGGCGTACGGTGCCGCCCATGGCTCGTGTGCTCGTCGTCGAGGACGACCAGTTCGTCCGCTCGGCCCTCATCCGGCACCTCTCCGACGCCTCCCACACCGTACGGAGCGTCGGCACCGCCCTGGAGGCGCTGCGCGAGGTCGCCCACCACTGCTTCGACGTCGTGATCCTCGACCTCGGGCTGCCCGACCTGGACGGGGGCGAGGCGCTGAAGATGCTGCGCGGCGTCACCGACGTACCCGTGATCGTCGCGACCGCCCGGGACGACGAGTCGGAGATCGTCCGGCTCCTGAACGACGGCGCCGACGACTACCTGACCAAGCCGTTCTCCGTCGAGCACCTCTCCGCGCGGATGACCGCCGTGCTGCGCCGCACCCGCGGGTCCGGCGAGGCGCCCGCCAGCCGCGTCCTGCGCGTCGGCGGGCTCGCCGTCGACCCGCTGCGCCGCCGGGCCGAACTGGACGGCACCCCGCTCGACCTGACCCGCCGCGAGTTCGACCTGCTCGCCTTCCTCGCCGGGCGCCCCGGTGTCGTCGTACCGCGCCGGGAGCTGCTCGCCGAGGTGTGGCAGCAGAGCTACGGCGACGACCAGACCATCGACGTCCACCTGTCCTGGCTGCGCCGCAAGCTCGGCGAGACCGCCGCCAACCCCCGCTACCTGCACACCCTGCGGGGCGTCGGCGTGAAGCTGGAGCCGCCGCGGTGACCGCCGCGCACCGGGCCGCGCCGTGAGGTGGGCGCTGGTGAAGGTGTGCCTGGCCGTCACCACGATGGTAGTGGCCGCCTTCGCCGTCCCGCTCGGCCTGGTGATCCAGGAGATGGCCCGCGACCGCGCCTTCTCCAACGCCGAGCGGCACGCCGCCGGCATGGGGCCCACGCTGTCCATCACCACCGACCGCGCCGAGCTCACCCGGGCCGTCGCCACCTCCGAGGCGGGGGGCGAGGGGCGGATGGCCGTGCACGTCCCGGCCGTCGGCACGCACCCCGCGCTGACCATCGGCGAGCGCCGCGCGGACCCGCGCGCCGTCGCCGCGACCCGCGGGCAGGGCCGCGCCCGGACGGTCACCGTCCCCGGCGGCTACGCGCTGCTCCAGCCCTTCGCCGTCGGCTCCGGGGAGATCGCCGTGGTCGAGATCCACGTGCCGGAGCGCGAGGTCAGCAACGGCGTGACCACGGCCTGGCTGGTGCTCGCGGGCGTCGGCGTCGCCCTCGTCATCGGCTCGGTGGCCGTCGCCGACCGCCTCGGCGTCCGCATGGTCCGGCCCGCCCGACGCCTGGTCGGCGCCGCCCGCGACCTCGGCGAGGGCAAGCTCGGTGCCCGCGTCCCGGAGGAGGGGCCCACCGAACTGCGGCTCGCCGCCGTGGCGTTCAACTCCATGGCCGACCAGGTCGTCGGCCTCCTCGCCAACGAGCGGGAGCTGGCCGCCGACCTGTCGCACCGGCTGCGCACCCCGCTGACCGTGCTGCGCCTGAACACCGCCTCGCTCGGCGACGGGCCCGCCGCCGAGCAGACCCGCGCCGCCGTGGAGCAACTGGAGCGCGAGGTCGACACGATCATCCGCACCGCCCGGGACGCCAAGCCCCGCACGGTGGCCGCCGGGCCCGGCGCGGGCTGCGACGCCGCCGGGGTGATCCGCGAGCGGATGGAGTTCTGGTCGGCGCTCGCCGAGGACGAGGGCCGCGAGGCCCGGGTCGCGGGCGTCGAGCGGCCCGTGTGGGTGCCGGTGGCGCGCGCCGACCTGGCCGCCACCCTGGACGCGCTGCTCGGCAACGTCTTCCGGCACACCCCGGAGGGCACCGCCTTCGCCGTGGACGTGCACAGCGGCGACGACGCGGTGATCGTCCTCGTCTCCGACGCCGGGGACGGCATCGCCGACCCCGAGGCGGCCCTCGCCCGGGGCGGTTCCGGGGCGGCGGTCGGCTCCACGGGGCTCGGCCTCGACATCGCGCGCCGCCTGGCCGAGTCGACCGGCGGCGACGTCCGCGTCGGCCGCTCGGTACTCGGGGGTACGGAGATACGGCTGTGGCTCCAGCGCGGCACCGCCCGCCCCTCGGCGGGACGCCGGGCCGCCCGCGCGGTGGTCCGCCGCCGGGGCCGCAGGACACCGGCCCGCTGAACGGCTACCGGGGCCGCAGGCCACCGCCCCCCTGAGCTGCCCCCGGGCCCTTGAACTGCCGCCGGGCCCTTGAACTGCCGCCGACCGCCTGATCTTTAACCGGTCCCCATCCCTTCCTTAAGCCCGCCATAAGGGCCGCTCCGGCGCCCCGGGCCCGGGCTAACGTGCTGCGTGGAGCTGCCCCGCACGGCGTCGGGGCGGCCGCCCGTACCCCCCACGGGAAACGCGTGCCCCGGCCGTCACCCCCCACCGGCCGGGGCGCGCCCGGGGTCAGACCCCGGGCCAGGCCTCGGGCAGGCTCCGCGGCAGCTCCCCGCTCGCCGCGACCTTCGCGTACCAGCGGGCACTGGACTTGGGCGTCCGCTCCTGGGTGTCGTAGTCGACGTACACCAGGCCGAAGCGCTTGCCGTAGCCGTACGCCCACTCGAAGTTGTCCAGGAGCGACCACAGGAAGTACCCGCGGACGTCGGCGCCCTCCAGGAGCGCCTGGTGCACCGCCGCCAGGTGGCCGTGCAGATAGCGCACGCGGTCCGGGTCGTGGACGGCGCCGCCCTCGGGCTTGTCCTCGTACGCGGCGCCGTTCTCCGTCACGTACAGCGGAACCCCGGGCGCCTGGGCGGTGTACTCCATGAGGAGGTCCTTCAGGCCGGTGGGGTCCACCGGCCAGTCCATGGCGGTGAGTTCGCCGGGCGCGCGGTGGAAGGCGACGCGGTCGCCCGCGCCCGGCCAGGGGGAGTGGGCACTGGCGCCGTGCCCGTCGTGGCGTGGACCGCCGGGCCCGTCGGCGGCCGACACGACCGCGGGGGTGTAGTAGTTGACGCCGAGGAAGTCCAGCGGCTGCCGGGTGACGTCCAGGTCGCCGCCGTGCACGAAGGCCCAGTCCGTGACGCCCGCGGTGTCCGCCAGGAGGTCGTCGTCGTACGTCCCGCGCAGCATCGGCCCGGTGAAGACGCGGTTGGCGAGCGCGTCGATCCGGCGCCGGGCGTCGAGGTCGGCGGGCGACGGGGTGAGCGGGCGCACCGCGCTGGGGTTGAGGCTCACGCCGACCCGGGCGCGGGCGGGCAGGGCCGCGCGCAGGGCCTGGACGCCGAGGCCGTGCGCCAGGTTCAGGTGGTGGGCCGCGCGCAGGGCGGCGGCGGGGTCGGTGCGCCCGGGGGCGTGCACGCCCGAGCCGTAGCCCAGGAAGGCGCTGCACCAGGGCTCGTTCAGGGTGGTCCACATCTCCACGCGGTCGCCGAGCGCCCCGGCGACGAGCCCGGCGAACTCCGCGAAGCGGTACGCGGTGTCCCGCTCCGGCCAGCCGCCGCCCGCCGGACCCCCGCCGGGCAGGGCCGACTCCAGCTCCTGCGGCAGGTCCCAGTGGTAGAGGGTGAGCGCGGGCGTGATGCCGTGCGCGAGGAGCTCGTCCACGAGCGCGCGGTAGAAGTCGAGCCCGCGCTGCACGGCGGGCCCGCGCCCGGTGGGCTGCACCCGCGGCCAGGACACCGAGAAGCGGTAGGCGGTCAGGCCCAGCTCCGCGAGGAGGCGGACGTCCTCGCGCCACCGGTGGTAGTGGTCGCAGGCGACGTCCCCGGTGTCGCCGCCGAGCACCTTGCCCGGCGTGTGGCTGAAGGTGTCCCAGATCGACGGGGTCCTGCCGTCCTCCCGGACGCCCCCTTCGATCTGGTACGCGGCGGTCGCGGCCCCCCACAGGAAGCCGGGGGGAAACCGCAGACGGGCATCGGTCATGGAAGCGCTCCCAAGGTGGGTACGGACGGAGGGGCGAACTGTGGGGCGGGGCTCGGGCACGACAAGGGTTACGGGCGGGCGGGTGGGAGAAAACCCCCGCGGAGCGGCGGCACCCAAACCGCTCAGGGCGCCCCCGCCAGGAAAAGGCCGGCTACCCCTTGACGGCCCCCTGCATGATCCCGCCCACGATCTGCTTGCCGAACAGCACGAACGCGACCAGCAGCGGCAGCGTGCCGAGCAGGGCGCCCGCCATGATCACCGACTGGTCGGGGATCTGCCCCCGGCCGAGCCCGGCGAGCGCGACCTGGACGGTCGGTTCGCCGCCCTGCGTGAGCGCGATGATCGGCCAGAAGAAGTCGTTCCAGGCCATCACGAAGGTCAACATGGAGAGCACGGCCATCGCGGGCCGTGCCGCCGGGAAGACGACGTGCCAGATCAGCCTCAGGCTGCCCGCCCCGTCCACCCGCGCCGCCTCGATGATCTCCGTGGGCAGCGCCTCCGCCAGGTACTGGCGCATGAAGAACACCCCGAAGGCGCTGACCAGCGTCGGCAGGATCACCGCCTGCAACTGGTCGGTCCAGCCGAACTCGGCGACCATCATGAACAGCGGTACGACACTGAGCTGCGGCGGCACCATCATCGTGCCGATCACCAGGAGCAGCAGCAGCCCGCGGAAGCGGAACCGCAGCTTGGCGAAGGCGAAGCCGGCGAGAGTGGAGAAGAGCACGGTGCCGACGGTGACCGTGCCCGCCACCACCAGCGTGTTCAGCAGCGCCGTGCCCATGTTGGCGTCGGTCCAGGCGATCTCCAGGTTCTTGAAGAGGTTGCCGCCGAACCAGAAGGGCGGCGGTGTCTGCGCCAGCCGCGTGTTGGTGCGGGAGGCGGCGATCGCCGTCCACACCAGCGGGAAGAGCGAGCCGATGGTGAACAGGGTCAGCACGGCGTACGTCAGCTTCCCGCCGTGCAGGTGCCGCCCGGCGCCGCGCCCCGCCGGGCCGCCCCCGTTCCGCTCCCGGCCGGTCCCGCTCCCGCGCCGCTCCCGGGCGGTCCCGGTCCCCCCGGTGCGCGGCGCGCGCCGGGTCCGTGTCACGTCGGTCATGTCATCCCCTCACGCGCTTCTGTGGATCCACCGGCTGATCGCCCAGTTGACCAGGCCGATCAGGACGAGGAGCAGGAACATGGTCCAGGCGATCGCCGAGGCCCGCCCGAGGTGCTGGTTGAACCAGCCCTGCTCGTACAGGTACAGGCCGAGCGTCTGGAACTGGTGGTCCGAGCCGCCGGTGGGGCTCGCCCCCTGGCTGAACAGCAGCGGCTCGCCGAAGAGCTGCGTCGCCCCGATCGTCGACACCACGCACGTGAACAGGATCGTCGGCCGCAGCGAGGGCACCGTCACATGGCGGAACTGCTGCCAGCGGCTCGCCCCGTCCAGGGCGGCCGACTCGTACAGGTCGTTCGGGATGGCCTGCATCGCGGCGAGGTAGATCAGCGCGTTGTAGCCGGTCCACCGCCAGATCACGATGGCCGACACCGCGAGCTGCGCCGTCCAGTCGCCGTTCTGCCAGTCCACGGCGTCCACCCCGACCAGGCCGAGCGCCCAGTTGATCATCCCGTGGTCGGTGCGGCTGAACATGAGGACGAACACCAGCGTGGCCGCGGCCACGGACGTGGCGTACGGGGTGAGGATCGCGACGCGGAAGAACATGGAGCCGCGCAGCCGGTAGTGGAGCAGATGGGCGAGCCCGAGCGCCATCAGGAGCTGCGGCACGGTCGAGATGAGGCCGATGGTGAAGGTGTTGCGCAGCGCGTTCCAGAAGAACTCGTCGTCCCACAGCCGGGAGAAGTTGCGCAGCCCCACCCACTCCATGTCGGTGGGCGCGCCGAGCTCCACGCGGTGCAGCGAGGCCCACCCGGTGTACAGCAGCGGGAAGAGTCCGAAGGCGACGAAGAACAGGAAGAACGGCGCGACCAGCGCGTACGGGCTGTACTTCACGTCCCAGCGGTACAGCCGGCTGCGCCGGGCCCGGCGGCGCCCCGGCGGCGGCCGCCGCGGCGGCCCGTGCCCCGGCCCCCGCGCGGGGGGCCGCGCCCTCCTCTCCGGCGGAGGGCGCGGCGGCCGGGGTGTCAC
>NZ_BNBT01000199.1 GCF_014656095.1 Streptomyces longispororuber
GGGGCGTGGCCGGGGCGGTGGTGCGGGGCGCGGCTCACGCGGCGGCGCGGGCGTGCTCGGCGCGCAGGCGGGCGTCCAGGGCGGTCAGGGCCCGGTCGGCGGCGTGGGCGGTCGCGGGGTCGTCGGGGGCGCCGATGACGGCCATCAGGTGCTGCACGAGCTGCTCCTTGAGCGCGTCGGTGCCCTCCTCGGTCCGCGGCCCGCCGGGGGCGGGGGATGCGGGGTCCTGGGCGGGGTGGTGGGTGCTGGTCATGGCGTCTCGTGCCTCCTTGGCGGATGAACGGGCGTGCACGGGCGTGCACGGGCATGGCAGGACGGTGCAGGGGCATGGCAGGACGGTGCAGGGGGGCGCCAGGGCGCCGGAAGGGTGTCGGGGTGTCAGAAGGCGTTGCAGGCGCGGAAGATGTGGGCGAACGCCGGCAGGGAGGCGGCGGGGCCCTCGAAGGCCACGTACTCGGGGATGGGGGCCTCAGGTGCCCACTTCTCCTTGTAGGCGAGCTGGCTCTGGGCGGGGTAGAGGGCCGCGCCCTGGTCCCACAGGAAGTGCATCAGCCACTGGAAGGCCTTGCTGTGGCCGGGCAGTTCGTTGGCCTGGTCAAGGCCGGTGAAGGGGGTGAGGCCGAAGTGCAGCCACTGGCACCCCTCGGCGCGCAGCACCTCGATGACGTGGGCGTTGATGGCTTCCATCAGGCCCGGTGAGGCGTCGGGGATGCGGCGGCTGAGGTCGTGCATCCAGCCCGCGCGGGTGCCGTAGACCGGGGAGTAGGAGATGTAGCCGACGGGCTGGGCGTCGATGGTGCCCACGAACAGCCGGCGGTGGACCTGGGCGGGCCCGCCGAGCTGGCCCACCAGGAACTCCAGCGGGCGGGCCTCTTCGCCCTTGGAGCGCAGCCAGCGCGCGTCGATGGCCTCCTTGGCCGCGGCGTAGCCCTCGGGGCCGGTCTCGGTGACGCTCAGGCCGTTGCGGAAGGCGCGGGAGATCTTGTTGCGCATGCGCATGAACCGGCCGCCCTGGAGGGTGAAGCCGGGCAGGTGCACCACCCAGGAGGAGCCGAACTGGTTGACGGTGAAGCCGTGTCGGGCGTAGATCTCGGCGTCGTGGCGCTGGAGCTGGGCGCTCACCACGCGCAGGCCCTGTTCGTGGGCGTGGGCCACGAAGCGCTCCAGGAGCGTGGTGTAGTGCTCCGGGGCGGCGAAGGGGCCGCCGAGCTGCACCAGGTAGGCGCCGGCCTGGCGGTAGGCGATGACGCCGTCCAGGCCGGGGGCGGTGAAGGCCTCGGTGCCCTGGCTCATGGCCAAGAAGGCGCTGGGGTTGTCGGCCTGGGTGTGGGTGCGGATGGCGTGCAGGACGGTGTCCTGCGCGAGGGCTGTCGCGGACATGGGCCCTTTCCTCATTCCTTCGAAACGGGGGCGGCCCCGCCGGGGCCGGGCGCGGCGCAGAAGGCACGCGGGCAAGCTCGCGAGGGCCGCGGTGGGGCAAGAACGCGCGAGGTTCCCTGGGAAGTAGAGCACTGCCGATATGGCCGCTGGAAGGGCTGTCGGGCCGGGCCCAGGCAGAAACCAGCGGGCGGTCAGCGGTATATCAGCGAAGGCGGCAGACTCCTTTGTGTGACCGGGCCACGAAAGCGGCCGGTGCCCCTCGCGGAAAGGCGGCGGGCATGCGGGGTTTTCCTGGTAACGGTTTTTCGGGGAGAGGTGCCCGGAGTGGCTTATCGGGGACCGAAGTTCGCTTCCGTCGGGTGCGTGCACCCACGCAGGTTCGAATCCTGCCCTCTCCGCTGCCGCCCCCTCGCGCCCGGCCCGGAGCACCGGCCGGCCCGGCGGGGCCCCGCACCGTGTGCCCGCAGTTTTCCGCACTCCCCCGCAGTGCCGTGCCCTCCCGCGCGGGTGTGCGGTTCCTCGCAGTTCTCGCCCGTTTCGCGGCCGGCAGGGTCGTTCAGTTGGGAGATCGCCTCATGCCCCTCGCGGCATCCCCGGCCCCTGGCCGGGCCCTGGTCGTCGTCAACCCCACGGCCGGCACGGCCCGCACACCGCTGGTCCAGGAGGTCATCGCGCGGTGCCGGGCGCGCCTGGAGCGCGTCGTGGTGCACCGTACGGCGCACCGGGGCGATGCCACCGACGCGGTGCGCGCGGCGCTGGCCCGCCCCGGCGGGCAGGGCCCCGACCTGGTGGTCGCCGTCGGCGGTGACGGCACCGTACGCGAGGTGGTGCAGGCCCTGGTGGGCGCGGCGCCGCGGGAGCGGGCGGCGCTGGCGGTGGTGCCGGCCGGGACGGGCAACTCCGACTACCGCATGCTGTGGGGCCAGGCGCCCTGGCAGGAGTCCCTGGAGGCGACGCTGGGGGCCGTGCCGGGCCGTGCCCGGCGGCGCCGTATCGATGTCGGCCAACTCGCCGAGACCGGTGAGCTGGTGCTGCTGGGGGCCTGTTCGGGGCTGATCGCCGAGGGGCTGGTGGCCGCCCGGTCCATCGCGGTGGCCGGGCGCGAGCGCTATGCCCGGGCGCTGCCGCAGGCGGCCGTGGGTTTCCGTCCCTATCCGGGGCGGGTGACGGTCGACGGGCGGGTGCTGCACGAGGGGGCCACCGTGCTCGCCAATGTCGGCGGCGGGCGCTACCGCGGCGGCCAGTATCTGATCCTGCCCCGCTCCGAGCTGGACGACGGGCTGCTCGACGTGTGTGTGGTGGGCGCGCAGGTGGCCGCGGCCGACGTGCCGGAGCTGGCCCGTGCCGGTGTGCTGCACAAGCGCCCGGGCGTGGTGCACGGCCGGGGCCGGCGCGTGGTCGTCGAGCGCCTGGACGGGCGTCCGCTGTGCTTCGAGCACGACGGCGAGCTGCAGCCGCCGGCCTGGACCAGCATGACGGTCCAGGTGCTGGCGGGCGTACTGCCGGTGTGGGGCGCTGCGACGAAGGAAGTGACGCGTGTCCATACTCCACCAGCTCTGCCGCTGGGCGGCCTGGCTGCGACCTGAGGACATTCCCGGCCCGGTGCGGGCGCTGGCCGCCAGCCAGTTGCTGTCGCAACTGGCCTCCATTCGGGCGGGGATCGCCCATCCGCTGGGCCGGCGGATGATCGAGGGGTTCGGGCCGCCGCTGCAGGCCGACCCGCGGACCTCGGCGTGTGTGCTGGCCGGGCTCGGCTCCTGGCTGAACCTGGACGACACCGCCTACGCCGGGCACCTGTCCAACTCCACGGTGTCGGTGCCGCTGGCCTACGCCTACGCGCGGCGCCTGGACGGGCCGGCGCTGCTGGCGGCGGTGGTGGCGGCCAACGAGTGCGCGGCGCGGATCACCGCGGCGGCCACCCTGGGGCCGCTGCGCGGGCACAGCGCGGTGCACACCCACCTGGCCGGCGCGGTGTGCGGGCGCCTGCACTGCGAGGGCGCCGACGACGCGGTGTGGCGCAGCGCGATCGGGCTGGCCTTCGCGATGCCGAACTGGCCGCTGATGCGGGCGTTCCTGGCCAGTGACGCGCGGCTGTTCAACACCTTCACGCCGGTGCGTACCGCGATGGACTCCTGTGACGCGGCGCGGGCCGGGCTGCACGGGCCCGCGGACATCCTGGAGCACCCCGACGGCTTCCTGGACCGTTTCGCCAGTGTGCCGCTGCCCGATGCGGTCAGCGCCGGGCTCGGCGAGCGCTGGCACACCGAGACGCTGTCGTTCAAGATGCACCCGGGCGGGCCGGGGGTGGACGCGGCGGTGGACTGCGCGGCGGCCCTGCACCGCGAGCTGGCGCCGTGCCGGGCCGAGGACATCGAGGACGTCGTGGTGGAGGCCTCGCTGTACACGCTGTTCGCGGGCAAGAAGGCGGCCTCCTACGTGGTGGGTCCGGGCTCGCCGCTGGGGGCGCTGGTGCTGCACACCCCCTATCCGGTGGCCACCGCGCTGCTGACCGGGGGGCTGACGGTCAACGACTTCGCCGCGCCGCTGCTCAACGACCGGATGCGCTGGGCGGTGGCCGAGCGGGTGCGGCTGGTGCACGACCCGGCGCTGACCAAGGCGCTGTTCGCCTCGGACGCGCCGTTCGGGGAGGCGGTGCGCCAGGCCGGGGAGGCGGCCGGGCCCTGGCTGCGGGCCTTCGGCGGCGAGGAGGTGGCCCAACTGGCCAAGGAGGCCGCCGGGGCGGTGCGGCCCAGCTTCGCCTCCGCGGCCAAGGCCACCGGGGCGCGGGTGACGGTGCGCCTGCGTGACGGGCGCACCGCCTCGCGCCAGCGGATGATCCCGCTGGCGGCGGCCGGCCCGCACACCCGCGCCCACCACGCGGAGCTGATGCGCCACAAATTCCTGGAGTTCGGCGGGGCCGAGGAGGTCGCCGATGCGGCCGTGCACCTGGAGTCGATGGACGCCGACGACCTGGGCGCGTGGATCGAGCGGGCGCTGCGGTAATCCGCGAGGCGGGTATCAGCGGCGGGTCAGTGTCCCCTGCCAGCATCGAATGCCGGTGGGCAGTGAGCAGGGCCATACATTCGGACGTGGGAAAGGTCCTTTGATGCCTGAAAAGGAACTCCGCAGCTACAAGCTCTATATCGCGGGCAAGGACGTCGAAGGCGATGGCTGGGTTTATACCGTCAGCGCTCGGTCTCTGCTCGAGGACGTCTTCACCAGCGTCAGCCTGAAACGGGAACTGGAGCAGAACCCCGACTCCGAGGCGGCCGATCACCCCTATGTGGTGGGCCGCTGCGCGATCGCCGGGGACACCTCCATCGACCTGGCCACCGAGGCCGCCGCCGCGGCCGCGGCCACCTGGGCCGAGGTGCCCCTGGAGCGCAGGATGCGCCTGGGCACCCTGTTCCGCGAGGAGCTCATCCGGCGCGAGCAGGAGTTCTTGGACATCCTGGTCGCCGAGGCGCACCCGCTGCGCCTGGCCCGCTGGGAACTGAGCTGCATGAAGCAGATCTACAGCGAGGAAAGCCTGTACTGGTACCGCCAGCGCATGCACACCGAGTTCGAGCACCAGGGGCGGCGGCTGATCGTGCGCCGCCAGCCCGACGGCGTGGTGGCCTTCAACCCGCCGCAGAACGCGCCCGCGCCCAGTGCCGCGCTGGCGGTGCTGGCGCTGATGGCCGGCAACGCGGTGGTGATGCGCGCCCCGCGCTCGATCGCGCTGTCCACGATGTGGCTGATGCGCGACGTGGTGGGCCCGCTGCTGGACGAGGTCGGCGCGCCTCCGGGGGTGCTGAACGCGGTGTGCTCCAACCCCAAGCAGACCCTGGACCGCTGGGTGGCCTCGCCGCTGGTCAACGACATCTTCTACATCGGCGGCAGCGAGGAGGGCCTGCGCTTCCAGGAACAGTGTGTGGCCAACGGCAAGAAGCCCATCCTGGAGCTGGCCGGCAACGACACCATCGTCATCTGGAAGGGCGCGGACCTCAAGCGGGCCGCGGAGGCGATCTGCGAGTCGTTCTACGGCTCCGGGCAGATCTGCATGGTGCCCAACTGCGTGCTGGTGCACCCCGAGGTCGCCGAGGAGCTCATCGCCGCGGTCACCGAGCGCATCAAGCTGGTGCGCCCGGGCTACCCCGAGGACGAGGACGTGCTGCTGTCCCCGGTGCGGCGCAGCGAGAAGTTCTTCGCCCTGCTCAAGCAGTCCCTGGACCGCGGCGGGGAGCTGATCTGCGGCGGGCAGCGCACCGAGGTCGACGGCACCGTCTCGGAGACCGGGGTGTTCCTGCAGCCCACCGTGGTGCGGGTCAACGGCCTGCCCGGGGCGCGCACGCACGACATCGTGCGCAGCGAGACGTTCTTCCCGCTGCTGCCCATCGTGGTGCCCGAGCGCTGCGATGACGACGACGAACTGCTCAACAGCTTCATCGACTTCGTCAACACCAACGAGTACGGGCTGCGCAACTCGCTGTGGGTGAAGTCCGCCCGGGTGATCAACGCGTTCGTGCAGCGCGTCGTCAACGGCGGCCTGCTGAAGATCAACGACTCGCACATCGGGTTCCTGCCCTATCTGCCCAGCCACGGCGGCACCGGCCTGACCGGCGGCGTCTACGGCGAGGCCAACTATCCGATCCTGAAGACCTCGCACATCCAGGGCGTGTCCATCGCCCACGACATCAGCCCCCACGAGGCCGTCTTCGGCCCCTGAGAAGGCCGGCGCCTCACGGCCGGCGCCCTGCGGCCGGGCGCACCGCGATGCCCTGGTGCGGCGTGTGGTGCGCCCGTTCGACCCGATCCGTTTTGGAGGTGTTCTGCCGTTGCGTACCCTCGACTTCGCGCGCGCGGTCTGCGACCGCTACCACCCGGGGCTGATCAAAGCGCTGGAAGAGATCCCCTTCGCCCAGCGCGAGGCGCCCGCCAGCCCGGCCCTGGGGCTCTTTCGCGCCCACGGCGGGGTGAGCCTGCTGGTGCCCACCGAGTTCGGCGGGTTCGGCGCCGACCCGGTGGAGGCGGTGCGCGTGCAGCGCGCGCTGGGCGCCGCCTCGCCGTCGGTGGCGGCCGGGGTGACGATGCACCACTTCACCGTGTCGATGCTCTACGCGCTGGCCAAGGGCGCCGGCCGGCTGGCGCCGGCGCAGCTCGACCTGCTGCACCGGGCGGTGCCCGACCAGATCCTGATGGCCTCGGGCTGGGCGGAGGGCAAGAGCCAGCAGAACATCTTCACGCCCTCGGTCAGCGCCCGGGCGGTGGCCGGCGGCTACCGCCTCAACGGGTCCAAGAAGCCGTGCAGCCTGGCGCGTTCGATGCAGCTTCTGACCGCGAGCATCGCGCTGCCCGGCGCCGACGGCAGCCCGGAGCTGGCGCTGGCGCTGGTGCCCGCCGACGCGCCGGGGCTGACGGTGCACCCGTTCTGGGGCACCGACGTGCTGGCCGCCTCCGAGAGCGAGGAGGTGCGCCTGAACGAGGTGTTCGTGCCCGAGGACATGGTCATCCGCACCACCGAGGACGACCCGCACCGGGTGGCCGACCTGCAGGCCGCGGGCGTCATCTGGTTCGAGATGCTGATCTCGGCCGGCTACACCGGGGCCGCGGCCGCGCTGGCCGAGGTGGTCCTTGAGCGCGAGCGGGGCACCGCCGCCGAGCGGGGCCAGCTCGTCATCGCCGCCGAGAGCGCCTTCGCCCTCCTGGAGGGCGTGGCGCGGGCGGTGCGCGACGGCGACCTGGACAGCGAGCAGGCCATGGCGCAGGTCCTGGTGGCCCGCTACGCCGCCCAGGACGCGCTGGCGCGGGCCACGGAGCTGAGCCTGGAGCTGCTGGGCGGGGTGGACTTCATCCGCCACCGCGAGCACTCCCAGCTCGCCGCCTCGGTGCGGCCGCTGGTCTTCCACCCGCCGGGCCGTGTCGCCACCGCGCCGGCCCTGGTCGAGTACTTCGCCGGCGGCCCGCTGGCCCTGTGACCCCCCGCGGGCGCCCCGCGCCCCGCCCGCCGTTGACAGATGTGTACCGAGGACCTCAGGGAGTTATCCGTGACCGTGACCCAGGACACCGGGGTCGACACCGAGGAGCAGATCCTCGGCCTGTACCGGGCCCACCTCAGCAAGGGCCGGGCCACCCTCGCCGAGCTGTTCGGCAGCCACATGGAGGTGCACTCCGAGGGCAACTGGCTGACCACCAGCGACGGGGAGCGCTTTTTGAACGCCGGCGGCTACGGCGTGTTCATCATGGGCGCCCGCCACCCCATCGTGATGGAGCACGTGGAGCGCCAGTTGCGCACCCACCCGGTGGCCACCCGCATCCTGCTGGAGCCCACTGTGGCCCGCGCCGCGGAGGCGCTGGTGTCGGTGATGCCGCCGGGCCTGGACCGGGTGCACTTCGCCCTCTCGGGCGCCGAGGCGGTGGAGACCGGCCTGAAGCTGGCCCGCGCCAACGGCTACAAGCGCACCGTGTCCATGCGCGGCGGCTACCACGGCAAGACCCTGGGCGCGCTGTCGGCCACCGCCAAGGAGGTCTACCAAAAGCCGTTCCGCCCGCTGATCCCCGACGTCACCCACCTGCCCTTCGGCGAGATCGACGCCTTGGAGGAGCAGTTGCGCGCCCACCCCGGCGAGCTGTGCGTGATCCTGGAGCCGGTGCAGGGCGAGGGCGGCGTGATCATCCCGCCCAAGGGCTACCTCAAGCGCGTGGAGGAAGTCGTACGCGCCCACGACGGGTTCCTCATCCTGGACGAGGTGCAGTCCGGCATGGGCCGCCTGGGCGAGTGGTGGGGCGCCGACATCGACAACGTGGTGCCCGACGTGCTGCTGGCCGGCAAGGCGCTGGGCGGCGGCGTGGTGCCCGTCTCGGCGGCCGTGGCCACCCGCAAGGCCTTCCGCCCCTTCGACAAGGACCCCTACGTGCACACCGCGACGTTCTCCGGACAGCCGCTGCTGATGGCCGCCGTCCAGGGCGCGGTGCGCGCCGTGCAGGAGGAGCGCCTGGTGACCCGGGCGATGGACCTGGGCGCCCGGCTCCTGCCCAAGATCGCCGAGATCGCCCGGCGCAACATCCCCGACCTCGTGGTCGACGTGCGCGGCCGCGGCCTGCTCATCGGCGTGGAGCTCACCGAGGCGGGCCTGGCCGGGGAACTGCTCATCGAGCTGTTCAACCACGGCGTGGTCGCCAACCACTCGATGAACGGCAACTCCGTGGTGCGCTTCACCCCGCCCGCCACCCTCACCGAGCTGGACGTGCAGTTCCTGCTCGACTCCTTCGACAAAGCAACCCTCGACCTGGTCGCAGGCTCGGCCAGGATGCCGGAAGGCGGTAGCTACTGATGCGGCACGTGGAACTGGACGCCGTGGTACTGGACCAGGACGCACCGACGGTCTACGCCTCGGTGGCACACTTCGAGCGCTTCCCCGAACTGGCCCCGCACGTGGAGGCCACCACCGTGCACGCCGGGCCGCCCGAGACCCACGGCAGCTCGAGCTGGGAGCTGCACTTCCGCAGCGGCCTGCTGCGCTGGACGGAGTCCGACCGCTTCGACGCCGACGCCCTGGAGATCCACATCGAGCAGCAGGACGGCGACTTCGACACCTTCGCCGGCCGGTGGTCCTTCACCCAGGACGGCGCCAACGTCGCCGTCCACTTCGAGGTCGACTTCGACTTCGGCATCCCCAGCCTGCAGGGCATCCTCGACCCGATCGCCGAACGCGTCATCAAGGAGACCGTCGCCTGGGCCGTCACCGGCCTGTTCGAGCGCACCGAACTGCGCAGCCAGGTCGAACTCGGCACCCCCGCCGACGCCCTGAGCGCCTGAGACCCGGCCAAGGAGAGAAGCGGTCATGGACCAGGCCAACCCCTTCGAAACCCCCAAGACGTTCGCCGTGCACCGCGCCGAGTACCTCGTCGGCTTCGCGGTCTCCACCGGCCTGATCATCGCCCACTTCTCCGAGATCCGCTGGTGGGTGTGGATCGCCCTGTTCCTGTACATCGACCTGATCGGCTACATCCCCGGCGCCATCGCCTTCAAGCGCAGCGGCGGCCGGCCCGTCCACAAGGCCTACTACGTGCTGTACAACGTGATGCACAGCCTGATCACGCAGGCCGCGGTGGTCGGCCTGTGGTGCTGGTGGATCGGCCCGGAGTGGGCGCTGCTGGCCATCCCCTGGCACCTGAGCGGGGACCGGGGCCTGTTCGGCAACTTCACCAAGTCCTTCGCCCTGCCCTACGAGCCGGTGCGGCACCAGGGCTATCTGCGGCTGCTTGACGATCTGGGCCTGGCCCACCCCAAGCCGGTGGGCCACACCTTCGACCCCGAGCCGGTGGGCCACCTGCCCGCCACCGCCCGTACCACCGCCCCCGCCGCTGCCCCTGCCGCCGCTGCGGGCGCGGATGCCGCCGGCGCCGGGGGGCTCGCCGGGGCGACGGGCGGGGAGCGGCCGGTGTCCACCGCCGCCCGCTGACCTCCCCGGGGCGGGCCCCGCCCGGGACCCGCCCCGCCCCTCGCACCGCTGCCCCTCGCACCGCTGCCCCTGGTGCCGCCCCGCGCACGCCCTTGGGGCGCGTACGGCACCTGAGGGACGACGTATGGACAGGCCGCCCGCCCGGAGCGCCCTTCGCGGGCCCGGGCCCAGAAAGGAGCACCACCCGCCATGACCGGTACACCGCAGCCCGCCGTGGCGCCGGAGGCCGACTTCGACGCCGCGCCCGGCATGCTCGAGGGCGCCATGGAGCTGACCATCGGCCCCAAGGAGTGCAACCTCGCCTACTGGATCACCCAGGTCGCCCAGGGCACCCTGCGCGAGCGGGGCGTCAGCGGCCACCACGACGACGCCGAGGTGCCCGCGTTCTTGACCGCGCCGGGCCCGCTGCGCGAGGCCCTGGTGCTGGAGTTCGGCCTGCGCGGGCTGTCGGAGGAGATCGCCACCCGCCTGCTGGCCCCCTACGTCGCCATCGCCCCGGGCGTGCTGGAGATGGAGTTCTACGCCACCCAGCTCCTGGACGAGGCCCGCCACGCCCGCGTCTTCCGCAACCACCTGGTGGAACTGGGCATGGACGAGAAGACCCTGCTGAGCGACATCGACGCGATGGCCGTCGACTTCCGCCGCGAGGTGTTGGAGCCGGTCATCGACTTCACCCTGGACATCGTGGAGAAACAGCGCGACTTCTACGGCGGCGTGGCGGTCTTCGCCATCGTCATCGAAGGCGTCCTGGCCCCGGCCGCGGAGCTGAGCGAACGCAAGTGGACCCCGCTGTCCCCGGCCACCGGGGAGATCTCCCGGGGCACCTCCATCGACGAGATGCGCCACCTGACGGTCGCCAACACCATCCTGCGCGACCACGTGCGCGACAACCCCGCCTACAAGCCCCGCCTGCTTGAGATCCTGCGCGCGGGCGTGGAGCTGTGGGACAGCATCGACGACCGCAAGTTCGTCCTGCACCGCGAGGAACTCTTCCAGCAGGGCATGCACGAGCAGGCCGACCTGATCGGCGACTACGAGATCTGGCCCGGCACCCGCCTGCTGGACACCACCCCCGCCCAGCGCTACGCCATGGCCGAGCAGTGGACCGAGAAGATGGCCACCGCCCGCCTGCAGGAGATGGGCCTGCCCGCCGAGGCCATGCGCCTGACCTCCCGGGCCACGGCATGAAACGCCCCGTCATCGCCGGCGCCGGCTGCTACCTGCCGCCCGACGTGGTCACCAACGACGACCTGGCCCGGCGCCTGGACACCAGCGACGCCTGGATCCGCACCCGCACCGGCATGTCCGAGCGCCACGTCGTGGACGCCGCCACCGCCACCGCCGACCTGGCCGTTGAGGCCGGGCGGCGGGCCCTTGAGAGCACCGGCACCGCGCGGGCGGACGTGGTGGTGCTGGCCACCACCACCCCCGACCGGCAGGTGCCGCCCACCGCCCCCGAGATCGCCCACCGCCTGGGTCTGGGCACCGTACCGGCCTTCGACCTGTCGGCGGCCTGCGCGGGCTTTCTGTACGGGCTGTCCACCGCCGCCGGGATGATCGCCACCGGGGCCGCCGAGCAGGTCCTGCTGATCGGCGCCGACGCCTTCACCACCATGGTCGACCCCGAGGACCGCGCCACCGTGGTGCTGTTCGGGGACGCCGCCGGCGCGCTGGTGCTGCGCGCCGGCCACGCCGGGCAGCCCGGCGCGATCGGCGCGCCGGTCCTGGGCAGCGACGGCAGCCTGGCCGACCTGATCCAGGTGCCCGCCGGCGGCTCGCGCTCCCGCGCCAGGGGCCCGCTGGGCGAGCTGGCCGACCCGTCCGACTTCTACTTCCGCATGAACGGGCGCGAGACCTTCCGCCACGCGGTCACCCGCATGAGCCAGTCCTCGCGCCAGGCCGTGGAGGCCGCCGGCTGGAGCCTGGCCCAGGTGGACCGGCTCGGCGCCCACCAGGCCAACGCCCGCATCCTGGCCGCCGTCGCCGAGGAGCTCGCCTTCGAGCCCGCCCGGCAGCTCTCCAACGTCGCCCAGGTCGCCAACACCGCCGCCGCCTCCCTGCCCACGCTGCTGGCCATGGCCGCGGCCGAGGGCACCCTCAAGCCGGGCCACCGGGTGCTGCTGACCGCCTTCGGCGGCGGCCTGTCCTGGGGCGCGGCCACCTTGACCTGGCCCGAGATCACCCCCCTTGTGGACTGACCGGCACCCGGTGCCGGCGGCAGAAAGGAAACCCTCCCCCATGTTCGAGACCCTCAAGGACATCCTGGTCGACAAGCTCAAGGTCTCCCCCGACCGCATCACCCCCGAGGCCACCCGCGAGGAGGCCGAACTGGACTCCCTGGCCGTGGTCGAGCTGTCGATGCTCCTCGACAAGGAGTACGGCGTGCAGATCAGCGACGACGAACTGATGGAGGCCGAGAACATCGGCGAGATGGCCCGCATGATGAGCGAACGCCGCGCCACCGTCTGAGCCCCGCACCCGCTCACCGCGGCCCGTCCCCAGGGGGGCGGCCGCCCGGCGCCCCCGGCGAGCGGCCCGCGCGCCACCGCCCGCGCGCCGCCCCCCG
>NZ_BNBT01000200.1 GCF_014656095.1 Streptomyces longispororuber
CGACGGCCGCGCCGCAGTGGCCCGCGCCCGGCCCGCGGGGCCCGGCCGCCACGCCGCCCGCGCAGCCGCCCGCCGAGCCGCAGCTCGCCGAGCCGCAGGCATCCACCGGGCCGCAGGCACCGGTCCAGCCGCAAACTCCGGTCCAGCCCCAGGCGTCCAGTCAGCCCCAGGCGACCGTCCACCCCCAGCCCTCCGTCCACCCCCAGCCCTCCGTCCACCCCCAGCCCCCCGTCCAGCCGCAGGCCCCCGTCGAGCCCCAGGCACCCGCGCCCGCCCCGCAGGGCTGGGCCACGCCCACCGGCCCCGCCACGACCGCCCCTCCGGCCGCGCCCGAGGCTCCTCCGACCACGCCCGAGGCTCCTCCCGCCGCGCCCGACACCCCGGCGCCCGGTCCGGGGCCCGCGCCCGCGCCCGCGCCCGCGCCCCAGGGCGGGTACGGCTTCCCCACGCCGGACGTGCCCGTGCCGCAGGCCGGTTACGGATTCCCCACGCCGGGCGTGCCCAACGCGGCCACTCCGCAGGCCGGTTACGGGTTCCCCCAGGCCACTCCCCCGGCGCCCGCCTCGCAGCAGCCCGCGCAGCACGCCGCGCAGGCCACACCCCCCGTACAACCCCAGGCACACCAGCCCCAGGCCCAGCCCCAACCCCAGCAGCCGCTTCCCCCCGCGCAGCCGCTGCCCCCCGCGCAGGCCCAGCCGTACCCCCAGGCCACCCCCGCGGCGCAGCCGCCGCACGTCCCGCACGCCCCCGTCGACCCGCGTGCCGGGACCGCCTGGCCGCAGCCCGTGCAGCACGACCAGCGCGAGCGCACCAACCCGGGCGCCCCGCTCGGGTACACGGCGGCCGTGGAGCTGTCCTCGGACCGGCTGCTGAACAACAAGAAGCAGCGGACCAAGAGCAGTCGGCCCGTCGGCGGGTCCCGGTTCAAGTTCGGCGGCAAGAAGGAGGAGGCCGAGCGGCAGCGGAAGCTGGAGCTGATCCGCACCCCGGTCCTGTCCTGCTACCGCATCGCCGTCATCAGCCTCAAGGGCGGCGTCGGCAAGACCACCACGACGACCGCGCTCGGCTCCACCCTCGCCAGCGAGCGGCAGGACAAGATCCTCGCGATCGACGCCAACCCGGACGCCGGTACGCTCGGCCGCCGCGTCCGGCGCGAGACCGGCGCGACCATCCGCGACCTGGTCCAGGCGATCCCGTACCTCAACTCGTACATGGACATCCGGCGCTTCACCTCGCAGGCGCCGTCCGGCCTGGAGATCATCGCCAACGACGTCGACCCGGCCGTGTCCACGACCTTCAACGACGAGGACTACCGGCGCGCGATCGACGTCCTCGGCAAGCAGTACCCGATCATCCTGACGGACTCCGGCACCGGGCTGCTGTACAGCGCGATGCGCGGGGTGCTCGACCTCGCCGACCAGCTCATCATCATCTCCACGCCCTCCGTGGACGGGGCGTCCAGCGCCTCGACGACCCTGGACTGGCTGGCCGCGCACGGGTACGCGGACCTGGTGCAGCGGTCCATCACGGTCATCTCCGGGGTCCGCGAGACCGGAAAGATGATCAAGGTCGAGGACATCGTGGCGCACTTCGAGACGCGGTGCCGCGGGGTCGTCGTGGTCCCCTTCGACGAGCACCTGGCGGCCGGGGCCGAGGTCAACCTCGACATGATGCGGCCGAAGGTGCGGGAGGCGTACTTCACGCTGGCCGCGATGGTGGCCGAGGACTTCACCCGGGCGCAGCAGGCGCAGGGGCTGTGGACCTCGGACGGGAACCCGCCGCCGCGGGTGGCGCCGCCGCTGCCGGGCCAGGGGTACGCCGCCCCGGGGGCGCAGCAGCCGTACGCGGGGCCGCCCGCCCCCGCGCCGGGCGAGCAGGGCCCCGGCCCGGGGGGCGCGCAGGCCCCGTACGCGCCGCCGCAGCAGCCCGGGTCCCCGCAGGGGTGGCAGACGCCCGCGCCACCCCAGACGGCCGTACCGCCGCAGGCAGCCGTCCCGCAGCAGCAGGGCGCCGTGCCGCCGCAGCAGGGGGCCGTGCCGCCGCAGGCGCCCGGCGCCCCGCAGCAGGCATAACCCCCGGCTCCCCCGTACGGAGCACACGGGCCCGCACCTCCACCGGTGCGGGCCCGTTCGCGTGCGGACCCGCCGACCGCGGGGCGAGCGGAGGGCGTAGCCCCTGACCGGGCCGTCATCCTCTGGCCTGGGGTGCGTCAGAGGTCTTGACCAATGCGGATGAAATCCCGGTCAACTCGTTATTTCCGCAGGCCACATGGGGTTCACCTGCCGTTGACGCGTGCAGACTGGCGCTGGTAGACACACAGCATCCAGCGGGCACTCCCTTGATCGACCAGTTGACCGACCAGTCGCACCCACGTCGCACACCAGTCGCACACCGAGCCCCACAGACAGCCGCACGCTCCCCGAGCCGCACACGAGCCGCCCCCCCCCCAGCCGCACCCTGTCGCATCCCGAGCCGTACGCAGCCGCACTCAGCCGCAAGCAGCAGCCGCACCCAGTCGCACAAGCCCTCTCCGCGCGAGCGATGACGCGAGGTCACCGAGCCATGGACACACAGGACCAGCACGGCAGAACCAGTACCAGCAGCCACGGCGGCGCCCGCCCCGGCCCCGGCCCGCGCGGGACACGCGGGACGCGGCGCGGCCGCTCCCCGCTGCTCCTCGCGGGCGGCGCCCTCGCCGCGCTCGGCCTCACCGCCGGGCTCGCGACACCGCTCAACCCGGCTCCCCGGCAGGCCGAGGCCAAGGCCGACGGGAAGAAGACCCTCACGGTCGCCGTCGCGCAGAGCGTCGACTCGCTGAGCCCGTTCCTGGCGCAGCGGCTGCTCAGCACCAGCATCCACCGGCTGACGTACGAGTACCTCACGAATTACGACGTCAAGGACGCCCGCGCGATTCCGGGGTTCGCCACGAAGTGGGAGCCCTCGGCGGACAAGCTCACCTGGACGTACACCATCCGGTCGAATTCCACGTGGTCGGACGGGAAGAAGGCGACCGCCGAGGACGCCGCCTGGACCTTCAACAAAATCATGTCCAAAGAGGGCACCGCCACGTCGAACTCGAACTTCGTCACGAATTTCAGGAAGGTGACGGCGCCCTCGCCCACGAAGCTCGTGATCGAGCTGAAGAAGCCGCAGTCGACCATGGCCGCGCTCGACGTTCCCATCGTGCCCAAGCACGTCTGGGAGAAGGTCGACGACATCGCGAAGTTCAACAACGACAAGGACTTCCCGGTCGTCGGCAACGGGCCCTTCGTCCTCACCGACTTCAAGGTCGACCAGTACGTGAAACTGAAGGCCAACAAGAAGTTCTGGCGCGGGGCGCCGAAGTTCGACGAGCTGGTCTTCAAGACGTACAAGGACCAGGACGCCGCCGTCGCCGCCCTCAAGAAGGGCGAGGTCTCCTTCGTCGCCGGGCAGCCCGCGCTCACGCCCGCGCAGGCCAACGGCCTCAAGGGTGAGCCCGACGTCAAGGTGAACAACGGCCCGGGGCGGCGGTTCTTCGCCATCGCCACGAACCCGGGGGCGCGCACCCTGGACGGGAAGAAGTTCGGCGACGGCCACCCGGCGCTGCTGGACAAGCGGGTCCGGCAGGCGCTGTTCCTCTCCGTCGACCGCGGGACGATCGTCGACAAGGTCTTCCAGGGCAACGCCGTCGAGGGCGCCGGCTACATCCCGCCGCGCTTCTCCGACTACGCCTGGAAGCCGTCCGCGGAGCAGGAACTGACGTACGACCCGAAGCGGGCGGCGAAACTCCTCGACGACGCCGGGTACGAGAAGAACGGCGACGGCAAGCGCGTCGGCAAGGACGGCAGGCCGCTCGACTTCCGCATCCTGTGCCACGCCACCGACCCGAACGACAAGGCCGTGGGGAAGTACCTGAAGGAGTGGTGGGGCGATCTCGGCATCGGGCTGAAGGTGAACTGCCTCGACGACGTGTCCGTGCCCTGGTACGCCGGGGAGTACGACCTCGCGTTCGACGGCTGGTCGGTGAATCCGGACCCGGACTTCGTCCTCGGCATCCACACCTGCGCCGCCCTTCCCGAGAAGGCGAAGGAGAGCGCCGCCACCGACAACTTCATCTGCGACAAGAAGTACGACGAGCTGTACGAGAAGCAGCTCGCCGAGTACGACCCGGACAAACGCGCCGCGATCGTCAAGCAGATGCAGTCGTGGCTGTACGACTCGGGCTACATGAACGTGATCGCGTATCCGAACGCCGTCGAGGCCTACCGCACCGACCAGATCGCATCCCTCACCACCATGCCGTCGGCGGCGGGAAACATTTACGGCCAGGACGGCTATTGGAGTTGGTGGTCGGCGACCCCGGCGAGTGGGAAGGGGAATTCCGATGGGGGCGGCTCCACCGGTGTCATCATCGGTATCGCCGTCGCCGCGGCCGTGCTCGCGGGTGCCGGGGCCCTGGTCGTCCTGCGCCGCCGCGCCACCGCGGACGACCGCGAGTAGCCGCGGTCGAGGCCGGCACGGCCGCGGCCGCACGGGCCACGACCGCACGGGTCAGGACCGCACGGGTCAGGACCGTACAAGCCAGGACGACAAGGGCCAGGACCGCACGAGCGAAGACCGGGGCAGCCGGGACCGCCGCAGCCAGGAGCGGAACGGCGGGGCCCCGGGAGCCACCGGGCCCCCGGCCCCCGGACAGCCGGGCCCCGACCGAACAGCCGAGGGGGCGGGCGAGTGAGCGAAGGAGCGCGCATGACGAACGACGACTCACCAGGCCGCGAGTAGCGCATGGCCGCGGCAGACAACAATCCGGCGGCGATCCTCGCCGCCGAGGCCGAAGCCAGGTCCGGGGCCGGGCCCGGTGGGCCCGCCGCGCCGGCCGGTCCTCGGGGCCGCGGCCCCCGCGGGCGCGACACGACCGCCTATCTGAGGTACGCCGGGGGCAAGCTCGGCGGCGCCCTCGTCTCGATGTTCGCGGTGCTGGTGACGAGCTTCTTCCTGTTCCGCCTCATCCCCGGCGACCCGGTGAAGCAGATGACCGGCGGACGCCGCGTCTCGGCCGAGCAACTGGCCGCCATGCGACAGGAGTTCGGGCTGGACGACCCGGTGTGGAAGCAGTTCACGGACTACGTGGGCAACGTCCTCACCGGCGACTTCGGCACCTCGTACCAGTTCCACGCGCCGGTCATGGACAAGATCACCGAGGCGCTCGGGCCGACGCTGTGGCTCACCGGGACGGCGTACGTCCTCTACACGGTCATCGGCATCTGGCTGGGCACGCGCACGGCGTGGCGCAACGGACGGCTCGGGGACCGGTTCCACACCGGGCTCGCCCTGACGCTGTACTCCGTGCCGTCGTTCTGGCTCGGGTTGCTGCTCATCATCACCTTCTCGGTGGGCGCCGGGCCGCTGCCGGGGCTCTTCCCGACGGGCGGCATGGAGAGCGGCGACGAGACCGGCTTCGCGTACGTCCTGGACGTGGCGCACCACATGGTCCTGCCGGTGCTGACCCTGGTCGCCGTGGGCTACGCGCAGACGCTCCTGGTCATGCGGTCCTCGCTCCTGGACGAGATGGGCGGCGACTACCTGACGACCGCGCGGGCCAAGGGCCTCCGCGACGACCTGGTGCGCCGCCGGCACGCCGTGCCGAACGCCCTGCTGCCCACGGTCACGCTGATGTTCGTGAACCTGGGCACGGTCGTGGCGGGCGCGATCCTCGTGGAGACCGTCTTCTCCTGGCCGGGGCTCGGCGGGCTGTTCTACCAGGCCCTGAGCGTGCCCGACCTGCCGCTCGTGCAGGGCCTCTTCTTCGTGTTCGCCACCGCGGTGATCCTCATGAACACCGTGGCCGACGTGATCTATCCGCTGTTCGACCCGAGGGTGGGCCGATGACGAGCGACACCGCGGCCACGGCCGCGACACCGGCCGCGGCCAAGAGCCCGCGCGCCCTCGCCCGGGCGCGCCGACGGCACTCCGCGGTCCGCTTCTGGCGCGCGTACCGGACGCACAAGGCCGGGCTCATCGGGCTCGGCACGCTGGTCGTGATCGCGCTCGCGGCGCTGTTCGCGCCGCTGCTCGTCGGCGCCGACGCGCAGAGCGTGACCGACGCGCCCGGCGAGGCGATGCGGGCGCCGACCGGGGAGTTCCCGCTGGGCACCGACCAGTTCGGGCGCGACCTGCTGGCGCTGCTCGTGTGGGGCGCGCGGATCTCGCTGACGGTGGGGCTGCTCGCGGCGTTCCTGTCCGTCGCCATCGGCACGGTCGTCGGCATCACCGCGGGCCACTTCCGCGGCTGGTACGCGACCGTGATCATGCGGGTCACCGACTGGTTCCTGGTCATGCCGACGCTGGTGCTCGCGATCGCGCTGGCGTCCGTGATGGACCGCTCCCTGTGGACGATCGTCGTGGCGATCGGCGTGACGACGTGGCCGACGACGGCCCGCCTGGTGCGGGCGCAGACCCTCGCCGTGGAGTCGCGCCCGTACATCGAGCGGGCCCAGGCGCTCGGCGGCGGCCACGGGCACATCATGACCCGCCACGTGCTGCCCAACGTGATGCCGCTGGTGCTCGCGCAGACCACGCTGGTCATCTCCAGCGCCATCCTCACCGAGGCGACCCTCGCCTTCCTCGGGCTCGGCGACCCCACGGTCGTCTCCTGGGGCGGCCTGCTCCAGGACGCCCGCGAGGCGGGCGCGGTGAGCGCGGGCGACTGGTGGTACCTGGCGCCGCCCGGCATCGCCATCGCCGTGGTCGCGCTCGCGTTCACGCTGTGCGGGCGGGCCGTGGAGTCCGTGCTCAACCCCAGGCTGGGAGTGACCCGTTGACCACCGAACACGACGTCACCACGGCCACGGCGCCCGCGTCCGGGCGGGGCGCCGCGCAGCCGCTGCTCGACGTCAGGAACCTCGAAGTGACGTACGCGTCCGGGGCCGCCGCCGTGCGCGGCGTCGACCTGACCGTGGACGCCGGGCGGAAGCTGGGCGTCGCCGGCGAGTCCGGCTGCGGCAAGTCCACCCTCGCCCTCGCCCTGCTGCGGCTGCTGCCCGCCGGGACGCGGGTGACCGGGGAGATCCTGCTCGACGGCGAGGACGTGCTCACGATGAAGTGGGGCCGGGTGCGCGCCGTCCGCTGGGCGGGCGCGTCCATCGTCTTCCAGGGCGCCATGCACTCGCTGAACGCGGTCCACAAGATCGGCGACCAGATCGCCGAACCGATCCTGCTGCACAAGAAGGCGACCCAGGCGGGCGCGCGGAAGAAGGCCCGCGAGCTGCTCGAACACGTGGGCCTGCCGGGCGCCCGCGCGGACGCGTACCCGCACGAGCTGTCCGGCGGCCAGCGCCAGCGCGTGATGATCGCCATGGCGCTCGCCTGCGACCCGCGCCTGATCATCGCCGACGAGCCGACGACCGCGCTCGACGTGATGATCCAGGCGCAGATCCTGCGCCTGATCGAGCAGCTCGTCGCCGAGCAGGACCTCGGCCTCGTCATGATCAGCCACGACCTGGCGGTGCTCGCCGACACCTGCGACCGGCTCGCGGTGATGTACGCGGGCCGGGTCGTCGAGGAGGGCCCGGCCCGGGACGTGTACGAGCGGGCGCAGCACCCGTACGGCAAGGCCCTGTCGGCGGCGTTCCCGCGCATCGGGGACGCCGGCTCGCGGTTCGCGCCGCGCGGGCTGCCCGGCGACCCGCCGGACCCCTCGGCGCTCCCCGCGGGCTGTACGTTCCACCCGCGCTGCCCGGTGGCCCTCGACGTCTGCGGCACCGAGGACCAGTCGCTGCGCGCGGCGGCCCCGGCCCACCTGGCGGCCTGTGTGCACGTGGGCAGCCCGGTGCCGCAGCAGGCCCCGGCGGCGGCGGAGGGCGCGCCGTGACGGGGCCGCGCACCCTGTTCAGCCCGCCCGTGCCCCCGGCCGCGAGGAGACGCGCATGACCACCGGAGCCACCCTTGAGCCGCCCGCCCCGCCGGCCGCCGCGGCACCGCTGCTCACGGCCGAGCGCCTGCACGTCACGTTCCCCGGGCGGCACGGCGCGGACCCGGCGCGGGCCGTGGACGGCGTGGACCTCGACGTGCGGCCGGGCGAGATCGTGGCGCTCGTCGGCGAGTCCGGCTGCGGCAAGACGACGCTGGCGCGCTCGCTGCTCGGCCTGGTGCGGCCCACGTCCGGCCGGGTCACCTTCGGCGGCAGGCCGCTCGACTACCGGGGCCGCGCCCTGAAGGCGTACCGCAAGCGCGTCCAGCTCGTGCTCCAGGACCCGAGCGGCTCGCTGAACCCGCGCCACACGGTGTACGACGCGGTGGCCGAGGGGCTGCGCATCCACCGGTACGGCGGGAACGAGCGAGCGGCCGTCGCCGAGGCCCTGGCGCGGGCGGGCCTGCGCCCGCCGGAGCGGTTCTTCCTGCGCTACCCGCACGAGCTGTCCGGCGGCCAGCGCCAGCGCGTCGTCATCGCGGGCGCGCTGGTCCTGGAGCCCGAGCTCATCGTGGCCGACGAGCCGGTGGCGTCCCTCGACGCGTCCGTGCGCGGCGAGATCCTCGCGCTGCTGCTGCGGCTGCGGGACGAGCTCGGCCTGTCCGCCCTCGTCGTCACCCACGACCTGGGGCTCGCCTGGAACATCGCCGACCGGGTGGCCGTCATGTACCTGGGCCGCATCGTCGAGACGGGGCCGGTCGAACAGGTCCTGACGGCCCCTCAGCACCCTTACACCAAGGCACTGTTGTCGGTGCTGCCGGAGGCGCCGGGCGAGCCGGTGGTGCTCACGGGCGAGCCCCCGGACCCGTCCCGCGTCCCGGCGGGCTGCCGCTTCCACGTCCGCTGCCAGGTCCTGGCGAGCGGCGAGGCGGAGCGGGCCGGGGTGGCACACGACTGCCGTACGAAGGACCTGCCGGTCCTTTCGGGCGGGGGCGAGCCCCAGGTGGCCTGCCACTGGGCGACGGCGGTCACGTCCGACGCCTGAGGACGGGCCCGGAGGGCGAGGGGGTCAGTCCGATGCGTGAGGGCGGGCCCGCGGGGCCGGGGGTCTCAGCCCGACGCGCGCTCGCAGTCCTCGATCAGGGTCCGCGCCTTCTTCACGTCGTCGCCGATGGCGACGAGCAGCGCCTCGACGGACTCGAACTTCGCCTGGCCGCGCACGAACGCCTGGAAGTCCACGGCCACGTGCAGCCCGTACAGATCGAGGCCCACGCGGTCGATGGCGTAGGCCTCGACCGTGCGCTCGGTGCCGTCGAACTGCGGGTTCGTACCGACGGAGATCGCCGCGGGCATGGCCTCGCCCTGGGCGTGCAGCCAGCCCGCGTACACGCCGTCGGCGGGGATCGCGGTGTGCGGCAGCGTCTCCACGTTGGCCGTGGGGAAGCCGAGTTCGCGGCCGCGCTGGGCGCCGCGGACGACCACGCCCTCCACCCGGTGCGGGCGGCCGAGGATCTCGCGGGCGCCCGCGACGTCGCCCTCGGCGACGAGCCTGCGGGTCAGCGTCGAGGAGAACGGCGCGCCGCCGCCCGCCTCGCCGCTCACGTACAGGTCGACGACCTCGACGTCGTAGTCGTACGTCTCCCCGAGCTCGGCGAGGACCTGGACGTTGCCCGCGGCGCGGTGGCCGAAGCGGAAGTTGGGGCCCTCGACGACGGCCTTGGCGTGCAGCTTGTCGACGAGGACCTTCACCACGAAGTCCGCGGGCGACAGCTTCGAGAACTCGCTGGTGAAGGGCAGGATCAGCACGGCGTCCACACCGAGCTCGGCCATCAGCTCGGCGCGCCGGTGGTGCGGGGCGAGCAGCGGCGGGTGGCTGCCGGGGCGCACGACCTCGCTGGGGTGCGGGTCGAAGGTGACGACGACCGAGGGGATGCCCAGGTCCCGGGCGCGCTCGACGGCACGGCCGATGATGAGCTGGTGACCGCGGTGCACACCGTCGTAGGAACCGATGGTGACGACGCTGCGCCCCCAGTCCTGGGGGATGTCCTCCAAGCCACGCCAGCGCTGCACTGTTCTCGCTCCTCGCCGAACCCGTCCGCGTCCCGTACGTGTGTACGTTCCTTTGCCGATTGCGCAGGTCTAAGAGTGCCATGCCGACAGGTTGTCGCCCGCATCGGCCGGGGTGGTGGAGCTCACGCCCGCCCGCGGGGCGGCTACACCGACACGGGCACGCCTCCCGCGAGGCCCTCCACCGTGCGGCGCGCGCTGGGGCCGACGAGCGCGGCCCAGTCCTGCGGGGCGTCGGCGATCCAGCGGGCGAGCCGCCCGGCGAACTCCGGCGCGCCCCGGGCGAGGTCCACCAGGACGTGGTCGTACCGGGTCGCGCCCTCGGGGGTGCGGCCGAGCAGCAGTCCGGCGCGCTGGACGAGGTGCCGGTCCCGCTCGGGGTCGCCGCAGCGCCCGCCGACCGCGCGCAGCACCGCCTCGACGACGCCGGGGTCCTGCTCCCGGGCGAGCAGCCGGTCCAGCAGCTCGGCGCGCAGCGGCCGGGACGCCTCCCCGCCGGGCGCCGCGAACACCGGGGCGAGCGCCCGCCGCACCTCCGTGGGCCCGCTCCCCAGCAACGCGGTGACCAGCGGGAACAGGACGGCTCGTACGTCGGGGCCGTGCTCCAGGAGCAGTTCCACGTACGCGGCGGTGGCGCCGGCGGCCTCCGGGCACTGCTCGACGTGCTCGCGCACGAGGCCGGCGATGCGGCGGGCCGGCACGGGCGAGGTGACGTGGGCGAGGTCGCGCAGCAGGTCCCCGGCCGCCGGGTCCGGCCCGCACAGCCGCGCGCGGAACGCGCCGAGCACGAGCTCGGGGTGGGTGGTCAGGGCCGCGGCGAGGGCGCTCGCCGGCAGCCAGGGGTCGCCCTCGGCGAACGCCTTCAGGGCGGTCGGCAGGTGCCGGTCGCGGGTGCGCGGGTCGCGCACGAGCAGGGCGAGCGCCGCGCCGTGCAGGGAGCTGTCGCCGGGGCGGGCGAGCAGGGCTCCCGCGGCGTACCGCAGCAGGGCGCGGTCGGCGTCGCCGGTGGCGTGCCGGGCGGTGCGCAGGCCCCAGACCACGGCGGCGACCCGGCGGGCCGCCCGGTCGTCGTGCGCCCAGCGGTCGACGGCGCGGCACATCGCGGACGGCTCGTCCTCGGCGAGCGCGCCGAGCAGTTCGTCGGCCCGGGTGTGCGCGCAGTCGGCCAGGGCCTCGGTGAGGTCGTCGATGGCGCGGTGCCGGTGGGTGTGCAGCAGGGCCTGCGCGGCGGAGGCGACGGTGGCGTCCGGGGTCGCCCGCAGCGGGCTCTCGTCGGTGAACCAGCGGGTCAGGTGGGGCTGGACGGCGGCGGGCTCGGCGGCGAGGCGCTCGGCCACGGCGTCCAGCACGCGGCCCTCGGTGCCGGGCGGGCCGTCGTGGGGCACCACGGCCCGCAGCAGGTCGTAGCGGTCCTCCTCGGGCAGCGGCAGGGCCATCCAGAACTCCGGCGGGAACGGGCACCGCGCGGCGAGCCGGTGGAGCACGTCCAGGTAGGGGCGCGCGTCCGGGACCCGCGTCAGCACCTCGCCCACGAGGCGCCGGGCCCACCACCGGGCGTCGGCCCGGGGATCGGGCCCCCCGGCGGCGGGCGTGTCCTGCTGGTCCCCGGCTGCCGGCCCGGCCCGCCGGGCACGGACCTCCCCGGCGGAGCAGGACGCCGTGCGGGCCTCGGCGCGGGACCCCGTCCCCCCGGGGCCCGGTCCGGGCGCGTCGAGCACCTCCATGGCCTCCGTCAGGCGGCTCAGGCGGGCCGCGAGCTCCGCCGTCCCGCGCTGCCGCTCCAGGAGCAGCAGCGCCTGGAGGACGGGGCCGATGCGGTGGCGGGGCACCAGCAGGGCGCGGCCGGGGGGCGGGCCGTCGTCGGTGCCGTCGGCGTACCGGTGCACCAGGGACGTCAGCGCGCCGTCCACGTCCAGGTGGGTGCCCTGGAGCCAGTCGGCGACCTCCTCGTGGGCGAAGCGGTAGCCGGGGCCCGCGGGCACCAGCAGGCCCTCCGCGAGGACCGCCGGGGCCAAGGCCACGCAGCCGTCCCGGCCGGGCAGGGCGCCCCAGGGGAACACCTCCTCGAACGCGGCCCGGTCCAGCTCCCCCTGCCCGGGCCCCAGGCACCGCCGCGCCGCCTCGTGGACCTGCCCGGCCACCCGCGCCGCGAGCCGCCGCACGGCGGTGCCGCGCAGGCCGTTCGCCG
>NZ_BNBT01000201.1 GCF_014656095.1 Streptomyces longispororuber
AGCCCGTCCGGCGTTTGAGGACGAGCGCGTCAGCGCGATACGGGGGTCCAGGGGGCGGAGCCCCTTGGTTTCGGGAAGGGGCGGGATTGGGGAGCCACCCGCTAGGGCCCGGTGGTCACATGTCGGCCCTGGCTGTCGCCAGGAGCTCCTCCGCGTGGGCCCGCGCGGTCTGCGAGTCCTCCTGCCCGGCCAGCATCCGCGACAGCTCCCGAACCCGGTCCTCCCCCTCGAGCACCTGCACCCCGGACCGCGTCACGGACCCGTCGTGCGTCTTCTCCACGAGGAGCTGCCGGTCGGCGAACGCCGCCACCTGCGGCAGGTGGGTGACCACCACCACCTGCGCCGACTTGGCGAGCTTCGCCAGCCGCCGGCCGATCTCGACGGCCGCCTTGCCGCCGACCCCGGCGTCGACCTCGTCGAAGAGGTACGTCGGTACGGGGTCCGTGCCGGCGAAGACGACCTCCACGGCGAGCATGACGCGGGACAGCTCACCGCCGGAGGCGCCCTTGGCGATGGGCCGGGGCGGCGCGCCGGGGTGGGGCGCGAGGAGCAGTTCGACCTCGTCGACGCCGGCGGGCCCGTACGCGACGGTGCGCCCGTCGATCTCGACGCCGTCCGGGTCGTCGGTCTGCCGGACGTCGATGGTGACGCGCGCGTGCGGCATCGCGAGCGAGGCCAGCTCCTCGGTGACGGCGGCGGCGAACCGCGCCGCGGCCTCGACGCGGGCCTCGGTGAGCGCCCGGGCGAGCCCGGCGAGTTCGGCGCGCAGCGCGTCCCGCTCGGCGGTGAGCTCCTCCAGGCGGTCGTCGTCGCCCTCCAGCTCGGCGAGGCGCGCGGCCCCCGCCTCCGCCCAGGCGAGCACCGCGCCGACGTCCTCGCCGTACTTGCGGGTGAGCTGGGTGAGCGCCGCGCGCCGCTCCTCGACCGCGGCGAGCCGCAGCGGGTCGGCGTCGAGGTCGTCGGCGTACCCGGCGAGCTCCCCGGCCACGTCGGCGAGGAGGATGCCGATCTCGCCGATGCGCTCGGCGAGGGCGGCGAGGGCCGGGTCGTGGGAGCGTACGGCCTCCAGGGCCCGATGGGCGCCCGCGACGAGCGTGGAGGCGTCGACGCCCTCGGGGTCCTCGGGGTTGCCGGCGAGCGCCGCGTGCGCGGCGGTGGCGGCGGAGGCGAGCGCCTCCGCGTGGCCGAGCCGCTCGGCCTCGGCGGCCAGCTCGGTGTCCTCGCCGGGGCGGGGTTCGACGGCCGCGACCTCGTCGAGGCCGAAGCGGAGCATGTCGGCCTCCTGGGCCCGCTCCCGCGCGCGCGTGGTGATCTCGTCGAGCTCCGCGCTGACGGCCCGCAGCCGCCGGTAGGCCGCGGTGTACTTGGCCAGCGGCACGGCGACCGCGTCGCCCGCGTAGCGGTCGAGGGCGCCGCGCTGCCGGGCGGGCTTGAGCAGGCCCTGCTGGTCGCTCTGGCCGTGCACGGCGACGAGGTCGTCGGCCAGCTCGGCCAGGACGCCGACGGGGACGGACCGGCCGCCGAGGTGGGCGCGGGAGCGGCCCTCGGCGGATACGGTGCGGCTGACCAGGAGGGCGCCGTCGTCGAGTTCGGCGCCGGCCTCCTCGGCGCGCAGGGCCGCGGCGGCGCCCTCGGGTACGGTGATCCGCCCCTCCACGACCGCCGACTTGGCGCCGAGCCGCACCAGGGCGGGGTCGGCGCGGCCGCCGAGCAGCAGGCCGAGGCTCGTGACGACCATCGTCTTGCCCGCTCCGGTCTCGCCGGTCACGGCGGTGAAGCCGGGCGACAGCTCGACGACGGCGTCGTCGATGACTCCGAGCGACCGTATCCGCATCTCCTCCAACACGCACTAGACCTTACGAGGTCAGGGCGGCCCCGTGCGACGTGCCCTGGGGTCCGCGGGTGGCCGTTCGGTGAAGGCGCAGGTGGCGGAGGGCCCCGGAGTGCGGCTTGTCACCCGCCGGGGTGGGGGGCCAGCGCCCGCCCCGGCACCGTGCGACGGCCCCCGCGGCGGACGGCGTACGCCCGCCCCCGCGGCGGACGGCGTACGCCCCCCCGCGGGCGTCAGTGCGGCGCCCCCCGCCACCCGGAGACGGGCAGGGCGAACTTGGCGACGAGGCGGTCCGTGAACGACGCGTGGTGCAGCCGCGCGAGCCGCACCGGCACGGCGCCCCGCCGCACCTCCACCCGCGCCCCGTCGGGCAGTTCGAGGGTGCGCCGCCCGTCGCACCACAGCACCCCGTGCGGCGTGTGCGGCTGGACCTCGACGGCGAGGACGGAGTCCGGCGAGGTCACCAGCGGCTTGGCGAACAGGGCGTGGGCGCTGATCGGCACCATCAGGAGCGCCTCGACCTCGGGCCACACCACGGGCCCGCCCGCGGAGAACGCGTACGCCGTGGAGCCGGTCGGGGTGGCGCACACGATGCCGTCGCAGCCGAAGCCGGTCACCGGGCGCCCGTCGATCTCCAGGACGACTTCCAGGATCCGCTCGGCCGACATCTTCTGCACGGCGGCCTCGTTCAGGGCCCAGTCGCGGTGCACGACGTCGCCGTTGCTGTGCACGACGACGTCGACGGTCATGCGCTCCTCGACCTCGTACTCCTTGGTGACGACGCGGTCGACGACCTTGTCGAGGTCGTCCCGCTCGGCCTCGGCGAGGAACCCGACGCGGCCCAGGTTCACGCCGAGCATCGGCACGCCGGAGGCGCGGGCGAACTCGGCGCCGCGCAGCAGCGTCCCGTCACCGCCGAGGACGATGAGCAGCTCGCACCCGTCGAGGCAGGCGGGCTCGGCCTCCTTGACCAGCTCCACGGTGTCCGGCAGCGGCAGGTCCACGGCCTCCGCCTCCAGGACCCGTACGCCGATGCCGCTGCGCAGCAGGCCCTGCACGACGAGTTCGGCGCTGCGGACGGCCGCGGGCCGCCCGGTGTGCGCCAGGAGGAAAACAGTACGAGCTCGGGTCTGACTCAACGGGGCCCCTCCGCCACGGCTCGGTCGACGTCCGCCGGGTCCGGTTCCGGCGCCCCGGCGCGCAGCCACAGAAAGTACTCCACGTTGCCGGAGGGCCCCGGCAGCGGGCTCGCGGTCACGCCGCGCAGCCCGAGCCCGAGGTCCCACGCCTGCCGGGCCACGGCGCGCACGGCCTCGGCCCGCAGCTCGGGCGAGCGGACCACGCCGCCGCTGCCGAGCCGCTCCTTGCCGACCTCGAACTGCGGCTTGACCATCAGGACGAGGTCCGCGTCGGGGGCGGCGCAGCGCACCAGGGCGGGCAGCACGAGCCCGAGCGGGATGAAGGAGAGGTCGCCGACGACGAGGTCGACGGGGACGCCGTCGATGAGGTCGAGCGTCAGCTCGCGGACGTTCGTCCGGTCCTTGACGGTGACCCGGTCGTCGCTCTGCAGGGACCAGGCGAGCTGGCCGTAGCCGACGTCGACGGCGACGACGTGCGCGGCCCCGGCGCGCAGCAGCACGTCGGTGAAGCCGCCGGTGGAGGCGCCCGCGTCGAGCGCGCGCCGCCCCTCGACGACGAGACCCTCGGGCACGAAGGCCGCGAAGGCGCCCGCGAGCTTGTGGCCGCCGCGCGAGACGTAGTCGGGGTCGCCGTCGTCCTGGGCGACGACGATCGCGGCGGCCGTCTCGACCTGGGTCGCGGGTTTGGTCGCGACGGCCTTGCCGACACTCACGCGTCCGGCGGCGATCAGTTGGCTCGCGTGCTCGCGCGAGCGCGCCAGCTTCCGGCGCACCAGCTCTGCGTCGAGGCGGCGGCGTGCCACTCCTGCCACGTTCGGTTCAGCTCCTGTCGTACGTCTGCGGGGTTCCCGGCCGGGGCCCGGGAGGGCCCTGCGGTGCGTCCAGCGCGGTCAGCGCGGTGCGCAGGCCCCGGTGGACATCCTCGTACACCTCGACGTGGCCGTCCGTGGCGAGGTGGTCGGCGTCGCCGAGGCGGTCGAGGAGGGCGTCCACGTCCGCGTGCCCGGTGGGCTCGCGCGGCACGCCCAGGGGGGCGGGCGCGGCGGGCTCCGGCGGGGCGTCCCCGGCGGCGGACGGGGGCGGCGCCGCGGCTTTCGCCTCCTGTGCGACCTGGGGAGGCTCGGGGGACTCGGGCTCCGGGCCCGGCGTCGAGTCGCTCATGACACGACGCTACATCGAAGCCCTGGGGTACCGTCGATCACGATGGCGACCTTGGCTGAGTGCCGCAGCGCACTCGACACCCTCTCGGACAACCTCGCGGGCGCGGACGGCGACGTACGCGCCGCCGTGGCGCTCGACCGATCCCTGAGCTGCCACCTGACGGATCTGGACGTCACCTTCACCGGGCGGCTGCGGCAGGGCCGGATCGACGTCTTCGGCCACCACCCCGGGCCACCGCGGGAGAAGGCCGAGATCCGCCTCGCCCTGTCGGGCGACGACCTGGTCGCCATGGTGGACGGACGGCTGAACTTCGCCAAGGCGTGGGGCGCGGGCCGCGTCCGCCTGGACGCGGGCTTCCGCGACCTGCTGCGGCTCAGGAAGCTGCTGTAACAGGCGCCCGGGGCCCGGCCGACGGGCCGTGACGCCGGGCCCGGCGCCCGGTTCAGGAGGCCGCGGCCGTCCTGCGGGCGCGCCGGGCCGCCGGGACCACCAGGGGCGTGCCGGTCTCCGGGTCGTCGATGACCTGGCAGGGCAGGCCGAAGACGGCCTCCACCAGCTCGGCCGTGACGATGTCGGAGGGCGCGCCCTCGGCGAGGACCTCGCCGTCGCGCAGCGCGATGAGGTGCGTGGCGTAGCGGGCGGCGTGGTTGAGGTCGTGCAGGACGGCGACGAGCGTGCGGCCCCGCTCCTCGTGGAGTTCGGCGCACAGGTCGAGGACGTCGATCTGGTGCTGGATGTCGAGGTACGTGGTGGGCTCGTCGAGCAGCAGCAGCGGCGTCTCCTGGGCGAGCGCCATCGCGATCCACACCCGCTGGCGCTGGCCGCCGGAGAGCTCGTCCACGTACCGGTCGGCGAGCTCGGCCACGCCCGTGGACTCCATCGACTCGCGCACGATCCGCTCGTCGTCGGCCGACCACTGCCGCAGCAGGCCCTGGTGCGGGTAGCGGCCGCGAGCCACCAGGTCGCCGACGGTGATGCCGTCGGGCGCGATGGACGACTGCGGCAGCAGGCCGAGCGTGCGCGCGACCTTCTTCGCGGGCATGGCGTGGATGAGGTCGCCGTCCAGGAGTACGTGTCCGGCCGTCGGCTTGAGCATCCGCGACAGGGCGCGCAGCAGCGTGGACTTGCCGCAGGCGTTGGGGCCGACGATGACCGTGAAGGAGTGGTCGGGGATCTCCACGGAGAGGTTCTCCACGATGACGCGCTGGTCGTAGCCGAGGGTCACGTGGTCGGCGATGAGCCGGTTCACAGGGCACGCTCCTGGTGGCGGGGTGGTACGGGGGACGGGGCGGGGCGGGGCGTCGTGACCCGGGCGGCGGCCCGGCACGGGGCGGGGCCCGGTGTCATATCCGGCCGGCCTTGCGCTCGGTGACGAGCAGCCACAGCAGGTAGACGCCACCGAGCACCCCGGTGACGACGCCGACGGGGAGCTGGTCCGCGCCGAACACCCGCTGCGAGGCCCAGTCGGAGACGATCAGGAGGGTGGCGCCCATGCACATCGCGGGCAGCAGGTTCGGCCCCGGCGAGCGGGTCAGGCGGCGGGCGAGCTGCGGCGCGGTCAGCGCGACGAAGCTGACCGGTCCGGCGGCGGCGGTCGCGGCCGCGGTGAGCAGCACGGCGCAGCCCATCAGGACGACGCGGGTGCGCTCGACGGGCACGCCGAGCGCGTACGCGGCGTCGTCGCCCATCTCCAGCATGCGCAGCGGGCGGGCGTGCGCGACGACGAGGGGCAGCAGTACGACGCACAGCCAGAGCAGCGGCCAGACCTGCTCCCAGTCGCGGCCGGTGAGGGAGCCGGTCATCCACACGACGGCGCGCGCGGCGTCGACGAAGTCGGCCTTGGTGAGCAGATAGCCGTTCAGGGCGACGGCGAAGGCGTTCAGGCCGATGCCGACGAGGACGAAGCGGTAGCCGTGCACGCCCCGTTTCCAGGCGAGCACGTACATCGCGGCGCCGGTGACGAGGCCGCCGACGAGGGCCCCGCCCGCCACCTGCGCGGCGCTGCCGGAGAAGACGACGATCACCAGGAGCGCGCCCGCGGTGGCGCCCTGGCCGAGGCCGAGCACGTCGGGGCTGCCGAGCGGGTTGCGGGCGATGGACTGGAACAGCGCGCCGCCGAGCCCGAGGGCCGCGCCGACGAGCAGGCCGACGAGGACCCGCGGCAGGCGCAGCTCGTTGACGATGAAGTCCTGCCCGGCGTCGCCCTGGCCGAAGAGGGTGCGCACGACGTCGGCGGCGGGGATGTCGAAGTCGCCGGTGCCGATCAGGACGACGCCGCCGGCCAGCGCGGCGGCCACGAGCAGCGCCACGACCACGGCCGTGCGGACGTCGAGGCGGACGGAGAGGCCGCCCCGGGTGCGTATCGCCTTCACAGCTTGGCCATCCTCTGCCGTCGTACCAGGAAGATGAAGACCGGGGCGCCGATGGCCGCGGTGACGATGCCGACCTGGAGTTCGGCGGGGCGCGACACGACGCGCCCGAGCACGTCGGCGCCGAGCAACAGCACGGGCGACAGGAGCGCCGCGTACGGCAGGATCCAGCGCATGTCGGGACCGGTGAAGGAGCGCACGACGTGCGGCACCATCAGGCCGACGAACATGATGGGCCCGCAGGCGGCGGTCGCGGCCCCGCACAGCAGGGTCGCGGAGGCCATGGACAGCGCGCGGGTGCGCGTCAGGTGGGCGCCGAGGGCGCGGGCCGTGTCGTCGCCCATGGCGAGGGCGTTCAGCGGCCGGGCGAGGCCGAGCGCGAGCAGGATGCCGACCGCGAGGAAGGGCAGCACCTGCTGGATGGTGTCCGTCTTGGCCGAGGCCAGGGAGCCGACCGTCCAGAAGCGCATCTTGTCGAGCGCGGCGTTGTCCGTGATCATCACGGCCTGCAGATAGCCGGAGAGCGCGGCGGTCAGCGCCGTGCCGGCGAGCGCGAGCCGCACGGGTGTGGCGCTGCGGGTGCCGCCGAGCGTGTACACGAGTACACCGACGATCGCCGCCCCCGCGAAGGCGAACCACACGTAGCCGCTCAGCGAGGTGACGCCGAAGAAGCTGATGGCGGTGACGACGGCGGAGGACGCGCCCATGTTGATGCCGAGCAGGCCGGGGTCGGCCAGCGGGTTGCGGGTGAGCGCCTGCAGGACGGCGCCCGACAGGCCGAGCGCCGTACCGACGAGGAGGCCGAGCAGCGTGCGGGAGACCCGCTCGCCCACGACGACGTCGGCGTACGTCCCCGAGTCCTGGAACACGCCGTGCCACACCTGCCCCAGGGAGAGCTGTTTGGCGCCGACGGCGATGCTGGCGAGGACCACGGCCAGCAGCAGGACGGCGGAGAGCACGAGCCCGGCGCCGCGCAGGACGCGGCGGGCGGGCGGCGCGGGAGCGGTGTCCGCGCTCGGTTCGGGGGGACTGTCGACCAACACGCGGTTAGGTTAGCCTACCCTCCCATTGACCTCGGCCGACGTCCCTTGCGGCGACTCTCCAAGCTCCCCCAGCTCCCAGCCAGGGCCCCTCAAAGCCCCAGCCGGGACAGCGCCTTCCCCGCGTCCAGGTCGCAGACGCCCTCCCCGGCGTGCGCCCAGGCCGCCCCGCACAGCGCGCGGAGGCCGTCCACGGCGGCTCCCTCGCCCTCGACCACCAGCGCGTCTCCCCGCACCGCGGCGACCCACCCCCCGCAGGCGACGCCGCGCTCGGCGTCCACCACCTCGGGCTGCCCGGTGAGCAGGCCCCGCAGGTCGGCGTCGACGTACGTCGGCCGGTGCTCGGGCCGCGCGGCCAGGAGTTGCGCCCCGTCCGTCACGCCCGTGAGGACGAGCAGTGAGTCCACGCCGCCGTTGAAGGCACCCTCGATGTCCGTGTCGAGCCGGTCCCCGACCACGAGCGGCCGCTCGGCCCCGGTCCGCAGGATCGTCTCCCGGTGCATGGGGGGCAGCGGCTTGCCCGCCACCTGGGGCTCGGCGCCCGTGGCGATGCGCACGACCTCCACCGCGGCCCCGTTGCCCGGCGCGATCCCGCGGGCGCCGGGAATGGTCAGGTCGGTGTTGGACGCGAACCACGGCACGCCGCGCGCGATCGCGTAACAGGCCTCCGCGAACCGCCCCCACGGCAGGTCGGGGCCGCCGTACCCCTGCACCACCGCGTCCGGCGCGTCGTCCGCGGACTCGACGGGCTCCAGGCCCCGCTCACGCAGAGCGACCCGCAACCCCTCACCGCCGATGACCAACACCCGGGCGCCCTCCGGGAGTTGGTCGCTCATGAGTCGTGCCACGGCCTGCGCCGAGGTGATCACGTCCGACTCCTCGGCGGGGATGCCGAGTTCCGTGAGGTGCGCGGCCACCGCGTCCGGGGTGCGCAGCGCGTTGTTCGTCACGTACGCCAGCCGCATGCCGTCCGAGCGGGCCGTTTCCAGCGACTCCACGGCGTGGGCGATCGCATGCCCGCCCGCGTACACCACTCCGTCCAGGTCCAGCAGCGCCGTGTCGTAGGCCTCGTGCAGCGCGCGCGTACTGCCGTCGGGCCGGGTTCGGGCGCTCTGACCGCGGGTCTGGCTCATTACGTATCGCTCCTCGTGAGATCCACTACACCGATCATCGCGCATGTCATCGGCACACTTACGATGCACTAATGAACACAGCGGGTCACACGGACGTCCACGGCCTCGACCTGATCCCGTTCCGGGGTGTGCGCTACGACCCCGAGCGGGTCGGCGGTCTCGCCGCTGTGACCTCGCCCCCGTACGACGTCGTCGTCCGGCCCGACGGGCTCCTGGAGTTGGAGTCGTCCGACCCGCACAACATCGTCCGTCTCATCCTGCCGCAGGCCACCACCCAGGCCGCCCGCGACCAGCAGGCCGCCGACACCCTGCACGACTGGCTCAGCGAGGGCGTCCTCGCCCCGGACCCGCTGCCCGGCCTGTACGTGTACGAGCAGCACGACGGCGACATCCTGCAGCGCGGCATCATCGGGGCGCTGCGCCTGTCCGCGCCGGCGGACGGCGTGGTCCTGCCGCACGAGGACGTCATGCCGCACGTCGTCGAGGACCGCGCCGCCCTGATGCGCGCGACGGCGGCGAACCTCGAACCGCTGCTCCTCACCTACCGCGGCGACACCGAGGCGGGCGGCGCGACCGCCGCCATAGACCGCGCCGTGCACCACAAGCCGCTGCTCTCGACGACCACGGAGGACGGTTTCCACCACCGGCTGTGGGCGGTGACCGACCCGGCGGAGATCGCCGAGATCCGGTCAGATCTGGCCCGCCACCAGGCCCTCATCGCCGACGGCCACCACCGCTGGGCCACCTACCTGCGGCTGCGCGGCGAGCACGCGTCGCCGAGCCCCTGGGACTTCGGCCTGGTCCTGCTCGTGGACACGGCCCGCTATCCGCTGCGCGTCCGCGCCATCCACCGCTACCTCCACCGCCTCCCGGTCGCCGACGCCCTGGCGTCCCTGACCGGCTCCTTCCGCGTCCGCACGCTGGAGTGCGCGCTCCCGGAGGCCCTGGACGCGCTGGCCGCGGCCGCCGCGGAGGGCAACGCGTTCCTCCTCGCGGGAGACGGCGCCTTCCACCTCGTGGACCGCCCGTCGCCCGACCTGCTCGCCCGTACGGTCCCGGCCGACCGCCCGGAGGCCTGGCGCACCCTGGACGCCACGGTCCTGCACGCCACGCTTCTGGACCACGTCTGGCACATCCCGGACGCGCCCGAGCACATCGCGTACATCCACCACACGGAGGCGACGGTCGAGAAGGCCGAACGCGAGGGCGGCACGGCCGTCCTCATGCACCCCGTCCGCGAGGAGGTCGTCCGCGACCTGGCCCGCCAGGGCGTCACGATGCCCCGCAAGTCCACGTCCTTCGGCCCGAAGCCGGCCACGGGCGTGGTCCTGCGCGACCTGGCGTTCTGACGGACGGTACGCCGGTACGGCAGAGGGGCGGGGCTCCGTACGGAGCCCCGCCCCTGCGCTACCGGCGCCCTGCCGCTGTGGGCGTCAGTCGTCAGTCCTCGTCCCGCTCCCGGCCGTCGACGACATCCCCGCGACCGCCGTCACCGTCACCGTCGATGTCGCCACCGCCGTCCGTGGGCGTCCGCGGCTCGTCGTCCTCGTGCTCCACCGGTACGTCGTCGTCCGTGACCAGCGCGTCGACGAACTCGACGCCGTCCATCTCGGCGAGCCGGTCGGACGCGTCGGTGCTGCCGTCCTTGTCGGACTCGACGGCCTTGGCGAACCACTCCCGCGCCTCGTCCTCACGGCCGGCCGCGAGCAGCGCGTCGGCGTACGCGTACCGCAGCCGGGCCGTCCACGGCTGCACCGCGCTGGACGCCAACTCGGGGCTCTGGAGCGTGACGATGGCCGCGTCGAGCTGGCCCATGTCGCGCCGCGCCCCGGCGGCCACGAGCCGCATCTCGACCTGCTCGGCCTTGTCGAGCTTGTGCGTCTCGGGCGCCCCGGCCATGTCGAGGGCCTTCTCGGGCCGCCCGAGGCCGCGCTCGCAGTCCGCCATGACGGGCCACAGCTCCACCCCGCCGGACATGCGCCGCGCGGCCCGGAACTCGGCGAGCGCCTCGCCGTACTTCTGGTTCGCGTACGCCGCGAAGCCCGCGGCCTCGCGCACGGCGGCGACGCGCGACGCGAGCCGCAGGGCGACCTTCGCGTACCCGTAGGCCTGCTCGGGGTCCTCGTCGATGAGCCTGGCGATCATCACCAGGTTCTTGGCGACGTCGTCGGCGAGGCCCTTCGGCAGGCTCTGCAGCTCCTGCCGTACGTCCTTGTCGATCTCCTCGCCGGTGACGTCCTCCGGGATCGGCAGCCGCTTGATCGGCTCGCGGTCGCCGCGCTCCCGGTCACCGCGGTCGCGGTCGTCACGCCGGAAGCCGCCGCGGTCGTCGCGACCCCGGAAGCCGCCGCCCGGACGCCCACGGCTGTCGTCACGGCCCGGCCCACGGCCACGGAACCCGCCGCGGTTGTCGTCGCGACGGAAGCCGCCACGGTCGCCGCGGTCGCGGTCATCGCGGCGGTCGTCGCGGCGGAAGGCCGGCCGGTCGCCGTCGCGCCGGAACCCACGGTCGCCGCCACGGTCCCGGTCGTCACGACGGAAGGGAGGACGGTCACCGTCACGCCGGAAGCCACCCCGGTCACCGCGCTCGCCACGGTCACCACGGTCACGGTCGTCACGCCGGTCGTCGCGACGGAAGCCAGGGCGGTCCCCGTCGCGGCGGAAGCCTCCGCGGTCACCACGGTCGCGGTCATCACGCCGGTCGTCACGGCGGTCGTCGCGACGGAAGGTGGGCCGGTCGCCGTCACGGCGGAAGCCCCGGTCACGGTCGTCACGCCTGTCGTCGCGCCGTTCGTCACGCCTGTCATCGCGGCGGAAGCCGCCACGGTCGCCGCGATCACGGTCGTCACGGCGGAAGCCTCCGCGATCGCCGCGGTCGCGGTCGTCGCGGCGGTCGTCACGCCGATCGTCGCGACGGAAGCCGGGACGGTCCCCGTCGCGGCGGAAGCCACCGCGGTCACGGTCGTCACGGCCGCGGTCGTCACGGCCGCGGAAGCCACCGGCGCGGTTGTCGTCGCGGCGGAAGCCGCCCCGGTCGCCGCGGTCGCGGTCGTCACGGCGGTCGTCGCGACGGAACCCACCGCGGTCGCCACGGTCGCGGTCCCGGTCGTCGCGGCGGAAGCCGCCACGGTCACCACGGTCGCGGTCGTCGCGACGGAACCCACGGTCGTTGTCGCGGCGCGGTCCGCTGCGGAATCCGCCCCGGTCACCACCGTCCCGGCGGCGCTGGTCGCGCTCCGGACGCTCGTCGGGAGAGTTGGTGGACATCGGTGACTCCTAGTCTTCGGTACCGCAGTCATTCTGACGCAGCCGCGTGGTCTGCGCTCTTCGGCAAAACAAAAAGGACCCTTGGTCCCAGCGTGAACGCTGGGACCAAGGGTCCTCCAAAAATTGTTCGGCGGCGTCCTACTCTCCCACAGGGTCCCCCCTGCAGTACCATCGGCGCTGTAAGGCTTAGCTTCCGGGTTCG
>NZ_BNBT01000202.1 GCF_014656095.1 Streptomyces longispororuber
CCGGCCGCGGCGCCGGTGCCGAGTCCGGCGCCCGCCACGCCGAGCGTGACCGGCACGACGAGGTCCGACGCGGCGCCCCAGACGCCGCCGAGGACGAGTTCCCCGGCCCGGTCCGGCACGAGGAGCAGCGCCCCGCCCCACAGCAGCGCGGCGACGGCCTGTCCGCCGCCGAGGACGAGGCAGAACGGGCCGAGGCGGTGCGGGGCCCGCCGCAGCACCCGCGCCGCCTCCGCGACGGTGACCAGGGAGAGCCCCATCAGGACGGCCAGGAAGGGGCCGAGCAGGAGTTCCGCGCCCCGGATGACGCCCACCGCGCCGACGCCGACGATCGCGCCGAGCCCGTACGCCCGGAGCTGGCTCGCGCCGCTGTTGCTGACGTTCTCGACCAGGTACCGGGAGCCGAGGTCGCGGTGCGCGCGCAGCCACGCGCGCGCTCCGGTCGGCCGGGGCCGGATGGTGGACTGGAAGCAGCCGTACACCGCGGCCACGGCGGCCGATCCGCCCCAGGCGAGCACGAAGGCGGCCACACTGCCCACGCGGGCGGCCACGACCAGGGCGGGGACGAGCGCGACGCCCCACACGACGTCGTTGAGGAACGCCTTGCGCCCGGCCCCGGCGGCGAAGAACGCGAACCGCCACGCGTCCTGGAGCAGCAGCCCCGGCAGCACGACGCCGAGGCAGGCGAACGCGGTCCCGACCCGGCCGCCGAAGGCGAGCCCCGCCACCAGGGACACCGCGCCGAGGACGGTGCCCGCGCCGAGCGCGGTACCCGCCGACCGGGCCACCGCCGCGCGCCAGGACGCCTCCGGCACGCCGCTGAAGCGCACCATGAGCGGGTCGGTGGCCAGGCCCCGGGAGACGTTGAGGACCACGCCGTAGGTCACCCACGCCAGGCTGAACACGCCGAACGCGGTCAGCCCGAGCGAGCGCGCCACGTAGATGCCCACCGCGAAGTTGGTCATGCTGGAGGCCGCCTGGTCGGCGAGGCCCCAGGACAGCCGTCCGGCGACGGCCCGCCGGGTGGATCCGCCCGGCGGCCTCGTCCGCTCGCTCCCGGTGGACATCGGCGTCACGCCTTGACCAGTCCCGCCGCGGCCAGGGCGTCGGCCGCGGCGGCGACGGTGTCGAACGAAAGCCCGGACCGCTCGGCGACGTCCAGCAGACCGTGCTCGCCGTCGGAGAGGCTGAGCACCCACAGCATGGCCATCTGCGCCTGCTTGGCGTCGCTGCGGCCGCCGATGGCGTCGTACAGGCCGCGCCGGCCCAACTGCGGTTCGCCGTACGGGCTGAGGTTGACGTACCGCCGGTTGCGGTCGAGGACGGCGAACGCCTCGCGGCAGACGGCGAGCGTGTCCGCCATGGCCTCCGGGGAGACGAAGTCCAGGTCGTCCGCCGAGGTGTGGTACTCGGGATAGCCCGCGTACGGGGTCCGGGTGAGCGAGCCCACGCCCAGGTTGAAGCCGGGGGAGCAGAACTGCCGCTCGTCGTAGCCGTACGGAGCGAACTCCTTGATTTCGTGGGGCCGTTCGGAGGACGCGAGGACGTGCCGCAGCACCCGGTCGATCTCCGCGTCACCGCGCCTGCTCTTCTTGTACGTCAGGTGCCCCCGGTCCCCGGCGCAGGCCAGCACCAGGCCGTGCTTCACGTTCCCGATCCGCTCCTGGTTGCGGGCCAGCCAGGTGATCGCCCCGATGGTGCCGGGCGCGAAGAGGAACCGGTAGGTGTGGTACGGCGTTTCCCGGGCGAGGGCCCGGGCGAGGAACGTGGCCACCGCGATGCCCGCCAGGTTGTCGTTGGCCAGCGACGGGTGGCAGACGTGGCAGGAGACGACGACCTCGTCGGGGACCTGCCCGGGGACCACGTGCTCGGCGTAGGTGAGGTGGCCGTCGGCGAGCGTGGAGTCGATCCGCACCTCGTACTCGCCGTCCGGCAGCGCGTCCAGGGTCTCCTGCGCCAGGCAGAACCCCCAGTCCGGCTTGTAGTAGCTGGTGCGGTACGGCACCCAGGACGGGTGCTCCGGCAGGGTGTGCAGGTGCGGGCGCAGCTCGGCCAGCGGCATCGTCGCCGACACCGGCACGCTGTAGCCGAGCACGTGCAGGCTGGACGCGGCGAAGTCGACGACCCGCTCGCCCGTGCTGTCGGCGATGTAGGCGTCCCGGATGTTCCACTCCTGCGGCACCGTCCAGTCGAGCACCCGCGTCCCGGTCGGCACCTCGTGCACCTGGAGCGGCACGTACTCGTCGACGATCTCCAGGGTGGCGCGCACGCCGTCGCCCGTGATGCTCCGGCACAGCGGGTACAGCCGCTCCACCAGGGTGTACATCTCCCCGCCGGGCGCGGTCACCGGCTCCTCGCCGACCGGGGTCACCGGCCGTTCGCCCGTCGTGGTCACCGGCGCCGCCGCAGGGTCTCGTCGACGGTGCCCGCCTCGGACGCCGCGCGCAGCACGGCGAGGCGGGTGAAGCGCTGCTCGAAGCCCTCCCGGGTCAGCCCGTGCGCACGGTAGGCGTCGGCGAGTTCGAGGGCGCCCCGCTTCACCGTCCACGCGCAGTCGAAGCCGGGCACCGCGGCGCGGAACCGGGAGAAGTCGACCCGGTAGGAGCGCGGGTCGGCGCCGGTCTCCCCGGTGATCTTCACCTGGGAGCCGGAGACCGCCTCGGCGACCTGCGCGGCGATCTCGGCGACGGTGACGTTGTTGGTCTCGCTGCCGATGTTGAACGCCCGGTCGTGGACCGCCTCGCGCGGCGCGGCCAGCGCGGCCGTGAAGGCCCGCGCGATGTCGGCGGCGTGCACCAGCGGGCGCCAGGGGGTGCCGTCGGACAGCACAAGGACCTCGCCGGACAGCAGCGCGTGGCCCACCAGGTTGTTCAGCACGATGTCGGCGCGCAGCCGGGGCGAGTAGCCGAAGGCGGTGGCGTTGCGCAGGTACACCGGGCTGAAGTCGCCGTCGGCGAGGGCGTGCAGGTCGTCCTCCACGCGCACCTTGGACTCCGCGTACGGCGTGACGGGGCGCAGCGGGGCGAACTCGTTCACCAGGTCATTACCGCCGGCGGCGCCGTAGACCGAGCACGTCGACGCGTACAGGAAGCGCCGCACCCCGGCGTCGCGGGCCAGCCGGGCGAGGTGTACGGAGGCGTGATGGTTGATGTCGTAGGTGAGCTCCGGAGCCAGCGCGCCCAGCGGGTCGTTGGAGAGCGCGGCCAGGTGGATCACGGCGTCCACCCCGGCGACGTGGTCGGCCGTGACGTCGCGCAGGTCCACCTGGTGCCCCGGGGGGTCGGCGGGCGGCGGGCCGAGGACGCAGTCGGCGAACAGGCCGGCGTCGAGACCCACGACCTCGTGCCCGGCGGCCGCGAGGACCGGGGCCATCACGGTGCCCAGGTAGCCCTGGTGTCCGGTGAGCAGCACGCGCAAGGTTCAGTCCCCCAGGTTCAGAGTGAGTTTGGTGACGGCGAACGCCTCGGCGTAGCGCGTGTGGCATTCGATGCCGCGGATGCGCGCCAGGCCGAGGAAGGCCTCCCGGTCGTACCAGGGCCGGTGCCGCTGCGAGGGGTAGTGCTCTTGGAGGAGCCGCACCTTCTCCTCGGCGGTCTCCGGGGTCAGCGGCTGGTACGCCGCCATCCGGCCGAGGTCGCCGTCCCACTTGACGATCTCGTAGCCGAGCACGAGGTGGTCGCGGAACGCGGTGGTCACGAGCTGCGCCAGGCCGCGGTGGTCCTGGTGCGCGTCGTCGGTGCGCGGGGCGAGGACCAGGTCGGGATCGGCCCGCTCGCGCAGCTCCTCGACCGCGCCCTTGGCCTCGTCCCAGTGCGCGGGCAGCCGGCCGTCCGGCAGCTTGAGCACGGTCAGGCGCAGGTCGGCGCCCGGGCAGAAGGCGGCGAGCGCGGCCTTCTCCTCCTGCTCGCGCTCGCCGCCGCCGCCGGAGAGCACCAGCGCGTCGACGCGGACGCCGGGGCGCGCGCGGCACAGCGCGAGCAGCGTGCCGCCGGCGCCGATGGCGATGTCGTCGCAGTGCGCGCCGAGGGCGACGAGCCGGTCCAGGCGCCCGGCGCCGAGCCGGATCACGCGCCCACCCCGGCGTTGTCCCGTTCCCACACGGCCCACGGGCGGTCGCCGCGGGCGTAGGCCTCGTCGAGCGCGGCCCGTTCCTTCACGGTGTCGGTCGGCTTCCAGAAGCCGCGGTGCTGGTGCGCCACCAGGCGGCCCCTCTTGGCCAGTTGGGCGCAGCCGTCGGCGACCAGGTCCCCGTTCTCCGGTATGTGGTCGAAGACCTCCTGGCGGAGCACGAAGTAGCCGCCGTTCTCCCACAGCGGCAGCTCGCTCACCGCGGTGATGCCGCCCACCAGGCCGTCCTCGCCCAGGTCCACGCAGTGGAACGAGGACTGCGGCGGCACCACCATCATCGACGCCCCGGCGTCGCGCCGGGCGAAGTGGTCGATCATCTCGGGCAGCGGGGCGTCGGTGAGCACGTCGGCGTAGTTGGCGAGGAACATCTCGTCGCCGTCCAGATGGTGCCGCACCCGGCGCAGACGCTCCCCGATCGGCGACTCGATGCCGGTCTGCGCGAACGTGATCGTCCAGTCGGCTATGTCGGTGGAGAGCAGTTCGGTCCGTCCGCCCCGCAGCACGAAGTCGTTGGACGTCGTCTCCTCATAGGTGAGAAAGAAGTCCTTGATGTGGTGGGCGCCGTATCCGAGGCACAGGATGAACTCCTTGTGCCCGAAGTGCGCGTAGTAGCGCATGACATGCCAGATCAGCGGCCGTGGGCCGACCATCGCCATCGGCTTGGGCACGTCGTCGGACGCCCCGTTGCGCATCCGCATCCCGTAACCGCCGCAGAACAGGACGACCTTCATGGCTTGACCTCGACAATGCTCAGTTCCGGGATGGGGAAGACAAGGCGGCCGCCCCAGTCGTGGACGTAGGACAGTTGCTCGACCAGCTCGGCCCGCAGGTTCCACGGCAGGACGAGGACGTAGTCGGGTTCGTCGGCGGCTATCCGCTCGGGCGGCAGGATCGGGATGCGGGTGCCCGGGGTGAACCTGCCGTGCTTGTAGGGGTTGCGGTCGACCGTGTACGGGAGCAGGTCGGGCCGGATGCCGCAGTGGTTCAGCAGGGTGTTGCCCTTTCCGGGGGCGCCGTAGCCGACGACCGTCTCGCCGCGCTCGGCCGCCTCGACGAGGAACTTCAAAAGGTCCCTGCGCACCTTGGCCACCCGGGCGGAGAACTCGGTGTACCCGGACAGCTCTTGCAGCCCGGCGGCCTTCTCGCGGGCCAGTACGTCGGCCACGCGGCGGGAGGGTGCACCGGCCACCTCGGCCGGCCGGGCCCACAGGCGGACGGAGCCGCCGTGCGTGGGCAGCAACTCGACGTCCGCCAGCGCGAGTCCGCCGCTGGCGAGGGCCCGGATCGCGGAGGCGACCGTGTAGTACTGGAAGTGCTCGTGGTAGATCGTGTCGTACTGGTTCTCCTCGATCAGGGTCAGCAGGTGCTGCACCTCGATGGAGACCCAGCCGTCGTCGGCGACCAGGGCGCGCAGCCCCTTCGTGAACCCGACGACGTCGGGGATATGCGCGTACACGTTGTTGGCCACGACCAGGTCCGCCGGGCCGTGCTCGGCGCGGACGGCCGCACCGGTCTCCGGGGACAGGAACTCCGTGAGCGTGGGCACACCCGCGTCCCGCGCCGCCGCGCCGACGTTCACCGACGGCTCGATGCCGAGGCAGCGGATGCCGCGGTCCACCACGTGCCGCAGCAGGTACCCGTCGTTGCTCGCGACCTCGACGACGAACGCGTCGGAGCCCTCGCCGTCGAGCCCCACCCGCTGTACGGCGTCGGCGACGAACGTGCGCGCGTGCTCCACCCACGAGGTCGAGAAGGAGGAGAAGTACGCGTACTCCTTGAACGTCTCCTCCGGCGTGATCAGCGGCGGGATCTGCGCCAGCCAGCAGTCGGTGCAGACCCGCAGGTGCAGCGGGTACGCCGGCTCCGGCTCGTCCAGCCGGTCCGCGGCGAGAAAGCTCTCGCACGGCGGGGTCGCCCCCAGGTCGACGACGCTCGCCAGCGCCGCCGAACCGCAGAGTCGGCATCGTGTCATCTACTGTCCCCCACTCTTTCCGTCCGGTCCGCGATCGCGGACCGATACCCCTCCACCAGGCGTTCGAGACCGACGGCCGGGCTGAACCCCCGCTCGTAGCGGCGCCGGGCGGCCCGGCCCATCTCCTGGTTGCGCGGCCCGGCCGTGATCCGGCGGATGCACGCCGCGAGCGAGGCGGCCTCGCCCGGCCGGTGCAGCAGCCCGGTCACGCCGTCCTCGACCAGCTCGACGAACGCGCCGTGCCCGGCGGCGACGGCCGGGACCCCGGCCGCCATCGCCTCCGCGACCACCAGGCCGAACGTCTCCCGCCACGTCGAGGGGGCCACCACGGCGACCGCCCGCGCGACGGCCCGGCGGCACTGCGCCGGGTCGTACAGGCCGGCGTACCGCACGTCGTCCCGGCCCGCCGCCCAGGCCCGCACCTCCCGCTCCAGCGGCCCCGCGCCCGCGACGACGAGCGGCACGCCCACCCCGCCGCCCGCCGCGAGCTCGTCCCACGCGGCCATCAGCAGCCGTACGCCCTTGGTCTCCGCGAGCCGGCCGAGGTGCAGCAGGTGCTCGCCGGGGCCCTCGCGGCGGACGTCCGGCTCCGGCACGAAGTTGTGCTTCACCACGAGCCGCTCGGGCGGCATGCCGGAGCGCACCAGGGTGTCGCGCTGCGCCGCGGAGATGCAGAAGAACCGCTCCACGCCGGACCACCACCGCCGCCGGTTCACCGCCAGGCCGACCGCGAGCGGCACCGTCGCGAGGCGCGAGCCGCGGTAGCAGCCGTGCCGGACGGCGGGCAGCGGGACGGCCGGCCCGACGCACGCGGCGCACGGGCGGCCGTCCCGCTGCAGGGTGCCCGGCGGGCAGACCTGGGTGTAGTTGTGCAGCGTGGCGACGGCGGGCACCCCGGCGTCGGCGCAGGCGGCCAGGACCGCGGGCGAAAGCAGCGGGAAGACGTTGTGGACGTGCACCACGTCCGGGCGCTCGGCGCGCAGCCGGGCGGCCAACTCCTTGCGGACCCCCGGGTTCCACGGCACGAGCAGCGGCACCGCGGCCTTGGCGGGCAGGGACAGGGCGGCGATGTCGTCGCTGCGCCGCTCGAACACGCCGACCCGGTGGCCGGACGCGCGCAGCAGCTCCACCTCCTGGTCGACCACCTTGTTCTCGCCGCTCGGCTGCGCCGACGCGTAGCGGTTGTGCACCACCAGCACGTGCATGCTCAGGTCACCTCCGGATTCCGGGCCCAGCGCGGGACACGTCGGCGACGGGTCGCGGGCGCCGGCAGGGGCGGGGCCGCGGCGGGCGCCGCGAGGAGCGAGGCGGCCACGGTCAGGTGCAGCAGGTACGGCGAGGCGTCACCCAGACCGGCCTCGGTGTACGAGGCGATGGCGCAGTAGCTGATCAGGAAGATGGCGCAGGCCCGCTGCAGCGACGGCGGCCGCAGCAGCGCCACGCCGCCGAGCACGAGGACGACCGCCGCCACGAGGGTGACGCCCGTCCAGCCCTGCTCGTGGTACACGGCCAGCCAACTGTTGTCGATGGGCAGCCCGCCGAACGACTTGTCGCCCAGGCCCACGCCGAACGCCTTCTCCACGGTCGAGCGGTCCGCCGCGAGCAGCGCGTCCCAGACCTTGGCCCGCCCGGTCAGGCTGGTGAGGTGCTCCTGGCTCTGGCCGCGCAGGAACCACGCCCGCAGCGCGGAGGCGAACCCCACCGCGGCCACCGCGGCGCACAGCACCGCCCAGGTGAAGAACCGGCGGGCCGCGGTGCTCGTCAGGACGAGCGAGCCGATCGCCACCACCAGGCCGATGAGCAGGCCGAGCGTGGCCGTCCGGGTGTGGGTCAGCGCGAGCAGGACGAGCGAGGGCACGATGACGACGGCCGCGCTGGTCCGGTCGGTCCTGCGGCCGAGGACGAGCAGCACGGTGAGCCCGACGATCACCGCGGCGTACTGCCCGATCTGCGGCGGGGTGAGCGGCCACAGCGCGCCGACGAGGCGCCCGCCGTAGAGGTCGGGCAGGGCCGCGCCCGGTGAGACGACCAGGCCCACGGCCACCGAGCCGAGCACCGCGAAGTACATCCGGATGTGGTGTCTGACGAACGCCACCTCGCCGTCCCACCAGCGGCTGAGCAGCCACAGCGTGGCGACGAAGAGGGCCAGCCGGGCGCAGCGGAACAGCGCGCCGAGCCCCGACTCCAGTTGCACGCTGGAGAGCACGCTCGGTACGAGCAGCAGGGTGAGGAGCAGCAGGAAGGCGCTGGCACGGACGCGCAGCCGCAGGTTCAGCGCGAGCGCCAGCGTGAACGCGGCCACCAGCGCGCCCATGGTGACGAGCTGGATGAGCGAGCGGGGCAGCGGCACGATGGTCTTCGCCCCGGCGGAGCCGAGCGTGTTGAGGACGAGCAGCCCCCACACGACCCCGACGACCCCCGGCGCCCCGGGCCGCGGGCGCACGGCCTCCGCCCCGCCCGGCATGCCGGGCCGCGGGCTCACGGCTCCCGCCCCGCCCGGCACCCCGCCGTGGTGCGGCTCCCGCTCCACCTCAACCACCCGCCCGTACGTCGAGGGTGCTGTCCGCGTCCTGCTCGTAGGGCGCGCTCTGCCACTGGGCGAAGTCGAGCACCCGGCTCGGGTCGTGGGCGACGAACTTCCACGGGCCGACGTAGACGTTGTCGTGCCAGCGGTTGTGCTGCTTGTGCGTGATCGCCTCGGCCACCCGCTGGCCCTGGTAGGGCGACCAGTCCGGGTAGGTGCCGTAGTTGGCGAGCACCGCCATGCGGTCGCACTTCGCCGCGCACCGCACGACGGACGTGTCGAGGACGAAGCGGTTGTCGTGGATGTCCACCCGCTGCGTCTTCCACCGGCAGTCGGCGTACAGCGGCGCGGTGGCGATCGCCGGCCGCGCGCAGCGGTCGGCGTCCCGCACCAGCAGGGTGCAGTCACCGGTGGAGGTGTTGGCCGGGCTGTTGCAGAACCGGTCGGCGTTCTCCCACAGGGTGATGCCGGACCAGTTGTCCTCCAGCACGTTCCGGTAGACCTCGATCTTGTCGGTGCGGGCCTTCACCCGTGGTTCGCCGCCGGACTCGGAGAGGTAGACCGTGGCGAACGGGAAGGTGTCGCCGCGGTCGGCGTACTTGCGGCCGTCGACCCAGTTGTTCCGCCGGATCGTGTTCTTCCGGATGACCGCGTTGTAGCTGGTCTCGTAGATCAGCGCGGCGCCGTCGTTGGCCTCGAGGACGTTGTCCTCGACGCGGAAGTCGTTGTTGTTGGTGTCCGCCCACAGCCCGGCCCCGCGGTTGTCGTGCACCCAGTTGCCGCGTACGTCGGCGCCGTCCACGGCCCAGAACTTGACGCCCCCGGTGCAGCCGCAGCCCTTGCGCCGCCGCTCCCAGTCGTCGGTGTTGTTGCCGGTGATCTCGTTGCCCTCGACCACCAGGTCCGTCAGGGGGCCGTCGTCCTTGTACGCGTTCATGCCGTACTGGCCGTTGCCGCGCAGGCAGCTCGCCCGGACCCGCTGGCGGGCGCCGGCCATCAGCCCGGCGCCGGAGTTGTGCTGGATCGTGGCGTGCTCGACCACCCAGCCGTCGGCGGAGTCGTGGTTGACCACGCCCTCGTCCGGCGGCGCCTGGAAGCGCTGCACCGTCAGATGGCGGATGGTGACGTCGCGGGCACCGCCGCCGAACGCGTACTGGTTCTTCTTCCGGCCGTCGAGGACCGCGCCGGGCGCGCCGAGGTAGCGGTTGCCCTTCTTGGGGACGACCTGGGCGTAGCGGCCCGGTTCCAGCCGGTGCGTGCCGGGCCGCAGCCAGAACGTGGTGCGCGCCGGGTGGCTGCGGGTCTTCGCGGCCAGGTCGCCGACCACCGCGGGGTCGACGGTCACCGCGCCCGCCGGTGCCTTCGCCGGCCCGGCCGCGGGCTTCGCGCACACCCGGGCCACGCGCGGGGAGGGCGCGGCGGTCGGCTCCGCCCGGGCGTCCGGCGCGCTGTCACAGCCGGTCACCGCGAGCAGGGCCAGCACCGCCAGCACCGCCAGCACCGCCGGCACCAGCGGTGCCGCCGGCCACGCCCTCTTCCGCCACGTGATCCCCACGCGCCCCCCCTAGCAGCCGAACCTGAGCACGGTGGTGATCCCCCGCGCGCTCTCGGTGAAGCCGGTGCCGACCAGCGTGGTCGCGGGCTCCTTGCGCCCGAAGCCGGGGGAGTACCAGCCGAGCGGCGGGTCCGTCGCGCCGCGGTGCGCCCGCCAGCACAGCTCCCCGGGCAGGTCGAGCACCGCGGAGCGGTCCTCGCCGTCCCGCGTCCAGGTGAGCACCGCCCGGTCGCCCGCCAGGTCCGCGGTGATCGCCGGGCCGAGGTGGAACGCGAGCCGCGCGGCCCGGCGCGGGCCGCGTACCTCGTCCACCACGCGCAGCTCCCGGCGCGCGGCGGTCAGCTCCACCCGGCGGCGGTGCACGGAGCCCCGGTAGCCGTCGTGCTCGGCGCACCAGCGGGCCGTCCCGCCGTCGGCGCCGGACGGCTCCGCGACCAGGACACGGCTGCGGGCGTGCCGGGTCCACAGGAACGGGCCGCCGGACACCGACTGGTCGGCGTCGTCGAGTTGCAGGGTGTTGTGGCCGAGGGTCGAGCGGAAGTACCGCCGCCACTCGGGCTGCCCGTGGTAGCAGAAGGTGCCCGGGTCGGCCAGCACGTCGACCCCGTCGTGCCGGACCTCCACGGACAGCGCGTCCGCGTGGGCATGCGCGGCGATGCCCAGGAAGCCGTGCGGGCCGCCGTCGCAGCGGCACCAGATCCCCCCGGGGCCCCGCAGCAGGGTCAGGCCCGCGTCGGCGAAGTGGTCCGGCCGCGCGGTGGGGCGGGCCACGGCCCGCGCGCTCCCCGCCCGGGCGCTCCCCGCCGTGCTTCCCGCCCGCGCGCTCCCCGCTGTGCTTCCCGCCCGCGTGCTCCCCGCTGTACTTCCCGCCCGCGCGTACGGCCGGACGAGCGCGGCGAGCAGCGGGGTGCGCACGTCGGTGCCGGTCACCTCGGGCCACCAGGCGAGCCGGCCGAACACCGCCTCCCCGGTGGCGAGGAGCGAGCCCCAGCGGTCGGTGCCCGCGCCGTCCAGGACCAGACCGTGCCCGTCGTCGGCGTCCCCCTGGCGCGGCGGCCGCAGCCGGTCGTCGACGACGGCCGCGAGCGCGTCGGTCATCCGCAGGAGCACCGGGCGGACCGGCGCGGGCACCGGCACCCCGGCGGCGTCCGCCTCGGCCACGGCGGCCAGGCCCAGTTCCAGGACGAGTCCGTGGTACTCGGTGGCCAGCTCGCGGTTGAGGCCGGAGGGGAAGGTGTTGGCGCGCAGGTGCCGCGCCAGGGACCGCAGCGCCTCGCCCCGCCACCGCGCCGACTCGGGGAACCAGCCGAACGCGCAGGCCGCGGCGGTCTGCCCGGTGGTCTCGGCGATGACGTGGTTGTTCGCCGAGGTGCCCCGGCTGGGGAAGGCGGCGAGCCAGCGCTGGTGGTGCCAGATCTGCTCGCGCGCCACCGGGTTGTCCTCGAACAGGCCCGCCGCGCCCGGCCAGCCGTCGAGCAGCCTGCGGATCCACACCCAGGACAGGAGCCGGATGCCCAGCTCGATGCCACTGATCCAGTGCACGCCGCGCAGCGGCGGGTTGGCCGCCCACCACGACCGCAGGTGCGCGGCCACGCGCTCGGCGTACCGCTCGTCCCCGGTGAGCGCGTGGGCGGCGGCGAGCTGGGTGAGGTACTGGTGCCGGGACGGCTCCCAGATCTGCTTGATGTCCCCGACCGCGTCCTCGTTCCGGTACGGCACGTCGAAGGCGTAGCCCCAGGGTGCGCGGCGCCCGGTCCTCGGGTCGTACCACCAGTCCGGGTCCCTCAGGTCGTCGCGCACCACGCCGAAGTACGCGACGTGCCCGGCCATCAGCCGGTCCGCCTCCGCGACGAGGCGCTTCGCGGCGTCCGGCGGCACCGCGTCGAGCGCCCCGGCGGGCAGCACCGCGGTGAACCGGGCGCCGGTCACGGCGGGCGGCGCGGGCCGCGCCGAGCGCCAGCACC
>NZ_BNBT01000203.1 GCF_014656095.1 Streptomyces longispororuber
CTCGACGACGTCCTCGCCAAAGCCCTCGACCTCCTCGCCCCCGGCGGCCGCATCATCGTCGGCGACGTCCGCAACGCCGGCACGCTGCGGCTGATGCGCACCGGCGTGCAGCGCACCCAGTACCCGAACGAGGCGCCGGCGGCGGCCCACGCGGCCATCGCCCGCTCCATCCTCACCGAGCCCGAACTGGTCCTGGACCCCGAGTGGTTCACGCAGTTCGGCGAGAAGCACGGCGCGGGCGTCGTCGACATCCGCCTCAAGCCGGGCCACGCCCACAACGAACTCACCCGCCACCGCTACGAGATCTTCGTGCACAAGGACCCGGTGGACGCGCTGGACGTGACCGACGCGCCCGCCGTGGACTGGGGCCGTCAGGTCGGGGACCTCTCAGCCCTGGAGGAGCTGGTCCGGGCCGAGGCCGGTCCCGCGCTGCGCGTCACCGGCATCCTCAACGCCCGCCTGACCGAGGAGGCCGGCTGGGCCGCCGAGGTCGGGATCGCCGAGGCGCCGGCCGCGACCGGGCCCGCCGTCGACCCGCAGGACCTGCACGAGTGGGCCGCCGAGCGCGGCTGGAGCGTCCTGACGACCTGGTCGGCGGCGGCCGGCGAGTGCTTCGACGCGCTCGTCCTGACCGACGCCGAGGCCGTCACCCGCCCGGTGCGGGGCGCCTTCGTCCCGTCGCGCCGCGCCGACCTGTACCTGTCCAGCGACCCGGCCGCGGCCACGCAGATCGGTGTCCTGGTCGGCTCGTTGCGCGGCTACCTCCAGGAGCGGCTGCCCGCCCACCTGGTCCCGGCCTCCGTGGTGGCCATCGCCTCGGTGCCGCTGGCCGCCAACGGCAAGCTGGACCGCCGGGCGCTGCCCGCCCCCGACCTGTCCGCGCAGGCCGGCGGCCGGCCGCCGCGCACGCTCCAGGAGGAGCTGCTGTGCGACCTGTTCGCCGAGGTCCTGGACCTGGAGCGGGTCAGCGTCGACGACAACTTCTTCGACCTGGGCGGCCACTCGCTGCTCGCCACCAAGCTCATCAGCCGCATCCGCGCCACGCTGGGTGCCGAGGTCGAGCTGCGCACCTTCTTCGCCCACCCGACGGTGGCGGGGATCGTGCCGCACCTGGACGGCAGTGCCCGCACCCAGGCCCCGCTGGTGCGCGTCGCCGAGCGGCCCGAGCACCTGCCGCTCTCCTTCGCCCAGCAGCGCCTGTGGTTCGTCCACCAGTTCGAGGGCCCGTCGGCGACGTACAACATGCCGATCGTGCTCCGGCTGAGCGGTGACCTCGACGTGCCGGCGCTGGAGACGGCCCTGGCCGACCTCGTGGCCCGCCACGAGACCCTGCGCACCCTCTTCCCCGCGGTCGGCGGCAAGCCCGAGCAGCGGATCCTCTCCCCCGAGCAGGCGCGGCCCGCGCTCGCCGTGCACGAGGTCGACGGCGAGGACGAGCTGGCCGAGGCGCTCACCGCGGCGGCCCGGTACGCGTTCGCCCTGGAGGACGAACTGCCGTTGCGCGCGCAGCTCTTCCGCAGCGGCCCGCAGGAGTCCGTGCTGTCCCTGGTGGTCCACCACATCGCGGCCGACGGCTGGTCCTACGCCCCGCTGGCCCGGGACCTGGCCGCCGCCTACACCGCACGCGTGGGCGGCACGGCCCCCGAGTGGACCGAACTGCCGGTGCAGTACGCCGACTACACCCTGTGGCAGCACGAGCTGCTCGGCGACGAGGCCGACCCGGACAGCCTGTTCAACAAGCAGTACGCCTACTGGGCCGAGCAGCTCGCCGGGCTGCCGGAGAAGGTCACCATCCCCACCGACCGGCCCCGCCCCGCCGTCCTCAAGGGCACCGGCGACCTGCTCCGCTTCACCCTGGACGCCGAGCTGCACCAGGGCGTCGCGGAGCTGGCCAAGGCCACCGGCACGACCCCCTTCATGGTGCTGCAGGCCACCATGGCCGCGCTGCTGACCCGCCTGGGCGCGGGCACCGACATCTCGGTGGGCAGCGGCATCGCCGGACGGACCGACGAGAACCTGAAGGACCTGGTCGGCCTGTTCGTGAACCTGCTGGTGCTGCGCACGGACACCTCCGGCGACCCGACGTTCGCCGAGCTCCTGGCCCAGGTCCGCAAGACCAGCCTGGCCGCGTACTCGCACCAGGACATCCCCTTCGAGTCCCTGGTGGAGAAGCTCAACCCGGAGCGCTCGCCGTCCGTCCACCCGCTGTTCCAGATCGCCCTGGCGCTGCAGAACAACGAGGCGGCCCAGTTCGAGCTGCCCGGCCTGCGCGTGCGGGCCGACGGCTCCGGCACCGGCACCGCCCGCTACGACCTGCTGCTCAGCCTCGACGAGACGTTCGAGGACCGCACCACGCCCGCGGGCATCTCCATCGCGGCCGAGTACTCCACGGAGCTGTTCGACGCCGCCACGATCGAGACGCTGATCACGCGCTGGAAGCGGCTGCTGACCACCGCGGTCACCAACCCCTCGCACCGCATCAGCTACGCCGACCTGCTCACGCCCGAGGAGCGCCGCCAGTTGCTCGCCGCCGAGCGGGAGCAGCCCGAGCGGGTGGCCGCGCAGGCGACCTTCCCGGAGCTGTTCGCGGCCCGGGTGCAGGCCGCGCCCGAGACCCTCGCGGTGGAGTCGGCCGACGACGCCTGGACGTACGCGGAGCTGGACGCGCGGGCCAACCGCGTCGCGCACTGGCTCATCGCCCGCGGCATCGGGGTCGAGCAGCAGGTGGCCGTGGCCATGCCGCGCTCGGCGCAGCAGGTCGCGGTGGCCCTGGGCATCCTGAAGGCGGGCGCGGCGTACATGCCCGTCGACCTGGACTACCCGGCCGAGCGCATCACGTACATGGTCGACGACGCCGCCCCCGCCGCCCTGCTGGTGACGCGGGCCGCGCTGGAGGACCTGCCGGAGAACCTGGCCACCGACGTCGTGGCCATCGACACGCCCGAGGTCCGGGCGGCCTGGCAGGACAGCCCGGACAGCGCCCCCGGCACCGGTCCGCGCCTGGAGCACCCGGCGTACGTCATCTACACCTCCGGCTCCACGGGCCGGCCCAAGGGCGTCACCGTCACCCACGCGGGCATCGCCGCGCTCAGCCACTCCACCCAGGAGCGGCTCGGCATCACCCCCGACGCGCGCATCCTGCAGGTCGCGGCGCCGAGCTTCGACGCCGCGTTCTGGGAGCTGGTGCAGTCCCTGACCACCGGCGCGGCCCTGATCGTCCCGGCCCAGCGGCGCCTGGTCGGCGACGACCTGGTGCACGCCCTGGCCGAGCGCCGCGTCACGCACGTGATGCTGCCGCCCAGCGTGCTGGCCGCGCTGCCCGCCGACACCCCGCGCTCCCTGAGCGACCTGCGCACCGTCACCGTGGGCGGTGAGGCCTGCCCGCCGGGCCTGGCCGCCGCCTGGTCGCCCGGACGGCGCTTCGTCAACGCCTACGGCCCCACCGAGACCACCGTCTGCGGCTCCCTCTCCACGCCCCTGACCAGCGACCACACCCCCATCGGGACCGCCGTGGCCGACAACCGGGTACGCGTCCTGGACGAGCAGCTCGCCCCGGTGCCGCAGGGCACCCCCGGTGAGCTGTACGTGGCGGGCCCGAGCCTGGCCCGCGGCTACCTGGGCCGCCCGGCCCTGACCGCCGAGCGCTTCGTCACCGACCCCTACGGCCCCGCGGGCTCGCGCATGTACCGCACCGGCGACGTCGTGCGCCGCGGCGCCGACGGCCAGCTCGAATACCTCGGCCGCAGCGACGACCAGGTCAAGCTCCGCGGCCTGCGCATCGAACCCGGCGAGATCGAGGCGGCCCTGGCCGAGCACCACAACGTCGCCCAGGCCGTCGTCCTGGTCCGCGACGTGCGCGGCACCAAGCAACTGGTCGGCTACGTGGTGCCCGTCGGCGCCCGCGAGACGACCGACGACTTCGACATCACCGCGGGCGTCTCCGCCAAGGAACTGCGCCGCTTCGCCGCCGGCCGCCTGCCCGAGTTCATGGTCCCCTCGGCCTTCGTCCTCCTGGACGAACTGCCCCTGACGCCGAACGGCAAGCTCGACAAGGCCGCGCTGCCCGAACCGGAGGTGCCCGGCGGCGCCTACACCGCGCCGCGCACCCCCGAGGAGCAGGCGCTGGCCGCCGCGTACGCGGAGGTCCTCGGCCTGGAGCGGGTCGGCATCGACGACGACTTCTTCGCCGTCGGCGGTGACTCCATCCGCTCCATCCAGGTCGTCTCCAAGGCCCGCGCCCACGGCATCGAGATCACGCCGCGGCAGGTCTTCGAGTGCCGTACGGTGGCCGCCCTGGCCGTGGCCGCCGCGACCGGCGGGACGGCCGCGGCGGTCCGCGAGGAGCTGGCCGGCGGCGGCGTGGGCTGGATGCCGCTGCTGCCGGTGGCCCGCTACATCACCGGCCTCGGCGGCGGCTTCGACCGGTTCGTGATGTCGATGACGGTGAACCTGCCGCGCGGCATCGACGAGAGCGGTCTCGCGGCCACGCTGGCCGCGGTCGTCGACCACCACGACGTGCTCCGCGCCCGCCTCGTCACCACCGGCGAGCCGGGCCTGGAGGTGGCCGAGCCGGGCACCGTCGACGTGGCCGCCCTGATCCGCCGTGTGCCGTGCGCCGGTGACTGGCAGGACACCGCCTGGCGGGAGCAGGCCAAGGCCGCGCTCGACGCGGCGGTGCGGGAGCTGGACCCGGCGTCCGGGTCGATGGCCCGGTTCGTGTGGTTCGACGCCGGTCCCGAGACCTCCGGCCGCCTGATCATCGTGCTGCACCACCTGGTGGTCGACGGCGTGTCCTGGCGCATCCTCACCCCGGACCTCGCCGAGGCCTGGGAGCAGGTCCGCGAGGGCCGCACCCCCGCGCTCGCCCCGGTGCCCACCTCGATGCGCCACTGGGCCCACGCCCTCACCGAGGAGGCCGCGTCGCCGCGGCGCACGGCCGAACTCCCGCTGTGGCAGGACATCGTGGAGGGCCCCGACCCGCTGATCGGCTCCCGGCCGCTCGACCCGGCCGTCGACACCCGCGCCACCATGGAGACCGTGGAGGTGCGCCTCGCCCCCGAGGCCACCGAGGCGCTGCTCACGTCGCTGCCCGCCGCGTTCCACGGCGGCCCCAACGACGGCCTGCTGAGCGCGCTCGCCCTGGCCCTGACGCAGTGGCGCAGGAACCGGGGCGTCGACGAGACCGCCGCGTCCTCGCTGCTGCTGCGCCTGGAGGGCCACGGCCGCGAGGAGGCCGCGGCGCCGGGTGTCGACCTGTCGCGTACGGTCGGCTGGTTCACCAGCATGTTCCCGGTCCGGCTGAGCGTCGACGGCTTCGACGTCGCCGAGGCCGTCGCGGGCGGACGCTCCGCCGGCCACGTCATCAAGGCCGTCAAGGAGCAGCTCAACGCCGTCCCCGACAAGGGCATCGGCTACGGCCTGCTGCGCCACCTCAACCCGGAGACCGCCGAGGTCCTGCGGGCGCACCAGGGCGGCCAGGTCGCCTTCAACTACCTGGGCCGGTTCGCCCAGGGCGACCAGCCGGGCGGCGGCGGGAGCTGGGCGATCGCCACCGACATGGAGGGCATCGCCGCCGACCTGGACGCGGACATGCCCGCCCTGGCGGCGGTGGAGATCAACTCCTTCGTGGTGGACACCGCGCGGGGCCCGCAGTTCAGCGCCTCCATCGGCTTCCCCGCCGGGCTGCTCGCCCGCGAGGAGGCCCAGGAGCTCGCCGACCTGTGGCACACCGCCCTGGAGGGCCTGGCCCGGCACGCGGCCCAGCCCGGCGCGGGCGGCCTGACGCCGTCGGACGTCGCCCTGGTGCGGGTGCGCCAGCGCGACCTGGAGCTGTGGGAGGAGCAGTACCCGGGCCTGCGGGACGTGTGGCCGATGACGGACGCGCAGTCCGGTCTGCTCTTCCAGAGCCAGCTCGCCGACACCTCCTTCGACGCCTACCACGTGCAGTTCGCCATGCACCTGTCCGGTGCGGTGGACCCGGAGCGGATGCGGGCGGCCGGACAGGCGCTCCTCGACCGGTACGCCAACTTCCGTACGGCCTTCGTGGCCTCGGCGGCGGGCCAGCAGGTCCAGCTCGTCCTGGACCACGTCGAGCTGCCCTGGCGGGTCGTGGACCTGCGCGGCCTCGGTGAGCGGGAGCAGGAGGAGGCGTTCGACGAGCTCCTCGCCGAGGACCAGCGGGCGCACTTCGACCCGGCGGTGCCGCCGATGATGCGGATGATCCTGGTGCTGCGCGCCGAGGACCGCTCGGAGCTGGTGTTCACCGTCAACCACGTCCTGTTCGACGGCTGGTCCTTCCCGCTGATGCTCCAGGACCTCATCCGCGTCTACGCGGCGCACGGGGACACCTCCGCGCTGCCGCGGGTGCGCCCCTACCGCGACTTCCTGGCCTGGCTCGGACGGCAGGACCAGGAGGCGGCGTTCGAGGCCTGGGCGCGGGAGCTCGACGGGGTCGAGGAGCCGACGCTGCTCGCCCCCGCGGCCGCCACCACGGCCGTGCCCGAGGGGCAGGACGCGACCGACCACGTCGACCTGCCGCTGCCCGCCGGGATCGGGCAGGAGCTCCAGCGCCGCGCGGGCGAGCTGGGCATCACGCTCAACATGCTGCTCCAGGGCGCGTGGGGCGTGGTCCTCGGGCACCTGACCGGGCGCCAGGACGTCGTCTTCGGTACGACGGTCTCCGGCCGCCCGCCGCAGGTGCCGGGCGTGGACGAGATGGTGGGCCTGTTCATCAACGCCCTTCCGGTGCGGGTGCAGTACACGCCGCGGGACACCCTCGCGGACCTGCTGACCGGGCTCCGTGAGCGCCAGGCGGTGCTGATGGACCACCAGAACCTCGGCCTGACCGAGATCCACCGGGCCGCGGGCGTGGGCACCCTGTTCGACAGCATGATCATCTTTGAGTCCTTCCCGATCGACCGCGAGGGCATGACCGAGGCGCACGGCGAGGCCGGCGTCGAGATCACGGGGATGCGCATCCACAGCAGCACCCACTACCCGATCACCCTCGGGTCCGACCCGAACCTGAGCATGGCGGTCCTGGAGTACCGCAAGGACCTGTTCGAGCGCCCGGAGGTCGAGCGGATCGCCGCCTGCCTCGGCCGGGTCCTGGAGCAGCTCGCGGCCGACCCGCACACGCCGCTGGCACGCCTCGACCTGGTGGCGGAGGCCGAGCGGGAGCTGGTGCTCGGCCGGTTCAACGACACCGCGGCGCAGGTGCCGGGGCGCACCGCGAGCGCCCTGGTCGAGGAGCAGGTCGCCCGTACGCCGGAGGCCACCGCGGTCGTCCACGAGGGCGAGCGGCTCACCTACGCGGAGCTGAACGCGCGGGCCAACCGCCTGGCCCGGCTCCTGACCGCGCGCGGCATCGGGCCGGACTCCCTGGTGGCGGTGGTCCTGCCGCGCACCCCGGAGCTGGTGGTGGCGCTGCTGGCGACGCTGAAGTCCGGCGCCGCCTACGTACCGGTCGACCCCGGCTACCCGGGCACCCGCCTGCGGCACATCCTCGACACGGCCGGGCCCCGGCTGATCCTCACCGACTCCACCGCGGCCGGGGTCCTGCCGGAGGGCGTGCACACCGAGCGCCTGCTGCTGGACGAGGCGGACGTGTCGGCGTACGCGGACACCGACCTCGCCGACAGCGAGCGCACCGGCGTCCTGCGTCCGGACCACCTGCTGTACCAGATCTACACCTCGGGTTCGACGGGCCTGCCCAAGGGCGTGGGTCTGACCCACGCCAACCTGGTCAACGCCCTGCACGGCATGGTGGACGAGGTCGGCCTCGACGGGGGCCCGAAGATGCTGGCGAGCACCTCGATCGGCTTCGACGTGGCCAGCTTCGAGCTGTGGTTCACCCTCACCCGCGGCGGCAGCGTGGAGCTGGTGCGCGACGTCCTGGCCCTGGCCGAGCGCGACCACTGGGACCTGGACGTGATCAGCTCGGTGCCCTCGGCCTTCGCCGAACTCGTCGACCAGCTCGGCGAGCGCGTGACGCCCAAGGCGCTGCTCTTCGGCGGCGAGGCCCTGACCCCGGCGCTGGTGGACCGCATCCGCGCCCAGTGGCCCGAGGTCCGCATCGTCAACTGCTACGGGCCCAGCGAGGCGTTCTACGTCACCTCGCACGTCCTGGACCCCCAGGCCTCCTACACCGGTGGGGTGCCGATCGGGCGGCCGCTGAACAACCTGCGCGGCTACGTGCTCACGCCGTCCCTGGCCCCGGTCGGCCCGGGCGCGGTCGGCGAGCTGTACCTCGCCGGAGCGGGCATCGGGCGCGGCTACCACGGCCGGTCGGCACAGACCGCCGAGCGCTACCTGGCCGACCCGTTCGGCCCGGCGGGCGGCCGCATGTACCGCACCGGCGACCTGGCCCGCTGGACCGCCGACGGGCACCTGGAGTACCTCGGCCGCGCCGACTCCCAGGTGAAGATCCGCGGCTTCCGGATCGAGCCGGGCGAGGTCGAGGCCGCCGTGGCCGCGCACCCGGAGGTGGCCCAGGCCGCGGTCGTCGCGCGCGGCACCGCGGGCAGCAAGCAGCTCGTCGCCTACGCGGTCCCCGCCCCCGGCGCCGAGCTGGACGGGGCCGCACTGCGGGCCTTCGTCGCCGAACGCCTGCCCGACTACATGGTGCCCGCCGCGTTCGTCACCCTGGAGCGGCTGCCGCTGTCCCCCAACGGCAAGCTCGACCACAAGGCGCTCCCGGCGCCCGAGCTGACCGGCAGCGCGGCCTACCGCGCCCCGCGCACCCCGCAGGAGGAGGTGCTGGCCGGCCTGTTCGCGCAGGTCCTCGGGGTGGAGAAGGTCGGCGTCGACGACAACTTCTTCGACCTCGGCGGCCACTCGCTGAGCGCCACGCGCCTGGTCAGCCGCGTCCGCGCGGTCCTCATGGTCGAGGTGCCGATGCGGACGGTGTTCCAGGCACCCACGGTCGCGCAGCTCGCCGCCCGCCTCACCGCGGGCGCCGAGGGTGCGGAGGAGACCGAGCGCACCGACCCGTACGGGGTCGTCCTGCCGCTGCGCGGCGGCGGCACCGGGACGCCCGTGTGGTTCATCCACCCCGGCTTCGGCCTGTCCTGGTCGTACCTGGGCATGGCGATGCAGCTCGGCGACCGGCCGGTGTACGGCATCCAGGCCCGCGGCTACGACGGCTCGCCGATCCCGGAGAGCTTCGAGGCGATGGTCCTGGACTACGTGGAGCAGATCCTCGGCGTCCAGCCGGAGGGCCCGTACCACTTCGTCGGCCACTCCATGGGCGGCACCCTGTCCCACGCCGTCGCCGCCGAGCTCCAGCGCCGCGGCCACGAGGTGCCCTTCGTCGCGCTCCTCGACGCCGCGCCGACGACGGCCTTCGTCGCCGAGGACGTGGTGCTCGACCGGACCGTCGGGCGGGACTTCCTCGCCGGCTACCTGCCGGGCGAGGACGACGACGCCGACCGGCGGACCCTCATCGAGAACGGCGCCCTGATCATGTCCGAACACGTCCGTCTGGCGCGGGAGTTCACCCCGCCCGTCTACCGCGGCACGGCGCTGTACTTCAACGCGACGCTGAGCCCGGAGGCCCAGGCCGCGTTCTGGGACCCGTACGTCGAGGGCGACGTGCGCGCCCACGACATCCACTCCACGCACTTCGGCCTGACCGCACCCAAGGTCGCGGCCGAGATCTGCGACGTCATCAACCGCCACCTCGCGGACTGACGGAGCAGCACCGCGGTGCCGGGCCCGTCCGACCGGGCGGGCCCGGCACCCACCCCGAGCCCTTCACCTGCCCCGCGCCCCTCGCCCGCCCCGCGGGGGGCCGCGCGCGGCGAACCGAGAAAGAGAGAACGAGCGTGACCGAGCAGATCCTCCACCTGAGCAACAAAACCGTCAGCAACCCGGCGGAGTACGGCCCGCTGCGCGAGCGCGGCCCGCTCTTCCGGGCCTCCATCGAGGGCCTGGAGTCCCCGGTCTGGTTCGTCGCCGGCTTCGACGACTGCAAGGAGATCCTGCACGACTCCCGCTTCATCCGGGACCAGTCCAAGCTGCCGGGCGCGGAGGGCCCGAGCCTCACCGACGAGATGCTGGCGCAGGTCGGCATGCCGCAGGAGTACTTCAAGTACTTCGGCCTCCTCGGCCTGTCCGACGGCGAGGAGCACACCCGGATGCGCAACGTGGTCGCGCGCGCCTTCACGGCCCGCCGCGTCAACGCGCTGCGCCCGAGCCTGGAGAAGAACGCCGCGGACATCTACGCCGCGCTGGCCGAGAAGAAGGAGGGCGACCTGGTCTCGGAGCTCGGCTACCCGCTCACCAGCGCCGCCATCTGCGAGCTCATGGGCGTCGAGGCGGCCGACGTGCCGCTGCTCCAGGGCTGGATCATGGAGTTCGTCTCCTACGACACCGAGCGGCTCGTCCCGGCCATCACCAACATCGTCGAGTACTACAAGGACCTCATCGCGCGCCGCCGCGCCGAGCCGACCGACGACCTCATCTCCGAGCTGGCCAAGCCCGGCGGCCCCGACCAGGACCTGCTCTCCGACGACGTGATCATCGCGATCTTCATGCTGCTCACCAGCACGGGGATCGCGCCGCCCGCGCACTTCCTCGGCCAGGCGCTGCTCGCCCTGCTCACGCACCCCGAGGAGCTGGAGAAGCTGCGCGCCCAGCCCGAGCTGCTGGCCCGGCGGGCCGTGCCGGAGCTGATCCGCCACGCCACCTCCGTGCCGACCGGCGGACCGCTCTACGCGGCCGAGGACTTCGAGTTCCGTGGCTGCCCGGTCAAGACGGGCGACGCCGTCATCCCGTCCCTGGTCGGCGTCAACCACGACCCGCGCCAGTTCGACGACCCGCTGAAGCTGGACCTCGCCCGCGACCTCGGCCCCGGCGTCGGCCACCTGTCCTTCGGCAGCGGCGCGCACTACTGCACCGGCGCGGCCCTCGCCCAGCTCGAGACCGAGGTCGTGATCAACACGTTCCTGCTCCAGAACCGCACCATGGAGCTCGCGGTCGACCCCGCCGAGCTCCAGTACTTCGACGTGCCGGGCAAGGGCACGGCGCTCGGCGCGCTGCCCGTCCGCTTCTGACGTCTCCGACGCCGCTCACGTCCCCGCAGTCCCCTACGAGCGCGAGGCCGTCCCGACCCACACCCCAGGGTCCGGACGGCCTCGCGCTCGTCCGGCGTCCGGACCGGGGGCGGGCCTGCGGCCGCCGGGGCGGCCCGGCCGCCCGGTGCCCCGGACGGTGGCCTACGACGCGATCCAGCCGTGGTCCCGCACCAGCTCGAGGACGCAGGCGCGCACGCGCTTGATCTGGTCGCCGGTCAGCGAGTCCACCGAGTCGAGCAGGGCCTCCGTGAGCTCGTCGACGAAGTCGTCGGCCGCTGCGGCGGCCCCGTCGCCGGTGGCGGCGGGCGCGGGGCGGACCGCGAGGTGTCCGCGCTGCAGTTGGTGCGACGTCGACTGGTGCACCAGGCGGATGTTCGACGCCTTGGGTCCCTTGTCGCCCATCTCCATGAAGAACTCGACCACGCTGCCTTCCTGGTAGAGGTACTTCTCGTCCACCAGGTCGTTCGCGTGCATGAACACGTCCTCGTCGCCCGTCTCCGGGGCGATGAACCCGTAGCCGCGGACCTCGTCGAACCGCAGGACCTTCCCCACCGTCAGCACACCCATGCCACCACACCTCGCCACGACCTCTGGAGGGTCCCACCCTGCGTGGGCCCCCGCGGATGCCGACATCCGCCCGACGAACCTACCCTGCCCGGCACGGCGGCCCGCAGGGGGTGCCCCGGGGGGGGCCGCGCGGGACCGGTCACGCGGACGCGCCCCGCTCCGCCCGGTGCTGCCGCAGCGCGCTCTCGGCGCAGGCGACGACGCCCTCGATCGAGCCGGGGTCGGGCGTCCAGCAGTCGCTGACCAGGTGCACCGCCTCGTCGGGCAGCGGGCGCCGGACCCGGGGCGCCACCGTGGCGGGGTCGTGGCCGGGGCGCCACACGTGCCACGCCCCGTCGTGCGGCGGCAGGCTCCAGTCCTGCCAGCGGGCGGCCAGCGGGGCCGGCAGGCCGGGCAGCCCGTGCACGCGCTCCACCAGGCGGTGCGCCCGCTCGACGAGGGCC
>NZ_BNBT01000204.1 GCF_014656095.1 Streptomyces longispororuber
GTCCTTGGCGGGGGTGTCCTCGAAGGTGTCCTGGACGGGCTCATTGACGATCATGTGGGTGACCCTCCGATCAGCGGCGGGGAAGGTCGCGGGACGTGGCCGACTCACTCACCTCGCCGACGTCCCGGGCCCTCGTCGCGGCCGGCGCACCCGTCGCGGTCAGTACGTGGGCGCCGCCCGGCCCGAGCCGCACGTAGTTGGAGCTCCCCCAGTGGTAGGTCTCGCCGGTGAGTTCGTCGCGCACCGGCACGGAGGCGTGCCGGTCGAGGCCGAGCCGCGGCAGGTCCAGCGTGACCGTGGCCTCGTGGGTGTGGTGGGGGTCCAGGTTGACGACGACCACGACGACGTCCGGGCCCGCGCGCTTGCTGTAGACGAGCAGCGCGTCGTTGTCGGCATGGTGGAAGCGCAGGTTGCGGAGCAGGCGCAGCGCCGGGTGCCGCCGCCGGACGCGGTTGAGCGTGGTGAGCAGGGGCGCGAGGGTGCGGCCCTCGCGTTCGGCGGCGGCCCAGTCGCGCGGGCGCAGCTCGTACTTCTCCGAGTGCAGGTACTCCTCGCTGCCCGGGGCGGCGGGGGTGTTCTCGCACAGCTCGAACCCGCTGTACACGCCCCAGCTCGGGGAGAGCGTCGCGGCGAGCACGGCCCGCGCGGCGAACGCCGGCCGGCCGCCCTCCTGGAGGTACCCGGACAGGATGTCGGGGGTGTTCACGAACAGGTTGGGCCGCAGGTAGTGGGCCGTCTCGGTGGCCAGCTCCCGCAGGTGGTCGGTGAGTTCCGCCTTGGTGTCGCGCCAGGTGAAGTACGTGTACGACTGCTGGAAGCCGACGCGGGCCAGCGCCCGCATGACCGCGGGGCGGGTGAACGCCTCGGCGAGGAAGACGACGTCCGGGTCGGTGCCGTTGATGTCCGCGAGCACCCGTTCCCAGAACACCAGGGGCTTGGTGTGCGGGTTGTCCACGCGGAAGATCCGCACCCCGTGCCCCATCCAGAAGCGCAGCAGCCGGGTGGCTTCCGCGACGAGGCCTGGCAGGTCCTTGTCGAAGGCGATCGGGTAGATGTCCTGGTACTTCTTCGGCGGGTTCTCCGCGTACGCGACGGTGCCGTCGAGGCGGTGCGCGAACCACTCGGGGTGCCGGGTGACCCACGGGTGGTCCGGCGAGCACTGGAAGGCGAAGTCCAGGGCGACCTCAAGGCCGAGTTCACCGGCCCTGCGGACGAAGGCGTCGAAGTCGTCCAGGGTGCCCAGGTCCGGGTGGACCGCGTCGTGCCCGCCCTCCGCGGAGCCGATCGCCCAGGGCACCCCCACGTCGTGCGGCCCGGCGGTCAGCGAGTTGTCGGGCCCTTTGCGGAAGGTGCTGCCGATCGGGTGGACGGGCGGCAGGTACACCACGTCGAAGCCCATGTCCGCGATCGCGGGCAGCCGCTTCGCCGCCGTGCGGAAGGTGCCGGAGACGGGCGGCTCCCCCGGACGGAGCACCGCGCCCTCCGAACGGGGGAAGAACTCGTACCACGCGCCGAACAGCGCCCTCTCCCGCTCGACGAGCAGCGGCAGGGCCTCGGAGCGGGAGACCCGCTCCCGCAGGGGGTGGCGGGCGAGCGCGGCGTCCACCTCCGGGGTGAGCGCCGCCGCCAGGCGGGCGGCGGGCGGCCGGAGCCGGTCCTGGAGCGCCTCGGCGGCGGCGAGCAGCGCCCGGCGTCCCGCTCCGGGCGGGGCTCCCCCGGCGGCGCGCTTGTACAACAGTGCGCCCTCTTCGAGCGTCATGTCGGTGTCGGCCCCGGCCGGGATCTTGGCCGTGGCCGCGCGGCGCCACCGCGCGACGGGGTCGGACCAGGCCTCCACGGCGTACGTCCAGCGCCCCTCGGCGTCCGGCGTCACCTCCGCGCCCCAGCGGTCGCTGCCCGGGGAGAGTTCGCGCATCGGGGTCCAGGGGCCGCTCCGGCCGCCGGGGCCGGCCAGGACGACGTTGGCGCCGACCGCCTCGTGCCCCTCGCCGAAGACGGTGGCGGTGACCTGGAAGGTCTCGCCGGGGACCGCCTTGACGGGGCGGCGGCCGCCGTCGATGACCGGCTGGACGTCCAGGACGGGCACGGTCACGGTCCCGGTCCCGGTCCCGCACTCGGCGTCCGTGCCCGCGTCCGCGTCCGTGCCCATGGCCGTGTCCGTGTCCGTGTCCGTGCCCATGGCCGTGTCCGTGCCCATGGCCGTGTCCGTGTCCGTGCGAGCGGGTGTGGGTGTGGGCGTGTCCGTGGCCGCGTACGTGTCCGCATCGGCGTCCGTGTCCGCATCGGGGTCCGCGTCCGTCCCCGTGCCCGTCCCGGTCCCCGTCCCCGTGTCCGTGCCTGTGCACGTGCCTGTGCACGTGGCCGCGTCGGGCCGAACGGCGGACGGCGGGGCGGTGGGACGCGGGGCGGCGGACGGTGCGGTCGCCCGGCCGTGGGCGGCCGCGCCCAGGGCGGCACCGGCGGCCGGGAGCCCGGGGACGGGCGGCGGCGCGGGCGAGGGTGTCGCCGGAGCTGGACGCATCGTTCTCTCCTTCACCACTCGTCCTGACAGGGCCGCTCCCCGGTGGCGGAGCGCCCGGGCCACCCGGCCGCCGCCCGGCGCTCCGCCGGGCGGCGGCCGCAGTCCCACGTAGCGCTCCGCCGCGTCGGCGGCGACGCGTGCCGTGCACTCCCCCATCAGCACGCACAGGGTGTACGCGGCGCTCTCGAAGTGCGCCCGCGCGGTGCGGTCGGCCGGGTAGGTGAGCGTGAGGCGCTCCCAGGCCCGGTACCGGTCCAGGTACCGCGCGACTTCAGCTCTGGCAGGCAACAGCGTCACGCTCGTCACCTTCTTGTCGTGCCGTTGTGCGCGCGGGGCCACCTTGCCGAAGCCGTACCGCGGTGCACGGAGGGGTCGCGGATGTGCCGGTCGAATTTCCTACCCATGGTGCACGCCCGGCCACGCAGCGTCCTGTTGGATCTTCGAACGCCCGGCACACCCGTCTCGCGTTGCACGAATGGAGCAGTGCGGTCACATTGAGAACAACTCACAAGCGATCAATGGTCACGCTCCGCAGCCGGTAACCGTCCGGCGGGACGGCGGGCCAGGGGGTCGCTGAGAGGAGCCAAGAGCGATGAAGACCGCACTTCCCTGCTACTACCACCTCGACGTGGAGGTGAGCCCCGAGCGGATCGAGCAGGTCAGCCGCATTCTGGCCGCGCACCTCCGGCACTGGGGCCTGGAGACCCTGGCCGAGCGCGTCTGCCACTGTGTCGGCGTACTGCTGCGCGCGGTCGAGGAGAACGGCTCGGACAAGAACACCGGCATCGAGATGTGGTGGACCGGGCAGCACCTCATCACCGCCGTCTCGGACAACGAGCCCGACCTGCCCGACCCGCACTACGGGCCGCAGGGGTGCCTGGCGCAGATCGCCGCGCTGAGCGACGGCTGGGGCAACTACCCGGCGACCCACGGAAAGATCATCTGGTTCTCGCACCGCGCCCGCTCGCACGTGGGCGCCCGGCTGCGGCCCAGCACGCCCGCGCCCACCCTCCGCGAGGCGCGCCCGGAGCCGCGCGCCGTACCGGTCGCCGTCCTCACGAGCGCGGCGGACCCGCGGCCCGGCCTCGCCGCCGCGTCCGCGTCCGCCGGGGGCCGGACCGCCGGTGCCGCGATCGCCGGTGCCGCGACCGCGTCCGCGACCGCCGGCGCCGGGCAGCCGCCCGGCCACGTCCTCCCGTAGAAAGGCAGCAGCGTGCGCACCTGGACCGGACGCCCCTTCCCGCTCGGGGCCACCTACGACGGCGAGGGCACCAACTTCGCCCTCTTCAGCGCGGTCGCCGACCGTGTGGACCTCGTCCTCGTCCACGAGGACGGCTCGCACGACACCGCCGCCCTGACCGAGGTCGACGGCTTCGTCTGGCACTGCTACCTGCCCGGAGTGGGCCCGGGACAGCGCTACGGATACCGGGTGCACGGCCCGTGGGACCCCGCCGCGGGCCACCGGTGCAACCCCGCCAAGCTGCTCCTCGACCCCTACGCGCGGGCGTTCGAGGGCGAGGTGGACAACCACCCCTCGCTGTTCGAGCGGGCGGCCAACGGCCCCGAACCGGCCGACAGCGCCGGGCACACCCTGCTCTCCGTCGTCACCGACCCCTCGTTCGACTGGGAGGGCGACCGGCCGCCGCGGCACCCGTACGCCGAGTCCGTGATCTACGAGGCGCACGTGCGCGGCCTGTCCCTGCGCCACCCCGGCGTGCCCGCGGAGCTGCGCGGGACGTACGCGGGGCTGGCGTCGGACGCGGTGGTCGACCATCTCGTCTCCCTGGGGGTGACCGCGGTCGAGCTGATGCCGGTGCACCAGTACGTCCAGGACGGCTTCCTGCGCGACCGCGGCCTGTCCAACTACTGGGGCTACACCTCCATCGGCTTCTTCGCCCCGCACAACGCCTACGCGGCGCGCGGCTCCCGCGGCGAGCAGGTCGACGAGTTCAAGGCCATGGTCAAGAAGCTGCACGCGGCCGGACTCGAGGTCATCCTCGACGTGGTCTACAACCACACCGCGGAGGGCAACGAGAACGGCCCCACCCTCGCCTTCCGCGGCATCGACAACGCCTCGTACTACCGTCTCGTGGAGGACGACCCGGCGCGCTACTTCGACACCACCGGCACCGGTAACAGCCTGCTGATGCGCCACCCCAACGTGCTGCAACTGGTCATGGACTCGCTGCGCCACTGGGTCACCGAGATGCACGTCGACGGGTTCCGGTTCGACCTCGCGGCCACCCTCGCCCGGCAGTTCCACGACGTGGACCGGCTGTCGGCCTTCTTCGACCTGGTGCAGCAGGACCCCGTCGTCAGCCGGGTCAAGCTCATCGCCGAGCCGTGGGACGTCGGCGAGGGGGGCTACCAGGTCGGCAACTTCCCGCCGCTGTGGTCGGAGTGGAACGGCAAGTACCGGGACTCCGTACGGGACTTCTGGCGCGGCGCGGACCACGCGCTCGCCGAGTTCGCCTCCCGCCTGACCGGGTCCTCCGACCTGTACCAGCACGACCGCCGCCGGCCCCGGGCCAGTGTCAACTTCGTCACGGCGCACGACGGCTTCACCCTGCGCGACCTGGTGTCGTACGACGAGAAGCACAACGAGGCCAACGGCGAGGACAACCAGGACGGCGAGAACGACAACCGGTCCTGGAACTGCGGCGTCGAGGGCCCCACCACCGACCCGGCGGTCCTGGAGCTCCGGGCGCGCCAGCAGCGCAACCTCCTCGCCACACTGCTGCTCTCGCAGGGCATCCCGATGCTCGCCCACGGCGACGAGCTGGGCCGCACGCAGCGGGGCAACAACAACGCCTACTGCCAGGACAACGAGATCTCCTGGGTCGACTGGGACCTCGACGAGGACCGGCGCGCGCTCACCGCCTTCACCCGGCGGGCCATCGCCCTGCGCGCCGCCCACCCGGTGTTCCGGCGCCGCCGCTTCTTCCGCGGCGACACCCTCACGCACGAGGGGCAGCCGCTGCCCGACCTGGTGTGGCTGCGGCCCGACGCGCACGAGATGACGGACGAGGACTGGCAGCGGCCCGACGCCCACGCCGTCGGCGTCTTCTTCAACGGCGACGCGATCACCGAGCCGGACACCCAGGGCAGGCCCGTGGTGGACGACTCCTTCCTGCTCCTGGTGAACAGCCACCGGGAGCCGGTCGTCTTCCGGCTGCCGGACACCGCGTACGGCGAGCGCTGGACCACGCGGATCGACAGCTCCGACCCGCTCGGCCTCGCCGACGAGACCGAGCACAAGGCGGACAGCGAGGTACCGGTCGGCCCGCACACCCTGCTGCTGCTCTCCCGGCCGCCACTCACGCGCCGTTAGGGCTGCTTGCCGCGGGCCCGGCGGAAGCGGTCGAGGCCCTCGGCGAGGTCGACGATCCGGTCCGGGTAGCCGAGGGCGGCGCGGTCCCGGGCGGGGAGCTTCCACGGCTCGTGCGCCGCGGGTCCGGCGAGCCCGGAGAGTTCGGGGACCCAGCGGCGGACGTAGGCGCCGTCCGGGTCGTACTTCTTGCCCTGCGTGACCGGGTTGAGGACCCGGTTGGGGCGGCTGTCGGTGCCGGTGCCGGCCACCCACTGCCAGTTGAGCTGGTTGTTGGCCAGGTCGCCGTCGACCAGCCAGCGCAGGAAGTGGGCGGCGCCGACGCGCCAGTCGACGTACAGGGTCTTGGCGAGGAAGCTCGCGGTGAGCAGCCGGGCGCGGTTGTGCATCCAGCCCTCGTGGCGGAGCTGGCGCATGGCCGCGTCGACCACCGGGTAGCCGGTGCGGCCCTCGCGCCAGGCGTCGACGTCGGCGGCGGCGGCGCGCCCGGTGCGCCAGCGGTCGTGCTTGGTGCGGTAGTCGGCGCGGGCCGCCGCGGGCCGGGCGGCCAGGACCTGCCGGTGGAAGTCGCGCCAGGCGAGCTGCCGTACGAACGCCTCGGCGCCCGGGCCGCCGTGCCGGCGGGCGCGGTGCACCAGCTCCACCGGCGAGAGGGTGCCGAAGTGCAGGTGTGCGGAGAAGCGTGAGGTGGCGTCGGCGGCCAGGTCGTCGTGGGTGTCGCCGTAGGCCGCCAGGCCGCCGCGCCAGTAGGCGGTCAGCCGGGCGCGCGCCGCGCGCTCCCCGCCCGCGGGCAGCCCGGGGGACGCGTCGGCGCCCGCGCCGCGCCCGGAGAGGTCCTCGCCGCCCACCGCGTCGGGCACGCGCACCCGGCGCGGCGCGCCGACGGCCGGGCGCAGCGGCACCCGCTCCCACTTGCGGTGGTACGGGGTGAAGACGGCGAAGTGGTCGGAGGCGGCGGGGGTCACCTCGCCGGGCGGTACGGCGACCGTGACCGCGTCGTGCACGACCAGGCGGCGGCCCTCCGCCTCCAGCGCGGCCCGCAGCCGCTCCTCGCGGCGCGCGGCGTACCGGCCGTACCCGTCCGCCAGGTGCACCTCGCGGGCGTCCGCCTCGGCCGCCACGCGGCACACCTCCTCCGCCACGTCACCGGAGCGCACCACGAGCCGCCCACCGCGCTCGCGCAGCCCGGCGTCCAGGTCGGCCAGGCAGTCGGCGAGGAAGGCCGTGCGGTTGGGCGTGGCGAAACCGGCAGCCTCGACGGCGCGGTCCCGTACGAACAGCGGGACGACGGCGTCCGCCGAGGCCAGCGCGGCCCGCAGCGGCGGGTGGTCGTGCAGGCGCAGGTCGGACGTGAAGAGGACGAGGGAGACGTGCATGGGTGGGGCTTCTTCCGGTGGGGGCGGGGCGGTTGGGCGGGTCGTGGCGGGGCAGGGAGGCAGGTGTGCGGTCGGGGCCGCTCCACCGATGCCACCCGGGCGGCGACGATGCCCGGCACAGGCAGACGCCGACGAAGCCGCGGCGGCACCCGGCGCGGCTCGGTGTCACGGATGCGGCGGCGGTGGTGCCGTGGCCGGGTGGTGGGGCGCGGTGCGTTCGGCGGCGTGGACGATGTTGCGGGCCATGCCGCCGAAGACCACCGCGTGGAAGGGCGAGACGCTCCACCAGTACAGGTGGCCCAGGAGGCCGTGCGGGTGGAACACGGCGCGCTGCCGGTAGCGCGCGCCCCCGGGCTCGTCGTCGCCCACCCGCATCTCCAGCCACGCCAGGCCCGGCAGGCGCATCTCGGCGCGCAGCCGCAGCAGCCGGCCGCGTTCGATCTCCTCCACCCGCCAGAAGTCGAGCGAGTCGCCCGCCCTGAGCCGCCGGGCGTCGCGTCGGCCGCGGCGCAGCCCGACGCCGCCCGCGAGCCGGTCGAGCCAGCCGCGCACCGCCCAGGCGAGGGGGAAGGAGTACCAGCCGTTCTCGCCGCCGATGCCCTCGATGACGTCCCACAGCGCCGTCGGCGAGACGTGGGTGCGGCGTTCGCGCTCGTCGGTGTAGAGGCTGCCGCCCGCCCAGTCGGGGTCGGTGGGCAGCGGGTCGCTGGGCGCGCCGGGTACCGAGGCCGACGACCAGCGGGTGACGACCTGTGCCTCGCGGACGCGCTGCAGGGCGAGGGCGACGGCGCGGTCGAAGCCGATGGGGTGACCCGGCGGGCTGGGCACGTACCGCTCGATGTCGTTGTCGTGGCACACCACCTCGTGCCGCAGGGACTCCGTCAGGGGCCGGGCGATCCCGGCCGGGACGGGGGTCACCAGGCCCACCCAGTGGCTGGACAGGCGCGGGGTGAGGAGGGGCACGGGCAGGATGAGGCGGGCGGGCAGGCGCGCCACCGCCGCGTAGCGCCGCATCATGTCGAGGTACGTCAGCACGTCGGGGCCGCCGATGTCGAAGGTCCGGTTGACCTCGCGGGGCAGCCGGGCGCAGCCGGTGAGCAGGCGCAGCACGTCGCGCACGGCGATCGGCTGGACCCGGGTGCGCACCCAGCGCGGGGAGACCATCACGGGCAGCCGCTCGGTGAGGTAGCGCAGCATCTCGAAGCTGGCCGACCCGGAGCCGATGATGACGGCGGCGCGCAGCACGGCCGTCGGGACGCCGGAGGCGAGCAGGATGCGGCCGACCTCGGCGCGGGAGCGCAGGTGCGGCGAGAGGTCGCGTTCGGGCACCGTGTCGGGGGTGAGCCCGCCGAGGTAGACGATCCGGCCGACCCCGGCGCGCCGCGCCTGCTCGCCGAAGACGTGGGCCGCGTCGCGGTCGGTGGCCTCGAAGCCGCGGCCGGTGCCGAGGGCGTGCACGAGGTAGTAGGCCACGTCCACGCCGCTCATGGCCCGGGCGACCGAGGCGGGGTCGGTGACGTCGCCCCGGACGATCTCGACGCGGCCGACCCAGGGGTGGTCCCGCAGCTTGTGCGGGGTGCGGGCCAGGCAGCGCACCCGGTGGCCCGCGGCGAGCAGCTCCGGGACGAGGCGGCCGCCGATGTAGCCGGTGGCGCCGGTCACCAGGCAGGTCGGGGAGGCGCCCGCCGGGGGCGCGGGGGGTGTGGTGCGGTCGTCTGTCATGTCGGTCCCGTCGCCTGTCCGCTCGTCGTCCGCGGTGCTCACGTACGTGTCCTTCCTATCCACGGTGGGGACACGCCGGTCGGACGCGCGCGGGAGTGGGGCCGGGCGGGTGACGGGAGGGACGCGCGGGGCGCGGGACCGTCGCCGGGGGCGGAGCGCGCACAGCCCGCGGGGGCGGCGAACGTGTCGCCGCCCCCGCGGGCTGGGGCGCGGCCGGGGCGGGGCCCGGGGTCAGGCCGTTCGGGGGGCCACCCGGTCAGGCCCGGGCCGCTCGGCGGGAGGGGGAGCCGTGCGGCAGGGCCCGGGACCGGGGCCCTGACGGAGAGGGTCGTGCGGCGGGGCGCCCGGGGTCAGGCCGCTTCGGGGAGCAGTCCGGCGCGGAGCCGCTTGAGGATGCGGTTCAGCAGGCGGGAGACCTGCATCTGGGACACGCCGATGCGCTCGCCGATCTGCGCCTGCGTCAGCTCCTCCACGAAGCGCATGTGGACGATCTCCCGGTCGCGCTGCGAGAGCTCCCCGATCAGCGGGGCCAGGCTGTTGAAGTCCTCCACGCGCTCGTACCCGGCGTCCTCCACGCCGATGAAGTCGGCGAGGACGGCCTCGTTCTCGTCGCCGGAGCCGGTGAGCAGGGTGGTGTCGAGGGACGCCGAGGTGTAGGCGTTGGCCGCCTTGCGGGCCTCGCGGACCTCCTCCTCGGGGAGGGACATCAGCTCCGCGAGCTCGGCGACGGTGGGCTCGCGGTCGAGGCGGCTGGAGAGCTCCTCGGTCGCCTTGACCAGCTCGATGCGCGCCTCCTGGAGGCGGCGCGGCACGTGCACGGCCCAGCTCGTGTCGCGGAAGAACCGCTTGATCTCGCCGACGATGTAGGGCACGGCGAAGGTGGTGAACTCCACCTCGCGCGAGAGGTCGAAGCGGTCGATGGCCTTGATCAGACCGATCGTGCCGACCTGGACGACGTCCTCCCGGTCGTCGCCGCGGTTGCGGTAGCGGGAGGCCGCGTAGCGGACGAGGGAGAGGTTCAGCTCGATCAGCGTGTTCCGCACGTACTGGTACTCGTGCGTGCCCTCCTCGAGCACGGCGAGGCGGTCGAAGAACTGCCGGGACAGGACGCGGGCGTTGCGGGGCTCCACGGACAGGGGCTCTTCGATCAGCGGCAGTTCACCGTCCGTCCCCCCGCGCGTCACCGGCGTCTGAACCTCGGATACGGCACCTGTCGCGGCAGCCACACCTGTCACCTTTCACTCGACGGTTCCTCGAACCCCCTCCCCCGCCGGGGGGTGTGCCGTGCGTCTGCCCCGCGATCGCGCATCCATGCACATCGATCCGCAGGGAATCGAGAACAGGCCCGGCGGGGCCTTCGCCTCACTCCGGTACGGGCTCCGCCGCCAGGACCGACAGCAGGAGTCCGGCGTCCGTGTCGCCGGCCTCGGCGGCCCGGCGCAGTACGCCGCACAGGTACGGGCGGTCGGCCGGGTCGGTGAGCAGCGTGGCGAGTCCGACGGCGGCGTCGGTCTCGCCCGCCTCGGCGGCCGCCTTCCAGTGCGCGGCGGCCTCGTCCCGCCGACCGGTGCGGCGCAGCACGTCGCCGAGGTGGAACAGGGCCCCGCGGTGCCCGTGGCCGGCCGAGCGGCGGAGCAGGGTCTCGGCCTCGGCGAGGCGCTCCTGCCGGGTGAGGAGGAGGCCGAGGTTGAGCAGGGCGCCGGTGACGCCGCCGTCGGCCGCCTGCCGGTAGAGCGGCTCGGCGAGGTCCGGCCGGCCCTCGTCGCGGTGCAGGTTCGCCAGGTTGAAGCAGGCCCGGGGGTCGCCCGCGTCGACGCACCGCCGGTACCAGTACGCCGCGCGGTACGGGTCCCCGGCGGACCTGGCCGCGTGGGCGAGGCAGAACATCGCCTCGCCGCTCCCGGCCGCGACGGCCCGCAGCAGCAGCGGCTCGGCCTCGCTCCACCGGCCCTCCTCGCACAGCAGCAGGCCCCAGTTGGTGAGGCCGTCCGCGTCGCCCGCGGCGTACGCCCGCGCGTAGGCCGCCATGGCCTCGTCGGCGCGGCCGAGGTCCGCGAGGAGCACCCCGAGGTGGTACTCGGCGTCGGCGGCGCCCGCGAGGGCGGCGCTGCGCAGGCACGCCTCGGCGGCGGCGGTCTCGCCCCGGTCCATGTACAGCAGTCCGAGGTTGTTCCAGGCCTTGGCTTCGCCGCGCGTACCGGAGGCGGTGTACGCCCGTACGGCCTCGTCGTGGCGGCCGGTCGCGCGCAGCAGGTTGCCGAGGTTCAGCAGGACGGCGGCGTCCTCGGGGTCCGCCTGGGTGCGGTAGACCCGCTCGGCCTCCTCGTGGCGGCCGAGGTCGGCCAGGACCACGCCGAGGTTGTTGGCGGCCGGGGCGACCCCGGCGTCGGCGAGGGCACGCCACAGGCAGGCGCCGATGTCGGGGGCGTGGCGGGTGGCGTTGAGCGCGACGGTGAACATGGCGTCCAGGCCGTCGGCGGCGCCCAGTGCCTGGAACCAGGTGAACGGGTGGACGGGCAGGCCCTCGTCGTCCGCCGCCGCGGCCAGTTCGGGGTGGGCCCGCCAGGCGTCGCCGCCCGCGGGCAGCAGCATGCCGCTGACGCCGCACCGGACGGTGCCCGCCCAGGCCAGCGCGTCGGCTGCGGGCTCCGGTCGCAGTACGTCGCCGCCGCTGTCGGCGAGGTAGGGCCGGTGGGCGTCGAGGAGCAGGGCGGCGGGCAGCGGGCCGTCGAGTCCGGCCCGGACGAGGTCGATGCCGGCCCGGGTGAGCGCCGCACCCCGCGGCCGGCCCCCGGCCCGGTCGGCCAGCCGCAGCTCCCGCCACAGCCAGGGTCCCGCGGCGAGGCACTCGGCGACGCCGAGGGCCGCGTCGGCGCGGTCGGCGCGGGCCACGCGCCGGTCG
>NZ_BNBT01000205.1 GCF_014656095.1 Streptomyces longispororuber
GGGGACGGGCGGGCGGGTGCCGCCCAGGTCACGGCGCGACCGCCCGGCCGGGCCGCCCGCGGCCGGCCGGCCCGGACCTGGCCTGGTCGGGGCGTGGGGATGTCAGAGGCCGCCAGTAGGCTGTCCGACATGGCCGACCCTTCCAGCTACCGCCCCAAGCCGGGACAGATCCCCGACTCGCCGGGGGTCTACAAGTTCCGTGACGAGCACCGCCGTGTGATCTACGTCGGGAAGGCCAAGAGCCTGCGCCAGCGCCTCGCCAGCTACTTCCAGGACCTGGCGAACCTGCACCCCCGCACGGCCACGATGGTGACGACCGCCGCGTCCGTCGAGTGGACGGTGGTGGCCACGGAGACGGCCGCGCTCCAGCTCGAGTACACCTGGATCAAGGAGTACGACCCGCGCTTCAACGTCAAGTACCGCGACGACAAGAGCTACCCCTACCTCGCGGTGACGATGAACGAGGAGTTCCCGCGCGTCCAGGTGATGCGCGGTCAGAAGAAGAAGGGCGTGCGCTACTTCGGCCCCTACGGCCACGCCTGGGCCATCCGCGACACCGTCGACCTGCTCCTGCGCGTCTTCCCCGTGCGCACGTGCTCGGCGGGCGTCTTCAAGAACGCCGCCCGCACCGGCCGCCCCTGCCTGCTCGGCTACATCGGCAAGTGCTCCGCGCCCTGCGTCGACCGCGTCTCCGCCGAGGAGCACCGGGAACTGGCGGAGGACTTCTGCGAGTTCATGGCGGGCCGCACGGGCACGTACATCCGGCGCCTGGAGCACCGGATGACCGAGGCCGCCGAGGACATGGAGTACGAGCGGGCCGCCCGCCTCCGGGACGACATAGAGGCCCTCAGGAAGGCGATGGAGAAGAGCGCCGTCGTCCTCGCCGACGCCACCGACGCCGACCTGATCGCGGTCGCCGAGGACGAGCTGGAGGCCGCCGTCCAGATCTTCCACGTGCGCGGCGGGCGCGTGCGCGGCCAGCGCGGCTGGGTCACCGACAAGGTCGAGGCCGTCACCACGGCCGACCTCGTCGAGCACGCCCTCCAGCAGCTCTACGGGGAGGAGACAGGCGACGCCGTCCCCAAGGAGGTGCTGGTCCCGGCGCTGCCCGACCCCGTGGAGCCGGTCCAGGAGTGGCTCGCCCAGCGCCGCGGGTCGAACGTGTCGCTGCGCATCCCGCAGCGCGGCGACAAGAAGGCCCTCATGGAGACCGTCGCGCGCAACGCCCAGCAGTCCCTCGTGCTGCACAAGACCAAGCGCGCCTCCGACCTCACCACCCGCTCCCGCGCCCTGGAGGAGATCGCCGCCGCCCTGGAGCTGGACAGCGCGCCCCTGCGCATCGAGTGCTACGACATCTCCCACCTCCAGGGCGACGACGTGGTCGCCTCCATGGTGGTCTTCGAGGACGGCCTCGCCCGCAAGAGCGAGTACCGCCGCTTCCAGATCAAGGGCTTCGAGGGGCAGGACGACGTCCGCTCCATGCACGAGGTGATCACGCGGCGCTTCCGGAGGTACCTGGCCGAGAAGGAGAAGACCGGGGAGTGGTCCCCCGAGGAGGCCCAGGAGAGCCTCACCGAGGAGGACGGCCGCCCCAAGAAGTTCGCGTACCCGCCGCAGCTCGTCGTCGTGGACGGCGGCCAGCCGCAGGTCGCCGCCGCCCAGCGGGCCCTGGACGACCTCGGCATCGACGACATCGCCGTCTGCGGCCTCGCCAAGCGCCTGGAGGAGGTCTGGGTGCCCGGCGAGGACGACCCGGTGATCCTGCCGCGCACCAGCGAGGGGCTCTACCTCCTCCAGCGCGTACGGGACGAGGCGCACCGGTTCGCGATCGCCTACCAGCGCACGAAGCGGTCCAAGCGCTTCCGGTCCAGCCCGCTGGACGACGTGCCCGGCCTCGGCGACGCGCGCAAGCAGACACTGATCAAGCACTTCGGGTCGGTGAAGAGGCTCCGGGCCGCGACCATCGACCAGATCTGCGAGGTTCCGGGCATCGGCCGCAAGACGGCGGAGGCCGTCCTCGTGGCCTTCGCCCAGGCGGCCCCGGCGGCCCCCGCCGTGAACACCGCCACAGGAGAGATCATGGAGGACGAGGAGCCCGCGGGCACGGCAGACTCGGACCCGAAGGACACCACCGGGGAGCCCGCGGCCGCGGACACCCCGGGCACGGCCGGGACCCCGGCACGCGAGGGCGCCCCGGACGACGGCCGCCCGCCCGTACCGACGGGTGACCCGGCCGACGACCGGGCACCCGCCCCGGTGGACGGCCCGGGCCGGTCGGACGGCACGGCTGACGGCCCGGCCCCCGCCCCGGCGGGAGCCCCGGGCCCGGACAGCGACCGGACGCCCGCGCCCACGGGCGGCCCGGACGACGACCGGACACCCGCCCCGGCGGGCGGCCCGGTCAACGGCACGGGGACCGCACCGACCGCGGACCCCGGCGACAGCGAGACGCCCACGCGCGTGGGCGCATCGGACCGACGACGGGGGACGGAGACATGAGCGAGCACGACGAAGGCGGCACCCAGGTGAGTACGGGCACGACCATCGAGGCGGGTGAGGCCGCCGAAGCGGCCATCCCGGAGCTGGTGATCATCTCCGGCATGTCCGGCGCCGGACGCAGTACGGCGGCCAAGTGCCTGGAGGACCTCGGCTGGTTCGTCGTCGACAACCTCCCGCCCGCCCTCATCCCCACCATGGTCGAGCTGGGCGCCCGCTCACAGGGCAACGTCGCCCGCATCGCGGTCGTCGTCGACGTGCGCGGCCGCCGCTTCTTCGACAACCTCCGCGAGTCCCTCGCGGACCTGGAGTCCAAGAACGTCACCCGGCGCATCGTCTTCCTGGAGTCCTCCGACGACGCCCTGGTGCGCCGCTTCGAGTCCGTCCGCCGCCCGCACCCGCTCCAGGGCGACGGCCGCATCGTCGACGGCATCGCCGCCGAGCGCGAGCTCCTGCGCGAGCTGCGCGGGGACGCCGACCTGGTCATCGACACCTCCAGCCTGAACGTGCACGAGCTGCGTGCCAAGATGGACGCCCAGTTCGCGGGCGACGAGGAGCCCGAGCTGCGGGCCACGGTCATGTCCTTCGGCTTCAAGTACGGCCTGCCGGTCGACGCGGACCTCGTGGTCGACATGCGCTTCCTGCCCAACCCGCACTGGGTCCCGGAGCTGCGCCCCTACACCGGGCTCAACGAAGAGGTGTCGGCGTACGTCTTCAACCAGCCGGGCGCCAAGGAGTTCCTCGACCGCTACACCGAGCTGCTCCAGCTGATCGCCGCGGGCTATCGCCGCGAGGGCAAGCGGTACGTGACCATCGCCGTGGGCTGTACGGGTGGCAAGCACCGCTCCGTCGCCACGTCCGAGAAGCTCGCCGCGCGCCTGTCGTCCGCCGGCATCGAGACGGTCATCGTCCACCGGGACATGGGGCGCGAATGAAGCCCAACCGCCGGGTACTCCGTCTGAACCGCCTGGGCCGCAAGCGGGGCACCCAGCCCAAGGTCGTCGCCCTCGGCGGCGGCATGGGCCTGTCCGCCTCGCTCACCGCCCTGCGCCGCATCACCGGGGACCTCACCGCCGTCGTCACCGTCGCCGACGACGGCGGCTCCAGCGGCCGGCTGCGCCAGGAGCTGGGCGTGCTGCCGCCCGGCGACCTGCGCAAGGCGCTCGCCGCCCTGTGCGGCGACGACGACTGGGGCCAGACCTGGGCCCGCGTCATCCAGCACCGCTTCCAGTCCCGCGGCGACCTGCACGAGCACGCGGTCGGGAACGTCCTGATCGTCGCCCTGTGGGAGCAGCTCGGCGACCACGTCCAGGCCCTGGACCTGGTCGGCAAGCTGCTCGGCGCGCAGGGGCGCGTGCTGCCCATGTCCGCCGTGCCCCTGGAGCTCCAGGCCCTGGTCAAGGGCCACGACCCGGAGCGCCCCGAGGACGTGGACACCGTGCGCGGCCAGGCCACCGTCGCGCTCACCCCGGGCGAGGTGCAGTCCGTGCACCTCGTCCCGCAGGACCCGCCCGCCGTCCCGGAGGCCGTCGCCGCCGTCTTGGACGCGGACTGGGTGGTCCTCGGGCCCGGCTCCTGGTTCTCCTCCGTGATCCCGCACCTGCTCGTGCCCGAGCTGCTCGACGCGCTCACGGAGACGAAGGCCCGCCGGGTCCTTTCGCTCAACCTGGCCCCACAGCCCGGCGAAACCGAAGGCTTCTCTCCGCAGCGTCATTTGGAGGTTTTGGCCCGACACGCCCCTAAACTCGCCCTGGACGTGGTGCTGGCCGACGAGGCCGCCGTGCCCGATCGTGGGTCCCTGACCGACGCCGCCAAGCGGCTCGGTGCCACGGTGGAGCTGGCGCCGGTGGCCCGCCAGGACGGCAGCCCCCGGCACGACCCGGAGCTGCTGGCCGCCGCGTACGACCGTATTTTTCGGATGCATGGAAGGATCGGCCCATGGCGATGACGGCAGCGGTGAAGGACGAGATCTCCCGGCTTCCCGTCACCCGGACCTGCTGCAGAAAGGCGGAGGTCTCGGCGATCCTTCGGTTCGCGGGCGGACTGCACCTGGTCAGCGGGCGCATCGTGATCGAGGCGGAGCTGGACACGGCGATGGCGGCCCGCCGGCTCAAGCGGGACATCCTGGAGATCTTCGGGCACGGCTCCGAGCTGATCGTGATGGCCCCCGGCGGACTGCGCCGCGGCTCCCGGTACGTGGTGCGCGTCGTCGCGGGCGGTGACCAGCTCGCCCGCCAGACCGGCCTGGTGGACGGCCGCGGCCGTCCCATCCGCGGCCTGCCGCCGCAGGTGGTCTCGGGGGCCACCTGCGACGCCGAGGCCGCCTGGCGCGGCGCCTTCCTCGCCCACGGCTCGCTCACCGAGCCCGGCCGCTCGTCCTCCCTGGAGGTGACCTGCCCGGGCCCGGAGGCCGCGCTCGCCCTGGTCGGCGCCGCCCGCCGGCTCCAGATCGCCGCCAAGGCCCGCGAGGTGCGCGGCGTGGACCGCGTCGTCGTCCGTGACGGTGACGCGATCGGTGCCCTGCTGACCCGCCTCGGCGCCCACGAGTCCGTGCTCGCCTGGGAGGAGCGGCGGATGCGGCGCGAGGTGCGCGCCACCGCCAACCGCCTCGCCAACTTCGACGACGCCAACCTGCGCCGCTCGGCCCGCGCCGCCGTCGCCGCGGGCGCCCGGGTGCAGCGGGCCCTGGAGATCCTCGGGGACGAGGTCCCGGAGCACCTCGCCGCCGCCGGCCGCCTGCGCATGGAGCACAAGCAGGCCTCCCTGGAGGAGCTCGGCGCGCTCGCCGACCCGCCGCTGACCAAGGACGCCGTCGCCGGCCGCATCCGCCGCCTGCTCGCCATGGCCGACAAGCGCGCCCAGGACCTGGGCATCCCCGGCACGGAGTCCAACCTCACCGAGGAGATGGCGGACAACCTCGCGGTCTGAGGGGTGCGCGCCACCCCCGCGCGGCACCCACGGCCGTGTCGTCCGCACTCCGCGGACACGCGCGGCGCACACACCCCACGAAAAGGCGCCGCGGACACGCTCCGCGAACATCGCTGACGGGAGCCCGTTCCGCGGCCCCGGAGGCGCCCGAAACGCCGATTTTGCGCTCACCCGTGCAGGCGGTGAAACGGGTGAGCGCACAGGGAAGCGTGGTGCTTCTCACTACCGGACAGTATTGCCTTCGGGGGGCCTGCTCGATGTCACTCCGGGGCCTTCGGAGAGGTAGGGTCGGAGGCGGTCGGGGACATCCCATACAACTCGCCGGCGTCTCAGACCGGCGTACCAACGAGGAGATCGGTTCGTGACGATCCGCGTAGGCATCAACGGCTTTGGCCGCATCGGTCGTAACTACTTCCGCGCGCTCCTTGAGCAGGGTGCGGACATCGAGATCGTGGCTGTCAACGACCTGGGTGACACCGCGACCACCGCCCACCTGCTGAAGTACGACACCATCCTGGGCCGCCTCAAGGCCGAGGTGTCCCACACCGAGGACACCATCACCGTCGACGGCCACACCATCAAGGTGCTGTCCGAGCGCAACCCCGCCGACATCCCGTGGGGCGAGCTGGGCGTCGACATCGTGATCGAGTCCACCGGCATCTTCACCAAGCGTGACGACGCCGCCAAGCACCTCGCCGGCGGCGCGAAGAAGGTCCTCATCTCGGCTCCGGCCAAGGACGAGGACATCACCATCGTCATGGGTGTCAACCAGGACCAGTACGACGCGGCCAACCACCACGTCATCTCCAACGCCTCCTGCACCACCAACTGCGTGGCGCCGATGGCGAAGGTCCTGGACGAGAACTTCGGCATCGTCAAGGGCCTGATGACCACGGTCCACGCGTACACGAACGACCAGCGCATCCTGGACTTCCCGCACAAGGACCTGCGCCGCGCCCGCGCCGCCGCCGAGAACATCATCCCGACCACCACCGGCGCCGCCAAGGCCACCGCCCTGGTCCTGCCGCAGCTCAAGGGCAAGCTGGACGGCATCGCCATGCGCGTCCCGGTCCCCACGGGCTCCGCCACCGACCTGGTCGTCGAGCTCCAGCGCGAGGTCACCAAGGACGAGGTCAACGCGGCGTTCAAGAAGGCCGCGGACGGCGAGCTCAAGGGCATCCTGTACTACACCGAGGACCCGATCGTGTCCTCGGACATCGTCAGCGACCCGGCGTCCTGCACCTTCGACTCCTCCCTGACCATGGTCCAGGAGGGCAAGTCGGTGAAGATCCTCGGCTGGTACGACAACGAGTGGGGTTACTCCAACCGCCTCGTCGACCTCACGGTCTTCGTCGGCGGCCAGCTCTGAGGCGTCCGCGCGCTTAGAGCAGGCACCCAGATGTGAGCAGCAGGGTCCGGACCGTTAACGTCCGGACCCTGCAGCATGTCAAGCCCTCTTCGGAGCCCCTCCTCAAGGAGTCCTTCTCTATGAAGACGATCGACGAACTTCTCGCCGGCGGTGTCGCGGGCAAGCGGGTCTTCGTCCGCGCCGACCTGAACGTGCCGCTCGACGGCACCACCATCACCGACGACGGGCGCATCCGCGCGGTCCTGCCCACCGTCAAGGCCCTCGCCGACGCGGGCGCCCGCGTGGTCGTCGCCTCGCACCTGGGCCGCCCCAAGGGCACCCCGGACCCCGCCTTCTCGCTCGCCCCGGCCGCCACCCGCCTCGGTGAACTCCTGGGCGCCGACGTCCGGTTCGCCACCGACACGGTCGGCGAGTCGGCCCGGGCCACGGTCGCCGAGCTGACCGACGGCCAGGTCGCCGTCGTGGAGAACCTCCGCTTCAACGCCGGTGAGACGGCCAAGGACGACGCCGAGCGCGCCGCCTTCGCCGACCGGCTCGCCGAGCTCGCCGACGTCTACGTGGGCGACGGCTTCGGCGCCGTGCACCGCAAGCACGCCTCCGTCTACGACCTGCCGGGCAAGCTGCCGCACTACGCGGGCCACCTGATCGCCACCGAGGTCGGCGTCCTGAAGAAGCTCACCGACGAGGTCGAGCGCCCGTACGTGGTCGTGCTCGGCGGCGCCAAGGTCTCCGACAAGCTCGGCGTCATCGACCACCTCCTGGAGAAGGCCGACCGCATCCTCATCGGCGGCGGCATGGCCTACACCTTCCTCAAGGCCCAGGGCCACGAGGTCGGCATCTCCCTCCTCCAGGAGGACCAGGTCCCGGCGGTCAAGGAGTACATGAAGCGCGCCGAGGAGCGCGGCGTGGAGTTCGTGTTCCCCGTCGACGTGCTGGTCTCCGCCGAGTTCCCGGACCTGAAGACCAAGGCGCCCGCCCACCCCACCACGGTCGCCGCCACCGCCATCCCGGCGGACCAGGAGGGGCTCGACATCGGCCCCGAGACCCGTAAGCTCTACGCCTCGAAGCTCGCCGACGCGGCCACCGTCTTCTGGAACGGCCCGATGGGCGTCTTCGAGCACCCGGACTACGCCGAGGGCACCAAGGCGGTCGCCCAGGCGCTTCTCGACTCCCCGGCCTTCACCGTCGTCGGCGGTGGGGACTCGGCCGCCGCCGTGCGCCTGCTGGGCTTCGACGAGAAGGCATTCGGCCACATTTCGACCGGCGGCGGCGCCTCCCTCGAATACCTCGAGGGCAAGACGCTCCCCGGCCTCGCTGCACTGGAGGACTGACCCACATGAGTACGCGCACGCCGCTGATGGCGGGCAACTGGAAGATGAACCTCAACCACCTCGAGGCCATCGCGCACGTCCAGAAGCTCGCGTTCGCGCTCGCCGACAAGGACTACGAGGCCGTCGAGGTCGCCGTCCTGCCCCCGTTCACCGACCTGCGCTCCGTGCAGACCCTGGTCGACGGCGACAAGCTCAAGATCAAGTACGGCGCCCAGGACATCTCGGCGCACGACTCCGGCGCGTACACCGGTGAGATCTCGGGCCCGATGCTCGCCAAGCTGAAGTGCACCTACGTGGCCGTCGGCCACTCCGAGCGCCGCCAGTACCACCAGGAGACCGACGAGGTCTGCAACGCCAAGGTGAAGGCGGCCTTCAAGCACGGCCTCACGCCGATCCTGTGCGTCGGTGAGGAGCTGGAGGTCCGTGAGGCGGGCAACGCCGTCGCGCACACCCTCACGCAGGTCGAGGGCGGCCTCAAGGACGTCCCGGCCGAGCAGGCCGAGACCGTCGTGATCGCCTACGAGCCCGTCTGGGCCATCGGCACCGGCAAGGTCTGCGGCGCCGACGACGCGCAGGAGGTCTGCGCGGCGATCCGCGCCAAGCTCGCCGAGCTGTACTCGCCGGAGCTGGCCGACCGGGTCCGCATCCAGTACGGCGGCTCCGTGAAGTCCGGCAACGTCGCCGAGATCATGGCGAAGCCCGACATCGACGGTGCCCTGGTGGGCGGCGCGAGCCTGGACACGGACGAGTTCGTCAAGATCGTTCGCTTCGTCGAGCAGTGAGTATGCGCTAACGCCGTTACGACGTACCCTTGCGGGGGTCGGGGCTTGCGGAGCGGGCGGAGGACGCCCGCCGGCAGTAGGCTTCGGCCCCCGTCGTCGATTCAGATTCCGAGGAAGTTGGTCCAGCCGTGGTTATGGGGTTCTCGATCGCCCTGATCGTCTTCAGCCTGCTGATGATGCTGCTGGTGCTGATGCACAAGGGCAAGGGCGGCGGCCTCTCCGACATGTTCGGTGGCGGTATGCAGTCGTCCGTCGGCGGCTCCTCGGTCGCCGAGCGGAACCTGGACCGGATCACCATCGTGGTCGGTCTGCTCTGGTTCGCCTGCATCGTCGTGCTCGGCATCCTGATGAAGGTGAACAACTGACAACAGGGACGAGCCGCTTGCCACGCCCCGGCGGCCGCGCCCCGAAGTCCCGCTCGTAGCCCCATGTTCCGTACGCGCCCGCGCGCGCGGCTTATCATGGGGCTTGCGTGTCGGGGTGGGGTGTAACTCCCAACACTGGACGCGCGTTGGGCCTTACGTAGACTGAGGCGCCCGCAGCGCCGGCAGTCGACCCCGCGGCGCAGCCGCCGTTCGACACAGGCAGCACCATCACGCAGGGAGTTACGACCGTGGCAAGTGGCAACGCGATCCGAGGCAGTCGGGTCGGGGCGGGGCCGATGGGCGAGGCCGAGCGCGGCGAGTCCGCGCCACGACTGCGCATCTCCTTCTGGTGCTCGAACGGGCACGAGACGCAGCCGAGCTTCGCCAGCGACGCGCAGGTCCCCGACACCTGGGACTGCCCCCGCTGCGGCTTTCCGGCAGGTCAGGACCGGGACAACCCACCGGACCCGCCGCGCACCGAGCCGTACAAGACCCACCTCGCGTACGTGCGGGAGCGGCGCAGCGACGCGGACGGCGAGGCAATCCTCGCCGAGGCGCTCGCCAAACTGCGGGGCGAGATCTAGAAGTTGACAGCCGGCCGGACACCGAGGGTGTCCGGCCGGACCTGTTCCGGCGCCCGCCCCGCCATGGCTGCTTCCGTGCCGGTCCGCCGTGGCTGCTTCCGCGACGCCTCGCCGTGGCTGCTTGCGTGCCGGTCCGCCGTGGCTGCCTCCGTGCCGCCTCGCCGTGACCGCTCCCGCGAGGCCTCGCCGTGGCTGCTTCTGTGCCGCCTCGCCGTGACCGCTCCCGCGAGGCCTCGCCGTGGCTGCTTCTGTGCTGCCTCGCCGTGACCGCTTCCGTGCCGGTCCGCCGCCCCGGGCGGATCAAGGAACGCGCAGGTGGGCGTGTGTCCCCCGGTGATTGTCAGTGGTGCCCCCTACCGTGGGGGGTGATCGTGGACCACGCGACCGACGGGGGGAGTTGCGATGCCTGCGAAGACGGCCCAAACCGAGGCCGACGGTGCGCGGAGCGTCGCCTGGCGCGGGGGTTTCGGCAGGCTGTGGAGCGCCGCCGTGCTCTCCAGCTTCGGCGACTCGCTGCGCAAGGCGGCGCTGCCGCTGCTCGCCGCGTCCCTCACCGACGACCCGCTGCTCATAGCCTCCGTGACCGCCTGCGGCTATCTGCCGTGGCTCGTCTTCGGGCTGCTCGGCGGGGCCGTCGCCGACCGCGTGGACCAGCGGCGCGCCATGTGGCGGGTGGACGTGGCCCGCGGCGTGCTCGTCGGGGCGTTCGCCCTCGCCGTGGCGCTCGGGCACGCGTCCATCGGCCTGCTCATCGCGCTCGCGCTGCTGCTCACCACCCTCCAGACCCTGTTCGACAACGCGGCCACGGCCCTGCTGCCCGCCCTGGTGGACCGGGACGCCCTGGGCAGCGCGAACGCCCGGCTGCTCACCGGCCAGCAGCTCGCGGGCGGCCTCCTCGCCGCGCCCGCGGTGCCCTTCCTGATCGCCGCGGGGCCGGGGCTGCCGTACGCGGCCGACGCCCTGACCTATCTGGTGGCGGCCGCGCTCGTGGCCTCCCTGCGGGTGCCCCCGCCGGAGCACCCGCCCAGACCCGCCGGCGCCACCCTGCGGTCCGACATCGCGCACGGCCTGCGCGCGCTGTGGCGGGACCGGGTGCTGCGCGCCCTGTGCGCGGCGACCGCGGTGGGCAACGTCGGTATAGGCGCCCTCCTGGCCACCCTCGTCGTCCTGGTCACCGACTGGCTCCACGCGGGCGACGGTGGGTACGCGGCGGCCATAACCGCCTATGCGGCCGGAAGCCTGGTGGGCGGGGTGCTCGCCGGGCGGCTGGCGCGGCGGCTCGGGCGCGTCCGCAGCGTCTTCGTCGCCGGAACGGCCCAGATCGCCGCACTCGTGGCCATGGGCACGCTCCGTGACGTCGTGGCCTTGACGGCGAGCATGACCCTGTTCGGTGCCATGGGGATGGTGTGGAACGTCAGTACCCACACCCTGATGCAGCAGCGCGCGCCCGCCGCCGTCCTTGGGCGGATCAGCGCGGCGTTCCGCACCCTGGCCGTCGCGGGAGCCCCGCTCGGGGCGATACTCGGCGGGCTCGTGGCCGCGCTGTGGGGTCCGAACACCCCCATGCTCCTCGCGGCCGCCCTCTTCATGCTCTCCGTCGCCGCGCTCACGCCCGTCCTCAAGCCGCCCGGCAGCGGTCGGACACCTCGGACGGCACGCTGATCAATTAGGTTGGGGACAGCGGGGCGTACGCACAGTACTCACGTTGTACGAGAGAAGGCTGAAGTCCAGATGACAGCAGATGACCGTACCGGGCTGACGCGGACGAGCGCATGGACGGCGCTGGTCGAGCACAAGGAGCGGTTGGGGGAGGTGCGTCTGCGGGAGCTGTTCGACGCCGATCCGGGGCGTGCCGGGCGGTACTCGCTTCAGGTGGGGGATCTGTATCTGGATT
>NZ_BNBT01000206.1 GCF_014656095.1 Streptomyces longispororuber
CCGCGCTCGGCCAGGCCGTGCGGCGGTGCGGCCCGCTGGCCGTGGCCGCGGTGCGCGCCCTCGGCGCCCGGCTCGCGGACGCCCTCGGCGCCGTGCACCTCGCCCAGGTCCTGCACCGCGACCTCAAGCCCGGCAACGTGCTGCTCACGCCCGACGGGCCCCGGCTCATCGACTTCGGCATCGCGCAGGCCTTCGACGCCACGGCCCTGACCACGGCCGGCATGGTCGTCGGCACACCCGGCTTCATGGCGCCCGAGCAACTCCTGGGCAGCCACGCCGTGGTGCCCGCGTCCGACGTGTTCGCGCTCGGCGCCGTGCTCGCGTACGCGGCCTGCGGGCGCGGGCCCTTCGACGACCAGGAGATCGCCTCCGTCATCTTCCGCATCACCCAGGGCGACGCGGACCTGTCCGGGGTGCCCGAGGACGACGGGCTGCGCGAGGCCGTGGCCGCCTGCCTCGCGCCCACGCCCGAGGACCGGCCGACGGCCCCCGAGCTGGCCGGACGCCTGGGCGGCCACGGGCGCGAGGTGCCGTGGCCCGCCGAGGTCCTGTCGCTGTTCGCCGAGCACCGCGAGGCCGTCCGGCGCTGCGAACAGGACGTGCTGGGGCAGGAGTTCGCGGCGGCCGACACGGTGACCGGTGGCCCGGGAAGCATCCCGCGCCCGCCCGCACCGCCGCCCGCCCCTCGCGCGCCGACACCGTCCCCCGCGGCGCCGCCGCTTTTGGGCACCTGGCCGCCGTCCCCGGCCGCGCGGCCGGCCGCCGCCCCGCCCTGGTCCCGCCCCGCCCGCCGCCGCCCGGTGTGGATCGCCGCCGCCGCGCTCGCCGCCGGGGCGGTGACCGTCGCGGCCCTGCTCCTGCCGGGGCTCGGGGACGGCGCCAAGGAGGCCAGGGGCGAGGCCGGTGGCGGCCGTACCGGCGGTGCGGCCTCCGGCGGTGGCGGCAGCGGCTCCCCCGCGGGCTCCGGAGCGGGCTCCGCGCGCGGCGGCGGCCCGCGCGTCGTCACCCAGCACGGCAACGCCCTCCGCGGCGGCGACCACGGCCGCGACGGCACCCGCGCCAGCGCCCGGCCCGAGGGCTGGAAGCCCTGGACCGCGCGCCGGCCCAAGGCCCTGGACACCATGGGCGACGGCTGCGTCCTGGCCCGCACCACCCTGGTGTGCCGCGACGGCAAGGGCGCGGCCGCCGCCTTCGACGCGGCGACCGGCCGCCACCGGTGGACGAGCCGCGGCTTCGACGGCGCCGAGGGGGACCTCATCGGCCTGCACACGGTCGCCCCCGAGGCCGACGCCGACGGCCGCGCCGTCTACGTGCCGAGCGAACTCGGCGTCACCAAGGTCGACGTCGCCACCGGCGCCCGCCGCTGGCAGCAGCGGGCCGCCGACGAGTCGGGCGTGCTCGCCATGGCCTACGCGCGGGGCGTCCTCTACGTCGCCGAGCTCCGCCTCGGCCCGTACGGCCCGAACGACCCGCCCGGCAGCGCCGTGATCCGCGCCCGCTCCGCCGCCGACGGCCGCGAGCTGTGGCGGTCCAAGGCCCTGCCCAAGACGTCCGCGTCCCTGGTGGTGAGCGGCGGGCGGGTCTTCACCGCCCTGGAGGAGGGCGGTGTCGTACGCCTCGACGCCCGGACCGGGGAGGTCGCCCGGCGGGTCGCGGTGGACTGCGGCCAGCTCCTGCTGCGCTCCGCCGACGCGGTGCTGTGCTGGCAGGACGGGAAGCCGGGCCTGCGCGATCTCGACCCCGTGACGCTGCGGACCCGGCGCGTCCTCGCGCCCGGCGTGACGGTCTCCGGGCCCCGGCCCGTGGTCGGCGCGGCGGGCGTCCTCGTCGTGGCGAGCGGCAACGACGACCCCACCGTCGACCACCACCTGAGCGGCTACGACTGGCGCACCGGCAAGCGGCTCTGGCGCTACGGCGCCCCGACGGGCCTCAACTCCCTGGCCCTCGCGGACGACCGGGTGCTGTCCACGGGCGACGCCGAGCTGCGCGGCCTGCGCCTCGACGGCGACGTCGACACCCTGCGCAGCAAGACCGTCCCCTCGGACCCCTCCGCCGAGCGGATCCCCGGGTGGGCCCGCTTCAGCCGTCCGCTGTACGTCGGCGGCGCCGTCTTCACCACCACCTCCGACGGCACGGTGATCTCCGGCTACGCGCCCTGACCGGCCGCGCGCTCCCCCCGGGTCGGCCGTCCCGGGGGCCCGGAGCCCGGGGCGCGCCGCCGCGGCCGTGGCTCCGGGCGGGCGGACGCGCGCCCCGTGGTGGCGAGCCGCGCCACCCCCTACCGTCGATGCGTCACGTACGTCCTCCGACAGAGGTGCCGCCGTGAAAGCCATCCGTCGTTTCACCGTACGTCCCGTCCTGCCCGCCCCCCTCGCCCCGCTCGCCGAACTCGCCCGCAACCTGCGCTGGTCCTGGCACGCCGCGACCCGCGACCTGTTCCGTGACGTCGACCCCGTCCTGTGGGACGCGGACGGGGACCCGGTGCGGCTGCTCGGCTCCGTGCCGCCCGCGCGCCTGGCCGAACTCGCCGCCGACGACGACTTCGTGCGCCGCCTCGGCGAGTGCGCCGCCGACCTGCGCGCCTACGTCACCGGCCCGCGCTGGTACCAGGAGCACCAGGACCGCCAGGACCGCCAGGAGCACCCGGAGGGGCGGGAGCGGCGGGATAGCCGCAGTGCGGCGTCCGACGGCGCCCTCCCGGCCGCCGTCGCCTACTTCTCGCCCGAGTTCGGCATCACCGCCGCCCTGCCGCAGTACTCCGGGGGCCTCGGCATCCTCGCGGGCGACCACCTGAAGGCGGCCAGCGACCTCGGCGTGCCCCTCATCGGCGTCGGCCTGCTCTACCGGCACGGCTACTTCCGCCAGTCCCTCACCCGCGACGGCTGGCAGCAGGAGCACTACCCCGTGCTCGACCCGAACGAGCTGCCCCTGACCCTGCTGCGCGAACCCGACGGCACACCCGCCCTGGTGCGCCTCGCGCTGCCCGGCCACCGCGCCCTGCGCGCCCACGTCTGGCAGGCGCAGGTCGGCCGCGTACCGCTGCTCCTGCTCGACTCGGACGTCGAGGAGAACGACCCCGGCGCCCGCGAGGTCACCGACCGGCTCTACGGCGGCGGCAGCGAGCACCGGCTGCTCCAGGAGATGCTGCTCGGCATCGGCGGCGTCCGGGCCGTGCGCGCCTACTGCCGGCTCACCGGGCACCCCGAGCCCGAGGTCTTCCACACCAACGAGGGCCACGCGGGCTTCCTCGGCCTGGAGCGCGTCCACGAACGGGTGCAGGGCGGACTCGCCTTCGACGCCGCCCTGGAGGCGGTGCGCGCCGGCACCGTCTTCACCACCCACACGCCCGTGCCCGCCGGCATCGACCGCTTCGACCGCGAGCTGGTCGCGCACCACTTCGGGCCCGAGGCGGAACTGCCGCACATCGACGTGGAGCTGATACTGCGCCTCGGCATGGAGACCTACCCCGGCGGCGAGCCCAACCTGTTCAACATGGCCGTCATGGGGCTGCGCCTGGCCCGGGGCGCCAACGGCGTCTCCACGCTGCACGGCAGGGTCAGCCGGGAGATGTTCCAGGGCCTGTGGCCCGGCTTCGACCCCGAGGAGGTGCCGATCACCTCCGTCACCAACGGCGTGCACGCGCCGACCTGGGTGGCCCCGGAGGTGTTCCGGTGCGGCGCGGGCCGGATCGGCGCGGGCCGTACCGACCAGGCGCTGTCCGTCGGCGACGACGAGCGCTGGGACGCCGTCGCGGGCATCCCGGACGGCGACATCTGGCTGCTCCGCCGCGAGCTGCGCGCCCAGCTCGTGTACGAGGTGCGCCGCCGGCTGCACGTGTCCTGGCGGCAGCGCGGCGCCGCCACCGCCGAGCTGGGCTGGATCGACGAGGTCCTCGACCCGGACGTCCTCACCATCGGCTTCGCCCGCCGCGTCCCCGCGTACAAGCGCCTGACGCTGATGCTGCGCGACCGGGACCGGCTGATGGAGCTGCTCACGCACCCGGACCGGCCGGTGCAGATCGTCGTCGCGGGCAAGGCGCACCCGGCCGACGACGGCGGCAAGCGGCTCATCCAGGACCTGGTGCGCTTCACCGACGACCCGCGCGTCCGCCACCGCGTCGTGTTCCTGCCGGACTACGGCATGGCGATGGCGCGCAAGCTGTACGCGGGCTGCGACGTGTGGCTGAACAACCCGCTGCGGCCCCTGGAGGCGTGCGGCACCTCCGGCATGAAGGCGGCCCTGAACGGCTGCCTCAACCTGTCGGTCCTGGACGGCTGGTGGGACGAGTGGTTCGAGCCGGACTTCGGCTGGGCCATCCCCACGGCCGACGGCGCCGCCACCGACGAGCACCGCCGCGACGACCTGGAGGCGGCGGCCCTGTACGACCTCCTGGAGCGGCGGGTGGCGCCGCGCTTCTACGAGCACGGCCCCGAGGGCCTGCCCGACCGGTGGATCGAGATGGTGCGGCGCACCCTGACCCGGCTCGGCCCGAAGGTCCTGGCCGGGCGCATGGTCCGCGAGTACGTGGAGCGCCTGTACGCCCCGGCCGCGCGCGCCCACCGGATGCTCGACGCGGACGCCGCCACCGCGCTCGCCGCGTGGAAGAGCCGGGTGCGCGCCGCCTGGCCGCGCGTCGCGGTCGACCACGTGGAGACGGCCGCGACGGCCGCGACGGTCGCGACGGCCGCTCTGGGCACCACCGCCGAGCTGGGCGCCACGGTCGCGCTGCGGGTGCGCGTACGGCTGGGGGAGCTGACGCCGGACGACGTCGAGGTGCAGGCGCTGGCGGGCCGCGTCGACCCGGAGGACCACATCACGGACGCCACGCCGGTGCCGCTGAAGCCCACGAGCGGGCCGGACGCCGAGGGCGCCCTGCTGTACGAGGGCCCGCTGACCCTGGACCGCACCGGCCCCTTCGGCTACACGGTCCGCGTCCTGCCCGCCCACCGCCTCCTGTCCGACAGCACGGAACTGGGCCTGGTGGCCCTCCCGACGGAGACGACGGGGGAGGCGGCAGGCGTTTTGATGCGCTGAACAGGAGCGCCCCGAGGTCATACACATGGTGCGGGCGGCACCCAGGGGATCTGCACCCTGGATGCCGCCCGGCTCAAAGGGGGCGCGTTACTTGACGTTCACGCCCTTCCACGCGGCAGCGACAGCCTTCTGCTCCGCGGAGTTGGCCCCGTAGAGGTCGGCCGCGGCCTTGAGCGTGTCCTTGCGCGCCTGCGCGTAGTTCGTCGTGGACGTGAAGTACGTGGTGAGGGCCTTGAACCAGATCTTCTCGGCCTTCGCCCGCCCGATGCCGGTGACCTTGGAGCCGTCCTTGGTCGGGCTGTCGTACGTGACGCCGTTGATGGTCTTCTTCCCGCTGCCCTCGCTCAGCAGGTAGAAGAAGTGGTTGGCGATGCCGGACGAGTAGTGGACGTCCACGTTCGCGGCGTTGCTGCTCCAGTAGTCCAGCGAGGCGCCGTCCTTGGAGGGCTTGTCCATGTACCGCAGCGGGGAGCCGTCGCCGTTGATGTCGATCTTCTCGCCGATGAGGTAGTCGCCCTGGTCCTTGGCGTTGGCCGCCTTGAACTCGACGGCCGCGGCGAAGATGTCGCTGGTGGCCTCGTTCAGACCGCCGGACTCACCGCTGTACTCCATGTTGCCGGTGGCCGCGGTGACGCCGTGGGTCATCTCGTGGGCGGCCACGTCGATGGAGGTGAGCGGCTTGGCGTTGCCCTCGCCGTCGCCGTACGTCATGCAGAAGCAGGAGTCCTGCCAGAAGGCGTTGACGTAGTTGTCGCCGTAGTGCACGCGGGACGTGGCGCCCTTGCCGTCGCCGCGGATGCCGCTGCGGCCGTGCACGGACTTGTAGTAGTCCCAGGTCAGGCCCGCGCCGTAGGCGGCGTCGACGGCGGCGGTCTGGGTGTTGGTGGGCTTGCCGGTGCCCCAGACGTCGTCGGCGTCGGTGTACAGCTTGCCGCCGCTGGAGCCGTGGTTCAGGTCGTACGTCTTGTGGTTGCCGCGCTGGGAGTCGGTGAGCTGGTAGGTGCTGCCGCTCTTGACGGAGCCGACCTCGACGTCGCCGCTGTACTGGCTGTGACCCTTGCCGTTCTCGACGGCCTGGTGCTGGAAGAGCTTCTCACCGGTGGCGGCGTCCGTGACGACGTGCAGCTCGCTCGGCGTGCCGTCCTTCTGCACGCCGGTGACGACCGTCTCGTACGCGAGGGTCGGCTTGCCCTCGGCGGCCCAGATGACCTTGCGCGGTGCGCGCGGGTCGGCCTTGAGGGTGTCGCCGGACGTCGCGGCGGTCGACTTGGCGGCCTTGGCGACGGCCTTCGGGGCCAGCTCGGCGTCGGTGGAGGGGACCTTGATGGTGGCCTTGGTGGCCTTGCTGACGCCTTTGAGGGAGCCGTCCTTCGCGGTGTGCACGACCAGGTCGCCGCCGAGGACGGGCAGGCCGGCGTAGGTGCGCTCGTAGCGGGTGTGGGTGGTGCCGTCGCGGTCCTTGACGATGTCGCGGACGACGAGCTTCTCCTTGGCGCCGAGGCCGATGCGGTCGGCGGTGCCGGAGGCCTTGCCCTGGGCGTCCTGGAGGAGGCCGGCGCGGGCGGTGGCGGTCAGCGGGGCGGGCGCGGCGGCGGGCACGGCCACGGCGGCGGATCTGTCGAGGTCCGTCTGGGCGGAGGCACCGGTGGTCAGTCCGGTGGCGAGCAGCGCTCCGGCGGCGACGGCGGTGGCGATGGCCAGCGTGGAACGCTTCTTCGCTATGTGGGGGGTCACGCATGCTCCTTGTGTGGAGGCCCGGGTGGCATGGGGGACCACCCGGGCCGAACTGGTGCTGTGCGGGAGAACTGTTGTGCCGTGTGGGAGCAGCGTGCCATTTGAGCCAGGTACATGTCATGACCTTGATTCAATGTTGGCCAGATCGTGTTCGTTGGCCGATGGTCAAGGTCCGTCATGCGAACAGTGCTTGAACGCCCCGAGCCGGTCACCGGGCGCCCGGGGCACCGCTCCGGAAGGGTGGTGGGAGCAGGGCTCTTCCGGAGCGGCGTCCGTGCGCCGCCCTAGGGGCGGGTGCCGACGTTCACGGCCGCCCAGGCGTTGGCGACGGCGGTGTACTCGGGGCTGGACGTGCCGTACAGCTCGCCCGCCGCGGCCAGCGTGCCGGTGCGCGCCGCCGCGTAGTTGGTGGTCGTGTTGAACTTCGTGGTGAGGGCCCTGAACCAGATCTTGGCGGCCTTGTCGATGCCGATTCCGGTCACGGGCTTGTTGTCATACGTCGGCGAGTCGTACGTGACGCCGTTGATGGTCTTCTGGCCGCTGCCCTCGCTCAGCAGGTAGAAGAAGTGGTTGGCGATGCCCGAGGAGTAGTGGACGTCGACGCTGCCGGCCCGGCTGGACCAGTAGTCGAGCGACGAGCCGTCCTTGGAGGGCTTGTCCATGTAGCGCAGCGGCGTGCCGTTGCCCCGGATGTCGATCTTCTCGCCGACCAGGTAGTCGCCGACGTCGCTGGGGTTCTTGGCGTTGAACTCGACGGCCGCGGCGAAGATGTCGCTGGTGGCCTCGTTCAGACCGCCCGGCTCGCCCCGGTACTGCATGTTGCCGGTGGCGGCGGTGACGCCGTGGGTCATCTCGTGGGCGGCCACGTCGATGGAGGTGAGCGGCTTGCGGTTGCCCGAGCCGTCGCCGTACGTCATGCAGAAGCAGGAGTCCTGCCAGAAGGCGTTGACGTAGTTGTTGCCGTAGTGCACCCGCGAGGAGGCGCCGCGGCCGTCGTTCCTGATGCCGTTGCGGCCGTGCACGCCCTTGTAGTAGTCCCAGGTCAGCGCCGCGCCGTAGTGCGCGTCGGCGCCCGCGGTCTCCAGGTTGGTGGGCTGGCCGTTGCCCCAGACGTCGTCCGGGCCGGAGAACAGGGTGCCCGAGCCGGACGTGGAGCGGTTGAGGTTGCGCGTCTGGTGGTTGCCGCGCGCGGTGTCGGTCAGCGTGTACTGCGAGCCCGACTGCTGCGTGGTGAGCGTGACCTGGCCGCTGTACTGGGTGTTGCCGGTGCCCTGGTGGACGGCCTGCCACTCGCCGAGCTTCTTGCCGGTGACGGCGTCGGTGACCACGTGCAGCTCGTTCGGCGTGCCGTCCTTCTGCAGACCGCCGACCACGGTCTCGTAGGCGAGCCGCGGCGCGCTGTTGACCAGCCAGACGACCTTGCGCGGCTCCTTGGCGGCCTCGAGCTTCGTGGAGCCCTCCGCCTTCGAGGCGCGCAGCGCCTGCTTCTCGGCGGCGGCGGCCTTGACCTGGGCCGCCGTGCGGACGCCCGTGAGCCGGGCCTTCGAGGCGCGGTTGACGTCCTTGACCTCTCCCGCCTTGTCCGTGGCGACGATCAGGTCGCCGCCGAGCACCGGGAGGCCGGCGTAGGTGCGCTCGTAGCGGGTGTGGGTGGTGCCGTCGCGGTCCTTGGCGACGTCGCGGACGACGAGCTTCTCCTGGGCGCCGAGGTTCAGCGTCCTCGCGGTGGCGGACGTCGCGGCGTCCGCCTCGCGTATCAGCTCGGCCCGCTGCGACGGGGAGAGCTTCTGGGGCAGGGACCCGCTGTCCACCCGGCTGGCGGCGGGGGCCGGCCCGGCCGAGGCGGACGTGGCCTGGACGGTGACGCCGAGCAGCGCGGCGGCCGCGGTGACGGCGCCGATGGCGGTGGCGCGCGTACGGGTGGAGCGTCTGCGGGGTGTGGGGGATGTGCTCAACACGGACTCCTTCTGCGCGACCGCGGGGTGCGCGGCCTGAGGCGACCCGGCGGCGAGTGACCGGCCGGGCAGAGCAGGGCAGTACGTGGTGCGTGCCGCACGCCGCGCCGCCTGGGTGGACGCGCCGCGCGCGGGAGCCGCCGGTGCGTGAGCCCCTGTGCGACTGATGAGGGGAAGAGTGCCATTCGAGACAGGTACATGTCATTCCGTTGGCGTACTTTGGCTGGAATACGTCCGGTGCGTGGGTTCGGGCGTCCGGTATGCGGGCGCAAAGACTGCTCGTCGAGCGGTGGTTGGGCAGGCACGGCCCACCGCCGGCCCGGCCCGCCGCGGCGGGCACATCTCGGCCGGGCCGGGGCCCCTCCGCGGGACTCGGCCCGCGACCGCCCCGGCCCCTGGAGGCCGCGCCTACCGGGAGGCGGACCGGCCCCCGGCCCCGGTCAGCCCACCACGCTGTCGCGCCAGGCGCGGTGGAGGTCCGCGAAGGGGCCCGTGGCCGCGACGAGTTCGGCGGGGGTGCCGTCCTCGACGACGCGGCCGTGCTCCATCACCAGGACCCGGTCGGCGATCTCCACCGTGGACAGGCGGTGCGCGATCACCACCGCCGTGCGGCCCCGCAGCACCGTGTCCATCGCGCGCTGCACGGCCCGCTCGCCGGGGATGTCCAGGGAGCTGGTGGCCTCGTCCAGGATCAGCACGGCCGGGTCGGCGAGCAGCGCCCGGGCGAAGGCGACGAGCTGGCGCTGCCCGGCCGAGATGCGCCCGCCCCGCTTGCGCACGTCCGTGTCGTAGCCGTCCGGCAGGGAGGCGATGAAGTCGTGAGCGCCGATCGCCTTCGCGGCGTGCTCGATCTCCTCCCGGGTGGCGTCCGGGCGGCCGAGCGCGATGTTCTCCGCGACCGTGCCCGAGAACAGGAACGCCTCCTGCGTCACCATCACGACGCCGCGCCGCAGCTCCGCCGTCCCCAGCTCGCGCAGGTCCACCCCGTCGAGCAGGACGCGGCCCTCGGTGGGGTCGTAGAACCGGGCGAGGAGCTTGGCCAGCGTCGACTTGCCCGCGCCCGTGGAGCCGACCACGGCGACCGTCTGCCCGGCCGGCAGCGTCAGGTCGAAGCGCGGCAGCACCTCCCCGCCCGTCCGGTACGCGAACCGCACCCCCTCGAACTCCACCGTGCGGCCCGGCTGCGCCGAACCCGCCGGCGGCAGCGGCCGCGCCGCCTCCGGCGCCGGCTCGGGCACCGAGGGCCGCTGCGCGAGCAGGCCCGCGATCTTCTCCAGCGAGGCCGCCGCCGACTGGTAGGAGTTGAGGAACATCCCGAGCCGGTCGATCGGGTCGTACAGGCGGCGCAGGTACAGCACGGCCGCGGCCAGCACGCCGAGCGCGAGGGTGCCCTCCGCGACGCGGTACGCGCCCCACAGCACGATCCCCGCGACCGCCGTGTTCGCCACGAGCCGCGAGCCCACCACGTACCGGGCCATCTCCAGGATCGCGTCGCCGTTCACGCGCTCGTGGCGGCGGTTCAGCTCCTCGAAGCGCTCGTCGTTGGCCCGCTCCCGGCGGAACGCGCGCACCGGGCGGATGCCGTTCATCGTCTCCGTGAACTTCACGATCAGCGCGGCGACGGCCGTGGACCGCACCCGGTACACCTTGCCCGCGCGGCGCTGGAAGAGCCGGATCAGCAGGTACAGCGGCACGAAGGAGGCCACGGCCAGGCCGCCGAGGCCGAGGTCCAGCCAGAGCAGCATCGCCGCGATGTACACGAACGACAGGACGACCGTGAGCAGCTCCTGGAGCCCCTCGCTGAGCAGTTCGCGCAGCGACTCCACGTCCGTGGTGGAGCGGGAGATGAGCCGCCCGGACGTGTACCGCTCGTGGAAGTCCACGCTCAGCGCCTGCGCGTGCCGGAAGATCCGCCCGCGCAGGTCGAGCAGCACGTCCTGGTTGACCCGCGCCGAGGCCACGATGAACGCGTACTGGAGCGCGCCGGCCACCGCCGCGCACAGCGCGTACCCGACGCCCACGGCGATCAGCGGGCCGTGGTCGCCCGCGCGCACGGCGGGCACGGCCTTGTCGATCGCGTACGCGACGAGCAGCGGGCCCGCCTGCACGACGGCCTGCTGGAGCAGGAGCAGCACCGCGGCGAGCGCGACCCGGCCGCGGCGGGGCGCGAGCAGCGACCGCAGCAGGTTGCGCGTCGCGCCGGGCGGGGTGGGCAGCGTGTCCCGGTCGAAGGCGTCACCGCTGTCGTCGTTGTCGACGTCGTTGCCGCTGTGGCTGCCGCCGTCGCTGTCCCTGTCGCCGTCGCCGTTGCTGCCGCTGTCGCTGTCCCTGTTGCCGTCGCTGCTGCTGCCCCTGTCCCTGTTGCCGACGCTGCCGCTGTCGCCGTTGCTGTCGTTGCCGCTGTGGCTGCCCCTGTTCCTGTCGCTGTCGCTGTCACTGGTGTCGTTCCCCTTTGCGAGGGGGTCGTTCGCGTTCGCGTAGGCCCCGTTCGCGTGTGCGCGGGCGCCATCCACCGGCCGGGCCGCCGGGTCCGGGCCACCGGGCGTGTCCGGACCGCCGGGGCCGTCCGGGGTGCCCGGGCCGTCCGGGGCACCCGGGTCGTCCGGGGCACCCGGGTCGTCCGGCGTGCACAGGCCGCCCGGGCCGGACCCGCTTCCGGGGCCGTCGGAGGCGCCCCGGCCGCCGTCGG
>NZ_BNBT01000207.1 GCF_014656095.1 Streptomyces longispororuber
CACGGGGCGGGGGCGGCCGTCGAGGGCGCGGCGGCCCCGGGCGCGGTGCCGCCGCCGACCGTCACCTCGCTCCCCACGGCCTCGTCCCCGCCGTCCTCCCCCTCGTACGACGCCTCGGCGACGCCGCCCACGGCCGCGGCCTCCGCGCACGCCGCGGCCGCCACGGCGTACGGCGGCGGGGCCGGGAGCGTGCCCGTGGTGTCCGCGGGGCCCGACGGGAAGTCGCCCGACGGGCAGCGGCGCAAGCGGAAGCTGACGATGTTCCTCGCGGGGGTCGGGGGCGCGCTCGTCGTCATCGCGGCGGCGGTGTTCCTCACCGGCGTCGGCGGCGACGGGGGCGACGGCAAGGCCGAGCGGTCCGCCGCGCCCACGACGTCCACGGCGGACCTGCCGCCGGGGGTGGAGTGCAGCGGGGCCGCGTGCGCGGGCAAGGACCCGGAGAACATGGGCTGCGGCGGCGAGTTCGCCCGTACGACGGCGCGGGTGACGGTCGGCGCGAAGACGCTCGTCGAGGTCCGCCACAGCAAGACCTGCGGGGCCGCGTGGGCGCGCATAACGCAGGCGAGGCCCGGGGACACGGTGCGGATCACCGGGGCGGGCGGGGGCGCGGGGAGCCGCCAGAGCGGGACGGTGGACGGGGACGCGGACGCGTACACGCCGATGGTCCCGGTCACCTCCCCCACCCAGGCCAAGGCCTGCGCAACCCTGACCACAGGCCAACGAGCCTGCACGAAGTAACCCCACAGCAACAACACACGGCAAAGCGCACCGCGCCGGGACCGCACGGGCGGGAGAGAACACCAACAACGGCGGGAAAGCGCTACGCGCCGAACCCGGCCGGTCGAAAGCCGGGGAGCCACGGGCGGGCGGGCGGGAGAGAACACCAACAACGGCGGGGAAAGCGCTACGCGTCGGACCCGGGCAGGCGAAAGCCGGGGAGCCACGGGTGGGCGGGCGGGAAAAGAAACCCCGAAAAACCGCCGAGGCCCACGCATGGCCCACCCCCCACGGGGCAAACGCCCCCTACCCCCACGGGAGTGGTCACACCCCGCAGGCGGCCGCCACTCCCCCCTCCTCAGGTGGCGGCCGCCAGGTGGACCCCGGCGTGGACCCCGGCCCGGCAGGGCCACACCACCCCCTGAGGCCTCCGGCCCGACCAGGCGGTAGCCTGACCGCGGATCTCTCTTGATGCCAAGAGATCGATCATCGAAAAGCGATCGAGGCGGCGTCGGCGAGGATCCAGCACATGGGGCAGGGGCCCCGACCGCCGAGCTCTTACGGAGATCGCCATGACCCGCACTCCCGTGAATGTCACCGTCACCGGCGCGGCCGGCCAGATCGGCTACGCGCTGCTCTTCCGCATCGCGTCGGGCCACCTGCTCGGCGCCGACGTGCCGGTCAACCTGCGCCTGCTGGAGATCACCCCGGCGCTGAAGGCCGCCGAGGGCACCGCGATGGAGCTCGACGACTGCGCCTTCCCGCTGCTGCGCGGCATCGAGATCACCGACGACCCGAACGTGGCCTTCGACGGCGCCAACGTCGCCCTGCTCGTCGGCGCCCGCCCGCGCACCAAGGGCATGGAGCGCGGCGACCTCCTGGAGGCCAACGGCGGCATCTTCAAGCCGCAGGGCAAGGCCATCAACGACCACGCCGCGGACGACGTGAAGGTCCTGGTCGTGGGCAACCCGGCCAACACCAACGCGCTCATCGCGCAGGCCGCCGCCCCGGACGTACCGGCGGAGCGCTTCACCGCGATGACCCGCCTCGACCACAACCGCGCGATCTCGCAGCTCGCGAAGAAGACCGGCACCCCGGTCTCGGACATCAAGCGGCTCACCATCTGGGGCAACCACTCGGCGACCCAGTACCCGGACGTCTTCCACGCGCAGATCGCGGGCAAGAACGCCGCCGAGGTCGTCAACGACGAGCAGTGGCTGGCCGACACCTTCATCCCGACCGTCGCCAAGCGCGGCGCCGCGATCATCGAGGCCCGCGGCGCGTCCTCGGCCGCGTCGGCCGCGAACGCCGCGATCGACCACGTCCACACCTGGGTGAACGGCACCGCCGAGGGCGACTGGACGTCCATGGGCATCCCGTCCGACGGCTCGTACGGCGTCCCCGAGGGCCTGATCTCGTCCTTCCCGGTCACCACCAAGAACGGCACGTACGAGATCGTGCAGGGCCTGGAGATCAACGACTTCTCCCGCGCCCGCATCGACGCCTCCGTCAAGGAGCTGGAGGAGGAGCGCGAGGCGGTCCGCTCCCTCGGCCTCATCTGAGCCCCACCGCCCCGCCACCGCGGACGGACGTACGACGGGACACGCCCTCGGGCAGCCGTACCACGGGACGCGCCCCCGGGCAGACGTACGACGAGGACAGACGTACGACGAGGGAGACGCCCCGGACGCACGTCCACCCGCACATAGACGCAGCCGGGCGCGTCCGCGCACAGCGGACCGCGCCCGGACGCGCCCGCACGAGACGCCCCTGGCGGCCGTTCCCACGGCCACCAGGGGCGTTCGCCGTCCTCCCGGAACCGCCCCGGCACACCCGCCCCACCCGCCTCGCCGGTCCGGAGGACATCGGCCCGATTCCGCGTACGGGGCCACCGCCGCGCCGCTACGGTGCCCGCCATGCGAGGCGACTCACCGCGCGACTACGCGCACACCGAGGCGACGCGGCTGCTGTGCGCCGGGGCGCGGACGAACGCGGACTTCCGCAGACGGGTCATCGGCGAACTCGTCGGCCACGCCGAGCGCCCGGTCGCGCCGCCGTCCGGCGCGGACGTGCTGCCGGTGCTCGCCCACGCGCTGCGCGCCCGGCGCGAGGAGCTGGTCAGCGCGCTGCTGCTGCTCGCGGTGTGGGCGGGGTTCCTCGCCACCGACGCGCTGATGGCCTGGGACGCCGCCAACGACCGCGCCGGCGGCGACGCGGGCCTGTCCTTCGGGGACGTCCTGCGGCTGCCCTTCGACGGCGGCGAGGGCGTACCCGGCGACGAGGCCGGAGCCGTGCTGCCCGGCGGCTGGGCCCTCTGGTACGCGGCGGTCGTGCTGCTCCTGTGGTGCGGGCGGATCGTCTCCGGCCGCGACACCGGCACCGGGGCGCCGCTGCGCCCGGTGGCGCTGCCCGCGGTGCCGGCCTGGCTGCGGCGGCGGTTCGGGTGGCTGGTGACGTTCCTGGCCTGGACGTTCGCCGTCACGTACGGGGTCGCGGCGCTCGACGGCATCACCGAAACGCCGTACCCGGTGATCTTCCCGTTGCTGGTGGCGGCGGTCGTGTGGCGCCACCGGTTCCGCGCCGAGCGGGCTTTGCGGACCTTGCTCGCCCGGCAGGTGTTCGCCGAGACCGAGCAGCCCCCGCTGCCCGCGCGGTACGCGGGCATCGCCGCGCGCGTGCGCCGGGAACAGGCCGCCCCGCTCACCCTCTACGACGTCAACCGCCCCTTCGTGGGCGCCGGGACGCCCCGCAAGCCGTGGTCGGTGGTCCTGGAGCTGAAGCGCGACGACACCGGGGACACGGCGGGGGGCGTGCCGGCGCAGGGCGCCCGCGCCCCGCTCTCCGCCCGTGACGTCATCACCATGATCGAGCCCCGGCTGCGCGCCCTGCGCAGCTCGGCCGGGGCCACGAGCAAGGACCGGCTGCGGCACCTGGAGATCGACGAGTTCGTGTACCTTCCGGCGGGCGCGGGCCGGGACGAGCGGCTGTACACGGGCGACGGCGACGAGACCGCGCTCGTGTACGACGCCGAGCAGGCGCGGCGGCACCTCGCCGGTGCGGTGGGCGAGGGCGGGGAGGCCCGGCGCCACTTCCTGCGGCTGCGGGTCGGCTCCTGGAACGAGCAGGTCGTGGTCTCGCTCCTGGTCCGGGTGCACACCCAGGGCGGCATGCTGGTGCTCGAAGTGGTGCCGCACGTGCTCGGTCCCGTCCTGCCCGAGTTCCGCGCGGTCGACGCGGTCGCGGCGAGCGAGCCCGCGGGGCCGCTGCGGGACGCCGTACGGGCGTGCGTGGCCGGGCCCGCGTTCGGGGTGGCGCTCGGCATCGGCGCACTGCGGGCACTGCCGTCGCTGGGCGACACGCTGCGGCTGTGGTGCGCGGCCGGGGACGCGCCGGAGCCCGCCCCGGACGCGGCTGACGGCTTCAAGGCGCCACGCTCCCACGGGCAGTTGAGCAAGCCGGGCGCGGCGGAAGCCCGCCACGGCGTCAGGGGCGTCGCCCCCGCGCGCCCCCTGCCCCCGGCCGTGCGCGCGCTGCGGGCCCTCGGCGCCCGCGCCCTGCCCGCGCGCACCGCGCCCCCCGACGCCCCGCTGGTCTCGCTGCGCCAGCTCGCGGCCACCGACGAGCTGTCCCTGTTCCAGGAGATGGACGTCGCCCGGTACACGAAGACCCTCCAGGACCGCATCGGCGAGGGCGTGCGCGACGCGCTGCGGCGCAGCGGCTACCGCACGGACCGCCTGGAGCAGAACATCACGCAGATCAACAACAGCGGCGTGTACATCAACGAGATGTCCGGCGGCGCCCTCGCCACGGGCACCCACGGCCAGGCCACCCACACGGAGAAGAGCACGGTATGAGCGACGACGCGCACGACGGCACCGACGGACACACAGGCGGGACCGGCGGCGGCGACCGGGGCGGCGGCACCGGCGGGAGCGGGACCGGGAACCGAACCGGGAACGGCGCCGGGACAGGGGCGGGGACCGGCGGGACGACCGTCACCATCAACGCCATCAACGGCGGCTCCCAGGCCTTCGGCGAGCACGGCACGGCGGAGTCCACCAACTACACGACGGTGGTGGCCCGCCCGGAGTACGCGGACCTGCTCACGGCGGTCCGCCGCCTGCGCCGGGACCTGGCGGGCGGCGTGCGCGCGGCCGACGACGAGGACCTCGACGCCGGACTCGCCGCCGTGGAGGGCGAGATCACGCGGACGGGGCGCAGCGGCCCGGGGCCGGTCGCGCGGGTGCGCGCGCACCTCGCGGCGTACGCGCCCGCCGCCACGACGGCCGCGTCCGTGACGGCCGTCCTCCAGGCCCTCGCCCAGCTCCCGCAGCTCCCCGGCTGAGCCCGTGCGTGTCTTCGACGAGGACCGGCAGGAGTGGGTCGGGCGCGACCGGGAGCGGGAGATCGCCGCGCTGCACGCCCGGGACGCGGTGCGCCAGCGGGCCGCGCTGCGCGGGGCGGTCGCGGCCCTCGCGGCCTGCGGGGTCGCCTTCGGCGCCTGGGCGCTGGGCTGGAAGGACGAGCCGGAGCCGACGGCGTACCTCCTCGGGCCGCGGTCCGCGGCCGGGGAGCAGGGCGGCCAGGGCGAGCAGGGCGACGCGGGCGGCCTGGGCGCCGGGGACGCGCCGTCACCGGCGCCGACGGACGGCGCGTCCTCCGCGGCGGCGGTCCCGCCGCGCGGCTACGAGACCGTGACCGACCCCGAGGGGTTCCGGGTGGCCGTGCCGATCGGCTGGAGCCGCGCCGAGGTGGAGTCGCTGGGCGGCGGCATGTCCGTCGTCAACTTCCGCGACTACGGCGCCAACCGGCGGCTCCAGGTGTACGAGGTGAGCGAGCCGTCGCCGGAGGCGTCGTTCCGGGACTTCCTCGACGACACGAAGGTGCCGAAGTCCCCGGCGTTCCGGAAGCTGTCGCTCAGGACCCTGGGCGACGGCACGCGGCCCGCGGCGCGGCTCACGTACGTGACGGGCCGCATCGACGGCGAGCCGGACGTCGGCACCTGGTACGTCGTGGACCACCGCTTCGAGGCGGCCGACGGCAAGCGGTACGCGCTCGTGGGCTACGGGGCGCGGGCCGCGGGCCTGGACGAGGTCAAGGCCCTGGTGTCCACCGCCCTGACCTGGTTCTGCCCACCGGACACCGTGTGCCCCGAGCCCGGGACCGGCTGACCCCCGCCCGGCGGCGCGCCGTAGGCTCGGCCGGTACCCGCTGTCCGGCGCAGCCTCGGTGAGGAGGGGTGACGCGTGCCGCGATCCGGCGATCCCGGGGCCGCGCCCCGGCCCGACGTCGATCTGAACCTGCTGCTCGCCCTCGACGCGCTGCTCGACGAGGGCAGCGTGCGCGGCGCCGCCCGGCGCCTGCACCTCTCCGAGCCCGCGATGAGCCGGACGCTCGGCCGCATCCGCAAGGCGCTCGGCGACCCGGTCCTGGTGCGGGCGGGCCACGCCATGGTGCCCACGCCGTACGCGCTGGCGGTGCGCGCGGAGGTCGGGGCGGTGGTGGAGCGGGCCCGCGCGGTGTTCGCCGGGCCCGGCGCGCAGGACCTGCGCACCGTCGAGCGGACGCTCACCGTCGTCGGGCAGGACTCGCTGGCCGCCGCGTTCGCCCCGGCGCTGTTCGCCCGGGCGGCCGAGGAGGCGCCCGGGGTGCGGCTGCGCTTCCTGCCGGAGAGCCGGCTCGACGCGCCCCTGCTGCGCGAGGGCGCCGCGGACCTGGAGGTCGGCGTCATCGACACGGTCGCGCCCGAGCTGCGGGTCGAGCGCTTCCGCGAGGACGTCATGGTCGGCGTCGTACGGCCCGGGCACCCGCTCCTCCAGGGGACGGTGACGCCGCGCCGGTTCGCGGCCGCCGACCATCTGACGGTGTCCCGCAAGGGCCGCATGACCGGGCCGCTCGACGCGGCGCTCGCCGAACGGGGCCTTCGGCGGCGGGTGGTGGGCGCCGTGGCCACGTACCCGGCGTCGCTGTTCATCCTGTTGCGCACCGACCTGGTGGGGCTCGACACCTCCTGGTCGCGGCCGCTGACCGACGCCCTGGGCCTGGTGACCTTCCCGGTCCCGCTGGAGCTGCCGCCGCTGGCCCTCGCCATGGCCTGGCACCCGCGCCACGACGCGGACCCGGCGCACGCCTGGCTGCGGGCGTGCGTACGGGACGTGGTGCGGCGCGGCCCGGAGGCCGTCAGGCCGGGGTGAGGCACAGCTCCGGGCGCTCGTCGGCGTCCCTCGGGGCGCGCGGAGCGGCCCGGCCCGCCGGGGTGGTGGCGGACCGGGCCGTGTTCCCACACGGGAGGGGGGGATGAGGAGGGGGCGGTCAGAACTGGTGCTGCTGGTGCTGTTGGTGCGGCTGTTGCTGTGAGTGCTGGGCCTGCTGCGCCTGCTGCTGGATGACGCCGCGCGGCACCTCGATCTCCAGGCCGCGGACCAGCAGCCGGTCGTCGTAGGCGACGCGGACGGCCTGGCCGCTCTGGATGGCGAACAGGACGGACTGGATGGCGAACTCACTCGGGTCGAGGAACTGCACGGGGCGCCCGTCGACCAGCAGGATCATCGCCCGCTCGTAGCCCGGGAAGGGCACGATGGGCGCGCGCACGGCCTGGGCGTAGCCCATCTGGTACTGCGTCTGCGGCTGCGTGCCGGGCTGCTGCCCCATCTGCTGGAGCAGGCCCTGGAACGGCTGCTGCTGGCCGAACTGCTGGAGCTGCTGCTGGAGTTGCGGCGGGAACTGCTGACCGAAGGACTGCTGCTGCGGCGAGGTGCCGATGCCGCTCAGACCGGTCGGTGCGAACGACGTCATGCTGGATCACCCTTCACTCGGTCCTGTCGTTCAGGCGGGTGCCTGCTCGTCACCCTCGTACCGGACCCCGGCCCTGGGTAGCCGCACAACGCGACAAACCGGAGAGAGCGGGTGGCGGGGTGGATACGAGACATGGTTCGCGTTTCATGCGCTTCGCGCCCGCGCGCGTACGAGGTGGCGGGCGGGCCCCGGCGCGCGGCGCGGAGCGTCAACGGGGCTTCCGGACGATTCGGGTCCGGTGGCCGTGTGCGGGCGGCGGGCCGCGCCGCCGTCCGGAAAGAGGCCGGTGGCTGTTGCCGCTCTGCTGCTTGATGTAGTACTTCTTATACATGAGCGAGCAGGTCCACAACAGGCTGGCCGTGGTGCGCGCCGAGCGAAAGGTGTCGCGCCAGAGCCTGGCCGAGGCCGTGGGGGTCCACTACCAGACCATCGGCTACATCGAGCGGGGGCAGTACAACCCGAGCCTCGACCTCGCCCTGAAGATCGCGCGGTACTTCGGGCTCCCCGTCGAGGCGCTGTTCTCCTTGGAGCCGTTCCGCCCGCTCACGGACGAGCTGTACGGGAGGGACCAGGAGACATGGCGCAGCAGCAGATGACCTCGTACGACCGGCGGATGCACGCCCTGATGAACCGGACCGAGGCCGCGCCCTTCCGCCGCTCCGCCGCCCGGCGCCGTGCCGTGGTGTGCGCGCACATCGCGCTGACGGCGGGGGCCGTCACGGCCTGGCTGGCCACCGTGGTCGGTGAATCGGGGTGGGGCGTGCTGGTGATGTTCGGCCTGCTCATCCCCTGGTGCGTGGCCACCGGGATCCTCAACGGCACCACCCGCGGCCTGCTTGAACTGCGGCCGCGCGCCCTCGACGAGCGCCAGCGCGCCGAGCGCGACCGGGTGCGGGCCCGCGCCCAGCAGATCATGCTGTGGCTGCTCCTCGCCGCCGTGGTCGGCACGGGCGTCGCCGGATTCGCGGGTGTGGAGGCCGAGGCGCTGGTGTTCCAGGTGATGTTCTGCGCCTTCGTCACGCACTGGCTGCTCCCGCTGTGGGTGGCGGGCCTGTCCGTACGGGACGAGCCCGCGGACGAGTTCACCGACGAGGCCGCCGACGCCCTGGCCTGACCTCGCGCGTCCCCCCGCCTCACATCCGCCCGCCGCCGCGTCCCTCCGCCCACGTCCGCCCGCCGCCCACGTCCGCCCGCCGCCGCGTCCGCCCGCCGCCGGCGGCGGGTTCCGCACGTCACCGCGGCCTCACGGCTGCCGCAGCCGCTTCTCCAGCTTGGCGATGTCCAGCGACTCCTTGGCCGCGGGCGTCCTGACCGGGACCGGCTCGTCGTAGTCCGAGAACGTCGTCGTCTGATCCGAGTCGCCGTCCTTCTGCGTGATGCGGATCGGGTACGGCGTCCCTTCCGAGGCCACGTACAGCGCCTTGTCCGCGCCGTCCTCGGTCGCCGTCAGCGGGACGACCCGCGTGCCGGCGACCGTCGTGCCGCCGCCCTTCTTCAAGCCCTTGGTCTCCTCGGGGTCGTCGTCGACGCCGCTCTGGAGTTCCTTGAGGTCGCAGATCTCCGAGAGGTCCCTGAGCATCTCGTCCCGCGTGGTGCCGTGCAGGTAGCGGCCCTTGAACAGCTCGGCCGCCGCCTCGCCCTGCCCGCGCGGCAACTGGTTCCGCCAGAACGCGTCGTCCGGCTTCAGCCAGACCTTGTCGCCCCGCTTCACCAGCTCGGCCCGGCCCCCGCCGCGGGCGAAGCCCATGGTTCCGGCGCAGTTGCCGTCCCGGTCGAGGGCGAGGTCCATGTGCGCCGGGTCGTCCTTCTCGGCGTCCTTGCTCCGGTCCTCCACCTCGATGTGCACGGACTTGGCGCCGAGCAGCGCCCGCCTCGCCCTGTCGGAGATCTCCCGGGCGCTCAGCGCCGCGGTGCCCCGGTCCCCCTCGCCCGCCTTGCCGCCCCTCCTGCCCTTGCCGTCGCCGTCGCCGCCGTCGTCGTCCGACGCACACGCGGGGACCAGCAGCGCCAGCGCCGCCGTCACGCAGACCGCGCTCGCGGTGCGTCCCCGCGCCCGAGACATTCCAGCCATAACGCCACCTCCAGTGACAGAACGTGCTTCCCGCGTACGTTTCACCCCGTCTACCCGCGCGAGCAGTGACACAGCGCACTTTCGGCCACCGATTCGGCATGGATTCCCCCGGCAAGGGGAGGTGCACCCGGCCACCACAGGAGCTCAGGTGGGGCATTAGGTGAGAAAGCGCAAGGAACGGAAGGCAACAGGGACGTGTCCGCACAAAAGACCATCCACGTCGGCGGCGCTTGGCGCGCGGCGGCATCCGGCGCCACGCGCGAGATCGTCGACCCGGCGGACGGAAAGCCCTTCGCGCTGATCGCCGAGGGCGGCGCCGAGGACGCGGACGCCGCGATCGCCGCCGCCCGCAAGGCCTTCGACGAGGGCCCCTGGCCTGCCACGCCCGTCGCCGAGCGCGCCGCGCTGCTGCGCCGCGTCGCCGACCTCCTGGTCCGCGACCGCGAGGAGATCGGCCTGCTGGAGAGCCGGGACGCGGGCAAGACCCTGGAGGAGGGCCGCGTCGACGTCGACTGCGTGGCCGACGCCTTCCGGTACTTCGCCGACCTCGTGATCGGCGAGGGCGCGGGCCGCGTCGTCGACGCCGGGTCCGACGACGTCCACAGCGTCGTCGTGCACGAGCCCGTCGGCGTCTGCTCGATGATCACGCCCTGGAACTACCCGCTGCTCCAGGCCAGTTGGAAGATCGCGCCCGCGCTCGCGGCCGGCAACACCTTCGTGATCAAGCCCAGCGAGATCACGCCGCTCACCACGGTCGCGCTGGTCGAACTGCTCGTCGAGGCCGGTCTGCCCGAGGGCGTCGCCAACGTCGTCACTGGCCCCGGCCACACCGTCGGCGCCCGGCTCGCCGAGCACCCCGGCGTGGACCTGGTGTCCTTCACCGGCGGCCTCGTCTCCGGCACCAAGGTCGCCCAGGCCGCCGCGCTCGGCGTGAAGAAGGTGGCCCTGGAGCTCGGCGGCAAGAACCCCAACGTCGTCTTCGCCGACGCCTGCGCCACCGACGAGGGCTTCGACACGGCCGTCGACCAGGCGCTCAACGCCGCCTTCATCCACAGCGGCCAGGTCTGCTCCGCCGGTGGCCGGCTCATCGTCGAGGAGTCGGTGCGCGAGCGCTTCGTCGCCGAACTCGCCCGCCGCGCCGAGCGGATCAGGCTCGGCCGGGGCACCGAGGACGGCGTCGAGGTCGGCCCGATGGTCTCCAAGGAGCAGCGCGAGAAGACCGAGGCGTACGTGGCCTCCGCCCTGGAGGAGGGCGCGGTGCTGCGCTGCGGCGGCAAGCGCCCCGAGCCGAGCGACGTCCGCCCCGCCACCGGCTACTTCTACGAGCCGACCGTCCTGGACGGCTGCCGCCGCGAGATGAAGGTCGTCCGCGAGGAGGTCTTCGGCCCGGTCCTGACCGTGGAGACCTTCCGCACCGAGGACGAGGCCCTGGCCCTCGCCAACGACACCGAGTACGGGCTCGCGGGCGCCGTGTGGACCACCGACTCCGGCCGCGCCCGCCGCATGGCCCGCCGGATGCGCCACGGCACCGTCTGGATCAACGACTTCCACCCCTACCTGCCGCAGGCGGAGTGGGGCGGCTTCGGCAAGAGCGGCGTCGGCCGCGAGCTGGGCCCGGCCGGACTCGCCGAGTACCGCGAGACCAAGCACGTCTACGAGAACCTGGCGCCCGCCCCGGTGCGCTGGTTCAAGGGCTGAGCCCCGAGCCGCCCGCCGCGGGGCCGCACCCGGGCGCACCCGCCCCGAGGAGCCCGCGGCGGGCCGCCCCCCCCCCGGGGCG
>NZ_BNBT01000208.1 GCF_014656095.1 Streptomyces longispororuber
GCCCTTGCGCCGGGCCGGTGCGGGGGGCGCGGCCGGGGCCGCCCGGCGCGGTGACGGGGCGGGCGGTGCCGGAGCGGCGGGCGGTACCGGCTGCGGCAGCGGCGTCGACACCTCCCAGTTCTGGCGCGGCGCCGCCACGTGCGCCATGGGCCGGGCACCGACGTCCTGCGGCGGCCGCTTGCCGAAGGTCACCGGCAGCGCCACCAGGTGCCGGGACAGGATCGTCGAGCGCCAGCGCAGCTCCGCCTCGTCGACGGCCAGCTCGACGTCCGGGAGCCGCATGAGCAGCGCGTCCACGCCGGTGTCCGCGATGGCGCGGCCGATGTCCTGCCCGGGGCACTCGTGCGGCCCGCCGCTGAAGGCCAGGTGCGAGCGGTTGCCCTGCATGTTCGCGGCCAGGTCGGGCCGGACGACGGGGTCCACGTTGCCCGGCTGGATGCCGAGCAGGAGGCCGTCGCCGGCCTTGATCCGCTGGCCGCCGAGCTGGGTGTCCTGCTTGGCGAAGTAGCCGACCATGGCGCTGAACGGCGGCTCGTCCCACAGGGACTGCTCGACCGCCTCCGGCACGGTCATCTGGCCGCCGCTGAGCTGGGCGCGGAAGCGCGGGTCGGTGAGGACCATGCGCAGCACGTTGGCGATGAGGTTCGCCGTCGCCTCGTACGCGGCGATGAGCACGAGCCGCAGGTGCGCGGCCACCTCGTCGTCGGTGAGCTGCTGGGGCTGGGCGATGAGGGCGCTGGTGAAGTCCTCCTCGGGGTGGGCGCGGCGGCGCGTCACGTGCCGGGTCAGGGCCTCCATCACGTAGGCGTTGCTGGCGATGGCCGTGTCGGTGCCCTTGATCATGTCGCGGGCGGCCTGCACCATGCGTTCGCTGTAGTCCTCGGGCATGCCGAGCACGTGCAGCATCACCATCATGGGCAGGTGCTCGGCGAACTGGCTGACCAGGTCGGCGGTGCCCCGCTCGCAGATGTCGTTGAGGAGCCGGTTGGTGTAGCGGTTGATGTGGCGGCGGATGCCGCGGTGGTCGAGGCCCGCCATGGCGCCGGTGACCGCGCCGCGCAGGCGCTGGTGTTCGGCGCCCTCGGCGAAGGTGCACATCGGCTGCCAGGTGAACACGGGCGCGAGCGGGTGGTCGGGGCCCGCCGTGCCGTCCTTGACGGCGCTCCACACGCGGGAGTCGCGGGTGTACTGCGAGGGCGTGCGGACCATGTGCAGGTTCTCGCTGTGGCCGAGCACCGCCCAGACGCGTACGTCCTGGTGGATCAGCGCGGGCGCCACCGGGCCGTGCTCGGCGCGCAGCTTCTCGTACACGCCCGCCAGGTCCTCGTCGGCCTCGGGTCCGTACAGCCGGCGCAGCCCGCCGGGGCCGGTGGGGGCGATGCCCTGGTGGGCGGGGCAGCCGGGCGGCGCGGCGGTGGATCGGGACGGGGCGGGGGACGAAGAGGGAGTCGTCACGGTCATCGCTCCGGGGTTGCGAAGGTTCGTGGGGCCGGGCTAGGCCCGGGCCATGGCGAGGGAGTGCAGATAGCGCATGAGGGTCAGCAGCGCGTCGCGGCTGGAGGTGCGCCGGCGCGCGTCGCAGTGCACGATCGGCACCTCCTTCTCCAGGTCGAGTGCCGTCCGCAGGGCCTCGACCGGGTGCCGGGGCGCGTCCGGGAAGTCGTTCACGGCGATGATGAACGGCACCCCGCGCTCCTCCAGGCGCCCTATCACGTCGAAGCTCACTTCGAGGCGCCGCGTGTCGATGAGGACGACCGCGCCGAGCGCGCCTTCGAAGAGGCCGTTCCACAGGAACCAGAACCGCTCCTGGCCGGGGGTGCCGAACAGGTAGAGCACCAGTTCCTCGGAGATGCTGATCCGGCCGAAGTCCATGGCCACGGTCGTGGCGGTCTTGGTCTCGGAGCCGTAGTCGTCGTCGACGCCGATGCCGGCCTCGGTCATGGTCTCCTCGGTGGTCAGCGGGCGGATCTCGCTGACGGAGCCCACCATCGTGGTCTTGCCGACCCCGAAGCCGCCCACGATGACGATCTTCACGGCGGCGGCGGCCGTCGCGGGCAGCACGTCCTGCTCGCGCGGCCCGGAGAGCATGCCGGAGGTGAGCGTGTCAGAGCTTTTGAAGTCCATGCATCACCGCTTCGAGGAGGGAACGGTCGGGGAGCGCGGAGCGCACGAGCGGGGCACGCGCCTGCACTAAGTCCGCCGCCAGCAACTCCGTGAGGACCACGGTCACCACGCTGACCGGCAGCACCAGGTAGGCCGAGAGCTCCGCCACGGACAGCGGGGTCCGGCACAGCCGCAGCACGGCGGAGTGCTCCGGCTGTGCCGTCGGCGACGGCTCGCCCTTGGCGACGATCAGCGTGACCAGGTCGAGCGGTGCCCGCTCGGAGTCCTCCCCGGTGAGGATGTAGAGCCTCTCGGGGTTCTCCGGGCCGCGGCGCGCGCGCTTGACGGGCACCTCGGCCTGGAACCGGGGGTCGTGGACGTCGTCGAGGGAGTCCGGGGCGGTGAACGCGTCCAGGGGGTCGAGGGAGTCGTAGGAGTCGAGGGAAGGGTCTTGCGGATGAGTCATACGGCCTGCCCGTCTCGCCGGGGCGGACTCGTCAGATGGGCGCCGATCCGGATGACGAGGTCGCGCATGCGGTTGGCGACGAGCCCCGCGTCGACGGTCTCGTCGGCGAGCACGGCCAGATAGGCGCCGGCCCCCGCGGCCATCATGTAGAAGTAGCCGCCGTCGACCTCGATGATGACCATCCGCATGGAGCCGTCGCTGTCCGCGATCTCGGTGGCGACGGCCGCGGCGAGGCTCTGCAGCCCCGCGCAGGCGGCGGCCAGGCGGTCGGCGCCGTCCGGGTCGCCGCCGTGGCGCGCGATGCGCAGCCCGTCGGCGGAGAGCACGACGATCTGCCGTGTCTGCGGCACGCCGTCGGCGAGTTCCTTGAGCATCCAGTCGAAGTTGGCGCGCTGCTGGATCACTTCCAGCCCCCCTCGTCGGCGTGGTCGGTGCTGCCGTGGTCGTTCTCGTCGCGGACCTGCTGCGGTGCCGCCGGGTCGGTCGTGCGCTCGGCCGCGCCGGGGTCCTCACCCTTGACGCCCGCCATGAAGGCCTCCACCCACAGGCCGGGCTCGGGCTCCTCCTTCTTCTTCTTGGGCGCGGGCCGGACGACGGACTGCGCGGGCGAGGCCGCCAGGGCCGCCTCCGCGCGCCGCTGCGCCTCCGCCTCCTGCCGGTAGCGCTCGCTGAGGGGCATCTTGACGCGGCTCCTGCGCTGCGGGAGGCCGTTGGCCGTCCACTCGGTGACCTCCGGCACCTCGTCGCCCATGGACGAGCTGAACGACACGGCGGGGCGCGGCACGGTGGTGACCTTGCGCGGCTTCTTGCGCCGGATGTCCCGGGCCTCTTCGATGATCTTGCCGTCGGCGTCGACGCGCGGCACCGCCGAGGCGCCGATGCCGTGCGCGAGGCCGGTCGCCGGTGCGGCGGTGAGCATGTCGCGCGGCACGATGAGGACCGCGCGCACGCCGCCGTACGCGGACTGCCGCAGCGAGATCTGCATGTTGTACATCTGCGAGAGCCGGCCCACGACCGCCATGCCGAGCCGCGGCGTCTCCCCGAGGTCGTTCAGGTCGAGGCCCTTCTGGGCCCGTTCGAGCATCTGCTCGGCCCGGCCGCGGGCCTCCTCGCTGAGGCTGACGCCGCCGTCCTCGATCTCGATGGCGATGCCCGTCTGCACCTCGACGGCGGTGACGTGCACGCGGGTCTGCGGCGGGGAGTAGCGGGTCGCGTTGTCGAGGAGTTCGGCGCAGGCGTGGATGAGCGGCTCGACCCTGGTGCCGTGGATGGCGACCTTGGCGATGGAGTGCAGGTCGACGCGCCGGTACTCCAGGATGCGGGACATGGCGCCGCGCAACACGCTGAACAGCGGCACGGGCTGGGGCCACTGGCGGCCGGGCCGGGCGCCGCCGAGCACGGTGATCGAGTCGGCGAGGCGGCCGATGAGGGCCGTGCCGTGGTCGATCCGCAGCAGGTCGTCGAAGACCTCGGGGTTGTGGCCGTGGAACTCCTCCATCTCGCGGAGTTCGGCGGCCTGTTGGTGGACGATGGACTGCACGCGCCGGGCGATGTTGACGAACGCGCGCTGGGCGTTCTCCCGCATCGCCTCCTCGTGGTCCATGATGTCGAGGATCGAGCGGAGCAGCACGCGCTGCGCGTGCGGCAGTCGCCGGTTGGTCTCGTCGCCGTCGATGACGAGGCGGACGACCTCCGAGGGGGCCTCGCCCTGCCGGACCCGGACGACCATGTGCGGGAGCAGGTCGCGGCCGAGCCGCTCGGTGTCCTCGTCGAGGGCCGCGATCCGCCGCTCCAGGTGGGCGACCCGCTCCGCGTGACTCCTGCGCAGCTCCCGGATGGCGCGGCCGCGGCGGGCGGCCTCGGCGCCGACGGCGATCACCATCAGCGTGGCGACCGTGCCGCACCAGGCCACGGCGGTCCGGGCCGGGGCCGCCACCACGGCGACGGCGGCTCCGGTGACCGCCGCCATCAGCATGGCGGGCAGCAACAGTACGCGTACGTAAGGGACTTCTCGGCCACCGGGAGGCGATTGAACACTCACCATGTATGCCCTCTGAAGACTCGTCTTGGGGGAGGAAGTTGGGGACGTGGGGGATGCGCACGGGGTGGTGCGTGGGGTGGTGCGGGTGGTGCGGGGGTGGTGCACGGAGGTGATACGAAGGCTGTGCCGGGGGGATGGTGCAAGGGAAGTGCGGGGTGCGGGGGGTGGCACACGTACAGGGGAATGAATTGTCGAATAAGCAGAGATATGCGCGAACAAGCGCGCGAATCTGTCGCAACTCGTTCAACTCGCCGCGCTCCGGGCGAGCTTAGTCCGCTCGCATCACCCTGGAGTCATATTCGGCAACCCTCTGCGAGCACCCGCCGAGGCGCCTACACTCAACCCTATTTACACGCTTAGCGATCAATCGAACGCGTTCGGTGACGCTCTCGAACAGCGCCGTCCACCCGTCGTTCCGCCACCTCCCACCGCCCCGACCTCCGCCGACGCGGGGCGCGCCGCCCTCCCGGCGCCCGGAACCAGGCGTCGGCCTCGCGTGCCCTCCCGCGCCGACGAGGAGCAGGAGCGGATACGTGTGAGGCCCCCGCCGGGTCACCCGGCGGGGGCCTCACACGGTCAGCCGTCCAGCCGTCCGACGGGGACGGCGCCCGGCTCAGCCGACGGAGCTGTAGGCCACCACCCCGCGCAGGAGCTGGTCGACGGCCTTGCGGGCGTTCCTGCCGACCGTGCTGCCCTCGCCGGCGGCGGCCGCGGAGATCTGCCCGAGCACGTCGATGACCTGCTTGCACCAGCGCACGAAGTCACCGGCGGGCATCTCCGCCTCGCGCAGCACCTCGTCGAGCCCCTTGCCGCTCGCCCACATGTAGGCCGCCCAGGCGAAGCCGAGGTCGGGCTCGCGCTGGCCGACGCCCTCGGTCTGGCTGATCCGGAACTCCTCCTCCAGCGCGTCGAGGCGGCCCCAGATGCGGACCATCTCGCCGAGCGCGGCCTTGGCGTTGCCCGAGGGCAGCTTCGGCGCGAGCGCGTCGTCGCTGACGCGGGCCTCGTACACCAACGCCGAGACGCACGCGGCCAGTTCGGCCGGGCCGAGGCCCTCCCACACCCGCGCGCGCAGGCACTCGCTGGCCAGCAGGTCCAGCTCGCCGTAGAGCCGGGCGAGGCGCTTGCCGTGCTCGGTGACCTCGTCGCCGCGGAGGTAGTCCAGCTCGGTGAGCAGGGCGACGATGCGGTCGAAGGTGCGCGCGACGGTGTTGGTGCGGCCCTCGATGCGACGCTCGAGCTGCTGGGTGTCGCGCTTGAGGCGGTGGTACCGCTCGGCCCAGCGCGCGTGGTCCTCGCGCTCGTCGCAGCCGTGGCAGGGGTGGGCGCGCAGCTCCGCGCGGAGCCGGGCGATCTCGCGGTCGTCGGCGGCGGCCGAACGGCCCTTGCGGTGCCGGTCGGGCACGATGTGCCCGGCCTTGGTGCGCAGCGCGGAGGCCAGGTCGCGGCGCGACTGCGGCGAGCGCGCGTTGAACGACTTGGGGATGCGCATCCGCTCCACCGGCTCGACCGGCACCGGGAAGTCCATCGACGCGAGCCGCTTGACCTGCCGCTCGGCGGTGAGCACCAGGGGGCGCGGGCCGTCCTGGTGGTCGAAGCCCCGGTGGCCGTTGGCCCGCCCGGCGGGCAGCCCCGGGTCGAGCACGAGCGCCAGGCCGGCGTACTTGCCGGTCGGCACGTGGATCACGTCGCCCGGCTTGAGCTTCTCCAGGGAGGCCGCGGCGGCCGCCCTGCGCTGCACGACGCCCTGCTTGGCCAGCTCGGTCTCGCGGTCCTTGAGCTGCCTGCGCAGCCGGGCGTACTCCTCGAAGTCACCGAGGTGGCAGGTCATCGAGGCGCGGTAGCCCTCGAGGCCCTCCTCGTTGCGCTGCACCTGGCGCGAGATGCCGACGACCGAGCGGTCCGCCTGGAACTGCGCGAAGGACGTCTCCAGGAGTTCGCGCGAGCGGTGGCGGCCGAACTGCCCGACCAGGTTCACCGCCATGTTGTACGACGGCTTGAAGCTGGAGCGCAGCGGATACGTGCGCGTGCCGGCGAGGCCCGCGAGGTGCTCGGGGCTCATGGCGCGCTGCCAGAGCACCACGGCGTGGCCCTCGACGTCGATGCCGCGGCGCCCGGCACGGCCGGTGAGCTGGGTGTACTCGCCCGGGGTGATGTCGGCGTGCTGCTCGCCGTTCCACTTCACGAGCTTTTCCAGGACCACGCTGCGGGCGGGCATGTTGATGCCGAGGGCGAGGGTCTCGGTCGCGAACACGGCCTTGACCAGGCCGCGCACGAACAGCTCCTCCACGACCTCCTTGAAGGTGGGCAGCATGCCCGCGTGGTGGGCGGCGATGCCGCGCTCCAGGCCCTCCAGCCACTCGTAGTAACCGAGGACGTGCAGGTCCTCGTTCGGGATGGAGGCGGTGCGCTCCTCGACGAGCTCGCGGACCGCCAGGCGCGCGGCGTCGTCGTTCAGCCGCAGGCCCGCGTACAGGCACTGCTGGACGGCCGCCTCGCAGCCGGCGCGGCTGAAGATGAACGTGATCGCGGGCAGCAGCCCCTCGGCGTCCAGCCGCTCGATGACCTCGGGGCGCGAGGGCGTCCAGATCCGCGACCGCTGGCGCCGCTCGCGCTCGCGGTCGGCCTCGCGGATCATCTTGCCCTTGCGGCGCTCGCGCGGGTTGTACGCCCGGCTGGCCTCCATGCGGGCCATCCGCGTCAGGTCGGGGTTGACCGTCTTGCGGCGCCCCTCGCCCTCCTCGAAGAGGTCGTACATCCGGCGGCCGGCGAGGACGTGCTGGAACAGCGGCACGGGACGGTGCTCGGAGACGATCACCTCGGTGTCGCCGCGGACCGTGTCCAGCCAGTCGCCGAACTCCTCGGCGTTCGACACCGTGGCCGAGAGGGAGACCAGCGTGACCGACTCCGGAAGGTGGATGATCACTTCCTCCCAGACGGCGCCGCGGAAGCGGTCGGAGAGGTAGTGCACCTCGTCCATGACCACGTAGCCGAGGCCGAGCAGCGACTGGGAGCCCGCGTACAGCATGTTCCGCAGGACCTCGGTGGTCATGACGACCACCGGCGCCTCGGAGTTGACGCTGTTGTCGCCGGTCAGCAGGCCGACCTGGTCCGCGCCGTAGCGTTTGGCCAGGTCGGCGTACTTCTGGTTGGAGAGCGCCTTGATCGGCGTGGTGTAGAAGCACTTCTTGCCCTGCTGGAGGGCGAGGTGGACGGCGAACTCGCCCACGATCGTCTTGCCGGAGCCCGTGGGCGCGGCGACCAGCACGCCCTTGCCCTCTTCGAGCGACCGACAGGCCTCGATCTGGAAGGGGTCGAGGCCGAATTCGTACATCTCGCGGAAGGACGCGAGCGCGGTGGCCTGCTCGGCAGCACGCCGCCGTGCTGCCGCGTATCGCTCGGCCGGTGAGAGGTCCTCTGTCATCGTGCTTTCGAGCCTACCGGCCACCACTGACATCGGACGATCATTATCGGGACCAGCGCAAACACGGGAGGTCAGGCGCCCTGGTCAGAAGCCCGGCGGCCCGGCGGCCCGGCCCGCGGGCGCGCCCCGTCGCCCCGCGTCAGGGGCCGAGGACCCGGACGGCCCCCGGTACGCACTCCGCCACCAGCGGCAGCGCCCCGAGCCGCTCCCCGTCCGCGTACCCCGTCACGTCCTGCGCCGCCAGCTCGACCCGGGCGGCGCGGTGCACGGTGACCTTGGGGTGGTCCAGGTGCGTGCCCCGGTAGACGCGGGGGAACACCTTCAGGAGCGTGGCGCGGCCGCAGTCGCCGACGACCGTGACGTCGAAGAGGCCGTCGGTCAGGTCGGCCCCGGCGCAGATCCGCATGCCGCCGCCGTACGACGGTCCGTTGCCGACCGCGATCAGCGTGGCCTCCAGTTCGCGCACCCGCCCGTCGTCGAGCCGGAGCCGGTACGGGATGGGCCGGAAGGCCGCCAGCTCGGCGATCATCGCCAGGTTGTACTTCAGGCGGCCCGCGGGGCGGCGCATGCGGTTGCCGCGGTCGTTGACCCGGGAGTCGAAGCCGGAGGCGAGCACGGTGCCGAACCAGGTGGCGCCCACCCTGCCGAGGTCGACGGCCCGCACCCGGGCGCCCTTGAGGGCGTCGGCGACCAGGGCCCCCGCGGCGGCGGGCGCGCGCACGGGCAGGCCGAGGGCGCGCGCGAAGTCGTTGCCGGTGCCCACGGCGATCACCCCGAGGGGCGTACGGGTCCCGGCGACGGCCTGGAGGGCGAGGCTCACCAGCCCGTCGCCGCCGACGGCTATGAGCGCCCCGGTCTCGCCGTCGACGGCGGCGCGGGCGCGGCGCAGCGCGTCCCCGGCGTCCTCGCCGATGACGGTGCGCACGGAGAACCCTGCCGCGCGCAGGGCCGCGGCGGCGGGCTGCGCCGCGTGCGCGCCCCGGCCCCGGCCCGCGGTGGGATTGACGAAGAGGGTGATCTCGCTGGTCACGGGCGGACCCTACAAGGCGCCCGGGCGGGCAGCCAGAAGGGGCCGGACGCGCTGGGCGTCCGGCCCCTTCCGGTTACCGGTGACGGGTGCGGCCGCGGGCCGGCCCTCGTGTCGGGGGGCGGGGCCGCGGCCGGTGCCGCACGGGTCAGGTCACGTCGTCGTAGCCGTTGTACTTGGCGGAGCGCGAGCCGTCGCCGTTGACCTGCTCCGGCAGGGACTTCGCGGCGGGCACGGGCGCGATGCCCTCGACCGGCTCGGGGGTGAGGTCCAGCTCGGAGGCCTCGTCGTCGTCGAGCTCCGCGTCCGGGTCGTTCCTGCGGCGCCGCTTGTCGTTCAGGACGGAGAAGCCGACGGCCAGGAAGTACAGGACGACGATGGGACCGGCCAGCGCGATCATGCCGACCGGGTCGGTCGTCGGGGTGGCCACCGCGCCGAAGATGAACACGCCCATCACGACGCCGCGCCACCAGCCCAGCATGCGCCGGCCGCTGACCATGCCGGTCATGTTGAGCATCACGAGCAGCAGGGGCAGTTCGAAGGAGACACCGAAGACCAGGACCATCCGGACGCTGAAGTCCAGGATCTTGTCCATGGGCAGGATGTTCTCCGACCCGTCCGGGGTGATGCTGAGCAGCACGCGCATGCTGATCGGCATGATCTCGTAGGCCAGCCAGGCGCCGCCGACGAACAGCGGCACGGCGGCGCCCACGAAGGCGTAGGTGTACTTGCGCTCGTGCTTGTGCAGCCCGGGCGCGACGAAGGCCCAGAGCTGGTAGAGCCAGACCGGGCTGGCCACGACGACGCCCACCATGAGGGACACCTTCACCGTGGTGGTGAAGGGCGAGAGCAGGTCCATGTACGAGACCGTCGCGCAGACGCCGCCCGTGCGGTCCTGCCCCTTCTCGCAGCGCGGCACGGGGTCCGCGAGGAACTCCATGAGCTCCTCGCTGTAGAACGCCGCGACGATCGACACGACGACGATCGCCAGCATTCCCTTCGCGAGCCGGTTGCGGAGCTCACGCAGATGGTCCGCGAGCGGCATCCGCCCCTCGGGGTCCCTCTCCTTCTTGCGGGCAGACTTGAGCAACCCACGTCCTCATCTCGTGCGGCAGGCCGGCTTCCGGAGCCGGCCTTGGGTCAGCGCTTCGTCGTGTGGTCGGTCGGCTCGGCGACCGGACGGGAGCTGCTCACGTCGCCGGGGGCGGCCTGGATGGTGCGCTGGGGCGCGGTCTTGTCCGCGGGCGGGTCGGCCGGGGCGGCCTCGTCCTGCTTGCCGTCCGACTTCATGGCCTTGGCCTCGCTCTTGAGGATGCGCGCCGACTTGCCGAGGGACCGGGCCATGTCCGGGAGCTTCTTCGCACCGAAGAGCAGGACCAGGATGACGAGGATCAGAATGATCTCGGTGGGGCCGAGCCTACCCATAGCTGTCTACCTTCTTCACCGAGGCGTCGATTTCGGGACCGGCTGTCGGACAGTCATCCGACCGCCGGGCTTGCCAGCGATCGTAACCCCCTGGAGTAAACGCGGGGCAATCCCCGTGCATACTCCCAGTTGCGGCCCGCGCCTCACATTTCGGGCCACTTCAGAGCGTACCCGGCGCAGGCGGCGGGCCCGTGGCCGCACCCCGGCGGGCCACCCCGGCGTCAGCCCGCCTCGCGGCCCGCCCGGGCCACCCCGGCGGCCGCCCGCTCCAGGTCCTCGGCGGCGCGGTTGATCCGCCGTGTGGTCTCGGTCACCTGGCGTCCGAGCCGCTGGGCCTCCACGAAGACCTTGATCGCGAACACACCCAGTACGGCGAGGCCGAGGAATCCCACGGCCACCGCCAGCATCGCCCAGAACATGCGTCGAGCCTAGACGGTCGAGTGCAGCCGCAGGGTGCGTACCCCGCCCCCGGTGAGGAGTTCGACGATGCGCTCCCCCGCGGGCTTGCGCACGGCGGTGCCGCACTCGGGGCAGGTGAAGGAGTAGAAGGTCGTACGGCGGCTGGCGCCGATGGCCAACCGCAGGGCGCCCGCCGCGAGTTCGAAGCGCGCGCGGCAGTCGGGGCAGGCGGCCTTGAAGAGGACCGCGGCCACCGGACGGGGTGTAAGGGGCATCAGTGACATCCTGTGCAACTCTCCTCGGCTGTGTTCTCCGCGCTCCGTACGCGGCACGGGGCGGCCTCGCCCGCACCGCCGCGGGGGCGGTGCGGCCGCCTCCCGGCCCGCCGCGGCCCCGTCCCGCGTCCCGCCCCGCCGTCGCGCCTCGGCCCA
>NZ_BNBT01000209.1 GCF_014656095.1 Streptomyces longispororuber
CTGGCGGACGGGCGGGCGACGACGGCGAGTCGAGGAGATTCCAGCCCGTCCGGCGTTTGAGGACGAGGCGCGGAGCGGCGATGACGGGGGAGAGGGGCGGAGCCCCAGACGGGAGGGCGGGGGGCCGGGGGCGGCAGTCCCCGGTTCGGGGAGGGGTGGGCCTGGGGCGCTCCCGCGAGGCCCTAGCCCAGGTGCCGCCGGGCGAAGTCCAGCTCCAACCCCACCTGCTTGATCCGCTCGTCCACGACGAGCGACCCGTGCCCGGCCTCGTACCGGTACACCTCGTGCACCGCCCCCCGCGCCACCAGCCGGTCCACGTAGTTCTCCACCTGCCGAATGGGACACCGTGGGTCGTTCACCCCCGCCGAGATGTAGACGGGCGCCTTCACCGCGTCCACATACGTCAGCGGCGACGACGCCGCGAACCGCTCCGGCACCTCCTCCGGTGTCCCCCCGAACAGCGTGCGGTCCATCGCCTTCAGGGCCTCCATCTCGTCGTGGTACGCCGTCACGTAGTCCGCGACGGGCACCGCGGCGAGCCCCAGGGCCCAGGCGTCCGGCTGGGTGCCGAGGCCGAGCAGGGTGAGGTAGCCGCCCCAGGAGCCGCCGGAGAGGACCAGCCGGTCCGGGTCCGCGAGGCCGCTCGTCACGGCCCACTCGCGCACCGCCGCGATGTCCTCCAGCTCGATGAGGCCGACGCGGTGCTTGAGGGCGTCGGTCCACGCGCGGCCGTACCCCGTCGAGCCGCGGTAGTTCACCCGCACCACCGCGTACCCGTGGTCCACCCAGGCGGCCGGGCCCGCCGCGAAGGCGTCGCTGTCGTGCCAGGTGGGGCCGCCGTGGACCTCGAAGACGGTGGGGAGCGGCCCGGTGGCCCCGGCGGGCTTCTGCACCAGGGCGTGGATGCGGCCGCCGGGCCCCTCCACCCAGACGTCCTCCACCGGCACCGAGCCGGGCGCCTTCATGCCGGGCGGGTCGAGGACCACCCGGCCGGACGTGGAGCGCAGGACGGGCGGCTCGGCGGCCGACGACCACATGTACTCCACGGTGCCGTCCGGGCGGGCCGTGGCGCCGGACACCGAGCCGCGCGGGGTCTCCACGCGGGTCAGCTCCCGGCTGCCCAGGTCGTACCGCCACAGGTCGCCGCGGGCCTCGAAGCTGTGCGCGACCAGCAGCGCCGAACCGTCCGGGTACCACTCCGCCGACACGTCGCCCGGCAGGTCGAGGTCCAGGTCCGTCTCCTCGCCCGTGGCCACGTCCCACACCATCGGCTCCCAGCGGCCCCGGCGCTGGTGGCCCACGAGCAGCCGGGTGTCGCCGTCCACCGGGGCGAAGCCGAGGACTTCGAGGCCCAGCTCCTCCGTGCCGCCCTTGGTGTCGTCCAGCTCGGCGACGACGGAGCCGTCCAGGCGCAGCACGCGCAGCGCGGAGTGCATCGCGTCGCCGTGCTCCGTGTGCTCGACGGCGATCAGCGTGCCGTCGTACGAGAGGTCGCCGACGCCCGCGGACTCGCGGTGGCGGTAGATCTCGACGGGCGCCTCGCCGGGGGTCGCGTCCGGGCGCACGACGTGGATCGTGGAGCCGTCCTCGTCCGTGGAGCGGCCCACCACGACCGTGCGGCCGTCCCGGCCGAGGGCGAGGCCCGCCGGGTACGAGGGCGCGAGGCCGGGCACGGCGACCTCGTCGACCCCCTCGCCGCCGGGGCGGTCGGGTCCGGTGAAGGGCTGGCGCCGCCACACCCCGAACTCGTCGCCGTCCTTGTCGTCGAACCACCAGATCCACCGGCCGTCGGGGGAGAGCAGGCCGTCCGTCGTGCCGTTCGCCCGGTTCGTGACCTGGCGCTGGGCGCCCGTCGCGCGGTCCCACGCGTACAGCTCGTACGTCCCCGTCGCGTTCGACACGAACAGGGAGCGGTCCGGGGCGTCCTCGGCCCAGTCCGGCAGGGAGACGCGCGGCGCGCGGAAGCGCTTCTCCCAGTCGGGCATCCCGGCACCCCCCGCGTCACGTCCGGCCCCCGCACCACGTCCGGCCCCTGCGTCCACCTGCGTTCCCGTCTCACTCATGGCCCCATAGTGCCTGGCCCGACCGGTTCCGCGCCGCCGAGGTCCCCAGCCTGTGGATAACTTTCAGCGTGTACGCGCCGAAGCAGGCGCTCACCGCCCCGCGGGGGCCTGGCGCGCACCGCCCCGCGGGGACCCCGCGGGCTCACCGCCCCACGGCGACCCCGCGGGCTCACCACCCCACCGGGACCCGCGGGCTCACCGCCCCGCAGGGTGCAGCCACGCCTCGCCGGGCGGCGCCGCGAACTCGCCCAGCCGCGTGCACGCCCACGCCCGCAGCACCTCGCGCCCCGTCCCGTCGCCCGGCGCCGCGAGGGTGGTGACCACGACGTCCGTCCGGTGCCGGGACAGGAGCAGGTCCCGCAGGCGGGTGGCCGTGCCCCGGCGCCGGTGCCCGGGCAGCACCATCAGCTCCGCGAGCAGGAAGAGCCGTCCGGCCGCCGCCCCCGCGGCCGCCTCGGGCGCGGCGGCGTGCAGGGCCGCCACGAAGCCCGCGTACGCCGGGGCCTCGGGCGCGGCCCGGTAGCCGTACAGGCAGCCGACGAGGCCGCCCGCCGAGTCGGCGACGACCATGTCGAAGTCCCGTTCCTGCACCTCGCGTTCGAAGCGCTTGAGGAACTCCGCCCGGTCCCGCCCGTGGCACGCCGCGTACACGCTCGCCACGTCCTCGCGCTGCTGCTCCGCCTGCCACCGCGACAACCGCCGCAGAAACACCTCAGCCATCCGCGCCTCCCGCCCCGCCCCGTGATCCCGTACGTCCGGAGTGAGCATGGTGGCACCAACGGACCGCCGCGCGGAACGGTTGGCGCGCGTCGTCAGCCGAAGTGGCCCAACAGCCGCGCCACCGAGGCGAGTACGGGGCCCTCGACCCGGTAGTACACCCACGTGCCGCGGCGCTCGGAGGTGAGCAGCCCCGCCTCCTTGAGTTTCTTCAGGTGGTGGGAGACGGTCGGCTGCGCGACCCCGACGTCGGAGATGTCGCACACGCAGGCCTCACCGCCCTCGTGCGAGGCGATCAGCGAGAACAGCCGCAGCCGCACCGGATCCCCCAGGGCCTTGAACATCCGCGCGGCGGCCTCCGCCTCCCCGGCGCTGAACGGCCGCTCGCCCACCGGCGGAACACACGGCACCCCACTCGTCGCGCCGCCGGGCTCCGACGCCGCGAGAACCTGCGTATTCGACATGCGTTCACCCTAGGGACACCGACGGCCGCCGACGAAGCGGGCCCGGCGGTCCAATGGGTCCCTGGTACCTTCCCGGGACGACGAAACGAGGCACACCGCATGTCACCGGAGACCACGGGCACCGTGGCCGAACACAACGTCGTCTCCCTGATGGGCATCGTGCTGATCGCCCTGATCGCGGTGACGGCCGCCCTGGCCTACGCGTGGACGACCGCGACCCGCCACCCCCGCCGAGCGCCGGCACCCCCCGCACCCGCCCCCGCGCGCCTCACACCCTCGCGCCTCACCGCGTCCCTGCGCGCCACCGCGGCCCTCCTCGCGGCGGGCGCGGCCGCTCTCTACGCCCATGGCGCCGTACGCCTCCTCGGCCTCGACATCACCGAGCACGACCAGGCCTGCCGGGCGGCCGTGGGCGCCGCCCGCGTCCCGCGCCTCGACGGCTACGAGGCCACGTACGTCCCCCTGCGCCTGGGCTGCCGCGTCGCGGGCGACGGCACGTACACCGCGGGCGTCCCCGCCTGGCTGAACCCGTCCGCGGCCGGCCTCGCCCTCACCGCCGCCGCGTGCGCCGCGGCGGCCGCGCTCACGACGCCCGGTCCTCGGCGAGCGTGTACGCGACGAGCGCGTTCGCGTGTCCGTGCCCCAGGCCGTACTCGGCCTTGAGCCAGCCCACCAGCTCCATGTGCTTGCCGAGCCCCGACCCCCGGATCAGCTCCAGCCACTCCGCCACCGGCCGCCCGTACTTCTTCTCGATCGACGGAAAGTAACTGGCGGGCCCCTTACCCCCTGCGCCACCGGCCATGACGACGTCTCCCTCTCCTCCACGAACGCGACCCGTACTGCCACGCTCCGAACCACCGCCATGAAGACCCCGGACCAGCTCCCGGCTCATCGGAGGACGGCAGTGGCGTGCGTCACCTCTGTGGCCCGCGCGGTGTCCTGCCCGACCCGAGCAGGGGAGTGCCCGCCCCGGCCCAGTAAAGTGCGCCAACGTCGCCCCACCCCCCCGAACCCCGCACCCGCGACCCGAACCCCTGATTCCGAGGTACCGAGCGTGACCGTCGAGACCGCCGCGTCGTCCGTCGTCGTGACCGTTGTGGGGGTCGGGGCCGACGGGTGGGGTGGGATCGGTGAGGCCGGGCGGGGCGTGTTGCGGGGGGCCGAGGTGGTGATCGGTGGGGCGCGGCAGTTGGCGCTGGTGCCGGCGGAGTGCCGCGGGGAGCGGGTCGCGTGGCCCTCGCCGCTGCGGCCCGCGGTGCCGGGGCTGCTCGCCGCGCACACGGGGCGGCGGATCGCCGTGCTCGCCAGCGGCGACCCCATGTTCTACGGCATCGGCCGCGCCCTCACCGAGGAGCTCGGGCCCGAGGCCGTGCGCGTGCTGCCGCACCCCTCCTCCGTGTCCTACGCCTGCGCCCGGCTCGGCTGGCCCGTGGAGGACGTCGAGGTCGTCACGCTCGTCGGGCGGGCGCCCGCGCGGCTCGCCGCCGCCCTGCACGACCGGCGGCGCCTGCTCGTGCTGAGCGCGGGCGCCGCCACCCCCGGCGAGGTCGCCGCCCTGTTGCGCGACCGCGGCTTCGGGCCCAGCCGGCTGCGGGTGCTCGAACAGCTCGGTGGCGTACGCGAGCACGTCGGCGAGGCCGTCACCGCCGACGACTTCGACCGGGCCCCGGGCGACCCCCTCAACGTCGTCGCCGTCGAGTGCCGCCGCGCCCCGGGCGCCCTGCGGCTCGGCGCCGTACCGGGGCTGCCCGACGCGGCGTACGAGCACGACGGGCAGCTCACCAAGCGGCACGTCCGCGCCGCCACCCTCAGCGCGCTCGCCCCCGCCCCCGGCGAACTCCTGTGGGACGTCGGCGGCGGCTCCGGCTCCATCGCCGTGGAGTGGCTGCGCACCCACCCCTCGTGCCGGGCCGTCACCGTCGAGCGCGACCCCGTGCGCGCCGAGCGCATCCGCCGCAACGCCGACCGGCTCGGCGTACCGGGCCTGCGCGTCGTCACCGGCGCCGCGCCCGCCGCGCTCGGCGAACTGCCGCCGCCCGACGCCGTGTTCATCGGCGGCGGGCTCACCGCGCCCGGCCTCCTCGACGCCTGCTGGCAGGCGCTGCCCGACGGCGGGCGGCTCGTCGCCAACACCGTGACCCTGGAGTCCGAGGCCCTCCTCGCCGACGCCTACCGCCGCCACGGCGGCGACCTGGTGCGGCTCGCCGTCGCCCACGCCGTGCCCGTGGGCGGGTTCACCGGGTGGCGGCAGGCCATGCCGGTCACCCAGTGGGCCGTGGAGAAGACCACCCGGACCACCCGGACCACCCAGACAGCCCGTACCGCCCGTAGCGCTCGTACCGCCGGTGCGGGCCGTCCTGCCGGTACGGAAGAGACAGCGGGAGCGGACTCATGACCGTGTACTTCATCGGCGCCGGGCCCGGCGCCGCCGACCTCATCACGGTGCGCGGCGCCCGTACCCTCGCCGCCTGCCGGGTCTGCCTGTACGCGGGCAGCCTCGTGCCGCGCGACCTGCTCGCCGAGTGCCCGCCCGACGCCCGCCTGGTCGACACCGCGCGGCTCGACCTGGACCAGATCACCGCCGAGCTGGTCCGCGCCCACGAGGAAGGGCACGACGTCGCCCGGCTGCACTCCGGCGACCCGTCCGTCTTCAGCGCCGTGGCCGAGCAGATGCGGCGCCTCGACGCGGCGGGCGTGCCGTACGAGGTCGTGCCGGGCGTGCCCGCCTTCGCCGCCGCGGCAGCGGCCCTGAAGCGGGAGCTGACCGTGCCGACCGTCGGCCAGACCGTCGTCCTCACCCGCGTCGCGCAGCAGGCCACGCCCATGCCCGAGGGCGAGGACCTCGCCACGCTCGGGCGCAGCGGGGCGCTGCTCGTGCTGCACCTCGCCGCGCGGTACGTGGACCGCGTGGTGGAGGAGCTGCTGCCGCACTACGGGGCCGACTGCCCGGCCGCGGTCGTGGCGTACGCCTCCCGGCCCGAGGAGGTGATCCTGCGCGGGACGCTGGGCGGGATCGCCGCGCAGGTGAAGGACGCCGGGGTGCTGCGGACTGCTGTGATCATGGTGGGGCGGACGTTGGGGGCTACGCAGTTCCGTGACAGCCACCTCTACTCGCCGGGGCGCGCCCGCTAGGTCCTGCCGGGCTGGGCCGGGGGTGTCGCCGGGGTCGCGGCCTGCGGCCTGCCTGTCCTCAAGCGCCGGACGGGCTTGGTTCTCCCGCCCGCCCGCCCTTCTCCGCCGCGCCGCGGCGGGGTCATCGCGCTGCGCGCTCGTCCTCAAACGCCGGACGGGCTGGATTTCCCCCCCTCGTTCGTTCTCTCGTGCCGCGCGCTCGTCCCTAAACGCCGGACGGGCTGGATTTCCCCCCGTTCGTTCTCTCGTGCCGCGTGCTTGTCCTCAAGCGCCGGACGGGCTGGACAGCCCTGTGGCCGGGGCTGATCTGCCCACGATCGTTCCCGCGCGGTCGATGCAGATGACGTCCACCGTCACGGGAGCGCCGCGCAGGACCCGTAGGGCCTCGTCGCGGGCCGTGGTAGCGACCAGGTCGCCGAGGGGGACGCCGGCCGCCGCGCAGAGCTGGAGGGCGGCCAGGCCGGTGTTGGCCTCGGCGACCCGGGTGGCCAGGGGCTCGTCGGCGCCGCCGCGGCGGGCCAGTGCGGCCAGGAAGCCCTTGTCGACCTGGGAGCGGGCGGAGTGCAGGTCGAGGTGGCCCGCGGCCAGCTTGGAGAGCTTGGCGAAGCCGCCGCAGATGGTCAGGCGCTCGACCGGGTGGCGGCGGACGTACTTCAGGACGGCGCCCGCGAAGTCGCCCATGTCGAGCAGCGCGTCCTCGGGCAGGTCGTACGCGGCGACGACCGTCTTCTCGGAGGTGGAGCCCGTGCACCCGGCGACGTGCGTGCGGCCCGCCGCCCGGGCCACGTCCACGCCCCGCCGGATCGAGTCGATCCACGCCGAGCAGGAGTACGGCACCACGATGCCGGTGGTGCCGAGGATGGAGAGGCCGCCGAGGATGCCGAGGCGCGGGTTCCAGGTGGAGCGGGCGATCTCCTCGCCGTGGTCGACGGAGACCGTGACCTCGACGTCGCCGCTGCCGCCGTGCTCCGCCGCGACCCGGGCGACGTGGTCCCGCATCATCTGGCGCGGTACGGGGTTGATGGCCGGTTCGCCGACCGGCAGGGGCAGGCCGGGGCGCGTGACGGTGCCGACGCCGGGACCGGCCCGGAAGACGACCCCGGCCCCCGGCCGCAGCCGCCGTACCGTGGCCCGGACGAGCGCGCCGTGCGTGACGTCCGGGTCGTCGCCCGCGTCCTTCACGACCCCCGCCGTCGCCCGGCCGACCGCCAGCTCCTCGACCGCGAGCGCGAAGGACGGCGTGTGCCCCTTGGGCAGCGTGATCGTCACCGGGTCGGGGAAGCCACCGGTGAGCAGCGCGGTGTACGCGGCCGTGGTGGCGGCCGTCGCGCAGGCCCCGGTGGTCCACCCGTGGCGGAGGCCGGTGTGCTTGAGTTGGGCGCCGCGGCCGCCCTTCGCCTCGCCGGCGCCTCGCACCTCACTGCTCATGAACGGACCCGGACTTCCATGCGCGTACTGATACTCGGCGGCACCACGGAGGCCCGCCGCCTGGCCGAACTCCTGCACGGTACCCCCGGCCTGCACCTGACCAGCTCCCTCGCCGGGCGCGTCGCCGGCCCCCGGCTGCCGCCGGGCGAGGTCCGCGTCGGCGGCTTCGGCGGGGCCGAGGGGCTCGCCGCGTGGCTGCGGGAGCACCAGGTGGACGCGGTCATCGACGCCACGCACCCCTTCGCCGGGACGATCAGTTTCCATGCGGCGCGGGCCGCCGCCGACGCCCATGTTCCCCTGCTCGCGCTGCGCCGTCCCGGGTGGGACCCGGTCCCGGGGGACGTCTGGCACGACGCGGACTCCCTGGCACAGGCGGCGGAGCTGCTGCCCGGCCTCGGCGAGCGGGTGTTCCTGACGACCGGGCGCATGGGCCTCGCCGCGTTCGCCGGGCTCACGGAGCAGTGGTTCCTGGTCCGGTCCGTGGACGCGCCGGAGCCGCCGCACCCGCCCCGCATGGAGGTGCTGCTCGACCGCGGGCCCTTCACCCTCGACGGCGAACGGGAACTGCTGCGCCGCCACCGCGTCGACGTCCTCGTCACCAAGGACAGCGGGGGAGCCGCCACCGCGCCGAAGCTGACGGCCGCCCGCGAGGCGGGGGTCCCCGTGGTCGTGGTGCGCAGGCCGCCCGTGCCGGAGGGCGTGCCGGAGGTGGCCGGTCCGGCCGAGGCGGCCCGCTGGGTCACGGACCGCCTCTGAGCGTCGGGGCTACGCCTCCGGGTAGCGGCGCGGCGTCCAGACAATCGTTTCGCCACCCGTGCCGCTCACGTCGCCCCCGCCGGTCCCGGACGCCTCGCCGTCCCCGCGTCGTACGGCCCGCGTCTGCGACGAGCCGACCAGCAGGATCGTGCGCATGTCGACCTCGGCCGGGTCCAGGTCCGCGAGGCGTACGGTCCGTACGCGCTCGCCGGCGCCGCCCACGTCCCGCGCGACCACGACCGGGGTGTCCGGCGCCCGGTGCTCCAGGAGCAGCTCGCGGGCCTTGCCCACCTGCCAGGTGCGGCTGTGGGAGCCGGGGTTGTACAGGGCGAGCACCAGGTCGGCGGCGGCCGCCGCGCGCAGCCGCCCGGCGATGACCTCCCACGGCTTGAGCCGGTCGGACAGGGAGATCGTCGCGTAGTCGTGGCCGAGCGGGGCGCCCGCGCGGGCGGCGGCCGCGTTGGCGGCGGTCACGCCCGGCAGCACCCGGACGGGCACGTCCGCGTACGCGTCCTCCGACGCGGTCTCCAGGACGGCCGTGGCCATCGCGAAGACGCCGGGGTCGCCGCCCGAGACGACCGCGACCCGCCGCCCCCGCAGGGCGAGCTGGAGCGCGAACTCGGCGCGCTCGGCCTCGACCCGGTTGTCCGAGCCGTGCCGGCGCTGGCCGGGGCGGACCGGCACCCGGTCCAGGTACGTGGTGTAGCCGACCAGGTCGTCGGCGGCGGCGAGCGCGCCCCGCGTCTCGGGCGTGAGCCACAGCGGCCCGGCGGGCCCGGTGCCGACCACGACGACCTCGCCGCGCGCCGGGGCCCCGGCGTCCGCGGAGGCAGGGGGCTCGCGGTCCGGCACCGGCAGCGCCGCCACCCGGCTCGGCAGCACCGCCACCGAGAAGTACGGCACCGAGTCCTCGGCCACGTCCGCCAGTGCGCCGAGGCGCTCCCCGGCCATGGTGGCGCGCTCGACGTACCGGGCCTCGTCCAGGCGCTCCGCGCGGTCGAAGGCGCGCCGCACCTTGGGGAAGGTGCGGCCCAGCTTCATCACCACCGCGGCGTCGGTCGCGGCGAGCCGGGCCGTCAGCTCCTCCTCGGGCAGGGTGCCGGGCAGGATCGTCAGCACCTCCTCGCCCTCCGCGAGCGGCGTGCCGAGGCGGGCGGCCGCGGCGGACACCGAGGTGACACCGGGGATCACCTCGGTGTCGTAGCGGTCGGCGAGCCGCTTGTGCATGTGCATGTACGAGCCGTAGAAGAGCGGGTCGCCCTCCGCGAGCACGGCGACGGTGCGGCCCGCGTCGAGGTGCGCGGCGAGCCGGGCCGCGGCCTCGGCGTAGAAGTCGTCCATGGCGCCCTGGTAGCCGCCGGGGTGGTCGGTGGTCTCCGTGGTGACCGGGTAGACCAGCGGCTCCTCGATGTGGTCGGGCCGCAGGTGCTCGGCCGCGATCGAGCGCGCGATGGACCGGCCGTGCCGGGCGCTGTGGTACGCCACCACGTCCGCCCCGGCGATGACCTGGACGGCGCGGAGGGTCATCAGGGACGGGTCGCCGGGGCCGAGCCCGACGCCGTAGAGCTTGCCGCTCACTCTTCCTCACTCGCGATCGCGTTGAGCGCGGCGGCGGCGAGGGCGCTGCCCCCGCGGCGGCCGCGCACGACCAGGTGGTCGAGGCCGGAGGGGTGCGCGGCGAGCGCGTCCTTGGACTCGACGGCGCCGACGAAGCCGACCGGGACGCCGATGACGGCGGCGGGCCGGGGAGCCCCCTCGTCGATCATCTCCAGGAGCCGGAACAGGGCGGTCGGCGCGTTGCCGACGGCGACCACCGAGCCCTCCAGGCGGTCCCGCCACAGCTCCATCGCGGCGGCGGTGCGGGTGGTGCCGAGCTTCGCCGCGAGCTCGGGGACGGCCGGGTCGGAGAGGGTGCACAGCACGTCGTTGGCGGCGGGCAGCCGCTTGCGGGTCACCCCGCTGGCCACCATCTGGACGTCGCAGAGGATCGGCGCCCCGGCGCGCAGGGCCTCGCGGGCGCGGGCCACGACGCCGGGCGTGTAACCGAGGTCCCGTACGAGGTCGACCATCCCGCAGGCGTGGATCATCCGGACCGCGACCTGGCTGACGTCGGCGGGCAGCGCCACGAGGTCGGCCTCCGCGCGGATCGTGGCGAAGGACCGGCGGTAGATGGCCGCGCCGTCCTTCTCGTACTCGTAGGTGGTCACGGTCTTGTTCTCGCTGCTCTCGGTCGTCATACGGGGCCAATCGCCGCCAGGGCGGTGGCGAGGCGGGTGGGGTCGGCCAGGGGGACGGGGTCGGACGCCCGCCCCTGGCGGACGGCGGTCAGGTGGTAGCCGCCGCCGGGCGCGGCGACCACGTCGACGCGGTCGCCCCGGGGGTGGCCGCAGCGCCGCTCGCACCCGGACCAGTACAGGGGCAGGTCCGCGCGTCCCGCGGCGGCGAGGGCGCCGGCCGCGTCGGCCCGTACGTCGGCACGGGACTTGGCGCAGCCGGGGCGGCCGGC
>NZ_BNBT01000210.1 GCF_014656095.1 Streptomyces longispororuber
CCCGGTGGCGGACGACGCCTCCCGCCGGCGCGAGCTCGCCGCCTTCCTGCGCAGCCGCCGCGAGCGCATCACGCCCGAGCAGGCGGGCCTGCCGCGCGGGGCCCGGCGGCGGACGCCCGGCCTGCGGCGCGAGGAGGTCGCGCAGCTCGCGGCGGTGGGCGTCACCTGGTACACGTGGCTGGAGCAGGGGCGCGCCATCCGGGTGTCCGCGCAGGTCCTGGACGCCGTGGCCCGCGCGCTGCTCATGGACCAGACCGAGCGCGGCCACCTCTTCGCGCTCGCGGGCGTCGTCGACCCGCGCCCCGAGACCGAGTGCCCGCTGGTCTCCGGCACGGCCCTGCGCCTGATGCACCGCATCGCCCCCTACCCGGCGACCCTCCAGAACGCCCGCTACGACGTCCTCGCGCACAACCGCCCCTTCGCGCAGGTCTTCGGCGAGCTCACCGAGCTGCCGCCGCACGAGCGGAACTGCCTGTGGCTGCTCACCACCAGCAGGCGCTGGCGCGAGACCTTCCTGGACCGCGACGAGATGCTGCGCGACCTCATCGCGAAGTTCCGCGCGGGCATGGCCGAGCACCTGGCGGAGCCCGCCTGGAAGGAGCGGCTCGACGGGCTGCTGGGGGTCTCGGCGGAGTTCCGCGCGCTGTGGGAGCGCCACGAGCTCGCCACGATGCTCCCCCACGTCAAGCGCTACCAGCACCCCCGGGTGGGGCTCCTCAGCCTGGAGCACCGCACCATGTGGCTGTCCCCGGAGACCCAGGCGTACCGCCTCGTCGCGTACGTACCCGCCGACGACGAGACGGAGGCGCGCCTGGAGCGGCTCGCCGAGCTGCCGGACGAGCCGGTCACGAGCTGGGGCAGCAGCCGCAGGGGGCGGTCGCGGACCGGGGTGGGGCGGGCCCCGGCCGGGGACGGCGGCGGGCCGGGAGGCGGGCCCGGGCCGAGGGGTGGTCGCGCTGAGGGACAATAGAGGCTTGTCCGCTTCCCGTACGCCACCGGAGTGCCGCCCGATGTCCCAGCCGCAGCCTTCGTCGCCGCCAGCCCCGACCGCCCCGCCGGCCGCGCTGGCGATCGGCCCGCACACCGTGCGGCCGCCCGTCGTGCTCGCGCCCATGGCGGGCATCACGAACGCGCCGTTCCGGACGCTGTGCCGGGAGTTCAGCGGCGGCAAGGGCCTCTTCGTGAGCGAGATGATCACGACCCGCGCGCTGGTCGAGCGCAACGAGAAGACCATGCAGCTCATCCACTTCGACGCGAGCGAGAAGCCGCGCTCGATCCAGTTGTACGGGGTGGACCCGGTCACCGTCGGCAAGGCCGTCCGCATGATCGCGGAGGAGGACCTCGCCGACCACATCGACCTGAACTTCGGCTGCCCCGTCCCCAAGGTCACCCGCAAGGGCGGCGGCTCCGCGCTGCCGTACAAGCGGAACCTGCTGCGGGCCATCCTGCGCGAGGCCGTGAGCGGCGCCGGGAACCTGCCGGTGACCATGAAGATGCGCAAGGGCATCGACGACGACCACATCACCTACCTCGACGCGGGGCGCATCGCCGTCGAGGAGGGCGTCACCGCGATCGCCCTGCACGGGCGGACGGCCGCGCAGCACTACGGCGGCACCGCGGACTGGTCCGCGATCGCCCGCCTCAAGGAGCACGTGCCGGAGATCCCCGTCCTCGGCAACGGCGACATCTGGTCGGCGGCGGACGCCGTGCGCATGATGCGCGAGACCGGGTGCGACGGGGTGGTCGTCGGGCGCGGCTGCCTGGGGCGGCCGTGGCTGTTCGGGGACCTCGTCGCCGCCTTCGAGGGGCGTACGGGGGATGTGGCGCGGCCCACGCTGCGTACCGTCGCCGACGTGATGGTGCGGCACGCGGCGCTCCTCGGCGAGTGGATCGGCGACGAGTCGCGGGGCGTGATCGACTTCCGCAAGCACGTGGCCTGGTACCTGAAGGGGTTCTCGGTCGGGTCCGAGATGCGCAAGCGGCTCGCGGTCACGTCGTCGCTCGCCGAGCTGCGGGCGGGCCTGGACGAGCTGGACCTGGACCAGGGGTGGCCCGAGGGCGCCGACGGGCCTCGCGGGCGGACGTCCGGCAACAACCGGGTGGTCCTGCCGGACGGCTGGCTCCGCGACCCGTACGACTGCGCGGGCATCTCCGCCGAGGCCGAACTCGACACCTCCGGCGGCTGATCCCCCTTCCCTCCCGCCCACCCGCCCTTTCCCCTGCCGGGGCCGGCCCCGGGACGCCCCGCATGCCCGGCAGCGATGGGCCGGAGGCGCAGCCCGGCGTTGCGGGTTCCGCCCTGTGCCCACCCGTTCCGCCCCCAGGGCGGACCCGTTGCCCACAGGGCGGGCGGCGGGAGCCCCCGTGGTCAGGCCGGGGTCGTGGCGGTCAGGAGGGCCAGGGGAGTGGCTGCCGTACGGGAGGGGCGAAGGGACGTGTGGGGGAGGGGGATGGGGGTGGGGTGAGTGGTGCGGGCCTGGCCTGCCAGGGCTTCGGGGAGGCGGCCCGCCCCGGCCGTGGCGGCGTCGACGAGGGCCCGCGCCAGCGTCCCGGCCTCGTCGTGCAGCCCGTAGCGGGCCAGCCCGAGCGCGATGAGGGCGTTGTCGTGCGGCCACACCGCGCCCCGGTGGTAGGAGAGCGGATGGTACGCGCCCTGGCCGGAGGCCAGCGTGCGGACGCCCCAGCCGGAGAAGAAGTCGGGTTCGAGGAGGCGGCGGCCCACCGCCTCGCCCTGCTCCTTGTCGAGCAGGCCCGACCACAGCAGATGCCCCGCGTCGGAGGCCAGCGCGTCCAGTTGCCGCCCCGCGCCGTCCAGGGCGAGCGCGGGAAAGCCGCGCCCCGCCATCCAGAAGTCGCTCCGGAACCGCTCCCGCAGCCCCGCCGCCACCCGCCCGAGCCGGTCCGCGTACCCGGCGTCGTCCCACACCGCCCGCGCCAGCCCCTCGGCCCGCCGCAGCGCGTCGTACGCGTAGCCCTGCGCGCCCGCCACCACGACCGGGCCCGCGGGCCGGGCCCCGTCGGCGCCGCAGATCGCGCCGGGGGAGTCCCTCCAGTGCCGGTCGGCGGGCCCGCCCTCCTCGGCGCGGTGGACGAGGTAACCGTGCGTGGTGAGCCCGCCGTGGTCGAGCATCCAGCCGACGGCGGCGCGGGCGTGCGGCTCCAGGCGCCGGGCGAGGGCGGTGTCACCGGTCCGCTCGGTGTAGGCGCCGAGGAGGACGAGGAAGAGCGGGGTGGCGTCGACGGAGCCGTAGCAACGGCCGTAGGGCACCTGCCCGAAGTGGGCGAGCTCGCCGTGGCGCACCTCGTGCACGATCTTGCCGGGCCGGGCGGCCGGCCCCGCGGTGGCCTCCGTGGCCTGCGCCGCGGCGAGCGCGGTCAGCGTCGCGGCGGCCGGCCCCGGCAGATGGGGCAGGAGGAACAGCGAGGTGAGCAGCGCGTCGCGGCCGAGCAGCGTGAGGAACCAGGGCGCCCCGGCGCCGGGCACGAGCAGCTCCTCCCCGTCGGGCCCGCGCGCGGGCACCTGGAGGGCCGCCAGGTCGGCGAGCCCCCGCGCGCACGCGGCGGCCAGCCGGGGCCGGTCTGCAGGCAGGGGGTCGGAGGCCGTGAACCGCTGCCGCGCCGCGGCGAGTTGGCGGCGCGCCGCCTCCGGTGAGGCGGGCGCTCGCGGCGGCGGTGGCGCGCCGTGCGGCGCGGCGGTGACCGTCAGGGCCAGTTCGGCGGAGGCATGCGCGCCCAGGGCGAGCGTCCAGACCAGGCACCGCGCCCCGGTGCCCGTCTCCTCGACGGCGTCCGGCGCGGGCACGGCCGTGACGGTGGTGCGGGCCAGCCAGTCCCCGCGCCGGTAGGTGAACTCCACGCCGCCGCCCGGGGAGTGCGGGTCCGCGGCGTCCAGGACCCGGCGGGAGCGGACCGCGCCCGGCTTCGCGTACGTCCGGTGGTCCGCGCGCAGCTCGAACTGGTCGGTGAAGTCGGCGTCGCAGGTCAGCGTGGCGCGCACCGTCGTCGGCACCGGGCGGTTGCTGGTGATCCGCACCGCCTCGACCAGCGCGCCGTCGGTGACGGCCTGTTCGCGGAAGAGCGTGTACGCGGGCGGCTCCGCACGGCCGCCGCGCGGTACGAGCACGCAGCGCAGCACGTCGGCGTCCTCGTCCGCAGCGGGGGCGAGGCCCGTGGCGGGGGCCAGCAGCTCCGGGAAGGCGCCGTCCACGGTGAGCTGCCAGCGGCTGAGGTGCCGGGCGTCGCGGACGAAGAGGCCGTCCGGGCCGCCGCCCGGGACGCCGTGGATGTCGCCGCCCGGGGCCACGGCCGCGCACGTCGTACCGCGGACGAGCAGGTGGTGCCGGTGCCGCTCACTCATGTCGAGCCCTCTCCCTCGTACCAGGCCCCGCCGTGTGGTGGGCCGGCCCCCCGCGGCCGGTGTCCAGGTGCAGATCCAGAGCCAGCGCCGCGCTCCAACCGAAGCCGCGCGCGCCGTGGCCGTCCCCGGTGTACGGGTCGACGTACTCGGCGAAGCCGGACGCCGCGGCCACGTCGAGCACCGCCGCGCGCAGCGCGTCGGCCCTGGCCCGCTCGCCGTGCAGCCGCAGGCCGCGTTCGAGCAGCCAGTTGACGTTGACCCAGGCGGGTCCGCGCCAGTACCGGCGGGGGTCGAAGGCCGGGCTGAGCAGGTCGTGGCTCGGGACGAGCCGGGCCCGGCCGCCGAGTTCGAAGCGGGGGCCGCACGCGGTGCGCACCAGGGCGGCGACGACGCCGTCCGGCAGCCCGGGCAGCAGCAGCGGCACGAGGCCGGTGACGCCCCGCTCGGCCACGAGCGCCCCGGCGGCGGGCGCGCCGCCCGGTCCGTCCGGCGCGTCCGGCGCGTCCGGCCGGTCGTCCCGTAGGTCCCGGCACCGGAAGATCCCGTCCCGCGGGTCCCACAGCCGCTCCACCAGGACGCGCGTGAGGCGCTCCGCGCGCTCGTGCCGGGCCGTGGCGGGGACGCCGAGCTCACCGGTGATACGGGCCAGCGCGTGCTCGGAGGCGATGAGCAGGGCGTTGAACGCCGGGTCCTCCACGGCGAAGCCGGGGCCGCGGGCGGCGGCGTCGGCGTGGCGGGCGTGGTGGGCCCGGTCGGCCCGGTGGGCGTCGTCGTGGGCCCCGTACCCGCGGTCCCGGTAGTCCGCGGCGAGCCGCACGTACCGGCCGTAGTCGAGGTCCGTGGGGCGCTCGCGCGGGCTGCCGTGGCGCAGGTCGGCGCGGCGGAACGTGCCCGGGTCCGCCGGCGGGACGCGGCGCAGCGGCCCGTCCCAGCAGGGGCTGTTGTCCATACCCTGCTCCCAGGGGTGGACGACGGCGGCGAGGCCCGCGCCGCCGAGGTCGCGCCGGTGCAGCAGGAAGCGGTGCCAGGCGGCCAGGCGCGGGTGGAGGCGGGCGAGGAAGGAGCGGGCCCGGGACAGGCCGGGGTCGGCGAGGTGCACCAGCCAGGCGGCGAGCGCGTGCACGGGCGGCTGCACGATGCCGGAGGTCTCGACGGCGTCGGGGGCGCCCGCCGCGCGGCCCGCCGTGCGGGAGCGCCAGAAGCCGGGGCCGGGGAAGTAGGCGTCCGGCGGCACCGAGGGGTTGAAGACGATGTGCGGCACGCGGCCGTCGGCCCACTGCGCGCGCAGCAGGGTCTCCAGTTCGAGCTGGGCGCGCAGCGGCGACAGATGGCGCAGCCCGATGGCGATGAACGCGGAGTCCCAGGACCACTGGTGGGGGTAGAGCGTGCGCGAGGGGACGGTAGAACGTTCGATCCAGTTGCGGAACAGGACCCGGGCGGCGGCGTCGCGTAAGGGGTCCGAGCGGCGCGGGGTGACGGCGCGGGACACCGCCGGGCCGGCGCCGGGCGCGGCGGACGTCGTCCTCGCGGGCTCGGAGGCCGCCGCGGCGGCCGCGGGGGTGCGGTCCACGTGTCTCTCCCCGGACCCGGCGGCGTACCGCTGCCGACGGGCTGTCAGTTCGGTCCGGTCCACCCTAGAGTTGCGTCGGGTCGCCGCGCAAAACCCACTATGTAACGCCTAGTTGACGCGCGCAAGGGCGACGAAGACCGTCGGCGACCGGCACGACACCGGACCGTCGGCGACCGGCACGACACCGGACCGTCGGCAACGGCAGGACAGGTGACAGGAGGAGCGGCCATGGGGAACGGGACGGCGGCGCGCGGGTCCGCCCAGGCGAGCGCGGGCGAGCTGCTGCACCTGGTGCGCAGCGGCCGCGCCACCACCAGGGGCGCGCTCCAGCGGGCCACCGGCCTGTCCCGGGCCACCGTCGGCCAGCGCCTCGACCGGCTGTTCCGCGCGGGCTGGCTGCGCGAGGGCGCCGGGGCCCCGGTGGAGTCCCCGCTCGGCGGGCGCCCCGCCGCCCGGCTGGAGTTCGACGACGCGCACGCCGTGGTCCTCGCCGCCGACCTGGAGACCCGGCACGCCCGCGCCGCGCTGCTCACCCTCACCGGTGACGTGCTCGCCGAGCACACCGGGCCGCTGCGCGTGGACGAGGGCCCGGAGCGGGTCCTGGACGAGCTGGGCGCCCGGTTCGGGGCGCTGCTGCGCGAGGGCGGCCGGGCCGCGCGGTCCGTGTGCGGGATCGGGCTCGCGGTGCCGGGCCCGGTCGACAGCGGGACGGGCCGCGTGGTGCAGCCGCCGATCATGCCGGGCTGGGACGGCTACGACATCCGGTCCCGGCTGGGCCGGGCCTTCGCCGCGCACGCGGCCGGGCCCGCCCCCGTACCGGTGCTGGTCGACAACGACGCCAACCTCATGGCGTACGGCGAGCAGCGCGCCTCCTACCCCGACTGCTCGGCCTTCGCCCTGGTCAAGGTCTCCACCGGCATCGGCGCGGGCGTCGTCGTGGACGGCTCCGTGTACCGGGGCGTGGACGGCGGCGCCGGGGACATCGGGCACATACGCGTGCCGTGGGTGCCCGGGAGCGCCACCGCGCTGTGCAAGTGCGGCGCGTACGGCTGTCTGGCCGCCGTGGCCAGCGGCCGGGCGCTCGCGGGGCGGCTCACGGCGGCGGGCGTGCCGGCGGCCTCCGGCTCCGACGTGGCCGGGCTGCTCGCGGCCGGGCACCCGGAGGCGGCGCGCCTCGCCCGGGAAGCGGGACGGCACGTCGGCGAGGTGCTCGCCACGGTCGTGACGCTCCTCAACCCGGGCGTCCTGATGATCGCCGGAGATCTGGCCGGAACGCCCTTCCTGACGGGCGTACGGGAGCTGCTGTACCAGCGGGCGCTGCCGCGGTCCACGGCCCACCTGGAGATCGTCACGTCCCGGCTCGGCGACCGGGCGGGCCTGGTCGGGGCGGCCGCGCTGGTCGTGGACCACCTGTACGCACCCGAGCGCGCCGAGGAGCGGCTCGCCGCGCTCGGCCTCTGAGCGGCACCCGGTGCCCGCCGCGGCGTCCACGGCGTACGCCGGAGGCCTCCGCGAAGTGCCCGGATACCGGGAAGCGAGTCCGGGAAACGGCGTGATTCTCGCCACCCCTGATCGCTCTTGCGCTCAGATGAGCGGCGCTGGCGTGACTGCACTTCTCCAAGCGGTGGCACTCAGTGCCACTGCTCGATCATTTACGACTCGAACTCACACCTGGCGCGTTTCTCGCTCATCTGAGCAAAACCCAGGGTCTACAGGGGTTGACCCTTCAAAACTTGAACGATTGATTCCGGATTCCGCTACCCATGAGTCACTTTCGATCTAGCGGCGCACGGGTGGTTACGGCCGTATGACCCACAAGTGGACGTACCCATGAGCCTTCGATCTGGGTATGTTCCTCGCCGTCAGGGCAGCCACCGCGTCCTCGAGGAGTCGAGACCCGTGTCGGAAAACAAAGATCCCCACGTACCGCAGGGAACTCAGGGCGTGAAGTTCGTGTACGACTTCACCGAGGGCAACAAGGACCTCAAGGACCTCCTCGGCGGCAAGGGGGCCAACCTCGCCGAGATGACCAACCTGGGCCTTCCGGTTCCTCCGGGCTTCACCATCACCACCGAGGCCTGCAAGGTCTACCTCGACAGCGGCGAGGAGCCCGCGGTCCTGCGCGACGAGGTGAGTGCGCACCTCGACGCCCTGGAGCAGAAGATGGGCAAGCGGCTCGGCCAGGCCGACGACCCGCTGCTCGTCTCGGTCCGCTCGGGCGCCAAGTTCTCCATGCCCGGCATGATGGACACCGTCCTGAACATCGGGCTCTCCGACAAGTCCGTGCAGGGCCTGGCCAAGCAGGCCGGTGACGAGCGGTTCGCGTGGGACTCGTACCGGCGGCTCATCCAGATGTTCGGCAAGACCGTCCTCGGCGTCGACGGCGAGCTCTTCGAGGAGGCGCTGGAGAAGGCCAAGACCGCCAAGAAGGTCACGGTCGACACCGACCTGGAGGCGGGCGACCTCAAGAAGCTCGTCACCACGTTCAAGAAGATCGTGAAGTCCGAGGCGGGCCGCGACTTCCCGCAGGACCCGCGCGAGCAGATGGACCTCGCCATCAAGGCGGTCTTCGACTCCTGGAACGGCGACCGCGCCAAGCTCTACCGCCGCCAGGAGCGCATCCCGCACGACCTGGGCACCGCCGTCAACGTCTGCTCGATGGTCTTCGGCAACCTCGGCCCCGACTCCGGCACCGGCGTCGCCTTCACCCGCGACCCGGCCTCAGGACACCAGGGCGTGTACGGCGACTACCTGCAGAACGCGCAGGGCGAGGACGTCGTCGCGGGCATCCGCAACACCGTGCCCCTCGCCGAGCTGGAGCAGATCGACAAGAAGTCGTACGACCAGCTCATGCAGATCATGGAGACCCTCGAGACGCACTACAAGGACCTGTGCGACATCGAGTTCACCATCGAGCGCGGGCAGCTCTGGATGCTCCAGACCCGCGTCGGCAAGCGCACCGCGGGCGCGGCCTTCCGCATCGCCACGCAACTCGTCGACCAGGGCCTGATCTCCGAGGCCGAGGCGCTCCAGCGGGTGACCGGCGCGCAGCTCGCGCAGCTCATGTTCCCGCGCTTCGACGAGGGCGCGAAGGTCAAGCAGCTCGGCCGGGGCATCGCCGCCTCGCCGGGCGCGGCGGTCGGCAAGGCCGTCTTCGACTCCTACACCGCCATCAAGTGGTCGCGCTCCGGCGAGAAGGTCATCCTGATCCGCCGCGAGACCAACCCCGACGACCTCGACGGCATGATCGCGGCCGAGGGCATCCTCACCTCCCGCGGCGGCAAGACCTCGCACGCGGCCGTGGTCGCGCGCGGCATGGGCAAGACCTGTGTCTGCGGCGCGGAGGAGCTGGAGGTCGACACCAAGCGCCGCCGCCTCACCGTCAACGGCACCGTCGTCGAGGAGGGCGACGTCGTCTCCATCGACGGCTCCACGGGCAAGGTCTACCTGGGCGAGGTCCCGGTCGTGCCGTCGCCGGTCGTCGAGTACTTCGAGGGCCGCATGCACGCGGGCGCCGACGACGCCGACGAGCTGGTGCAGGCCGTGCACCGCATCATGGCCTTCGCCGACGGCAAGCGCCGGCTGCGGGTGCGCGCCAACGCCGACAACGCCGAGGACGCGCTGCGCGCCCGCCGGTTCGGCGCGCAGGGCATCGGCCTGTGCCGCACCGAGCACATGTTCCTCGGCGAGCGCCGCGAGATGGTCGAGAAGCTGATCCTCGCCGACACCGACGAGGAGCGCGAGGAGGCCCTGAAGGCCCTGCTGCCGCAGCAGAAGCAGGACTTCGTCGAGCTCTTCGAGGCGATGGACGGCCTGCCCGTCACCGTGCGCCTGCTCGACCCGCCGCTGCACGAGTTCCTGCCCGACATCACCGAGCTGTCCGTGCGCGTCGCGCTCGCCGAGTCCCGCAAGGACGCCAACGAGAACGACCTGCGCCTGCTCCAGGCCGTGCACCGGCTGCACGAGCAGAACCCGATGCTCGGCCTGCGCGGCGTCCGCCTCGGCCTGGTCATCCCCGGCCTGTTCACCATGCAGGTGCGGGCCATCGCGGAGGCCGCCGCCGAGCGCAAGAACGCCAAGGGCGACCCGCGCGCCGAGATCATGATCCCGCTCGTCGGCACCGTCCAGGAGCTGGAGATCGTCCGCGAGGAGGCCGACCGGGTCATCGCCGAGGTCCAGGCCACCACCGGCACCGACCTGAAGCTCTCCATCGGCACCATGATCGAGCTGCCCCGCGCCGCCGTGACCGCCGGTCAGATCGCCGAGGCCGCGGAGTTCTTCTCCTTCGGCACGAACGACCTCACCCAGACGGTCTGGGGCTTCTCCCGCGACGACGTCGAGGCCAGCTTCTTCACCGCGTACCTGGAGAAGGGCATCTTCGGCGTCAGCCCCTTCGAGACCATCGACAAGGACGGCGTCGGCTCCCTGGTCCGCAGCGCCGTCGAGGCGGGCCGCGCGACCCGCCCCGGCATCAAGCTCGGCGTCTGCGGCGAGCACGGCGGCGACCCGGAGTCCGTCCACTTCTTCCACGAGGTGGGCCTCGACTACGTCTCCTGCTCCCCGTTCCGCATCCCGGTCGCCCGCCTGGAGGCAGGCCGCGCCGCCTCGCAGGCCCAGGGCAGCGACCACCGCTAGGCCCCACCGGGCCCACGACCCCGGGGCCGCCGCCGTGTCCCCGACCCTCAACCGATACGGCGGCGGCCCCGGCCCTCGACGAAGAAGCGGCACCTTGTGCGGAGGTGCCGCTTCTTCGCGTGCCTGAGCGGTTTCGCGCCGTTCTTGTCCTGTTCCCTTTGTGTCGGGTGGAGGTGTTGTGCCGCGCTTCGCGTCCCTGTGAGCGGTGCGCCGAACTCCTCGGCGCCCCACCGACCAGAGAGGACCTCACGTGGCTCATCCCGCCCGGCGACGCCTCACCGTGCCGCTGCTCGCCTTCGGCATGGCGGCGACGCTCGCCCCGGCGCTCACCGCGAGCCCGGCCTCGGCCGCGCCCGCGCCCGCGCCGCCGTCCGCGCCCGCGCACCAGCAGGCGCCCCCCGGCGCCGCCGCGCCGCTCGCCCCGTAC
>NZ_BNBT01000211.1 GCF_014656095.1 Streptomyces longispororuber
GCCGCCGCGGTCCGCCTGGACGCGCGCCTGGCCGCCGCGCTCCGGTCCACCGTGACCGGCGCGGGCGCGCTCGCCCGGCCCCCGGTGGCGGGCCGCCACCTGTACGTCGACCTGGGCCCGCTGCGGCCCGCGCTCGCCGCGCGCGGCGTCACGGACGCGCAGGAGCTGGAGGACCACCTCCAGGAGCGGCTCGGCCTGCCCGCGCCCGGCGGCCACCGCTTCGGCGACGACATCGGCGCCCTGCGCGTACGGCTGTCCACCGGACCCCTCCTCGGCACCGCGGCCGAGGAGCGCGGCCGCGCCCTCACCGCCCCCGACCCCTTGGAACTGCCACAGGTGAAACGGACGTTGACCACACTTGGACGGGCCTTCGACGGCCTCCGCGCGGAAGCACAGCGATGGGAGCCTCCCCGGTGACGCAGACACACCCTCAGCCCCGGAACCCGGCCACCGACACCGGCACGGACGCGGCCACGGACACCGGCACGGTCACGGACACCGGCACCGGCACCGGCACCGGTACGGACACCGGCACCGGTACGGACACCGAGGCCGAGGCCGACACCGAAACGGAGACCGACGCGGTCACGGACACCGGCACGGACACCGAGGCCGACACCGACACAGACACCGAAATCGAGACCGAGACGGAGACCGACGCGCTCACGGACAGCGGCACGACCGCGACGGCGGCCACGACCGCGACCGTGACGGCGGCCACGACCACGGACACGACCGCGGCCACCGACGTGGACACAGACACGAAGCGGTCCCCGAGAGCCGACACCGGGACGCGGACCGACACCGGACCGACGGAACCCGTGCTCGCCCGCGTCGACGGCGCGGAGCGCGGAGCGCCCGCCGGGCGGGAGCGCACCCGGACCGGCGGCGGGGGCCGGGGCGCGACGCCGCGGGCCGGGCGGGGCTCCGGGGCGGGCCCCGGGGCGGGCGCCCGGGCCGCCGCCCGCCCCCCGGTCGCTCCGCCGCCACGGGTGTGCGGGACGCCCCGGCTGTGGCCCAAGTCGTTCGCGGACCGGCTCACCGCGCCGCTGCCGGGGCTGCGTGCGTTCGCCCGGTTCGCCCGGGAGGGCGCGCTGCGGCCCGGTCCCGCCGGGCTCGCCGACATCCCGCGGCTGCCCTTCGCGCCGGGCCCGCTGCCCCGCGTCGACGCCCGTACGGTCGCGGTGACCTGGGCCGGGCACGCGAGCTGGGTCGTACGGATCGGCGGCCTCACCGTCCTCACCGACCCCGTCTGGTCCCGGACCATCCTGGGCACCCCCGCCCGGGTCACCCCCGTCGGCGTGGCCTGGAGCGCGCTGCCACGCGTCGACGCCGTCGTCATCAGCCACAACCACTACGACCACCTGGACGCGCCCACCCTCAGACGGCTGCCGCGCGACACACCGGTGTTCGTACCCGCCGGTCTCGGCCGCTGGTTCACGCGGCGGCGCTTCACCCGCGTGACGGAACTCGACTGGTGGGAGGCCGCCGAGCTGGGCGGCGTACGGTTCGATTTCGTGCCCGCGCACCACTGGTCCAAGCGCGGGCTCCGGGACACCTGCCGCAGCCTGTGGGGCGGCTGGGTGCTCACCGACGGCGAGGGGCAGCGCGTGTACTTCGCGGGCGACACCGGGTACGGCCACTGGTTCTCGCGGATCGGGGAGCGCCACCCCGGCATCGACCTCGCGCTGCTGCCCATCGGCGCGTACGAGCCCCGCTGGTGGCTGCGGGACGTGCACTGCGACCCCGAGGAGGCGGTCCGGGCCTTCCTCGACGTGGGCGCCCGGCGGATGGCGCCCATGCACTGGGGCACGTTCCTGCTGTCGGCGGAGCCGGTCCTGGAGCCGCTGCACCGGGTGCGGGCCGCCTGGGCGGCGGCCGGGCTCGACGCGGCGGACCTGTGGGACCTGCCGGTGGGCGGGTCGCGGGTCCTGGAGCGCTGAGCCCCGGCCGGGGCTCGGCTCACGCGTGGCGCAGGTGGCGCCAGAGGGCCGGGGTCGCGCTGATGGCGAGGGTGAGGCCGACGGCCAGGGCCACGCCCTGCCAGGGCTCATCGAACAGGGCCCCGCCGAGGATGCCGATGAGCTGGTACGTCACGGCCCAGGCCACGCAGGCCGGGAGGTTGCCGCGGGCGAACCCGCGCAGCGGCATCCGGGCCAGCAGGCAGGCCAGCATGACGGGCAGGCGGCCCGCGGGCACGAGGCGCGACAGGACGAGGACCAGGACCCCGTGGTCCCGGAGCTTCTCCTGCGCCCGGGCGAGCCGCTCCTCGGGCGCCCGGTCCCGGATCGCCGCCATCCAGCGCGAACCGTTCCGCGAGCGCATGCCGCGCTGCCCGAGCCAGTACAGCCCCATGTCACCGGTGAACGCCGCCAGGGCCGCCACCCCGAACACGACGAGCAGCGCGAACGGCGCCGTGTCGGTCCGGTGCAGGGCCACCACCGCCGCCGAGCTGACCAGGGCGCCCGTCGGCACCACCGGCACCAGCGCGCCGACCACCACCAGCAGGAACAGCGAGGGGTAGCCGACCGCCTGCTGCGTGGACTCCGGCGTCACCTGGGTCGCGGCGGCGAGCATCATCGCGCGGCCCCGGGCCGGACGCTCTCGCCGTGCGCGAGCCGGTGCACCGCCACGTCCGGCGCCCGGCGCGCGGCCTGCCGTACGAACTCGTCGCCCGGCGCGTGGAACTCGTGCGGCCGCACCGCGTCCATGCCGATCGGCCAGTACGTGCCGTAGTGCACCGGCACCGCGCTGCGCGGCGCGAGCCGCGCCAGGGCCTCGGCGGCGCGGGCCGGGTCGAGGTGGCCGTGGCCCAGGAAGGGGCCCCAGCCGCCCACCGGGAGCAGTGCCACGTCCACGTCCCCGACCTCCTCGGCCATCGCGTCGAAGAGGCCGGTGTCCCCGGCGAAGTACGTCCGGGCCGCGCCCTGGACGACGTAGCCGAGCGCGGGGGAGCGGCGCGGGCCCACCGGAAGGCGGCGGCCGTCGTGCAGCGCGGGCACGACCCGCACCACGACACCGGCGTCGCCCACCGGCACCTCGTCGCCCGGCGTGACCTCCGTGAACCGCAGGTGCGTCAGGCGGCGCAGGCCCGGCACCGAGCGGGCCGCGCCGCGCGGCACCAGCGCGAGGGTGCCGGGCGCGAGCCGCGCGAGGGACGGCACGTGCAGATGGTCGGCGTGCAGGTGGGAGACGAGCACCGCGTCGGCCGCCGCGGCGCGCGGCGGCGGTACGGCCCCCCGGCGGCGGCGCAGGTGCGCGAGGCGGCGCGCGAACAGCGGGTCCGTCAGGACGCGCGTCCCGGAGTCCTCCACCGTGCAGGTGGCGTGGCCCCACCATGTGACCGTGACGTCCGGCCGCACTCGTTCCTCCTTCGTGTGACTGTCTCCGAGCCTACGGCCAGGAGTAGTGTCGTCGGCTGACGCCAGAGGTGAGGGGGACGCCATGGGAAACACCCGCCGGGGCGACGCCGCCCGCGCGGTGCGGGTCGCGGCCATCGCCAGCCTGACACCTCTGGAGGAGCTGGACCTGGACCCGTTCCTCGTCGACTCCCGCAGCCAGCACGCCATGTGCGCGCGGTGGGCCGCCGCGCACGGCTACGTCGTCACCCGGGAGCTCGTGGTGCACGGCCTGCGCGCCGACCACGCCGTCTTCTGGAACGACGTCGACGCGGGCCTCGTCGACCTGTTCGTGGTCCCGTGCCGCCGGGTCCTCGAGCGGGCGCTGCGGAACGCCGACGAGTTCACCGCGGAGTGCGCGCGGCGCGGCGTGCGGATCGAGACCGCGGGGTTCGAGGAGCCGTGCTACGACTCCCGCATGAAGGCCCGCGTGCACCGTCGGCTGTCCATGCCTACGGCGGGGTACGACGGCTGCTGACCCTCGCCCCTGGGCGCCCCACGGCCCCCCGCCCCGGCCCCAGCCACCGCACACCAGCTCACCCCGGCCCAACACCCCGGCACCGCTGCGCGACAGCTCTTCCCCCACCCACCCACCCTCACTCGCCCGGGCCAACCACCCAGTGCCGCTGCGCGGCAGCTCTTCTCCCACCCGCCCACCTCACTCGCCCGGCCCCACACCCCGGTACCGCTGCGCGGCGGCTCTTCTCCCACCCGCCCGCCCTTACTTGCCTGGGCCAGCCACCCGGTGCCGCTGCGCGGCAGCTTTTCCCCCACCCGCCCGCCCTTCGTGTCTGAGCTAGCCATCCGGGGCTGTTGCCCGGCGGCTTGTTCCACGCCTGCCCTGCTTTGCCTGGCACGGCCGCCCGGGGCCGCTGTGCGGCGTTCTTCTGCTACCTGTCCGCCCTTTCTTGCCTGAGTCGGCCGCCTAAGGGCTGTCCCGCGAAGATCTTGAAGTCGCCTCGGGCACGGTGGCCGCGGTGCGGCCCGCTTGCCTAACCAGCGAGAACGAGGTTGTGCATCCGGGCGATGCCGAGCATGGCGTGGTGGACGCCGTCGCCTTTGAGGCGGCAGTCGCGGAGGATCTTCCAGGTCTTCATGCGGGCGAAGACGTGCTGGACGCGGGCTCGAACCTGCTTGTGGGACTTGTTGTGTTCCTCTTTCCAGTCCGGGAGGTCACTCTGGCCACGCTCGCGGCGATGCGGGATGACCGATCCGGTACCCGGGTAGCCGCCGTCGGCGATCGTGACCGTGTTGCCGACGGCGTCCTTGGCGCCGGACTCCTCCCACGCCTTGCAGTCGTTGCGGTTCCCGGCGAGCGGCCGGCCGACCACGACGACCAGCCGGGTGTCGGCATCGATGACGACCTGATGGTTGGTGGAGTACCGGTAGTTCTTCGACCGCTCGGCGATCGTGTGGTCGCGGGTGGGCACCAGGGTGCCGTCCACGATGAGCACGGCGTCCTTGGCGAATCGCTTGCGGGGCTGGAGTGCGAGTAGGGGTCCGAGGTGGGTGATGACTCGGCCGGCCGTCGACTTCGAGACGCCGAAGAGCGGAGCGAGCTGCCGCAACGTCAGATTGATGCGACAGTACGTCGTGACCAGCAACACCCGGTCCTCCAGCGGCAGACTCCACGGCCGGCCCCGGTGGACCACATCTGCTCCATCGCGCCGCAGTGTGGTCAGTGACTTGTCGAAACTGCGCGGGCTCAGCCTCGCGAACGGGGCTATCCATGACGGCTCCGATGCCGTGATCACACTCGCCACATCGTGATCATCACTCAGACCGGCCCAACGCCGAGACAATCCCACAGTTACGCTGATCGGGGCAGGCCACAGTGCGCAAGACCGGGGGAAACCGTGAACCGACCACTGCTGTTCCTCGACGTAGACGGGCCGCTCAACCCCTACGCGGCCAAGCCGGAGAGGCGCCCCGACGGCTACACCACACTCAGAGCCCCCCGGAACGATGCCCATGAGGACGACAGGGGCCTCTCCTCCCGACGACGCCCCCTGCGTGTCTGGCTCAACCCGGAGCACGGACGAACCCTGCTCCAGCTCGGCTTCGAACTGTGCTGGGCCACCACATGGATGGACGACGCCAACCGGTGGATCGCACCGGTCCTCGGCCTTCCGGAACTTCCCTTCGTGGACTTCGGCGACGTCCTGCTCCAGGAACGCCCTGATGGAGTCCACTGGAAGACCGGGCCGCTGGTGGACTACGCAGACGGCCGTCCTTTCGCCTGGGTGGACGACGAGCAGAGCGAGCTGGATCAGTCGTACGTGGCCGCCCACCACCAAGGTCCCGGGCTCCTCCACCACGTCAACCCACGGATCGGCCTACGGGAGAACGACTTCCGCACACTCGCCGACTACGCCCGGTCCCTGAACACCTCACAAACCACTGGCTGAGCACCTCACCGGCTCTTCAGGGTGCTCCGTACTCAGAGCCAAGATCATTGCGGGACAGCCCTTAGGGTCGCTGTGCGGTGGCCTTTCTCCCGCCCGTTCGCCCTTTCCTGTCTGGGCTGGCCATCCGAAGCCATTGCCCGGCAGCTTCTTTCCCGCCCGCCCTCCTTTGTCTGGGTCGGCCGCCTGGGGCCGTTGCGCGGCGACTCTTCTGCCGCCCACCCCGCCTTCACTTCCCTGGGTCGACCCCCTGGGGTCGCTGTGGGGCGGTTCTTCTCTCGCTCGTTCGCCCTCACTTGCCTGGGGCAGTCGGCTGGGGCCGCTGTGCGGTGGTTTTTCTCCTGCCGACCCGCTCCTTCTTGTCCGGGCAGCCCTCTGGGGCCGTTGCGCGGCAGCGCCCCGCCCAGCTATCACCCCCGCAGAACGGCCAAGACCGGCGCTGTCCGGCAGGTCCTCCCGGGCTGTCCGCCCGCTCCGCTGCGGGGAACGGAACGCGGGCTCCTGGGGCCGGTGGCCGCGTGGCGTGGTTCGGTCGGGGGGTTACGGGGTGGGTGGGGGAGTGCGTTGTGGAGGGTGGGCGCAGGCCCTGCTGGGGACCGGGGAGTCACGGGCGGGTGGGTGGGCGAGTTCGCTCGGGGCAGGCGGGCCGCGCGCCACGGCACAGAGCGCGCCGGGGCTCGGCCCGGCCCCGGCGGAGGGGCTCGGCCCGGCCCCGGCCCCGGCGGAGGGGTCGGCCCTGGCTCCGCTGAGGGCTCGGCCCCGGCCCCCGGGGGAAGCCCGGCCCCGGCCCCCGCAGAAGGCTCCCCTCCGGCCCCGCGGGAGGCCCGGCTCCGGGAAAGGCCCACCCCCGATCCCCGGGGGAAGGCTCACCCCGGCCCCCAGGGAAGGTCCACCCCCGGCCCCGCGGAAGGCTCAACCCCTGCCCCGCGGGAGGCCCGGCCCCGGCCCCGGCCCCGGCGGAGAATTCGGGCCAGGCTCCGCTGAAGGCCCACCCCCGGCCCCCGGGAAAGGCACACCCCCGCCCCCCCAGGAAAGGCTCGGCCCTGCCTCAAAGAGGCCCCACCCCCGCCCCCCGGAGGGTTCGGTCCTGGTGGGGTGGGGGTTGTGACAGGCTGGAGGGGGTCGTCGGACGTGAGGTGGGCGGGGCGCGGTGCGTGGTGGTGGGTGGCGGACAGTGGGGCGCGGCCTGGCGCGCGTGATCGCCGTGTGGGCGGTGAGCACGCTCACGATGCTCGTCCTCGCCGGCGCCCTGCCCGACTTCAAGCTCCAGTCCGACGACGGCGACAGCGCCACCCGCATCGCCGTCACCGCGGCCCTCGGCGCCGGCGCCTTCGGCCTGCTGTCGGCGCTGGTGTGGCCCCTGCTCGTGCGCGCCCTGCTGCTCGTACCGGCGCTGGTGCTCGGCCTGCTCACGTTCTTCCTGAACGGCTCGCTGCTGCTGCTCGCGCTGCGGCTCATCCCCGACGGCCGCGGCGACGCGAACGCCGAGACCGCCGTGGTCGTCGCCGCGGTGATGTCGCTGGCCGCGTCGGCGACCGGCGGCGCGCTCGCCGTCCGCGACGACGACGCCTACCGGCGCCGCCTGTACCGCCTGGCCGACCGGCGCCGCCGCCGCGACGCGGGGGCCCACCGCCCGAGCACCCCGGGCACGGTCTTCCTCCAGCTCGACGGCGTCGGGTACGACGCCCTGCGCGACGCCGTCCGCAAGGGCCTGATGCCCACCGTCGGCCGCTGGCTCGGCGTACCGGAGCGCCCCGGCGCCCCCGCCCCGCGCCCCACGCACCGGCTCACCCCCTGGCGCACCGACTGGTCCAGCCAGACCGGCGCCAGCCAGCTCGGCATCCTGCACGGCAGCAACCACGACGTGCCCGCCTTCCGCTGGTACGAGAAGGACACCGGCGAGGTCATGGTGTCCAACCGGCCCGCCTGTGCCGCGGAGCTGCAGCGCCGGGCCGTCGCCCGCACCGGCCACGGCGGCCTGCTCACCGCCGACGGGGCCAGCCGCGGCAACCTCTTCAGCGGCGGCGCGGAACAGCTCGCCCTCGTCCTGTCGGTGGCCGCCCGGCGCGGCAAGGAGCACCGCTCGCGCGCCGGCTACTTCGCGTACTTCTCCGACCCCGCCAACGCCGTCCGCACCGCCCTGTCCTTCGTCGCCGAGGTCGGCCGCGAGATCGGCGAGTCGACCCGCGCCCGGCTGAGCGGCCGCCGCCCCCGCGTCAGCCGCGGCGGCCTGTACCCCTTCATCCGCGCCTTCGCCACCGTCGTGGAGCGCGACGTCGTGGTCGCCGCCGTCATCGGCGACATGCTCGCCGGGCGCGCCGCCGTGTACGCGGACCTCGTGGCGTACGACGAGGTCGCCCACCACTCCGGGCCCGCGAGCGGTGACGCCGAGAAGGTGCTGCGGCGGCTCGACCGGTCCGTCGCGCTGATCGCGCAGGCCGTGGAGCACGCGCCCCGGCCCTACCGCCTCGTCCTGCTCTCCGACCACGGCCAGAGCCCCGGCGAGACCTTCCGCGCCCGCTACGGCCTCACCCTCGGCGACCTGGTGCGCGCCGGGTGCGGCCTGCCCGTGCCGCGCCGCGCGCGCCGCACCCTGCCCCCCGCCCCCGGCTCCGTCCGGGCCGGGGAGGACCCGCCCGGCGCCGAGGCCCGCGGCGCGGTGCGGGCCGCGCTGCACCGGCCCGTCGAGGAGGGCCCCGGCGAGCGACCGCCGCGCCGCCGCGCCGAGCCGATCGTGCTGGCCTCGGGGAACCTCGGGCTGATCTCCTTCCCCGACGTCCCGCACCGCATGACGCGCGAGGAGATCGACCGCCGCCACCCCGCGCTCCTGCCGGCCCTCGCCAACCACCCGGGCATCGGCTTCGTCCTCGTCCGCAGCGCGGAGCGCGGCCCCCTCGTCCTCGGCGCGCACGGCGCGGAGGTCGCCCTCGACGAGCTGGGCGACGCCCCCACCCCGGCCGCCCTCGGCCCGCTCGCCGACTTCGGCCCCGGCGCCGCCGACGCCGTGCGGCGCACCGACTCCTTCCCGCACGCCGCCGACATCATGGTCAACTCCTGGTACGACCCGCTGGACGGCGACGTCCTCGCCTTCGAGGAGCAGATCGGCTCGCACGGCGGCCTCGGCGGCGCCCAGACCCGGCCCTTCCTGCTCTGGCCGCGCGCCCTGACGCCGCCCGTCGCCGACGGCGCGGAACTCGTCGGCGCGGAGGCGGTGCACCAGGTCCTGCGGCGCTGGCTGCGCGAGGACCAGGGGCTCGACGTGCCGCGCGTCACACCCGCGGATGATCGCCTTCCGGATGGTCCGGCCCCGACAGCTTTTCCGGCCTCCGGCCAGGTCGTACAGGACAAAACGCAGTGATTTGGCGGAGCGTTTTCCGGTGCCCCACCATGGGCGGCGCCCGGTGACCCCGGGCCCTGGCACGACGAGAGGCGCACCACCCCATGCACGACACCGGAACCGCACCTTCGCCGGCTCCGGCCCACCAGCAGGACCCGGCACCCGCCCCGGACGCCGGTGACCGGAGCACCCCGGACGCCCGCGGGACGGGCACCCGCCGCTTCGGGCTCCCCGTCGCCACCTGCCTCGTCATGGGCAACATCATCGGCGGCGGCATCTTCCTGCTCCCGGCCTCCGTCGCGCCCTTCGGCACCATCAGCCTGGCCGCCTTCGCGATCCTGACCGCCGGGGCCATCGCGCTCGCCCTCGTCTTCGGCCGGCTCGCCGCACGCGACCCGCGCACCGGCGGCCCGTACGTCTACGCCCGCGAGGCGTTCGGCGACTTCGCGGGCTTCCTCGCCGCCTGGTCGTACTGGATCACCACCTGGGTGTCGAACGCGGCGCTCGCCGTCGCCGCCGTCGGCTACCTGGACGTGCTGCTCCCCGTGGCGGACCACAAGTGGAGCGCCTGCCTGGCCGCGCTCACGCTGCAGTTCCTGCCCGCGCTCGCCAACCTCGCCGGGACGCGGTACGTGGGCGCCGTGCAGCTCGTCGCCACCGTGCTGAAGTTCCTGCCGCTGCTCCTCGTCGCCGTCGGCGGGCTGTTCTTCTTCGACCCGGCGAACCTCGGCCCGTTCCAGGCGGGCGACGAGGGCCCGGTCGGCGCGGTGTCCGCGTCCGCCGCGATCCTGCTCTTCTCCTACCTGGGCGTGGAGTCCGCCGCCGTCAGCGCGGGCGAGGTGCGCGACCCGCGGCGCAACGTCGGCCGCGCCACCGTCCTCGGCACCCTCGGCGCCGCCCTCGTCTACCTGCTCGGCACCCTCGCCGTCTTCGGCACCGTCGCGCACGACAAGCTCGCCGCCTCCACCGCGCCGTTCTCCGACGCCGTGAACGTCATGTTCGGCGGCTCCTGGGGCGGCACCGCCGTGGCGCTCGCCGCCCTGGTGTCCATGGTCGGCGCGCTCAACGGCTGGACGCTGCTCAGCGCCCAGGCACCGTACGCCGCCGCCAAGGACGGCCTGTTCCCGAGCGCCTTCGCCGTGAAGCGGCGCGGCGTGCCGACCGTCGGCGTCCTCGTCACCGTCGTCCTCGCCGGGCTCCTGACCGTGTACAACTACACGGCCGGGCCGTCCGGGGTCTTCGAGGTCCTCGTGCTCGTCACGACGTTCACGGCCACCGTGCCCTACCTGCTCGCCACCGCCGCGCAGATCTACTTCCTCGCCTCGGGCCGCCGCGACCGCGTCGACCGGCGGCGCCTGGTGCGCGACGCGGTGCTGGCCGCCGCCGCGTTCGGGTTCTCGCTGTGGCTGGTCGCCGGGGCCGGGTACGCGGCCGTCTACCAGGGCGTGCTCTTCCTCTTCGCCGGCGTCCTCGTGTACGCGTGGATGGCGGCCCGCAAGCAGCGGGCCGCCGACCACTCAGGCTGAGGGGCACGCACGCCCGGGGGGTCACCTCACCGCGCGAGCGGCGCCGTCACCCAGCGCCGGGTCACGAACCTGCCGTCCGCGGAGCCGATCTCGATCAGCTTCCGGGCGGCCGGGTAGGCCTCGTTGCCCTCCACCTCGTAGCCCACGCGGAACGTGCCCGGCACGTCCCTGGCCACCGGCTGCCGCTCCGGGGGGACCGCCGCCGGGTGGTCGTCGTCGCGGGCGCCCCGCACCGCGAGCTCCGCGAGGATGCGGTGCTGCGCGGCCGCCAGGGCCTCCTGCGGGTCGCCCGCCGCCGGGGCCGCCGCGCC
>NZ_BNBT01000212.1 GCF_014656095.1 Streptomyces longispororuber
GGGAGTCCGCGGCGCGGGGACCGGCGGCCGCGGCCGTGCCGGGGCCCTCGCGCGCGACCGTGCCGGGGCCCTCGCGCGCGACCGTGGGGCGGCACCGGCCGACTCCGGTGCCGCCGGAGTAGCCTCGCCCGCATGCATGCGATCACGATCTCCGAACCCGGTGGACCCGAGGCGCTCGAGTGGGCCGAGGTCCCTGATCCCGTACCCGGCGAGGGCGAGGTCCTCGTCGACGTGGTGGCCAGCGCCGTGAACCGCGCGGACCTGCTGCAGCGGCAGGGCTTCTACGACCCGCCGCCCGGCGCGTCCCCCTATCCGGGCCTGGAGTGCTCCGGGCGGATCGCCGCGCTCGGCCCCGGCGTGACGGGCTGGACGGTCGGCGACGAGGTGTGCGCGCTGCTCGCGGGCGGCGGGTACGCGGAGAAGGTCGCCGTCCCCGCGGGCCAGCTCCTGCCGGTGCCGAAGGGCGTGGACCTGGTGACGGCGGCGGCGCTGCCGGAGGTCACGGCCACGGTCTGGTCGAACGTGTTCATGGTGGCGCACCTGCGCCCCGGCGAGACGCTCCTCGTGCACGGCGGCGCGAGCGGGATCGGCACCATGGCCATCCAGCTCGCGAAGGCCCTCGGCGCGCGGGTCGCGGTGACGGCGGGCGGCCCGGAGAAGCTGGCGTTCTGCCGCGAGCTGGGCGCGGACGTGCTCATCGACTACCGCGAGCAGGACTTCGTCGAGGAGGTCCGGCAGGCCACGGGCGGTGCCGGGGCCGATGTGATCCTGGACATCATGGGCGCGAAGTACCTGGACCGGAACGTGCGGGCCCTCGCGGTCAACGGGCGCCTCGCCATCATCGGGATGCAGGGGGGTGCCAAGGGCGAGCTGGACATCGGCGCGCTGCTGCGGAAGCGGGGGGCCGTCATGGCCACGTCGCTGCGGGCGCGGCCCGTCGCCGAGAAGACCGCGATCATCGCGGCCGTGCGGGAGCATGTGTGGCCGCTGCTGGAGGGCGGGGCGGTGCGGGCCGTGGTGGATCAGGTGGTGCCGTTGCGGGAGGCGGGGGCCGCGCATCGGGTGCTGGAGGAGGGTGGGCATCGGGGGAAGGTGGTGCTGAGCGTTTAGGGGTGGCCGGGCCTCAGCGGGGTCCTGGCCGGGCCTCAGTCGGCCCCAGCCGCCCCAGCCGGGGCCTCGTCGGGGCCTGGCCGGGGCCCTGGCCCTGGGCGGGGCCGTGGCCTCCGCCGGGGCCCGGGGCCGGGGCCGGGGTGTCGGGTGCGGGTGGGTGCCCTCGCGGGGGCGCCCCAGACCCGCCCCTTTCCCGTAACCAGGGGGCTGCCGCCCCCTGGACCCCCGCTCATCGGCGCTCCGCGCCTCGTCCTCAAACGCCGGACGGGCTGGATATTCGCCGCTCGGGGTCGTTCCGCGGGTGCCGCCGGGTGGGTTGGATGCTCGGCGCTCGGGGTCGTTCTGCGGGTGCCGCCGGGTGGGTTGGATGCTCGGCGCTCGGCGTCGTTCTGCGGGTGCCGCCGGGCGGGCTGGAGGCTCGCCGCTCGGGGTCGTTCCGCGGGTGCCGTCGGAGTGCTTCGACGTGCCGGATCACGGGTGGCGTGTGAGGCTGGCCGCACGACCTTGAGCCTGGCCGTCCGCCTAGGACGGCGACCCGGCACCGGGAGGGGTCCGTGCGGTGACTTCATGGCTGCTCCGTACGCCGTGCGCGGCGGTACTCGCGGCGGCGCTGCTCGCCCCGGCGCCGGGGTACGCCGCCGAGCCGTCCCCCGCCCCCTCGGCCGCGTACTACGACGAGGTGTCCCTCGCCGGGAGCCGCGCGGGCGAGGGGCGGCCCCGCCCCGGCCGGGCCCGGGCGCTGGATGTGCCCGACCCGCGGGGCTGGCGCCCGCTGCCGCCCCCGGCCCGCGAGCACCGGCCCCGGCCGGAGCCGCCGCCCGCGGCCGACCCCGGCGACACCACCGGGCAGTCCGTCCGCGGCCGGGCGACCGGGCCGCCCATCCCCGGCCTGCGCGTCCTGCCGCTCGGCGCGGGGCTCGTCCTCATCGGCCTGGGCCTCGGTTTCCTGGGGCTGCGGCTGCGCCGCGGCTGAGCCGGGGCCGGGGCGCCCGTTGCGCCACGTGGACAGGCGGAGGGCCTCGTACAGGGTGGATCACCGGTGTACGGGGGCACCACGGAGGTGTGAGGAACGGGTACGAGAGAATGGCGGCATGGAGATGCCGAGGAACGAAAGGTCGCCGGAGAACCCCCAGGTCCTGGTTGTCGGCCAGGACGGCATGGCGCTCGGCGGCGGAGGCGACGACGACGCCCGCGAGGTCCCGGTGACGGACATGGTCGAACAGCCCGCGAAGGTCATGCGCATCGGCAGCATGATCAAGCAGCTCCTGGAGGAGGTGCGCGCGGCGCCTCTGGACGAGGCGAGCCGTGTGCGCCTCAAGGAGATCCACGCCAGCTCGGTGAAGGAGCTGGAGGACGGGCTCGCACCGGAGCTGGTCGAGGAACTGGAGCGTCTGTCGCTGCCGTTCACCAACGAGTCGACGCCCAGCGACGCGGAGCTGCGCATCGCGCAGGCCCAGTTGGTGGGCTGGCTCGAAGGCCTCTTCCACGGGATCCAGACGACCCTGTTCGCGCAGCAGATGGCCGCCCGGGCCCAGCTCGAGCAGATGCGGCGCGCGCTGCCGCCGGGCGTCCGCGTGGGCGACGACGACGAGGAGGGCGGCGTGGCGGGCCGCAGCGGGGGGCCGTACCTGTAGCCCCACCAGGGGAGAGCCCGCCGACCGCATACGAAGGGGCCCGGTACGCGCGACGCGTACCGGGCCCCTCGGTATGCGGGGGGGGGAAGAGAGGAGAACACCGGCCCGCGCCGGGCCACGCGCCGGTGAACGGTCAGGACGTGGTGGGCGGGTTGCCCGTCGAGATCTGGAAGGTGATCTGCACGTTCTTCGGGTCCACGTCCGAGCCCCCCTTGGGGATCTGGCCCATGACGATGTCCTCGCCGTACGTGTTCTCGTTGACCGCTTGCTTGTCGTAGTTCCATCCGGCCGCCTGCAGGCAGGACAGCACCGATCGCCAGTCCTTGTAGGTGAAGTCCGGCAGTTTGATCTTGTTCGGGTCGTTGTACGCCGTGTCCGGCTCGGTGCAGAGGGTCTTCTCGACCGTCTTCGTCCGGTCCGGGCCCCGGTGGCCCGCCACCGGCTTCTTCGTCTCCTTGGCCTTGCCGCCGTCGTCGTCGCCGTTCAGGGACAGGGCCGTGATCAGGCCGCCGATGGCGAGCAGGGCGACGACGACGGAGCCGATGACGACCGGCAGGTTGCGCTTGCGGCCGCCTCCGCCGCCGGCGGGGGCCGTCGCCGTGGTGGACTGCGGGGAGATGGTGTACGGGGGCGGGGTCGAGGCCGCCTGGGGGCCCGGGGCGTAGGCGTTGGTGGGGGCGGGGGTCTGGTAGCCCTGCTGGGGGTAGCCGTACCCGGCCTGGGGCGTGGGGGTCGCCGGGCCGTAGGGGCCCGGCTGGTACGGCGTCTGGACGCCGCCCTGCGGCTGCGGCGCGGCCGTGTCGACCGGCGGGAACACGGCGGAGCCGACGCCCGCGCCGCTGGCCGTCGGGGCGCCCGCCACGATGCTCGGCGCGGCCGCCTGGAAGGACTGGCCGACGCGCAGGCACTCGTCGCGCATGGCCTCGGCGGTCGGGAAGCGCTCGTTCGGGTTCTTCTTCAGCGCGCGGGCCACCAGGGCGTCCACGGCCGGCGGCAGCGAACGGTTGATGGAGGACGGCGCGACCGGCTCCTCCTGGACGTGCGCGTACGCGATGGCCAGCGGCGAGTCCGCGTCGAAGGGCAGGCGTCCGGTCACCAACTGGAAGAGCATGATGCCGACCGAGTACAGGTCGGAGCGGGCGTCCACGCCGCGGCCGAGGGCCTGCTCGGGCGAGAGGTACTGCGGCGTGCCGACGACCATGCCGGTCTGCGTCATCGAGGTGACGCCGGACTGCATGGCGCGGGCGATGCCGAAGTCCATGACCTTGACGACGTTCCGCTTCGTCATCATCACGTTGCCGGGCTTGATGTCGCGGTGGACGAGCCCCGCCTCGTGGCTGATCTCCAGGGCCGCGAGCACATCCGCGGTGATCTTCAGCGCCTGGTCGGTGGGCATCGCGCCGTGCTGGCGGACCGCCGCCTCCAGGACGGAGCCGAGGGGCTTGCCCTCCACGTACTCCATGACGATGTACGGCATCGCCGTGCCACCGAGGTCGTCCTCGCCGGTGTCGAAGACCGAGACGATGTTCGTGTGCGTGAGCTTGGCCACGGCCTGGGCCTCGCGGCGGAAGCGCTCACGGAAGGACTGCTCACGGCCCAGCTCGGTGTGGAGTGTCTTGATCGCGACCTGTCGGTCGAGCACCGTGTCGTACGCGAGGTGCACCGAGGCCATTCCGCCCTCGCCGAGCAGATCGCGCAACTGATAGCGGCCGCCGGCCAGCGAACTGCCCGCGTACCGGCCCTGAGCGCCGTCCTGGCTCATGTCGTGCGTCCCCCATCGGCGCGGACGCGAGACGGCGCCGCGGCTGTGACTGTGGCTTCGGGCTGCGATCGAAGGTGTCCGCAGGACAGTGATCGAGCCGCTATTCCTGGCCAAGTCTGCCCGAGGGCGATGTCACGTCAAGCTCGGTGCCCGTTCCGTGACCGTACGCGCAAGAAGCGTCTCGGAAGCGTTACAAGTTTGCTCCGGCGGGCCCCCGGCGGGTTTGATGGCCGGTCCACCTCGGACCGGCATGCCCCGGGAAGGCTGTAGCGTGGCACGGCGGAGTACCCCGTACCGCTCCCATCACGCATCCGGTACACGCCCACCACGGGCGGACCACGATCAGAACGACGGCGAGGACTGATGGCACAGACGCAGCGCGCTCAGGGCCCGTCCGACCCCGAGGCGACTGGCGGCGGTATGTCAGACGCGCCTGAAATGTGGGGTAACGGCGGACTTGTCGGAGACGGCAGGTACCGCCTGACCCGCAGACTCGGCCGGGGCGGCATGGCCGAGGTCTTCGCCGCCGAGGACGTACGCCTGGGGCGTACGGTCGCGGTCAAGCTGCTCCGCTCCGACCTCGCCGAGGACCCCGTGTCCAAGGCGCGCTTCACGCGTGAGGCGCAGTCGGTGGCGGGCCTGAACCACCACGCGGTCGTCGGGGTCTACGACTCGGGTGAGGACCTGATCGGCGGGAACTCCGTCCCCTACATCGTGATGGAGCTCGTCGAGGGCCGCACGATCCGCGACCTGCTGCTCAACGCGGAGGCCCCTGGGCCCGAGCAGGCCCTGATCATCGTGTCCGGGGTCCTGGAGGCGCTCGCCTACTCGCACCAGCACGGCATCGTGCACCGCGACATCAAGCCCGCGAACGTGTCCATCACCAACACCGGCGCGGTGAAGGTGATGGACTTCGGCATCGCGCGCGCCCTGCACGGGGCGTCCACGACGATGACGCAGACCGGCATGGTGATGGGCACGCCGCAGTACCTGTCGCCGGAGCAGGCGCTCGGCAAGGCCGTCGACCACCGGTCCGACCTGTACGCGACGGGCTGCCTGCTGTACGAACTGCTCGCGCTGCGGCCGCCGTTCACCGGCGAGACGCCGCTGTCCGTGGTCTACCAGCACGTGCAGGACACCCCCGTCCCGCCGTCGCAGGTGTCCGACGCGGCGCCGCCGGAGCTCGACGGGCTCGTCATGCGGTCGCTGGCCAAGGACCCCGACGACCGCTTCCAGACCGCGGAGGAGATGCGCGGCCTGGTCCAGTACGGGCTGCAGATGCTCGCCGAGCAGGGCAGCCACACCGGGACCTGGAGCACCGGGCCGGTCGACGCGGCCCCCGGCCACGAGGGCGGGCACACGTCCGTCATGGGCGTCGCCGGTACGACCGCGATGCAGCACCCCGGGGACACCGGGACCGCGCAGATCCCCGGCCCCATGCTGCGCCCGCCGGGCGGTGACGACGGCGGCTTCGACGGCGGCCACCGGGACGGCGGCGGCCGCGGGCGCGCGGGCAAGCTGTGGATCCTCGCCGTGCTCGCGGTGGTGGCGATCGCGGTGGGCATCGCCTTCGCGCTGTCCGGGAACGACGGCAAGGCCAAGAAGGACGACGAGCCCCCGAAGACGCCGACGACGAAGCAGTCGCAGGAGAAGAAGCCGAGCAAGAGCGCCGACGAGGAGAAGTCGCAGGACCCCGGGACGCAGCCGGGCGGCGGCACGACCGGCGGCCAGAACGACGACTACACGCAGCGGCCGACGCAGCCGTCCCAGCGGCCCTCGCAGCAGCCGACGCAGCCCACGCAGCCGACCACGGGGCCGACGGACCCGCCGACCGAGCCGACGGACCCCGCGACCGAGCCGACGAATCCGCCGACGCAGCCGTCCGACCCGGTGACGCCGCCGGACGACAGCGGCGGCAGCGAGGGCGGTACCGAGGGCGGCGACGGCGGTGTCGAGGGCGGCGAGGGCGACCCGGAGTGACCTGCTCCGGGTGATCCTCCTCGGGCCTGTTCTCCCCGGTCAGTGACCGCTTCCGGGCCGAGGCCGGAAGAGGTGGGCCGTGCCCGCCCGTGCCGCCCCCCGCGCGGACCACTCGCCCGCGGCGGGAGCGAGGGAGGTGGCGGAGCACAGGGTGTGCACCGTGCTGGTCCGCGGGATGAGGCGCAGGTACACCGCGTCGTACGGCTCCCCGTCCACGTAGCAGGGGGGCGGGCCGAAGCGGGCCAGTTCCGCAGGAGTGGGGTGGGCCCCCTCGCAGAGGCCGACGAGCTGGACGGTCCACTGGCCCTCGGACGCCGTGGCTGTGCCCAGGTTGTCCGCTCCGTACGCGACGACGCTGCCCAGGCACGCGTCGTGGTACCCGAAGCCCCGGTGCATGCGCAGCAGCAGGTGCCCGTCGCACACGATGTGGCGGGCCGCCGCGAGGAACGGCAGGGCGCGCATGCTGGTCGCCACCCGGCCGTGGTCGGTGCGCCGGAGCAGGGCGAAGGCGAGCTGGCGCTCGGATGCGGAGGGCATGGTCCCACCGTGCGGCACCCGCGCCGGGCGCAGAAGAGGACCCCGCCCCGTACCCCGGGGGACGTAAGTCCCGAAACGCGTCCCGGAAGCGCGCGGCCCGGCCGGGCCGGACGGAGAACGGCCCCGCGACCCGCGGGGAGGCGTCAGCGGCGCTCGGCCTGCATCCGCGCCACGTAGGCCGCAGCCTGCGAGCGCCGCTCCATGCCCAGCTTCGACAGCAGGCTGGAGACGTAGTTCTTGATGGTCTTCTCGGCGAGGTGCAGCCGCTCGCCGATGGCGCGGTTGGTGAGGCCCTCGCCGATCAGGTCGAGGATCTTGCGCTCCTGCTCGGTGAGGTTGGCCAGGCGGTCGTCGCCCCGGGCGCCGCCGCCGTCGCGCAGGCGCTCCAGGACGCGGGCGGTGGCGACCGGGTCGAGCAGGGACTTCCCCGCCGCGACGTCCCGTACGGCGGTCAGCAGCTCGGTGCCGCGGATGGCCTTGAGGACGTAGCCGGACGCGCCGGCCATGATGGCGTCGAAGAGGGCCTCGTCGTCCGCGAAGGACGTCAGCATCAGGCATTTGATGGAGTCGTCCTGCGAACGGATCTCACGGCAGACCTCCACCCCGCTGCCGTCGGGAAGGCGCACGTCGAGGACGGCCACGTCGGGCCGGGTGGCCGGAATGCGGACCAGCGCGTCGGCGGCGGTGCCCGCCTCCCCGACCACCTCGATGTCGGCCTCCACCGAGAGCAGTTCATGGACTCCGCGCCGGACGACCTCGTGGTCGTCGAGCAGGAATACCGTGATTTTTCCTTCTTCGCGCACGGTGTCAGTGTCACACATCAAGTCTTCCCGTGCCCGGGGTGCCCGGGATAACGTGCCGGTGTTCCGGCCCCCTGCCAGGCTGTGATCAGTGGCGTGACCAGGAAGTGTTTCCCGGCTTTAGCGATTTTCTTGGATTTCCTAGAACAATTTACTTGGAAATCCAAGCAACATCGCAGGTCAGACGGGGTTTCACAGTTTTGGGACGCACTGGGTACCGTGCTTGGAGAAGGGTGCTCGCCGGGACGACTGTCACGCCTTATCCCGGCTGAGCGCACCCACCCCGTGCGACGGGCTGGAATCGGGCGAGCCGTACTGGCCTCCCGGTGGACCCCGGGGGCCGGACCGACGGAGGAGCACACGTGACCGTGGAAAGCACCGCCGCGCGTACGCCGCGCCGCGCAGGCAGCGGCGGCAAGCGCACCAGTGCGAGCTCGAAGAGCGCGAGCGCCAAGAGCACCGCTGCCGACGCGAAGAGCGCCGGCACGAAGAAGGGCGCGAGCGCCAGGAAGGCCGGGGACGGGCAGCCCGAGCTGGTACAGCTCCTGACGCCCGAGGGGGAGCGGGTCGTCAGCGCCGAGTACGACCGGTACGTCGCGGACCTCACGCCCGAGGACCTGCGCGCCCTGTACCGGGACATGGTGATGACCCGGCGCTTCGACGCCGAGGCCGTCACCCTGCAGCGCCAGGGCGAGCTGGGCCTGTGGCCGTCGCTGCTGGGCCAGGAGGCCGCGCAGGTCGGCTCGGGCCGGGCGACCCGCCAGGACGACTACGTCTTCCCCACCTACCGCGAGCACGGCGTCGCCTGGTGCCGCGGCGTGGACCCGACGCTGCTGCTCGGCATGTTCCGAGGGGTGAACAACGGCGGCTGGGACCCCAACGGGAACAACTTCCACCTGTACACGATCGTCATCGGCTCGCAGACGCTGCACGCCACCGGCTACGCGATGGGCGTGGCCAAGGACGGCGCGGACAGCGCGGTGGTCGCGTACCTGGGCGACGGCGCGACGAGCCAGGGCGACGTGGCCGAGGCCTTCACGTTCTCCGCGGTGTACAACGCGCCGGTGGTGTTCTTCTGCCAGAACAACCAGTGGGCGATCTCCGAGCCGACCGAGAAGCAGAGCCGCGTGCCGCTGTACCAGCGCGCCCAGGGCTACGGCTTCCCGGGCGTGCGCGTGGACGGCAACGACGTGCTCGCCTGTCTCGCCGTCTCCAAGTGGGCCCTGGAGCGGGCGCGCGCGGGTGAGGGACCGGCGCTGATCGAGGCGTTCACGTACCGCATGGGCGCGCACACCACCTCCGACGACCCGACGCGCTACCGCCGCGACGAGGAGCGGGAGTCCTGGGAGGTCAAGGACCCGATCAAGCGGCTGCGGGCGTACCTGGAGGCGCAGGGCCACGCGGACGAGGCGTTCTTCGCGGAACTCGAGGCGGAGAGCGAGACGTTGGGCAAGCGGGTGCGGGACGTGGTGCGGGCGATGCCCGACCCGGACCCGATGTCGATCTTCGAGAACATCTACGCGGACGGACACGCGCTCGTCGACGAGGAGCGCGCCCAGTTCGCCGCCTACCAGGCGTCGTTCGCGGACGCACCTGCGGACGCCGTGGCCGGCGGGGAGGTCAAGTAATCATGGCCGTACAGAAGTTCCCGATCGCCAAGGCGATCAACGAATCGCTGCGCACGGCCCTGGAGGCCGACCCGAAGGTCCTCGTCATGGGCGAGGACGTCGGCAAGCTCGGCGGCGTCTTCCGCGTGACCGACGGCCTGCAGAAGGACTTCGGCGAGGAGCGCGTCATCGACACCCCGCTCGCCGAGTCGGGCATCGTCGGCACGGCCATCGGCCTGGCACTGCGCGGCTACCGCCCGGTCGTGGAGATCCAGTTCGACGGCTTCGTCTTCCCGGCGTACGACCAGATCGTCACGCAGCTCGCCAAGATGCACGCGCGGGCGCTCGGCAAGGTCAAGGTGCCGGTCGTCATCCGCATCCCGTACGGCGGCGGCATCGGCGCGGTCGAGCACCACAGCGAGTCCCCGGAGGCGCTGTTCGCGCACGTGGCGGGGTTGAAGGTGGTCACGCCGTCGAACGCGTCGGACGCGTACTGGATGCTCCAGCAGGCCATCCAGAGCGACGACCCGGTGATCTACTTCGAGCCCAAGCGGCGCTACTGGGAGAAGGGCGAGGTCAACACCGACGCGATCCCGGACCCGCTGCACAAGGCCCGGGTGGTCCGCGAGGGCACGGACGCGACGCTGGTGGCGTACGGCCCGATGGTGCGCACCTGCCTGGAGGCGGCCGCGGCCGCCGCGGAGGAGGGCAAGTCCCTGGAGGTCGTGGACCTGCGCTCGGTCTCGCCGGTCGACTTCGACACGGTGCAGGCCTCCGTGGAGAGGACGGGCCGCCTGGTCGTCGTGCACGAGGCGCCGGTGTTCTTCGGCTCGGGCGCGGAGATCGCCGCGCGCATCACGGAGCGCAGCTTCTACCACCTGGAGGCGCCCGTCCTGCGGGTCGGCGGCTTCCACTCGCCGTATCCGCCCGCACGGGTGGAAGAGGACTACCTGCCGGGCCTCGACCGGGTGCTCGACGCCGTCGACCGCTCGCTGGCGTACTGAGGGAAGAGGGTCGTGACGACTATGACTGACACCGCTTCGGCCGTCCGCGAGTTCAAGATGCCCGACGTGGGCGAGGGGCTCACCGAGGCGGAGATCCTCAAGTGGTACGTGGCCGCGGGTGACACCGTCACCGACGGCCAGGTCGTGTGCGAGGTGGAGACCGCCAAGGCAGCCGTGGAGCTGCCCATCCCGTTCGACGGCACGGTCCGGGAGCTGCGCTTCCCGGAGGGTACGACGGTCGACGTCGGCCAGGTGATCATCACCGTGGACGTGGCCGGGGGCGCGGCTCCCGCGCCGGAGGCGGCCCCGCCCGCCCCGGCCGCGGAGCCGGCGCCCGAGCCGGCGGAGCCCCCGGCGCCCGCGGATGCAGCCAGGAAGC
>NZ_BNBT01000213.1 GCF_014656095.1 Streptomyces longispororuber
CGCGGTGGCGGGCCTGCCGCTGGTGGCGCGCGAACGCCTCGGCGGCGGCGCGCCGCGCCCGCTGCCGCCACTCGGCGACGGCCCGCTCCTGCCCGCGTCGGGGCTGCGCGTGCTCGACCTCACCCGGGTCGTCGCGGGCCCGGTCGCGACCCGTACGCTCGCGCTGCTCGGCGCGGACGTGCTGCGCCTCGACCCGCCCGGCTGCCCGGAACTGCCCGACCAGCACGCGGACACGGGCTTCGGCAAGCGCTCCGCGACCCTGGACCTCGCCACCCGCGCCGGCCTGCGGACCCTCGGCGAGCTGCTCGCCGGGGCCGACGTGGTCGTCACCGGCTACCGGCCGGGCGCCCTGGACCGGTTCGGCCTCTCGCCCGAGGCGCTGGCCGAGCGGCGCCCCGGCCTGGTGGTGGCGCAGCTCTCGGCGTGGGGCACCACCGGCCCCTGGGCGCACCGGCGCGGGTTCGACAGCCTGGTGCAGGCCGCGACGGGCATCGCCGTGGCCGAGGGCTCGCCGGAGCGGCCCGGGGCGCTGCCCGCGCAGGCCCTGGACCACGGCACCGGCTATCTGCTGGCGGCAGCGGTGCTGCGCGCCCTCACCGAGCAGCGCACGGACGGGGCGGGCGGCACGCGGGTGGCGCGGCTCGCGCTGGCGCGCACTGCGGCGTGGCTGACGGCCGGACGGCCCCCCGTCACCGAACCGCCCACCACCGGGCCGGGCGCCACCGAACCGCCCGCCACCGAATCGGGCGCCCCGGCCGCGGCATCCCGCAGCGGCGGTCCGGCCGACGCGCTCGCCGCGGACGTCTCCGCCGACACGGCCGTACCGTACGACCCCACTCCCTGGCTCGCCCGTACGGACAGCCCGCTGGGGCAACTGCGGCACGCGCTGCCGCCGGTGTCCTTCGCCGGCGGCCCGGTGAACTGGGCCCGTCCGCCGGGCCCTTGGGGCGCGGACGCGCCCGGGTGGCGGTGACCGGGCGGGACGGCGCACGGCCAAGCCTGTGCCCCGAGTTGCCCGCATGTGCGGTGACTGGTGAAGATTTTTCCGTGACCGTACGACCGCCTGCGGGGACAGGATCCGCCGTCGACACGGGATCCGCCGTCGGCACGGGACCCGCCGTCGGCACGGGGTCCGCCGTGCGGGCGCCGGGTGCGGCGGACGCCCTGGCGGTTTCGCGGCCGGGGGCCCGGGTCGCGCGCCGTTGCCCGCCGGGCCGCGCCGTCGCCGTCCTCGTCCTCGGGGTGGTCGCCGCGGTGGTGCCGCTGTTCGGCCCGGCGGCCGCGCTGGAGGGCACCGGCGAGGCCGCGCCGCCCGGCGCGCCGGGTGTCGCGCTGCTGCGGACGGTCCTGTTCGCCGCGGTGTCCGTGCACCTGGGTGAGGTGTTCGTACGCCGTGTCGCGCGCGGCGTGCCCGGGGCCCCCAGGGGAGCGGTGCCGCCCGCGTGGGGCCCGTGGGCGGCGGTCGCGGGCTTCGTGGCCGCGCTGCCGCTCGCCGCGGCGGTGGCCGTGACGGCCCTGCTGCCCCGGCAGGCGTACAACCTGGACCTCGGCGGTCTGTACGCCTCCCGCGAGGGCCTGCTCACGCTCCTGGAGGTCGACGCGTTCGCCGCGGCCGGGCTGTGCGCGCGCTCGCGCCGCCCGGACAGCGCGGTCCTGCCGCTGGCGGCGGTCGTGGCCGCGGAGGCGCTGCGCGCCCATCCGCCGGCGGAGGGCGCCCCGCTGCTCGGTTCGGGGCTCACCCTCGTGCATCTGACGTGTGCCGCGCTGTGGGCGGGCGGTCTGCTGTACGCGCTGCGCACGCTGTGGCGCTGGCGCGTGTCCGCCCCGGACGCGGGCGTCGCCGTCCTCGGCGGCTACGCGCGCGTGGCCGCCGTGCTGTTCGCCGCGACCGCCGTGACGGGGGCCGTTAGCACGCTGCGGCGGATGCCGCCGGGCACGGTCGCCGACCAGCTCACGGCGACCGCGTACGGCCGAGTGCTGCTGGTCAAGCTGCTGCTCGTGGCCGTGGCCGCCGGGCTCGCGCTGCTCGCGCGCCGCCGCCTGCGGCGGTCCACGGGCGGCGGGCCGCTCGCCGCGTACGTGCCCGCGCGCGGGGAGGTGTGCGTCCTGGCGGCGGCGGTCGCGGTGTCGGCGCTGCTCACCGCCGTTCCGGTGCCGCCGCCCCGGTGAGGACCCCCCGGGCCAGGAGGGCCTGCGCGGCCAGATAGGTGAGCATGATCCAGAAGTCGGGGCGGGGGGCCTGCGGCCAGTCGGCCACGTCCGTCGCGATGAGCGTGTCCGACAGGAGGAACAGCGCGCCGCCTGCGGCCGCCGCGGGCCCGAGGGCGGTGGCGCCGTAGGCCATCGCGGTGAGCAGCAGGCTGTAGCCCGCGACCGGGGCGCGCATGTCCGCCGGCAGGTCCGGCCACAGCAGGGCCACGGTGGTGACGAGGGCCGCGCCGTAGGCGGCGGCCAGGGCCGTGCCCCGCGCGCGCGGGTGGGCGCGTCCGTGGCGCCGGAAGAGGACCAGGTAGCAGACGTGGCCCACGGCGAAGGAGCCCATGCCCGCGAGGAACACGGTGTCGCCGTCGCCCAGGAGGAGCGTGTCGCCGCCCCAGCCGAACAGGAGGGCGGCGACGAGCAGGCGCGGCCCCCGCCGCAGCGCGACGTACAGGGCGAGCAGCGGCATGAGGAGGGGCTTGCAGAGGGTGTGGGCCGCCTCGGACCCGGCCGCGAGCCCCGCCAGGTCGCCCAGGGCGGCGAGGCCGAAGGCCACCAGGGCCCCGTGCGCGCGGCGGTCGGGGGGCGCGGGGTCCTGGAGGCCGGTGCGGGGCGCCCGGGTCCTGGTGGCCGGTCGGGTCATGCGGCGGGCTCCGGGGCCTTGGAGTTCGGCCCGGCCGCCGGGGGCGCCGACGCGCGGTCCGGTGGAGCCGCTGGTTCGGGGCCCGGCGGTGGCGTCGGCGCGGGTGCCGGCTCATGGTCCGGCGCGGGTGCCGGCTCGCGGTCCGGGGGTGGCGTCGGCTGCCAGCCCGGGCCGCGGAAGAGGTGGCCGGCCCGCGCGCGCCAACCGGGCGCCGCCTTCAGGTCCTTGGCGATGGCCACGTACTCGTGGGTGGCCACGCGCAAAGGGTTGTACGTGTCGATGTTCTTCGTCAGGCCGTAGACGGGGCGCTCCGTTTCGGGCACCCAGGAACGGAACAGCCGGTCCCAGACGATGAGGATGCCGCCGAAGTTGCGGTCCAGGTAGCCGCCTTGGGACGCGTGGTGCACGCGGTGGTGCGAGGGCGTGTTGAAGACGTACTCGACGGGCCGCGGCAGCGTGCCGATGCGCTCGGTGTGGATCCAGAACTGGTAGACCAGGTTGGCCGAGGAGCAGAACGCGACGGCCGCCGGGTGGACGCCGCACAGGATCATCGGCACGTAGAACGGCCACACGGTGAGCGACGTCCACGGCTGGCGCAGCGCGGTCGTCAGGTTGAACTTGCGGCTGGAGTGGTGCACCACGTGGCAGGCCCACAGGACGCGGATGACGTGGTGGCCCCGGTGCGACCAGTAGTAGAAGAAGTCCTGCGCGAGCAGCATCAGCGGGACCGTCCACCACAGCACGGGCACGCGCAGCGGCGTCAGGGAGTACAGCGCCGAGTAGACCGCGACGATCGGGATCTTCCACAGCAGGTCGAAGACGAGGCTGCCGAGCCCCATGGTGACGCTGGTGGCGGCGTCCTTGGTGTCGTACCCGGCGGCGTCCTCGTCGGGGTGGACGCGCACGCTGATCACCTCGATGACGGTGAGCAGCACGAAGGCCGGGATCGACCAGAGCACGACATCGGGCAGGTTGGGCGCGGACATGAGGGCACCGTAGGCGCGCCCCGGGCCGTTGACCAGAGGCTGTTACCGACAAGTATTACCGGCGGTACGCGCGGAGTTGTTGGTGATCTCCGCCCTTGCGCCTCAGACCCCGGCCGCCCCGAGCAGGGCTCCGGCCCCGTACGTCACGGCCATCGCCAGGGCGCCGCCGCCCACGTTCCGCAGCACCGCGGGCCGCGCGGGGGCCGCCCCCAGGCGGGCACCGGCCAGGCCCGTGACGGCCAGCGCGGCGAGGACGGAGACGACCGTGACGGGCAGGCGCCAGGGCGCGGACGGCAGGACGATCGCCAGGAGCGGGAGCAGGGCCCCGGCGGTGAAGGCGACGAAGCTCGCCCAGGCGGCGTGCCAGGGGTCGGTGAGTTCGTCGGGGTCGATGCCCAGTTGCACCCGGGCGTGCGCCCGCAGCGCGTCCCGCTCGGTGAGCTGCTCGGCCGCCTCGCGGGCCACGTCCCGGCTGAGCCCGCGGTCGGCGAGCAGGTCCGTCAGCTCGTCGAGCGCGGCCTCGGGCCGGTCGCTCAGCACGCGCTTCTCCTGGGCGAGGGCCGCCTTCTCGGAGTCGCGCTGCGTGGACACCGACACGTACTCGCCCGCCGCCATGGACAGGGACCCGGCGAGCAGGCCCGCGAGACCCGCCGTGAGGAGGGTGCCGCGGTCGCCGGTGGCCCCGGCGACGCCGACGACGAGGCCGGCGGTGGAGACCACGCCGTCGTTGGCGCCGAGCACGGCGGCCCGCAGCCAGTTGAGGCGGGTACCCAGGGCGCCGCCCTGGGCCGTCCCGCACGCGTCACGCGTGGTGTCCGTCACAGGGCGAGCATGGCACCGCGCGTCCCACCGGACACGCATCGACCCTCCGGGGGCGGGCGCGGGGGCGTGACGCCGCCCGGGAGGCTTCAGCGGCGCGCCCGGCGGCGCGTGACACCGGGCGCGCGCCCGCCCTGGCGCACGCATCCGCGCTGACGCGTCGTCAGGACGCACGTGCGCTCCGGCCGGGTCGCGGGTTCGTGAGGGCCAACGCGGACCAGTACGCGGTACACACACGCACGAAGTAGGACAAGTAAGCGCATGACGCCGGGCACAGGAGACACGGGCGGCGCGCGTGCGTGCGGGACTGCCGCGGCGGCCCAGGGGCCTGACTGTCAGTCGTGGCCCGTATCCTCATGGACCATGCTCGAAGACCGTTCGCCCGCCGCGTCCGCAGACCCCTGGCCGACCGCCTACCCGTCGGGGTACGCGGTCGTCGACGTGGAGACCACCGGCCTGTCCCGGGACGACCGGATCATCTCCGCCGCGGTCTACCGCCTCGACGCCCGCGGCGAGGTCGAGGACCACTGGTACACGCTGGTCAACCCGCAGCGCGACCCGGGCCCGGTGTGGATCCACGGTCTGACGAGCGACCAGCTCGCCGGCGCCCCGCTGTTCGCGGACATCGCCGAGGAGTTCGGGGAGCGGCTGCGCGACCGGGTGCTCGTCGCGCACAACGCGGTCTTCGACTGGTCCATGATCGCCAGGGAGTACGCGCGCGCGGAGCGCACCGCCCCGGTCCGCCAGCGGCTGTGTACCATCGCGCTCTCCAAGGAGCTCGGCCTGCCGCTGCCCAACCACAAGCTGGAGTCCCTCGCCGCGCACTTCGGCGTCGTGCAGCGCCGCGCCCACCACGCCCTGGACGACGCGCGGGTGCTCGCCGAGGCGTTCCGGCCCAGCCTGCGCGCGGCCGCCGGCGGCGGGGTGCGCCTGCCGCTCCTGGAGTGCCGCCCGCTGACCGAGTGGGCCGACGGCGCGGCCCGCATCGGCCGCCAGGCCGGCCCGTCCGTGCCCAACGGGGGTTACCGGGCGTCGGGTTGGCGCCCCTCGCGCAAGCGCCCGGCGTGCCCGTACCCGAACCCGGGACGGTACGAAGAGGGCAAACCGCTCAAGCAGGGCATGCGGGTCGCCTTCTCGGGGGACACCTCCGTGGAGCGGGAGCTGCTGGAGGACCGCGCCTTCGAGGCGGGCCTGCACATCGCGACGAGCGTGTCCCGGCTCACCAGCCTGCTCGTCACCAACGACCCGGACTCGGGCACGTCGAAGACGACGAAGGCGCGCGCGTACGGCACGCCGGTCGTCGACGAGGCCGCCTTCGGCCAGCTCCTGCAGGACGTGGCCCCGGCGGACGGCACGGCCTGAGCGACCGCGCGCGGCGGACCACCCGCGGCGAACCCGTGGCCACCGTCCTCCCCGGAGGCCGCGCCCCGGCGCCCCGGGCGTCAGACGGGTGATTGCGGGCGACTCGCCCGCCCGCCGCTCGCCCCGCACCGCCGCCGGGTCCCACCCTGTGGCGCATGGCACGTTGCGAGGTCTGCGGAAACGACTACGGCATGTCCTTCGAAGTGCACGCGCAGGGCGCGGTGCATGTCTTCGACTGCTTCGCCTGCGCCATCCACCGCATGGCGCCGATCTGCGAGCACTGCCGGTGCCGCATCATCGGACAGGGCGTCGAGGCCGAGGGGCACTGGTACTGCGGGGCGCACTGCTCACGCGCGGAGGGGCGGGTGGGCATCGTCGACAAGGTGTGACCACGAGGCGTACCGGTTCCGGCAGGCGTACACGAGAGGGTGACCGGCGGGTGCGCCCGAGCGGTGACCGGCGGGCGTGACCACGGGTGGCGGCCGACGGACACGACCACGGGACGCGACCGGCGGACGGTATCGCCGAAGTGGGACCGGCGGGCGTCACCACCGAGGCGTGACCGGCGGGCATCACCGGCCGAGGTGGGATCGGCGGGCGTCACCGGCCGAGGTGGGATCGGCGGGCGTCACCGCCGGGGTGGGACGCGCAGACGCCGCGGCGTACGGTGCGTGCCGCCGAGCGGGCGGTCGAGCCCCCGACGGGACCCTCCCGTCGGGGGCTCGGCCGCGCAGAGGTACCGTCAAGGACGTGTACCGCTTCCTTTTGTCCCGCCAGTGGGTGATCCTCACCCTCGTCGGCCTCGTCCTCATCCCCGTGATGATCGAGCTGGGCTTCTGGCAGCTACACCGGCACCAGGCGCGCGTGGAGCGCAACGAGCAGATCGAGCGGGCCGTCGAGGCGGAGCCCGTGCCCGTGGAGCGGCTCACCGCCCCCGGCCGCGAGGTGGCGGAGTCCGCCGTCTACCGCCGGGTGACGGCCGAGGGGACGTACGACACCCGGCACGAGGTCGTCGTCCGCCGCCGCACCAACTCCGACGACGAGGTCGGCTACCACGTCCTGACCCCGTTCGTCCTCACCGACGGCAAGGTGCTCCTGGTCAACCGCGGCTGGGTCCCGGCGAAGGGCCCGCAGACCGCCTTCCCGAAGATCCCCGCCCCGCCCGGGGGCGAGGTCACCGTCACCGGCCGCCTGATGGCCGACGAGACGTCGGCGGCCAGCGGCATCAAGGACGTCCGCGGCCTGCCCGACCGGCAGATCATGCTGATCAGCAGCGGCCAGCAGGCCCACGCCCTGGGCAAGCCGGTCCTCGGCGGTTACATCGAGCAGACCGCGCCCGAGCCCCGCGACGGCTCCCCCCAACTGATCTCCGAGCCCGACCACAGCAGCATCGGCGCGCACATGGCGTACGCGGTCCAGTGGTGGCTGTTCGCGGCGGGCGTGCCGGTGGGGTGGTTCGTCCTGGTACGCCGGGAGGTGCGCGACCGCCGCGAGGCGGCGGCGGCCGGGCAGCCGTCCCCCGAGACGACCCCGACCCCCGCCTGAGCCCCTCCGCACCCCGGGTGAGCCCCCGCGCCCCCGAACCCACCTGATTGGCGGCTTCCCGAACCGGGAAGCCGTCCCCCGTGCAGCGACCCATCGAGGACTACGCCCTCATCGGTGACCACCAGACCGCCGCCCTGGTGGCGCGGACCGGCTCCGTCGACTGGCTGTGTCTGCCCCGCTTCGACTCCGCGGCCTGCTTCGCCGCGCTGCTCGGCGACGAGGAGCACGGCCACTGGCGCATCGCGCCGCGCGGCGCCGACCTGTGCTCCCGCCGCGCCTACCGCCCCGACACGCTCGTCCTGGACACCGAGTGGGACACCCCGGACGGCACGGTCCGCGTCACCGACTTCATGCCGCAGCGCGACCGCGCCCCGGACCTGGTGCGCGTCGTGGAGGGCGTCACCGGCGAGGTGACCGTGCGCAGCACGCTGCGGCTGCGCTTCGACTACGGCTCGGTGGTGCCGTGGATGCGCCGCGTCGACGGCCACCGGGTGGCGGTCGCGGGCCCCGACGCGGCCTGGCTGCGGACCGAGCCGGAGGTGCGGTCCTGGGGCCACGGGCACGCCACGCACGCGGAGTTCACCGTCCGCCCGGGCGAGCGGGTCACGTTCGTCCTCACCTGGCACCCCTCGCACGAGTCGCGCCCACCGCTCCTCGACACCGACCGGGCGCTGCGCGAGAGCGTCGAGGACTGGCAGGCGTGGGCGGCCCGGTGCCGCTACCGCGGGCCCCACCGCGACGCCGTCGTACGCTCCCTGATCACCCTCAAGGCCCTCACGTACGAGCCCACCGGCGGCATCGTCGCCGCCCCCACCACGTCCCTGCCCGAGGAGCTCGGCGGCGTACGCAACTGGGACTACCGCTACTGCTGGCTGCGCGACTCCACGCTCACCCTCGGCGCGCTGCTCGCCGCCGGGTACCAGGAGGAGGCGGAGGCGTGGCGCGACTGGCTGCTGCGCGCGGTCGCGGGCGACCCGGCCGACCTGCGGATCATGTACGGCCTCGCGGGCGAGCGGCGGCTGCCCGAGCTGGAGGTCGACTGGCTGCCGGGGTACGCGAACTCCCGGCCGATGCGCATCGGCAACGCGGCCGCCGGCCAGCACCAGCTCGACGTGTACGGCGAGGTCGTCGACTCGCTCGCGCTCGCCCGCCGCTCGGGCCTGCCGACGCGCCCGCAGGGCTGGCGGATGCAGCTCGCGCTCATGGAGTTCCTGCGGAAGGTGTGGCGCGAGCCGGACGAGGGGCTGTGGGAGGTGCGCGGCCCGCGCCGCCACTTCGTGCACTCCAAGGTGCTGGCCTGGGTCGCGGCCGACCGTACGGTACGCGCCCTGGAGGAGCAGCCGGAGCTGGGCGGCGACGTGGACCGCTGGCGCAGGCTGCGCGACGACATCCACGCCGAGGTCTGCGCCCGCGGCTACGACGCGCGGCGGAACACGTTCACGCAGTCCTACGGCTCCGACGAGCTCGACGCCGCGCTGCTGCTGATACCGCGCACGGGGTTCCTGCCGGCCGACGACCCGCGCGTCCTCGGCACCATCGACGCCGTCCGCAAGGACCTCGGCACCCCCGCCGGCTTCGTCCGCCGCTACAGCACCGACGACGCCACCGTCGACGGCCTGCCCGGCCACGAGGGCGTCTTCCTCGCCTGCTCGTTCTGGCTCGCGGACGCGCTGCACCTGGCCGGCCGCACGGGCGAGGCCCGGACGCTCTTCGAGCGGCTCGTCGCGCTCTGCAACGACGTGGGGCTGCTCGCCGAGGAGTACGACGCGGCGGGCGAGCGCCAGTTGGGCAACTTCCCGCAGGCGTTCAGCCACGTGGGGCTCGTCACGACCGCCTTCTCCCTGTTCGGCGACGACCTCGGCACGGCAGGATAGGCGCATGGATCTTGGCCTGAACAACCGTGTCTACGTCGTCACCGGCGCCACCCGCGGCCTCGGCAACGCCACCGCCCGCGCCCTCGTCGCGGACGGCGCCCGCGTCGTCCTCACCGGCCGCGAGGAGAAGTCGGCCGCCGCCGCGGCCGCGGAACTCGGCCCGCTCGCGGTCGGCGTCGGCGCCGACAACGCCGACCCCGAGACCCCCGCCCGGCTGATCGCCACCGCCCGCGAGCGCTTCGGCCGCTTCGACGGCATCCTCGTCAGCGTCGGCGGCCCGCCGTTCGCCCACGCCGCCGACACCACCGACGAGCTGTGGCGGGCGTCGTTCGAGTCGGTGTTCCTCGGTGCGGTACGGCTGGCGCGGGCCGCGGCGGAGGAGCTCGACGAGGGCGGCGTCATCGGCTTCGTCCTCTCCGCATCCGTGTACGAGCCGATCTCCGGCCTGACCATCTCCAACGGCCTGCGCCCGGGCCTCGCCGGCTTCGCCAAGTCCCTGGCGAACGAGCTGGGCCCGCGCGGCGTCCGCGTCGTCGGGGTGCTGCCCGGCCGCATCGACACCGAGCGCGTGCGCGAGCTGGACGCGCTGTCCGCCGACCCCGAGGCGACCCGCCAGGCCTCGGAGTCCGGCATCCCGCTGCGGCGCTACGGCTCGCCGGAGGAGTTCGGGCGGGTGGCGGCGTTCCTGATGTCGCCTGCGGCGTCGTACATGACGGGGGTGATGGTGCCGGTGGATGGGGGGTTCCGTCACGGGTTCTAGCCCCTGGGCTTTGGGCGGGTGGCCTTTCTTTCCCACCCGCCCACCCGTGCCACCCCGGCGACCCGGCCCGGCCCCGACCTGGCGGCTTGCACCGCCGTTGTCCGGACCTTCTCCCACCCGCCCACCCGTGCCACCCCGGCGACCCGGCCCGGCCCCGACCTAGCGGCTTGCACGTCCGTTGTTCGGACCTCCTCCCACCCGCCCACCCGTGCCACCCGGCGTTCCCGCCCGGCCCCGACCTGGCGGCTTGCCCGTCCGTCGTTCGGATTTTCTCCCACCCGCCCACCCGTGTCAGGATGTTCAGCCCGTCCGGCGTTTGAGGA
>NZ_BNBT01000214.1 GCF_014656095.1 Streptomyces longispororuber
GCAAGCGCGCTGCGAATTCCCGCGCAAGCGCGGGAATTGAATTCCGCAAGCGGAATTCTGAAAGCGGGTAAATTCGCGCAAGCGCGAATTGTGGGCACCCGCGCAAGCGCGGTTGCCTGGGCTGGCAGCAAGGGGAGATGCATCATGCGCGGGCCTGTGTAAGGCTTGGGAATCCCGGCCACCACTCCAGCAACGAGAGTGACGGATCGTCGGCCTGACGGGGTGCCGGCCCCACCGCAGTGGCGGGCTCCGCTGCGCTCCACCCGAACCCCTCCCCCACTCTCGAACCCGGCCGCTCACGCTCACCAATACCCCGCCAGCATACCCTATGAACCGTGCGAGCGGGGCGGAATTCAGTCAAGTATCAGCCTACAGAGGGAAGCTGCCGTATGGATGATGCATCACGGGTCATGGCTGTGTAGAGTCTGGGGCCAGACACCACCACCCCGGCCCGCTACTCATCGCGCCGGACTCTCATTCCTATGACGCGCTGCATTCCGCGAACAGGAGAACACGGGAATGGCCGTGAAACTGCGTGAACACCAGATTGAGGCCGTAGCCGCCATCGTGCGCGGTCTCGATATCCCGCCGGGCGGCATTCCCTGGAATGGTCTGCGCGGGCAGGTGCACGCCGCGTGCGGGACGGGAAAGACCATCATCGCGGCGGCCTCCGCAAAACGGATGGTGCCCAAGGGCCGCATTCTCGTGGTGGTGCCGACCCTGGATCTCCTGGCGCAGACCGTGAAGGCGTGGAGCGGCGCCGGGCACAAGGGGCCGGCGGTCATGGTGTGCTCTCCGCTGGACGATCCGGAGCTGTGGCACCTGGGGGTGCGCTCCACCACGAACCCGGTACAGCTGGCGCTGTGGCACGGCTCGGGGCCGGTGACCATCTACGCCACCTACGCCTCGCTCGGCGTGCTCGTGGAGGCGTTCGAGGGCGCCTACGGGCAAAAGCTCGCCCCGGTGGACCTGGCGGTGGTCGATGAGGCGCACCGGACGTCGGGTTCGATGGGGAAGGCGTGGGCGGACATCCATGACCAGGCGAAGATCCCGGCCTTTCGGCGGTTGTATCTGACGGCGACGCCGCGGATCTGGGAGGAGCGGCTGAACCGCGAGGTCGCCGAGGGGGTGTGGGATCCGCTGCCGCGGGAGATGGCGGCCTCGATGGATGACGAGAAGGTCTTCGGGCCGGTCCTGTACAAGCTGTCGCTGGCGTCGGCCGTATCGCGGAAGCTGCTGGCGCGGTACCAGATCATCGTCCTGGAGCTCCAGGACCCCGTCGTCACGCCCGAGCGGCTGATGGGCGAGGAGCGGCACACCGAGGAAGTCCGCGGGCAGCGCCTGGGGGCGCTGCAGGCCGCGCTGCTGCACACGATGGAGCAGCACAACCTTCGGACCTGCATCACCTTCCACCACCGGACCATAGAGGCTCAGGCGTATGCGGAGGGCCTTCAGCGCGTGGCCAGGCGGCTGCACGCCGACCAGCCCGAGACGTACCCGGCGCAGATCTGGGCGGACTGGCTGTGCGGCGAGCACGTCCCGGAGCACCGGCGGGAGGTGCTGGGCAAGTTCGGCTCCACCGCCCGGCGCGCGGTCCTGTCGAACTGCCGCGTCCTGGGCGAGGGCGTGGACATCCGGGCCGTGGACTCCGTGGCCCTGCTGGACCCCAAGGGCGCGCCGCACGACATCGTCCAGGCCATCGGCCGCGCACTGCGACAGAAACCCGGAGAAGGAAAGCTCGCTTCCCTGATCGTGCCGGTGTTTCTCCAGCCCGAGGAATCGCCGGAGGATATGTTCACCTCGGGTTCGTACCGTCCTTTGGTGAAGGTATTGGAAGGTCTGCGGGCTCATGATGAAGAGGCTGTGGAATTGCTGGCGATTCCGCAGGAGCCGCAGAAGGACGTCGCACAGCCGTCTGTAAGCATCGGAACGGCGCCTGAAGAAGGTGAGGAAGAATCCCGGCTGCTGCTCCGTTTCGCGGCTCCGCGTGACCCGGCGATGGTCGCCAACTGGGTGTCCTTCAACGTGATCGACACCGAACGCCAGGACTGGGCCCGCGGCTGGGCGAAACTCAAGGAGTACACCGAGCGTGAGGGCCACGCCCGGGTGCCGTACGAACATAAGGAAGGCGCCTTCCCACTCGGGCAGTGGGTCGCGGAACAGCGACGCGCCTACGGGGCCGGGCAGATGACCGGCCGGCGCGCCGCGCGGCTGGAGAAGCTCGGCATGGCCTGGTCGGCGGCCGATGCACGCTTCCAGGAGAACCTGGCAGCCGCCCGTGTGTACTACCAGGAGCACTGGACCCTGTGCGCACCCCGATCAGCCGCGGCACTCGACAAGCCCATCGGGCAGTGGCTGTCCAACCTCCGCCGTCCCGGCGCGCTGGACGGCCACCCGGAGTGGGAAGCCGCGCTGGAGGCCGTGGACAAAGACTGGAACCCCTCGTGGCCCGCCGAATGGCAGCGCCACTACGCCGCGCTGCGCGAACTCGTACGCGACGAGGAAGGCCCGGTGGAGGTCCTGCCCGGCGTCACCGTCCATGGCATGGACGTGGGGAAGTGGCTGGCCCGACAGCGCAAGCCCGAGGTGTGGGCGGCCCTAGCCGACGGGCAACGCGAACGCCTGGAGCAACTCGGCATCACCCCGCTCCCCCAGACCCCGGCCCCGGCACCGGCCCCGGGGGTGCCCGCGGAGCCGTCCACAGCGCCCGTGAGCGCCTTCGACAGGGGCGTTGCGGCCCTGGCGCAGTACAAGACCCGCACCGGCACCGTGACCGTCCCCCGCGGCCACGTAGAGGTGTTGCCGGACGGGACGGAGGTCAAGCTCGGGGTGTTCCTGTCCAACACCAAGACCAGGCGCGCGAAGCTGACCGCCGACAAGCTCGCCGCGCTCGCCGGCCTCGGGCTGGAGTGGGCGGCCGCGGAAGGAGCGGCGTGATGAGCGCGAGCGACCAGGAGGCCGCAGAGCAGCGGGCGCAGGGCGCCGTGCGGCGGCGCGCCTGCACCAGGGCCTTCGCGGAGGCGGAGGGTGTCGTCACCGCTGTGCTGTCCGACCCGGGGGTGCGCGAGGCGCGGGAGCGGGTGGAGACGGCGGAGACGGAGCTCGGTCTGGAGTTGTGCGCCCGTCTCCAGCCGTTCCAGGACCGCTACGACCAGGCCGTGGCGGAGGGCAACGCGGACGCACTCGCCGGGCTCTGCGAGGGCAAGCACGGCCGCTGGGGGCGGATCTGCGTCCTGCCCGACGGACACGAGACCTCAATGGAAGAACCCCACTGGGGCCGCAACAGCGAAGGCCGACCGATCGCGTGGGTGGGCAGCGCCCCCGACGACTGGTGAGCAGCGGCGGGACCAGCGACAGGGCCCCGGGACGCACGGACGGCCCGGGGTGGCAAGCTCAGAAGTCTTCCCTCAGTCGAAGTCCAGCTCCGCTATGACCGCGTTGATGTCCCGCTTGCGGCGGGCTGTGTCGTCGTCCTTCGCTTCCTTCTGCGCCATGTAATCGGCGCGGACCTTTTCCTCTTTCTGGTTGGCCATGTCCACGGCGTCCTTGAGGGCCTGCAAGTGCTCGTCACGTATTTCTTCCACCGTGGTGGAGAACAGGATGATCCTTGATTCCTCGGTCATCAGCGGCCTGCGGGAGCCGTCCTCGAGCTGGTCGGCGCGGCTCACCGGATGTTCGCCGAAGATGCACAGCGCCATTTCCGGGTCCAATCTTGATACAGGTCATGCCCTGTCCGTTCCGCACGTGCGCGGGTGCTCCCCGGAGGTCTCATGACGTCCTGGCACGCAACCGCTCGAGCTCCCTGTCAGCACTTCGCCCCACCGCGTAGCGGTGGGGCGAAGTGCTGACAGCTCGTAGCGCTTGCCACAGGCAGCGAGCTTCGCCTCTTCTGGGCGAGAACGGCTTCGAGCAATTGGTGCATTGATGCTTGACGGCAAGCCGAGCACGCTCGTCGGCCTTTGTCTAGCACGCGGGAGGGTGGGGAGCTGAGTTACCTCACAACCCTTTCGCTGCGTAGTCGTACCTGTCGTTGAAGCGGACGTACGGCTTACTGGCCTCGAAGGGCTCGAAGGGGTCCGGTTGGTACTTCTTCGCGTCCTTGAGGAAGTAGTTGTTCCGTTCGCAGCCGCCGGTCTCACGGAAGGAGGAGACTTTGTTCTTCCAGTAGTTGCTGAACTTGAACTTTTTGCAGTGCGCCGGGGTGGTGCTCCACTGCGCCATGGCACCCCGGTAGTTGTTGTGCTCATACACGCAGTACCAGCCCCTTCGGCAGGATGCCGCAGTGGCCGACATCAGCACACGGACGCTGCCATTCTCGTACGAGATCTCGTTGTTGCTCACCTTCTTGCCGTGAGGCACTGCGGCCATGTATGCGTCGATCTTTGCGGAGCTGGGTTCTGCTTGTGCCGGGAGCGCGGTGAATCCGCTTGCGATCAAGGCGCCGCCACTGATGGCGATAGCGGCCTTCTGTAAGGTCTTCATGGTTCGTGTCCTCCGGTTCCTGGGTTGAGGCTTCAGCACGCGGTTGGTGGCCATGCACTGGGCGCGGCGCCATGGCAGCACTCGTGGCCGCCGGGCGGCACGGCCGGCTGAGTGGGTAGTGCGGTAACTACTGCGTAGAAGTGGGCCGCAATCCGCGGGTTCGGTTCTTCCCTCGGACATTGAGTTTCCGCTGGTGGTGATTGTCCGGCAGCCCCCTTTCGTGCTCGTGGACAAAATCGTTCTCTTGGACGGGAGCGCCGTTCCTGGGCGACGCGCGCCGTCGTCGCCCCGAAGCTGCGTGGCCCGTGCGACCGGTGCCGCCGCGGCTGATACAGCCCGGACCCGGCCACTCGGTGGACCGCCTGCATCCAGCAGTAGCCGTCCGACGCGGTCCGGCCCGCCGAGGTTGACAGCCACTGCCGCGCCTCCGGCACGAACAGGCCGGGCAGCACGGTGACCGCGACGGCGTCGTCGACCGCCGGGCGCGGAGCGGGCACCATCACGGCGGCCGGCGCCGCCACGGCGCTCACCGGCAGGCCCCGCTCCTGGCGCGCGCCGTCCTCGTCCTCGCCGCGGCGGACACCGACGCCGGCGTCGCCCTGGCCGAGCGCACCGCGCAGTGAGCCCCCCGGGGTTTCGCCAGCACCGTCCGGGCCTTCGGGGGACAGGGGAAATAGCCCCCGCCACTTCAACTCGTTGACGATATGCACTCTTAGTGCTTGTCGTACACCCGCGCGTACATGCTGTGCTTCGGTCCCCTCGTGAACTGCAGACGCAGATAGTACGAGGTGCCTCCGCTGACGGTGGCGTTCAGAAACTGCGTCCTGCCATCCGCGCAGAAGCCTGAGCCGCTCCGCTTGATAACCCTCTTGTCCCGGGTGCGGACGAGCTCAGCGCGGAGTTTGGCGCCATCGTGGCCGTAGCAGCCGAAGTGCACGCTCAGGTTTCGTGTGTGCGGGGTGAAGTCATGGGTGGACCACTTGTTGGCGGGGCCGTGACGGCCGGCCCAGATCTGGTGCCAGCGGGCCGCTGCCTGATTCTGCCCGTCAACCACAGTGGTGCTGTTCGGCTGGGACGGGGGCTGCGCCTGTGCGGCGGGTGCAGTCACTGCCAGGCCGCTGCCGAGGGCCACTGTGGCCGTTGCGAGGGCGATTTGTGTGCGTAGGTTCATGGACTGCTGTCCTTTCATGCTCATGGGACGCCAGAGGGGCCAGTCGCACCGCGCAGCCCTGCTCTTTGCACGGTGGGGCTGCGCCTGGGGGAAGTGGGAAGCACTTCGCCCAGTGCGTGCCGCGGAACGCCGAGGAGAGAACGTGCAGGCGATGCGACCGGTCCGACAGTGAGTTTTGGCTGGTCGGAGTTGACTAGCAGCCCGCTCCCGTAACGCTAGTCAAAGAAGTGGCATCGGTGGCGCAGATGATGGCGTGCGCAGCCCTCGCGCGCGGCCGTCATGGTGTGCTGGGCTTGATGGCGTCGATCTCGGCAGAGGGGGCTGCATGGGGCGTCGCGAGAAGCCGCTGGACCCGACAGCGAATGCTGTGGCGCGGTTCGCGACGAACTGCGCACCCTGCGCCAAAAGGCCGGCTCACCTACCTACCGGGCCATGGCACTACAGGTCGAGTATTCGGCGGCCGCGCTGTCGTTCGCGGCCCGAGGAGAGCAACTGCCCTCACTGGCGGTGACGCTGGCCTACGTAACAGCCTGTGGCGGGGATGTGGAGCAGTGGAAGCATCGCTGGCAGCAGGCTCAGAACGATGTCGGCCAGTCGTTTATGGAGCCTGCTGACGCTTCCGATGCGCCCTACCGTGGCCTGGCGCGTTTCGAGCCGAGCGACTGTGACCGGTTCTTCGGTCGCACCCGCTTGACGGACGAGCTCACCGAGATGGCCCGCACCCACCGGATCACCGTGGTGCTGGGCCCGTCGGGCAGCGGGAAGTCCTCCCTGCTCCGCGCCGGGCTGATCCCCCGATTACAGGCCACCACCGACCCGGCACTGCGCCCGGCGGCGATCCGGATCCTCACACCAGGCCTTCGCCCGGCACGCGAGCACCGTGAACGGTTTGTTCCGGCTGTGGGAGAGGGGGAGACGTGGCTGGTGGTGGACCAGTTCGAAGAGGCCTTCACCATGTGCCAGGACGAGCAGGAGCGACAGGTATTCATCGGCCTGCTTATGCGGGCGCAGGAGCCCGGCAGCCGGATACGGGTGGTGCTGGGAGTGCGGGCAGACTTCTATGCCCGCTGCCTCGAGCACGAAGACCTGGCCATAGTCCTGGCGAAGGCAAGTCTGCCTGTCGGACCGATGACTCCCTCAGAGCTGCGGGAAACAATCATCAAACCCGCTGCGGCTGCGGGCTTGATCGTCGAGCGGCAGCTGACCGCCCACCTCATTCAGGAGGCTGGCGGACAGCCGGGCAGCCTGCCCTTGATGTCACACGCACTGCTGGAAACCTGGCGCCACCGCCGCGGCCGCACACTGACCCTGGAAACCTACGAAGCCACCGGCGGCCTGCACAGCGCGATCTCCCAAACCGCCGAAACCCTTTACAACCAGCTCACCGCCCCACAGAAGGAAGTGTCCCGACGACTGCTGCTCCGTCTCATCACCCCCGGCGCGGGGGCCCCCGATACCCGCCGCACCGTCCCCCGTTCGGAACTGGGCTTACCCGAGCCCTCAGGTGAGGCCCACCACATCTTGGAACGGCTGTCCCGGGCACGTCTCATCACGCTGACCGAAGACAGCGTCGACCTCGCGCACGAAGCCCTCATCGCCGGCTGGCCACGCCTGCAAAGCTGGATCGAAGAGAGCCGCGAACGCCTGCGCTGCCACCGCCAGCTCACTGAAGCCGCCCGCACCTGGCAGGAACTCGACCAGGACCCCGGGGCCCTCTACCGCGGCACCCGCCTCGCCACTACTCAAGAACACTTCCCCCAGCCCCACCACCACCCCGAACTCACCAGTATCGAACGCACCTTCCTCACCGCCAGCATCACCACCCGCGAGAAGGAACAGCAAGCCGAACTCCGCAACACCCGCCGACTGCGCCGCTTCGCAGGCGCCGTGTCCGTACTCCTCGTCCTCGCCCTGACCGCCGGAGTACTCGCCTGGCAGCAGTCCCAGACCAGCAACCGGGCACGCGACCGAGCCCTCGAAGCGCAGCGTATAGCGCAGTCCAGACAACTGGCCGCCCGATCCGATGCCCTACTCACAAGCGATCCAGACCTGGGTTCCCTCTTGGCCATCCACGCCTATCGAACCGCCCCCACACCAGAGGCAGCCTCCAGCCTCTATTCCGCCGCTGGCTTGCCATTACGGCACCGCATTACGGGATATGCGGACGAAGTTTCCTCAGTGGTTTTCAGCCCGGACGGACGGACCCTGGCCACGGGAGGAGACGAAGGGACCGTACGGCTGTGGAACACGGCGAACGGCAAGGCGTACGCCTCTATAACTGCCGCCGCAGGTATGGATGGTCACGTGGCATTCAGCCCGGACAGCAAGACAGTGGCCAGCGGTGACGCTGCCAGTGTTGTCCGGCTGTGGGACGTGGCATCGGGTGAGCCACGCTCCGCCCTCACCGGCCACACTGAGGGGCTCGAGGACTTGGCATTCAGCCCCGACGGCCAGGTCCTGGCCACTGGCGGTGGCGATGGGAAAGTTATTCTGTGGAATGTTGCCAAGGGAACGGACCGCGAAGTCCTGGTCGGCCACACCGGCAGCGTGACCGGGCTTGTCTTCAGTTCCGACGGGCGGGCCTTGGCCACCGGCGACGACGAGGGGAAGGTGCTCTTATGGGATGTCGCCACCGGCAAAAGACGCGCGGCCCTCGCCGGCCACACCGACGCGATACAGAAACTGGCTTTCAGCCCCGACGGAAACTTACTGGCCACCGGCGGTGCAGACTCCACTGCCCGCCTATGGGATACCGGCACACGCAAGAGGCCTACCATCCTTACCGGTCACAGGGACGACGTGACGTCGCTGGTCTTCAGCCCTGACGGGCGGACTCTGGCCACTGGCGATGCCGACAATACGGTGCGCTTATGGGACGCGGCTTCGGGTAAGGCACGCACCAACATCACCGAAAGGGCGGATAAGGCAGCCTTCAACCCGGATGGACGGACCATGGCCACCGGTGACCTTACCGGGGTGGTGCGCCTGTGGGACACAGCCTCAGGCAAGGTACGGGAAACCATCCCTGGGCACACCGACATGATCCTGGATCTGGCTTTCAGCCCTGACGGGCAGACTCTTGCCACTGGCAGCGCGGATGAAACGGTCGGTCTTTGGGACGTCACAACGCGCAGCAAGCGCACGGTGCTTACCGGTCGTCCCACCGACGATACAACTGCGATCAGCCCGGACGCGCAGACGCTGGCTTCCGCGCGAGACGACGGGACTGTGCGTCTGTGGGATGCCGCATCAGGCAAACACCGCGTCTCCCTCGCCGGTCACGCAGGGGATGTCAGAGCCGTGGTCTTCAGCCGTAAGGGGCGGATGCTTGCCACTGCCGATGAGGATTCGGTGCGCCTGTGGGACGTGGCCTCAGGCGAGCAACGAGGCGCCCTCATCGGCCACACCAGCGGGGTAAGAGTGGTGGCTTTCAGCCCAGACGGCCAGACCTTGGCAACCGCCAGCCGGTACGGCGACGAAAGCACGGTGCATCTGTGGGACGCGGCATCGGGGCAGCACCGCGCCTCCCTCACCGGCCACACCGGAGAGGTGCACGCCGTGACGTTCAGCCCAGACGGGAACACCCTGGCTACCAGCGCCGATGACGAGACCGTACGCCTATGGGACACCGACCATACCCAATCCAAGGACACGCTCACCGGTCTTCCCGGCCCTGTAGCGCTCCTGGCGTTCAGTCCCGACGGGCGGACCCTTGCCACCGGCGCATTCGACAAGACCCTGCGCCTGTGGAACACGGCCTCAGGCAAACAACGTGCCTCCCTTACCGGCCACACCGGCGACGTGACAGCCGTCGCATTCAGCCCCGACGGACGTACCGTGGCAACCACCGCCGACGACCAGTCCCTACGACTGTGGGACACGGAACTGGGCATCCCGCGCACCACTTACCCCATCCACAGTGCCGAGGCCACTGCAGTGGCGTTTCACCCAGATGGACGGACCCTGAGTGTCGCAGGGGAAGGCAAGACACAGCACTGGAGGACTGACCTGCCTACCCTCGCCCAGTCCGTACGCAAGATCTGCAACGCCATCCACCGCGACCTCACCCGCACCGAACGCGCCACCTACCTGCCTGAGAGCCCTGCTCGACCTGTATGCACCACATAGGGGACGCGGCTGCCTTTATTTACGAGTCGTGGCTCTGGTCCACTTCTTGTGACACCGTCACCGTTATTGATCAATGGGTGGTGCGAGGGCCTCCATGATCTGTTGAACTTCGTGGCGCCACTGGACGGCGTCGGCGCTGTCCACCCAGCCCGCCGCCATTTCTGATCCGTCTTGAAGCACGCGATGCAGCGCGAGCACGGCTGACCTGCGGAGAGGAAACGGAAGCTCCGGCAGTGGTTCTCTGGGCCCGTCATCAGGGTCGATCACGATCCCGCTGTCCGGGATTGTGCAGGCGACGAGAGCCGCAGCGGCTACTGCTTCGACGCCGTCTCCGCCATCCACGCGTGCTCCGGAGTCCGTGACTCGTTGGAGTGCTCGCTCGAGTACATCGATAACCTTCTGAGGAGAGAGACCCTCAAGTTCATCGACGAAATCTGCGGCGAGGTCGCTGTCGAACGGACCGGTTCCCCACGTTCCCATGTACGGCTCCTGGTATCGCTCTCTCCGGACAGCATCCCAGCAGCCACTGACAGCACTCGTGCAGCCAGGAGGACTCGCTTGCGAAGCAGCGGACACCGGCTTCTTCCAGGGTGCGGCGCATCCGCCATTCCTGGCCGTAGGCACAGTCACCGGTCACCCAGGTGATCGGCAGGGGCGA
>NZ_BNBT01000215.1 GCF_014656095.1 Streptomyces longispororuber
GGTGCAGGGGTCGGGCCCCGCACGGCCACGGGCCCCGCGCGGCCACGGGCCGCGGGAACAGCTCGCGCCCGGCGACGCCCCCGCCCTCGCCGCCGCCCGCCGAGCACCCGGCGGGCGGCCGTGAGGGCCGCGGACATCGCCAGGGCCGTCGCGTAGGTGCGGACGGGTGCGCGCACGGGTACCTCGCGCCTTTCGCCCGGCGTGCGTCCCCTCCTGTCCGGCGCCGGGCTCGGCGGACCGCAAGCGGAGGGGCGCCGCCGTGCGTGGCGCCCTGCCGCTCACGGGTCCCGGCGCCGCACCCCCACGATCGTCACCGCGCCGGCCACGGCGGCCCACATCGCGTACACCGTCCACGCGCCGCCCGTCGACCACGGGTGGGCGGTGGTGAAGGTGGCGGGCTGGGTGAGCCGCAGCCACGCCTCGTAGGGCAGCGCGTGGTCGACGAGCGCCGACCAGTGGCGGTCGGGGCTGAAGACCGCGGGCAGCAGGACGAGGGTGACGACGGTGAGCACCATCGCCGTGCCGAGGTGGTGCAGCAGCGTGCCGAGCGCCATGCCGGTGAGTGCCGCCACCGGCATGAGCAGCGCGGACGCCACGAGGAGGCGGGTCGCTCCCGGGTGGTCGAAGGGCAGCCCGACGCCCCGCCGGGACAGGATCGCCTGGGTGACGGCGTAGGAGCCCACCGCGATCAGCGTGCCGACGGCCGTGGTGACCGCCGTGACCACGGCGGCCTTGGCGGCCATGACCGAGCCGCGCGCGGGCACGGCGGTGAACGTCGTGCGCATCAGCCCCGAGCCGTACTCGCCGGCCACGGCGGCGGCCCCCAGGGCACCGGCCGCGAGCACGAGCAGCGTGGCGGCGTTGGCGGTGAAGGCCTCCGACAGCGCGATGCCGTCACGGACGAAGTCGGCCCGGCCGCGCGCGTCGTGGTATCTCCAGTAGCGGTAGGTGTCGTACGCGGTACCGGTGTTGAAGCCGACGACGGTGAGGACGGTGATCGCGTACGCCCACGGCGTGGACCGCAGCGACCACAGCTTCAGCCACTCGGCGGCGAGCAGGTCACGGAAGCGCGGGCGGGGCTCGGCGGGCCCGTCGGCCGGGCGGGCGGCGGTGGCGCCCGGCGTGCCCGGCGCCTGCGGCGCGTGCGGGACGGCGGTCATCGGGCTTCCCCCGCGCGGTGCTCGACGCTGTCGGCGGTGAGTTCCATGAAGGCGTCCTCCAACGAGGCGGTGCGGGTGGCGAGTTGGTGCAGCGGCAGGCCGTGGTGGCAGGCGAGGTCCCCGATGCGGGCGGCGTCGAGGCCGGTGACGGCGAGCCGGGCGCCGTCGCGCCGGACCGTCGCGCCCTCGGCGGTCAGGACGTCGGCGAGGGCGGCCGCCGAGGGCGTGGTCACGGTGACGCCCGCGCCGGTGCCCCGGGCGGCGAAGGCGGTGAGGCTCTCCGCCGCGATCAGCCGCCCGCGCCCGATGACGACCAGCTCGTCGGCGGTGTTCTCCATCTCCGACATCAGATGGCTGGAGACGAACACGGTGCGCCCCTCGTCCGCCAGGCGCCGGAACAGGCCGCGCACCCACAACACGCCTTCCGGGTCGAGCCCGTTGAGCGGTTCGTCGAAGAGCAGCACGGGCGGGTCGCCGAGCAGCGCGGCGGCGATGCCGAGGCGCTGCTTCATGCCGAGGGAGAAGCCGCCGACGCGGCGCCGGGCCGCGGCGGCGAGCCCCACCTCGGCGAGGACCTCCGTGACGCGGCGGGGCGGGACGCGGTTGGAGCGGGCGAGCACGGACAGGTGGGCGGCGGCGGTGCGCCCGCCGTGCACGTCCCCCGCGTCGAGCAGCGCGCCGACGTGGCGCAGGCCGCGCGGTCGGTCGCGGAAGGGGCGGCCGTTGACGGTGACGGTGCCGCCGGTGGGGTCGTTGAGGCCGAGGATCAGGCGCAGGGTGGTGGACTTGCCCGCGCCGTTCGGGCCGAGGAAGCCGGTCACGCGGCCGGGCCGCACGGTGAAGGTCAGCGCGTCGACGGCCGTGGTGCCGCCGTACCGCTTCGTCAGGGCGTTGACGTCGATCATGCCGTCCACGGTGCCGGGGGCGGGGCGCCCCGGGCATCCGACCGGTGCCGACAATCGCGGGGCTTGGTGTCGACCAGGGGTGTACACCCCTGGTCCGATGCCCGTCGCCGATCACCCCGCTACGCTTCCGGGCATGTCCGCGACACCGGCTCCGTCCCTGCTCAAGCGCCTTTCCCCGGCCGCCTGGATGGCGCTCGCCTGGTGCGCGGGGTCGGCGCTCAGCCTGTTGTTCCGGTTCCGGCTGCCGGGCGAGTCGCAGCCCTCGGTGTGGCCGAGCGTGCTGCTGTTCCGGTGGGACGGCCTGCTGACGCTCGCCGCCGCCACGGCCGTGACGCTGGTGGGCTGCGTCCGCCTGGAGCGGCGGCCGCTGCCCGCCCTCGCGCTGCTGCTCGCCGGGTCCGCCCTGGGCTCGACGCCGCTGAGCGTGGCCGAGATCCCGCTGCTGCAGTTCCTCGCGGTCGACGTCGCCCTGTACTGCGTCGCGGCGTCGCGGCCGCGGCGGACCGCGGCCGCGGCGCTCGCGATGGCGCTGGCCACACCGGCCGCGTACCTGACGGTGCGGCTCCTGAGCGGCTGGCCCGTCGGCACCTCCGCCGAGCTGACCGTCGCGCTCACCGCCGTCATCGCCTGGCTGCTGGGCCGGGCCACGCACGAGTCCCGGGCGCACGCCGCGCAACTGCGCGCCCAGGCGGCCGCGCAGGCGGTCACCGCCGAGCGGCTGCGGATCGCCCGCGAGCTGCACGACATGGTCGCGCACACCATCGGCATCGTCGCCCTCCAGGCCGGGGCCGCGCGCCGCGTCATCGACACCCGGCCCGAGCTGGCGCGCGACGCGCTCGGCGCGGTGGAGACGGCGAGCCGCGAGACCCTGTCGGGCCTGCGCCGGATGCTCGGCGCGCTCCGCGGGTCCGCGCCGGGCGAGGTCTCCGCGACGGCGCCGCTCGGCCCGAGCCCCGGCCTCGCGGACGTCAACCGGCTCGCCGCGCGGACGACGGCCGCCGGGGTCCGGGTCCACGTGCGCTGGCTCGGGGCGCCCCGGCCGCTGCCGCCGGAGGTGGACGTGTCGGCGTACCGGATCATCCAGGAGGCGGTGACCAACGTGGTGCGGCACGCGGGCACCGACTCCTGCCAGGTCACGGTGGAGCGGCGCGGCAAGGAGCTGCGCATCGAGGTCCTCGACGAGGGGCGGCCCGGCCGCACGGGCGGGAGCCGGGGCAGCGGGTACGGGCTGCTCGGCATGCGGGAGCGGGTGAGCCTGCTGCACGGCGAGTTCTCCGCCCGGCCCTGCCCGGGCGGCGGCTTCCGCGTCGCGGCCCGCCTGCCCGTCCCGGAGGCGGTCCGATGACGCCGACGCCGCCGGGCCCGGCGGCGACCCCCGAAGGCGGCCCGGCACCGGTCCGGGTGCTGCTCGCGGACGACCAGCCGCTGGTGCGGACGGCCCTGACCATGGTGATCGCTCAGACCGGGGACCTGGAGGTCGTCGGCGAGGCCGGGGACGGCGCCGAGGCGGTGCGGCTGGCGCGGGAGCTGGCCCCGGACGTCGTGGTGATGGACATCCGCATGCCCGGCATGGACGGCATCGAGGCGACGCGCCGGGTCACCGCCGACGGCGGCGCGGCCCGCGTGGTGGTCCTGACGACGTTCGACGACGACGACTACGTGTACGGGGCGCTGCGCGCCGGGGCGTCGGGGTTCCTGGTGAAGGACATGGCGCTCGACGACATCCTGGGCGCGGTGCGGGTCGTCGCGGCCGGGGACGGGCTGATCGCGCCGAGCGTCACCGGCCGCCTGATCAAGGAGTTCGCGGGCCGCCCGCGCCCGGCCGCGCCCCCGCGCGAGGTCACCGGCGTCACCGAGCGGGAGCGCGAGGTCCTCGCGCTGGTCGGCGCGGGCCTGACCAACGCCGAGATCGCCGAGCGGCTGACGATCAGCGTCGCCACCGCGAAGACGTACGTGACGCGGCTGCTCGCCAAGCTGGGGGCGCGCGACCGCGTCCAGCTCGTGATCATCGCGTACGAGACGGGGCTGGTGACGCCCTAGCTCCGGGCGCGGCGGGTCGGCGGCGACTGGGGGGCCGGGGTGGCGCGGTGCCCGGCGGTGGCCACGGGGCGGTGCGGCGCCCGGCGGCCGCCATGGGGCGGTGCCCGAGGGGTCCGGGGGCGCGCCCGGCGTCACAATGGGGGGCGTGGAGTGGTTCACGGCGGACGGGTACTGGTGCAGCCGCCTGGTCTTCCAGCGCGGGCTCGCCGCGCTCTACCTCGTCGCCTTCCTCGGCGCGGCCCTCCAGTTCCGCCCGCTCATCGGTGAGCGCGGCATGCTGCCGGTGCCCCGGTACGTGGCGCGGGTGCCGTTCCGCGCGGCGCCGAGCCTGTTCCACTGGCGCTACTCCGACCGGCTCTTCGCCGGGTGCGCCTGGGCGGGCTGCGCGGTGTCGGCGGCGCTGCTCGCGGGCGTGGACGGATGGCTGCCGCTGGGGGCGGCGATGGCCCTGTGGCTGGTGCCGTGGCTGCTGTACCAGTCCGTCGTGAACGTCGGCCAGACCTGGTACTCCTTCGGCTGGGAGTCGCTGCTCCTGGAGGTCGGCTTCCTCGCGGTGTTCCTGGCGGGCGACGACGTCGCGCCGCCCGTCCTGGTGCTGTTCCTGCTGCGCTGGGTGCTGTTCCGCGTCGAGTTCGGGGCGGGCCTGATCAAGATGCGCGGCGACGCCTGCTGGCGCTCGCTCACCTGCCTGTACTACCACCACGAGACCCAGCCGATGCCGGGGCCGCTGAGCTGGTACTTCCACCGGCTGCCGCGCCCGCTGCACCGCGTGGAGACGGCCGCCAACCACGTCACCCAACTGGCCGTGCCGTTCCTGCTGTTCACCCCGCAGCCCGTCGCCACCGGCGCGGCCTGCCTGATGGCCGTCACCCAGCTCTGGCTGGTCCTGTCCGGCAACTTCGCCTGGCTGAACTGGCTGACGATCCTGCTCGCGCTCTCGGCCGTCGACTTCCGGCTGCTGCTCGGCGACGCGGCGGACCCGCCGTCGCCGCTCGCCGCTCCCCCGGTGTGGTACGAGGTCCTGGTCGTCGCCGTGACGGTGCTGGTGCTGGCGCTGAGCTACCGGCCGGTGCGCAACATGCTGTCGCGGCGGCAGGTCATGAACACCTCCTTCGACGCGCTGCACCTGGTCAACACCTACGGCGCGTTCGGCAGCGTGAGCCGGGTCCGGCAGGAGGTGGTGATCGAGGGCACGGCCGACCCGGTGCCCCGGCAGGACTCCGTGTGGCGGGAGTACGGGTTCAAGGGCAAGCCCGGCGACCCGCGTCGCCGGCCGCGCCAGTACGCCCCGTACCACCTGCGGCTCGACTGGCTGATGTGGTTCGCGGGCCTCTCCCCCGCCTACGCCCGCGCGTGGTTCGGCCCGCTGGTGGAGCGGCTCCTCGAAGGCGACCGGGACACGCTCCGGCTGCTGCGCCACTGCCCGTTCCCCGACGAGCCCCCGGCGTACGTGCGGGCCCGCCTGTACCGCTACCGCTTCACGACGTGGCGCGAGCGGCGCGAGACGGGCGCGTACTGGGAGCGGACGTACGTACGGGAGTTCCTGCCGCCGACGCGGCTGGACACGGCAGGGCGGCGGGGGTCGTAGGCACGGGGAGGCGGGGACCGCAGGGGGGTCCCGCGGAGCCCCGCGCGGGCCCTACTCGACGTCGGCGTCGACGTCGTCGAAGACGTCGAGCATCCGCGTCAGCACGTGGAGGCACGCCGTGACGTCGGCCTCGGTGAGGTCGCCGCGCACCTGGCGCATGAGGGCGTGTTCGCGGGCGGTGGCGGCGGTGATCGCCTCCTGGCCCGCCGGGGTGAGCCGGATCAGGGAGGACCGCCGGTGGGCGGGGTTCGGCGTGATCGCGACCAGGTCGCGCACGGCCGCGTCGTTGACCATGCGCTGGACGAACTGACGGCTCAGCGACTGGGCGCGCCCCATCTGCGGGACCGTCATGGGCCCGTGCCGGTGCAACAGGTCGAGGACCGCGCGCACGCCGACGGACAGGCCCTCGATCGGCTCGGCCCGCTCCACCGCGCGCTGCACGCGCCGGTACAGGGGGCCCACCAGGTCGAAGACCTCGGTGAGGCGGCGGGCGAGGTCGTCGGGGGCGAGTGGCCGGTCGGGGTCGCGCGGGTCGTCGTGCACCACCGCATCATGACACCTCGGTTGCCGTCGCGTGGGCAACGTGACACCTCGGTTGCCATGATGGCACCCCTCATGACACCTTGGTTGTCATGACCGACGCCTCTGATGTGTACGCGTTCCCCAGCACCGACGGCTCCCTCGTCTACCGCGACACCGGCCCCGGCCCCGGCTCTCCGCTGGTCCTGCTGCACGGCGGCTTCCTCGACCACCGCATGTGGGACGACCAGGTGGCCTCCTTCGCCCGGGACCACCGGGTGATCGCGCCGGACACGCGCGGCCACGGCGGGTCCGCCAACGCGAGCGTGCCGTTCCGCCAGACCGACGACCTGGCCGCGCTCCTGCGCCACCTGGACGTCGGCCCGGCGGTGCTCGTCGGGTTGTCGATGGGCGCGGGCATCGCGGTGGACACCGCCCTGGAACACCCCGAGCTCGTCAGCGCGCTGGTGGTCGTCGGGGCGGGCACCAGCGAGCCCACGTTCGAGGACCCGTGGGCCCTGGCCGTCCAGGCCGAGTGGGCCCGCGCGGCCGCCGCCGGGGACGCCGCCGCGTACGTCGACGCGACGATGCTGTACGCGGCGGGCCCGCACCGGTCGCTCGACGAGGTCGACCAGGACGTCGTACGCCGGCTGCGGGAGATGACGGAGCGCACGGTCGCCAAGCACACCGGCGCCGAACCGCAGCTCCTCGTGCCCGTGACCGACACCTGGGCGCGGGCGGCGCAGTTGCGCCTGCCCCTCCTTGCCGTCACCGGCGACCTGGACGGGCCCGACAACATCGCCATGGCCGAGCGCCTCGCCCGCTCCGTGCCCGGGTCCCGTACGGCGACGGTGAAGGGCACGGCCCACTACCCGAACATGGAGCGGCCGGAGGCCTTCGACGCCCTGCTGCGGGAGTTCGTCGCGTCGGTCCGCTGAGCCCCACGGGGGTGGGCCCAGCGGACCGGGACCGGGTGCGCGCTCGGCGTCAGGCCCTGCGCACCCGCAGCGTGACCAGCTCGAACGGGCGCAGTGCCACCGTGACGCGGCCGCCGTCCCGTGCGGGCGCCGGGGCGTCGTCCAGCGGCCGCTCCAGCAGGTCGGTCACCACCACGTCGGCAATTTCGAAGCCGAGGCGCAGGGTGGTGCGGGCGCGGCCGCCACGGGCCTCGTGGAAGCGGACGACGACGTCGCCGCTGCCGTCGTCGGCGAGCTTGACGGCCGTGACGACCACGGCGTCGTCGTCGACCGCGACCAGCGGGGCGACCTCCGTCGCACCGCCCGTGACCCGCCGCTCCGGCAGGTTGATCCGGTAGCCCTCGCGCACCGCGTCGACGATGTCGGCGCCGGGCACCAGCGCGTGCCGGAAGCGGTGGAGGCCCTGGTCGGTCTCGGGGTCGGGGAAGCGCGGGGCGCGCAGCAGCGAGACCCGCACGGTCGTGGTGGTCCCGGAGTCGGCGTCCCGTACCGTGCGCGTCACGTCGTGGCCGTACGTGGAGTCGTTGACCAGGGCGACGCCCCAGCCGGGCTCCTCGACGTGCACGAAGCGGTGGTTGCACGCCTCGAACTTGGCGGCCTCCCAGCTCGTGTTGGTGTGGGTGGGCCGGTAGAAGTGGCCGAACTGCGTCTCGGACGCGTACCGCTCCGCGTGCACGTCCAGCGGGAAGGCCAGCTTGAGGAACTTCTCCGTCTCGTGCCAGTCGACCTCGGTGTCGATGTCGAGGCGGCGCTGCCCGGGGGCGAGGGTGAGGACCTGCGTCATCCGCGAGGCGCCGAACCGCCGCACGACCCGCACGGACGCGTCGCCCTCCGCCGTGACCTCCTCGGCCTCGGACAGGTCGGTGACGGTGTGGCGGTAGAACGCGTCGACGTCCCAGGCGTCCCACATGTTCGGGAAGTCGGCGTGCAACTGGGGCAGGTTCGCCGCCCGGCCCGGCGCGACCGCCTCCCGGCCGGAGACGAGGTCGTACGCGGAGACGACCAGGCCGCGCGCGTCGACCTCCACCCGCAGCAGGCCGTTGTCGAGGACGTGGCCGCCGTCCGCGCGGGCGGTGACCGTCGTCCGCCCGTCGGCCGCGGGGGCCTGGGCGCCGCCCGCGGGGACGCCGGCGCGGGCGTGCGGCGCCCCGTTGAAGACCAGCTCCCGGGTGCCGTCCCCGGCCAGGGCCTTCTGGGCGGCGCGGATGACGGCGTTCAGGTCCTCCGCCACGGCGGCGTACGTCGCGCGGGCCTCGCGGTGCACCCACGCGATCGACGAGCCGGGCAGGATGTCGTGGAACTGGTGCAGCAGGACCGTCTTCCAGATGCGGTCCAACTCCCCGTACGGGTACGGGAACCCGGCCCGCACGGCGGCCGTCGCCGCCCACAGCTCGGCCTCCCGCAGCAGGTGCTCGCTGCGGCGGTTGCCCTGCTTGGTGCCGGCCTGGCTGGTCAGCGTGGCGCGGTGCAGCTCCAGGTACAGCTCGCCGACCCACACCGGCGCGTTCGGGTACTCGGCCTCGGCCTTCTCGAAGAACTCCGCGGGCCGCTCCCAGCGCACGGCCGGGGAGCCCTCCAGGTCCCGCAGCCGCGCGGCCTTCGCGATCATCTCGCGGGTGGTGCCGCCGCCCCCGTCGCCCCAGCCGACGGGGGCGAGCGAGTGCCGGGCCACGCCCTTGTCCTTGAAGTTCCGCGCGGCGTGCGCGATCTCGCTGCCCTTCACGGCGCAGTTGTACGTGTCGACGGGCGGGAAGTGGGTGAAGATGCGGGTCCCGTCGATGCCCTCCCACCGGAAGGTGTGGTGCGGGAACTTGTTGGTCTGCGACCACGAGATCTTCTGCGTCAGCAGCCACTTGGACCCGGCGGCCTTGATGATCTGCGGGAGCCCCGCGGCGAAGCCGAAGGTGTCGGGCAGCCAGGCCTCGTCGTTCTCGACGCCGAACTCCTCCAGGAAGAAGCGCTTGCCGTGCACGAACTGCCGGGCCATCGCCTCCGAGCCGGGCATGTTGGTGTCCGACTCCACCCACATGCCGCCCGCCGGGACGAAGCGGCCGTCGGCGACGGCCTTCTTCACCTTCGCCCACACCTCGGGCCGGTGCTCCTTGATCCACGCCCACTGCTGCGCCTGCGACATGGCGAAGACGAAGTCCGGGTCGTCGTCGAGCAGGGCGGTCATGTTGGAGGTGGTCCGGGCGACCTTCCGTACGGTCTCGCGCAGCGGCCACAGCCACGCCGAGTCGATGTGGGCGTGGCCGACGGCGCTGATGCGGTGCGCCGAGTCGTGCGCGGGCGCGGCGAGGACGCCTTCGAGCGCGGCGCGGGCGGCGGCCGCCGTGCCGTTGACGTCCTGGAGGTCCACCGCGTCCAGGGCGCGGTCGACCGCGCGCAGGATCTCGTGGCGGCGGCCGGAGTCCTCCGGCAGCTCCTGCGTCAGCTCGCCGAGGACCTCCAGGTCCATCACGAGCTGCCACACCGTCTCGTCGAAGACGGCGAGGTCCATGCGCTCCAGGCGGTACTGCGGCTCGCTGCCCGCGGTGTCCTTGTCACCGAGCTGCGTGGGCAGGAAGGGGTGGTAGTCGAGGATGACGGGGTTGGAGGCGGCCTCGACGCGCAGGTCGACGCGCTCGCCGCCCTCGGCGGGGGCGGCGATCCGCACCCACTGGTTGCGCGGGTTGAGGCCCTTCACCGGGGTGCCGTCGGGGCGGTAGACGAGGCCCTCGCACTGGAAGCCGGGCATGTTCTCGTCGAAGCCGAGGTCCAGGACGGCCTCCACGGTGCGGCCCGCCCAGGCGGCGGGGACCGTGCCCGTCACGTGGAACCAGCTCGTGCCCCAGGGGGCGCCCCAGCGGGCGCCGACCGCGATGGGCTCAGGGGTGGCGGCGAGGCCTTCGGCCACGGGGACCGGTTCGCCGGGGGCGGTCCAGACGGCTACGTCCAGGGGGACGGACTCGGGGTACACGGCCGGGCGGATGCGTTCGTCCAGGACGCGCTTGAGGCGGCCTTCGATGAGGGTGCGGTCGTCGTGCATGCGGTGTCCTTCGGGTTCGCGGGGGTGGTGGCTGAGGCGGTGGCCCCGCCGGGGGCTCCCCAAGCCCGCCCCTTTCCCGAAACCAGGGGCTGCCGCCCCTGGACCCCGCCTTTTCGGCGCTCCGCGCCTCGTCCTCAAACGCCGGACGGGCTAGGGGATAGCCCGTCCGGCGTTTGAGGACGAGCGC
>NZ_BNBT01000216.1 GCF_014656095.1 Streptomyces longispororuber
GGAGCGGCCGCCGGACGCGGCGGCCGCGCACCCCGCGCCGCCGGTGAACACCCTCCACCGGCCGCCGACACCGGCCGCCGACACCGGCCGCCGACACCGGCCGCCGACACCGGCCCCGCGAGGGCCGAGGGAGCCGTGGGAGCCGAAGCCCCGTCCGCCGCACGCGCGTACACCGCGCCGTCCGTCCACCCCGTACGCGGACCCCGTACGACAAGGAGGCGATGATGAGCAGCAGCACACGCACCGTGCGGGCGGGCCGTCGCACCGTCGCACTGCACCGCCCGGACAAGCCGTTCCTGCCCGGCGCCCCCGACGGCGACGCCACCGGTGACCGGGGCGGGACGTACACCAAGGGCGACCTCTTCGACTACTACAGGTCCGTCGCCCCGTTCATGGTGCCGCACCTGCGCGGCCGTCCGCTGATGCTGGAGCGGCACCCGGACGGGCTGTCCGGACCCCGCTTCATGCAGAAGGACACGCCCGGCCACTACCCGGACTGGATCACCCGCGCCGAGGTGCCCAAGCAGGGCGGCACCGTCACGCACACCGTCTGCGACGACAGCGCGAGCCTCCTGTACCTCGCCGACCAGGCCTGCGTCACCCTGCACCGCTGGCTGTCCCGGGCCGGCCGGATCGACCGGCCCGACCGCATGGTGTTCGACCTGGACCCGGCGGGGGAGGGCACGCCCGAGGAGGTGTTCGGCCCGGTGCGCGAGGCGGCCCGGCTGGTCGGCGAACTCCTGGACCAGGTGGGCCTGCCCTCCGCCGTCATGACGACCGGCTCGCGCGGCCTGCACGTCGTCGTGCCCGTCAACGGCCGCCACCACGTCGACGACGTCCGCGACTTCGCCAAGGAGGTCGCCGAACTCCTCGCCGCCGCGCACCCCGACCGGCTCACGACCGCCGCCCGCAAGAAGGACCGCGGCGAGCGGCTCTACCTCGACGTGCAGCGCAACGGGTACGCGCAGACCGCCGTCGCCCCCTTCTCGGTCCGCGCCAGGCCCGGCGCGCCCGTGGCCGTGCCCATCGCCTGGGAACAGCTCGACGACCCCGCCACGCACGCCGCCCGCTGGGCCCTGGCCGACGCCCTGGAGCAGGCCCGCGCCGACCCCTGGGCCGGGCTGCTGCGTTCACCGCGCGCGCTCGGTCCGGCCCGCCGCAAGCTGCGGGCACTACGCGGCGCGTAACGGGGCACACGGAGGTTTGCCGCCGCAGTACGCGGTCACTCGAATCAGGAGGTGGCCATGACGGACACGTCTCGCAAGACCGACAAGCCGAACGCCCAGGCCGACGGCGCGCCCGGCCCCATACAGGTGCTGCGCCACGCGCGGGAACAGCTCACCGAACTCACCGGCCTCACCGCGGAGTCCGTCTCGTCCTTCGAACGCACCGAGGACGGCTGGGAGTTGGAGGTCGAGGTCCTGGAACTCGCGCGGGTGCCGGACACCATGAGCCTGCTCGCGACGTACGCCGTGACCCTGGAGCCGGGCGGTGACCTCACCGGCTACCGGCGGGTGCGGCGCTACGAGCGCGGCCGCGCCGACCCGCACCGGGGCGGCTGACGGACGGCCCGCGGGGCCCCGGGAGACCCCGTGTGCGGCCGCTCCGCACAACAACCTCCGCGCCCCGCGCATACGTTCCGGCATTGCGTGCATACGTAGATTCCACATCCCCCGTTCAACCCCCGCACTTCTTCGGGGTTCTTCACATCATCGACATCCGTCAAAGGCTCAGACATCCACACACACCCAGCGATCCGACCCACTCAGACATCCATGACCCCTAGCGAAAGCAAGGAGGACTGGTCGCCATGACCGTCGTCCCGGCACAGCAGAGCGGTGGCTCAGGCGGTACCAGTGGCCTGTACGACGTCATCGAACTCATCCTCGACCGCGGGCTCGTGATCGACGCGTTCGTGCGCGTCTCGCTCGTCGGCATCGAGATCCTCAAGGTCGACGTCCGTGTCGTCATCGCCAGCGTCGACACCTACCTGCGCTTCGCCGAGGCCTGTAACCGCCTCGACCTGGAGTCGGGGCCGAACAAGAGCCCCGGCCTGCCCGAAATGGTCGGCGAGATCACCGAGTCCGGCGCGCGCGGCAAGTCCAAGGGTGCGCTCAGCGGCGCCGCGCAGACCGTGTCGGACGCGTTCAAGCAGGCCCGTGAGGAGAGCCGCTCCGGGGACGAGGAGCCGGCCAAGCGGTCCCGCCGCACGACGTCGCGAGCCCGGAAGGAGGAGCAGGAGTGACCACGTACATCTACGGCATCACGCACACCGGGCACCCGGCGCTGCCCGAGGGCATGGGCGGCATCGGCGACCCGGAGCGGCCCGTGCGCGTCCTGCGGCACGGCAACCTCGCCGCGCTCGTCAGCGACAGCCCCGAGGACCTGCGCCCCAAGCGGCGCGACCTGCTCGCCCACCAGAGCGTCCTGGACGAGGCGGGCGCGGGCGGCCCCGTCCTGCCGATGCGCTTCGGCAGCCTCGCGCAGGACGACCAGGCGGTCCTCGACGTCCTCGACGAGCTCGCCGACCACTACGAGGAGCGGCTGCGCGCCCTGGAGGGCAAGGCCGAGTACAACGTGAAGGCCGCGCACGACGAGCAGGCCGTGCTGCACCAGGTGCTCGCCGAGAACCCCGAGCTGCGCGCCATGGCCGAGGCCAACCGCGCCGCGGGCGGCGGCACGTACGAGCAGAAGCTGCAGCTCGGCGAGCGGCTGACGAACGCCGTGCAGGCCCGCGAGGCCGGTGACGGCATCGAGGTGCGCCGTGCCCTGGAGCCGTGCGCCGAGGCGGTCAGCGAGGGGCCCGAGGGCTCCGGGTGGCTGGCCAACTACTCGTTCCTGGTACGCCGTGACGCCGCGGACGGCTTCGTCGCCGCCGTCGAGGAGCTGCGCAAGACGCAGCCGCACCTGGACGTGCGGGTGAACGGGCCGCTGCCGCCGTACAGCTTCGTCGACCTCGGCCCGGCCCGGCCGGCCGCCGACGCGGCACAGGCGCGGTGAGCCCGGCCCATGGGGCTCATCGGTGAACTGCTCGCGCTGCCTCTGGCGCCGGCCCGGGGGGCCCTCTGGGCGATCCGCCAGGTCACGGCGGAGGCGGAGCGGCAGTACTACGACCCCTCGGCCATCCGCGCCGAACTCGCCCGCCTCACCCGGCAACTGGAGGCGGGCGAGATCGACGAGGCCGAGTTCGACCGCCGTGAGGACGAGCTGCTCACCCGGCTCGGCTACGGCGTCCAACAGCAGCAGGCAGCGCCGGAGAACCAGACGGCGGACCAGCCGGAGAACAGGACGGCGACACGATGAACCGTATGGCAGTGGGCCTCGCCGTAGGGGCGGGGTACCTCTTGGGCCGCACCAAGAAGGCCAAACTGGCCTTCGCCGTCGGCACCATGGTCGCGGGCAGGCGCATGAAGCTGAGCCCCGCCTCCCTGGCTCGCGCGGTGAGCGAGCAACTGGAGAAGAACCCGCAGTTCAAGGAGATCGGCGACCAGTTGCGGGAGGACTTGCGGGGCGTCGGCAAGGCGGCGACCGGCTCGCTGCTCGACAAGCGCATCGAGTCCCTGGCGGACCGGCTGCACGACCGCACCCTGAACGTGCAGGACCGCATAGCGGGGGTCGTCCCCGGCCGTGACGAGGACGACGAGCCCGACGACGAGCCCGAGGCCGCCGAGTCCGACGAGGACACCGGCCGGAAGGGCCCCACGGCGGCCAGGAAGACCCGGTCGGCGGCGGGCAAGGCGACCCGGGCGGCCACCGGCAAGGGCCGCGCCAAGGACGACGGCGCGGACGACGGCGCGGACGGCAAGGACGACGACGAGGAGTCCGGCCGTCAGGGCGGCAGGAGCGCCGCGCCCCGCAAGAAGCAGGCGTCGGGCACCCGCGGCTCGCGCACCGGCCAGCAGCGGACCGCCTCCAAGAGCGCGAAGGGCACGAAGACGGCGCAGCGCGCGACGTCCAAGCGGACCCCGGCCAAGAAGACCGCCCGGGCGACCACGCGGGCGAAGGGGGGCGACGATGCCTGAGACGCGCGACAAGCACCGCGGCGCCACGGGCTCCGGGGACGGGTCCGGGCCGGGGAGCGCGCTGAGCGACGCCCTGCACGGGCCGGCCGCCGACCGCCTGAAGGACGAGGCGCGGGCCTACCTCATGGCCCAGGCCGAACGCGCCCTCGTCGGCGTCGGCCGCAGGCTCGGCGACGCCACCGTCAAGCTCAACGACATGGCCGAGGGCCGCAGCCCGGGCCTGGCCCGCGTCGCCCTGGAGGGCGGCCGCAAGCTGGCCTCGGGCAAGGGCCCGCTGCGCAGCGCCGTGGAGATCGGCGGCAGCCGCGTCAAGGACGCCGTCACCGACTCCCTCAAGGGGGCCCTGGACAGCGCCCGCGGCGGCAAGGGCAAGAAGGGCGGCAGCGGCCAAAAGCCCACCGTGATCCTGGAGTACGTCGACGTCGGCGTGCCCGTGCGCGAGGCGTACGAGCAGTGGACGCGGTTCGAGGAGTTCGCCACCTTCACCAAGGGCGTCCAGGACGCCACCGAGGTGAGCGACACCGAGTCCCAGTGGAAGCTCAAGATCTTCTGGTCCAGCAGGAGCTGGACGGCGCACCTCACCGACCAGGTGCCGGAAGAGCGCCTCGCGTGGACGGCGGAGGGCGCCAAGGGCACCACCAAGGGCGTGGTCACCTTCCACCCGCTCGGCGACCGGCTGACCCGGGTCGTGCTGATCATCGAGTACTACCCGAAGGGCCTGTTCGAGCGCACCGGCAACCTCTGGCGCGCGCAGGGCCGCAGGGCCCGCCTGGACCTCAAGCACTTCGCCCGCCACGTCACGCTGCGGTCCGCGTCCTCCGACGACGACCAGGGCGACGACCGGGGCGACGACGACCAGGGCGACGAGGAGAACCGGAACGACCGCGACGACCGGGACAGCCGGCGGGGCGAGGGCGACCGGGACGACCGGGGGGCCCGGAACTCGCAGGACTCCGAGGACGCGGAGGCCGAGGACGAGGAGGGCGTCGAGCCCGAGGAGGACGCGGAGGACGTCGCGTACCACGAGGACGACGACACCTACGCCGACGAGCCCGAGGACGAGTACGCGGACGAGGCGGAGGAGCCCGAGGAGTCCGAGGAGGCGGACGAGGAGGCCGAGGAGGACACCGACGCGCCCGCCGCCGAGTACGACGAGCGCGACGAGGCCGACGAGCCCGACGAGGTCGACGAGCCCGAGGACGTCGAGGACGACATCGACGGCGACCGCGGAGTCGAGGACGACGTCGACGACGAGGTCGAGGACGACGAGGAGTACGCCGACGACGTCGACGCGGAGGAGCCGGTGCCGGCCCGGAGCCGCCGATGACGACCCCCAGCCGCATGCCCCAGCCGTTCGGCCAGGAAGGCGGCACGAACCTGGCCGACGTCCTTGAGCGCGTCCTGGACAAGGGCGTCGTCATCGCCGGGGACATCCGGATCAACCTGCTCGACATCGAGCTGCTCACCGTGAAGCTGCGGCTCGTCGTCGCCTCGGTGGAGCGCGCCAAGGAGATGGGCATCGACTGGTGGGAGGACGACCCGTCCCTGTCCAGCGGTGCGCGCCGCTCCGAACTGGCGCGGGAGAACGCGGAGTTGAAGCGGCGCCTGGAGCAGCTCGAGCAACTGGCGCCGGGCCGGGGCGAGGCGACGTCCGCGCCGGCCGAGGTGGAGGAACGTGGGAGTGGTGAGCACGAACGTGACCGATGAGCTGCGTTACGTCTACGCGGTGTGCCGCCCGCTGCCCGGGCCGCTGCACGCCGACCTCACCGGGGTCGCGGACGCCCCGCCGCGGCAGGTGGCCCACAAGGGCCTGGTCGCGGTGGTCGGTTCCGTCCCGGCCCGGGACTTCGGGCACGAGCCGCTGCGCGCGCACCTGGAGGACCTGGACTGGCTGGCCGGGACGGCCCGGGCGCACCAGAAGGTGATCTCCGCGCTCACCACCGTCACCTGCCCGCTGCCGCTGCGGCTCGCGACCGTGTTCCGGGACGACAGCGGCGTCCGCGCGATGCTGGAGAGCGAGAACGAGCGGCTCCACCGCATCCTGGACCGGATCGACGGGCACATCGAGTGGGGCGTGAAGGTCTGGCTCGCCCCGGGCGCCGACAAGGCCGCGGCCGGGGCGCCGCGGCCGTCGGGCCCGCCCGCGTCGGGGCGCGACTACCTGCGGCAGCGCAGGGCGCAGCGCACGGCGGGCGAGGTGGCCGCCGCGCGGGCCGACGAGTTCGCGCGGCGGCTCCGCGCCGAGCTGGCGCGGTCCGCCGCCGCCACCCGGCTGCACCCGCCGCAGAGCCCCGCCCTCGCCGAGTCGGGCGCCGGGCGGAACGTCCTCAACGGGGCCTACCTCGTGCCGCGCGAGCGGGCCGAGGCCTTCCTGGAGCTGATCGGCCGCACCGAGGGCAGCCAGCCGGGCCTGCGCGTGGAGGTGACCGGCCCCTGGGCGGCGTACTCCTTCACCGACGACCCGGACGACGCCTCCGACGACAGCCCGGCGGACCCGGCGGCCCGGACGGCCCCGGCGGGCCCCGCGCACCCGGCCGGGCAGAGGAGCGCTGAGCGGGCATGACGGCGACAGAGCCGCTGCACACCCGGGAGATCGCGCTCGTCGACCTCCTCGACCGGCTGCTCGCCGGGGGCGTGGTCATCGCCGGTGACCTGACCCTGCGCATCGCGGACGTGGACCTCGTACGCATCGACCTGAAGGCACTGATCAGCACGGTCGGCGAGAACGTGCCGTCACCGTGGCCGACCGCCGAGTACGAGTACGGGACGGGAGGCGAGAGCCGATGAGGCCGGTGACCACGGAGACCGGTACGCACCTCCGCGCGGGGACCGGCGCCGCCGGGATCAGTACGGAGACACGCACGCAGACGAGTACGGAGACCGGGGCCGGGGTGCGTGCGGAGGCGAACACGACGACCGGCGCCGGGACGGACGCGGAGGCGCATACGGGGGCGCACGCGGAAGCGAATCCGCCCACCGAGCCGACCGCCGAGCCGGCTACCGGCGCGCACGCCGCCGATCGCTCCTCGCACGCGGGCCGCCGTCCGCTGGACCTCGCGCCCGAGACGGTGGAGCGCGACCTCGTCGCCCTCGTCCTCACCGTCGTCGAGCTGCTGCGCCAGCTCATGGAGCGTCAGGCCCTGCGCCGGTTCGACACCGGGGAGCTTTCGGAGGAGCAGGAGGAGCGGATCGGCCTGACGCTGATGCTCCTGGAGGAGCGCATGACGGAGCTGCGCGAGCACTACGGGCTGCGGCCGGAGGACCTGAACCTGGACCTCGGACCGCTGGGACCGCTCCTGCCGAGGGACTGAGCCACGAGGCTGGGCCCCGGCACCTCACCTACGTGACCTGCGGCCTCGCGCTGCCGAGCGGCTCGCGGCTACCACCGGTACCAGCGAGGCCTCGTCCCACTCGCGCCGGACGCGCCGGGAGGCGCGCCCCGCAGCAGGAAGCCGAGCAGCCAGACGACGAGCACCGCGACGGCGAGCCACCACAGCACCTCCACCGCGAACCCGGCGACGCCGAGCACCAGCACCAGCAGCAGGACCAGAAGAAGGGGAACCATGGCGTCTACCTCCCGACGGCCGGGTGACCCCGTAAGGCCCGCTCACACCTCCGCGTCCCCCTTGCCCCCCGCGTCGGCCGGCGCTCAGCCGCGGCAGAGGACCTCCCCGTGCAGCACGGCGAACCAGCCGTCCGGGGCGCGGCCCCACTCCCGCCAGGCCTCGGCGATCGCGCGCAGTTGCTCCGCGTCGGCGTGGCCGCCCTCGACGGCGCGTTGGGCGTACGAGGACGCCACCGTGCGGTCGGCCCAGAGCCCGGCCCACCAGGCGCGTTCCTCGGGCGTGCTGTAGCACCAGGTGCCCGCCCCGGCCGTGACGTCGGTGAAACCCGCCGCGAGGGCCCAGGACTTGAGGGTCCGGCCCGCGTCCGGCTCGCCGCCGTTGGCGCGGGCCACCCGCCGGTACAGGTCGAGCCAGTCGTCGAGGCCGGACGAGCCCGGGTGCCAGGTCATCGCCGCGTAGTCGCTGTCGCGCGCGGCCACGACGCCGCCGGGCGCGCAGACCCGGCGCATCTCCCGCAGGGCCCGTACGGGGTCGCCGACGTGCTGGAGCACCTGGTGGGCGTGGACGACGTCGAAGGAGCCGTCCGGGTACGCGAGGGCGTGCACGTCGCCCACGGCGAACTCCAGGTTCGCCACCCCCCGTTCCGCCGCCGTCGCGCGGGCCAGGTCAAGGACGCCGGGGGCCCGGTCGACCCCCACGACGTGTCCGCCCGGGACCAGCGCCGCCAGGTCGGCGGTGATGGTGCCGGGGCCGCAGCCGATGTCGAGGACCCGCATCCCGGGCCGGAGCGCACCCACCAGGTAGGCCGCCGAGTTGGCGGCGGTGCGCCAGGTGTGGGACCGCAGGACCGACTCGTGGTGGCCGTGCGTGTAGACGGCGGTCTCGGCCGAACCCGGGGAGTTGTGTGCGGGGCGCTGTGACATGCCGGGACTCTACGCCGCTCGGCCGCATGGTGAGACTCGCGTATCACATGGTGGACGAACAGGCATGCGGACATGCAGGCGTGCGGGCCTGCGGCCATGCGGGCCTGCGGCCATGCGGCCATGCGGCCATGCGGGCCTGCGGGCCTGCGGACATGCGGCGGCCCCTGTGCACCGCTCGTACGAGCCGTGCACAGGGGCCGCCCCCGCCGTCGGGAGCGTGCGCTCACAGCGCCAGGGAGGGCCGGTACACCGTCAGGGCCTCCGGCAGCTTCTCGATCAGCAGCTCGCCCTCGACCGGCATGATCTCGCCGTCGTACGCGATCATCGTGCCGGGCTCCAGGCCGTCCACGCGCAGCCTGCGGCGGCGGATCGCGGTCTGGATGGGGGAGCGCTCCACCGGCGAGGTCAGGGCGGCCGCGAGCAGCCGGGCGGCCGGGCGGCGGCCGCCGTGCACGATGCGGACGTCGAGCAGCCCGTCGGCGAGGTCGAACCGGCGTGCGGGCGTGAGCCCCCAGCGGTTGTACACGCAGTTGCCGGCGAACAGCAGCCACAGCGCCCGCTCGGTGCCCTGGAACTCGGCGCGCAGCGGCTTGCGGTGCGCGCGCAGCACGTTGGCGGCGGCGAGGACCCCGGCGGGCCAGCCGCCGATGCGGTACGACCACCGCTCGCGCTCGCGCACCAGCTCCGGGTAGACGCCGAGGCTGAAGGTGTTGAGGAAATACCCGTCGCCGCGGCGGGCGCTGAACCGCCCCACGTCCACCGCCACCGCGTCCCCCGCCTCGACCGCGGCCGCCACCTCCAGCGGGTCCTCCGCGCCCAGGTCCTGCGCGAAGTGGTTGAGCGTGCCGCCGGGGAGCACCACGAGCGGGACGCCGTGGCGCAGGGCGGCGGCCGCCGCCGCGTTGACGGTGCCGTCGCCGCCGCAGACCCCGAGGGCCTGCGCGCGCGAGGCCGCCTTGTCCAGCTCCGCGGCCACGTCGCCCGGCTCGCAGTACACGGCCTCGGCGAGCGGCAGCGCGGCCAGCAGCGGGCGCACCCGCTCGGGGGACTTCGCGCCCTCGTTCACGACCACCACCAGGCCGCGCCCGTCCCGCAGCGCGGGCGCCTCCCGGCGCGGGCGGCCCGGCGGCGGGAGCTGGGACCGCGTCGGCACCAGGCCGCGCACGGCGTACGCGGCGCCCGCGCGCAGGGCGCCGCCCGCCAGCACGTCGCTGGGGAAGTGCACGCCGGTGTAGACCCGCGACAGCGCGACGGCCCCCGCGAGCGGCGCGACGGCGGCGCCCAGCCCCCGCGACTCCAGCGCCACGCCGGTGGCGAAGGCCGCGGCGGACGCGGCGTGGCCGGAGGGGAACGACGTGGTGACCGGCTGCCGCTTCAGCCGGCGGATCAGCGGCACCTCGTCCAGGATCGGCCGGGCCCGGCGCACGGACCGCTTGCCGAGGGTGTTGATCGTCGCCGACGCCAGGGCCAGCGACGCCACGCCCCGCACGGCGGCGCGGCGGGCCCGCGGCCGCCGGGTCGCCGCGAGTCCGGCCGCCGCCGCGAACCACAGGACGCCGTGGTTCGCGGCACGGCTCAGCCGGGGCAGCACCTGGTCCGCACCGGGCCAGTGCTGCTCGGCCACGGCGGTGAAGACCCGGCAGTCCAGGGAGACGAGGCGGGCCTTGGGCCCGCGGGCGGGGGGCAGCGGAAGCTGGGCGTCAGCGGTCATGCCCCTCGGGTACCCGGTGAACGCCCCGAGCAACGGGCCGAAGGTCCCACGGCCCCCGAGCGGCCCCCACCCTCGCACCCGGCGGCCCCACGGCCACGGCGGGCCCCACCGCGGGCCCCGTGGCGGGGCCCCACCACGCCCCGCCGCGCCCCGCCGACCGACTTCGCCGCCCCGCCACGCCC
>NZ_BNBT01000217.1 GCF_014656095.1 Streptomyces longispororuber
GGGCCGCCGCGTCGCGCGCGTGTTCGTCGGCGGGCAGTCCCTCGCGGACGCCGCCGCGCTGCGCGCCCGCGCCACCGAGGCCGCCGCGGCGAACGCCGGGGACCTGCTCGACCGGCTGCGCGCCGGCACCGCGTACGTCGAGCTGGACGCCCTCAAGCCCGAGCGCGCCCGCGTCGTCGCCCGCGCCTGCCGCCACGACCTCCGCACCGCCCTCACCCACCTGGCGCACCTGCGCGCGGACCCCGGCGCCCACCGCGTCGCCACGCCCCTGACGGTGGTGGTCGCGCGGGACGCCCCGGACGGGGCGGCGGGCGCGGCGGAGTGGAAGGCGGTGGCCGACGACGTGACGGTGCACGAGCTGGCGGGCGGCGGGCCCTACTTCGTCGGTACGCGCCCCGGGGACGCGGCGGGCGCGGTCCGGGCCGCCCTGGGCGCCCAGCCCGCGCCACCGGAAGAAGCCGGTCGCCCCGGTGCGGCCGGCCGCCACAGCCGACCCGGACAAGGGAGCACCCCGTGACCACGACCCCGCACCTGCTCGGCCCGGCGGGCCGGGTGGCGGCCATCGGCGTCAGCGCGGCCTTCGGCACCTTCGGGGAGCTGCTCCAGGGCGTGCTGCCCGAGGAGAACGGCGACTTCCTGGTGACGCTGCCGGTCGCCCGCTGGGCCATGGCCCGCTTCGAGCCGGACCCGGCCGCGCCCGGCCTCGCGGTGCGCCCGCACCACAAGAAGAAGGCGCTGCGGCTCACCGAGATGATCATGGCGGACGCCCGGCACCCCGCGGGCGGCCTGCTGACCATCGACAGCACGCTGCCCGAGGGCAAGGGCCTGGCCAGTTCCTCGGCGGACCTGGTCGCCACGGCCCGGGCGGTCGCCAACGCCCTGGGCGAGCCGATGCCGCCGCGCCGCATCGAGCGGTACCTGGCCAGGATCGAGCCGACCGACGGCGTGCTCTACCCGGCCGTCGTGGCCTTCCACCACCGCAGCGTGCGGCTCCGGGCGGAGCTGGGGTCGCTGCCGTCGATGGCGGTGGTCGGCGTCGACGAGGGCGGGGCCGTGGACACGGTGCACTTCAACACCCTCCCGAAGCCGTTCACCGCCGCCGACAAGCGCCGGTACGCGCGGCTGCTGGACCGGGTGACCCGCGCCGTGGCCCGGCGGGACCTGGCGGAGGTCGGCCGGGTCGCCACCGCGAGCGCCCGGATGAACCAGGTGCTCCGCCACAAGTGGTCCCTGGAGCCGATGATCGACATCTGTGAGCGGATCGGTGGCCTCGGTGTCGTGGTGGGCCACAGCGGCACGGCCCTCGGCATCCTCCTGGACACCCGGGCCCCGGACTGCCACGCCAAGCTGGCGGCGGCGGCCCGGCGCTGCCAGGAGCTGATGGGTGACGTCACGGTGTACCGGACGCTGAGCTTCCACTAGCCCGGCGCCTTCCGGCGGACACGGCGAAGAGGGCGCTTCCGGAAACCGGAAGCGCCCTCTTCACTGTCAGTCCCGGGTGGTGAACCCGGTCACGTGTGCGCCGCCAGGGACTCGAACCCCGGACCCGCTGATTAAGAGTCAGCTGCTCTAACCAACTGAGCTAGCGGCGCCTGCTGACGAAGAAAATATTACCTGGTCCGCGGGGGTGCTCGTGACCACCGCCCGCGCGCCCCCTCCCGGCCGGGCCCGGCGCGCACCCCGCGCCGCCGGCCCCCGCGCCCGGGCACCCCGCAGCGCGCCCCCGCTCAGATCGCCAGCGACAGCAGCACCGGCGCCGCCCTGCGGTTCAGGCTCTCCGCGGCCTCCCGCAGCCGGTGCGCGTGCCGGACCGGCAGCGACAGGGCGAGCGCGCCGACCGCCGAGCCCGCGGTGACGGGGACGGCGGCGCAGACCGTCCCGACCGCGTACTCCTGGAGGTCGAGGACCGGGACCGTGGGGGCCTGGGCGGCGAGCCTGGTCAGCAGGACCCGCTCGTTGGTGATCGTGCGCGAGGTGAGCCGGGCCATCTTGTGGCGCGCGAGGTGGTCGCGGCGCGCGGCCACGTCGAGCTGGGCGAGCAGGCTCTTGCCGACCGCGCAGGCGTGGCCGGCGACGCGGAAGTCCACCCACTCGTTGACCTTCGGGGCACCCGGGCCGTCGGCGCAGCCCACGACCCGGATCTCGCCGTCCACGTACCGGCTCACGTACACCGCCGCACCGATCGAGTCGCGCAGGCCGCCCAGGGTGTGCTGGAGCTTCGCGCGCAGGGCCCGGTCGCGGTCGTGGGCGGAGCCGAGCCGGGCGAGGGACGCGCCCGCGACGTACGCCCCGTCGGAGAGCTGCTCCACGTACCCCTCGCGGAGCAGCATGCGCAGGAGCGGGGCGAGCCGGGCGGGCGGCAGCGCGGTGTGGCGGGCGAGGTCGTCCTCGCCGACGCCGCCGGAGCGGCGCGCCACGAGTTCGAGCACCCGCAGCGCGTGCTGCACCGACCGGTGCGCCGTCGTCGGCTCCTGCTGCAGTGCCACGGCTCTCCCCCTCGCCCTGACGGGCCTCGCGGACCCGAGGGCCCGGTGATCCTTGGTGACGGTACGGTTCCGGACAGCGGGACTCTGTCCACCATAACCGCCAAAAGCGCCACCGGCAGGGGGCGTTGGCCGTTTCCACCCGGCGCCCGCCGCGGTTCACAGGACCGCGGAGAGGAACTCCCGGGTCCGCTCGTGCTCGGGGTCGGAGAAGATCTTCTCCGGCGGCCCGGACTCGATCACCCGGCCCGCGTCGAACATCAGGACCTGGTCGGAGATGTCCCGGGCGAAGTTCATCTCGTGGGTCACGCACAGCATGGTGATGTCGGTGGTGTGGGCGATGTCCCGCAGGACGTCGAGGACCCCGGCGACCAGCTCCGGGTCGAGCGCCGACGTCACCTCGTCCAGGAGCAGCACCTGCGGGCGCATCGCGAGGGCGCGGGCGATGGCGACCCGCTGCTGCTGGCCGCCGGAGAGCTGCGTCGGGTAGGCGTCGCACTTGTCGCCGAGCCCGACCAGGTCGAGCAGGTCGCGGGCGCGCTGCTCGGCCTCGTCCTTGGGCAGGCCGAGGACGGTGACGGGCGCCTCGGTGATGTTCCGCAGGACCTTCATGTTCGGGAAGAGGTTGAACTGCTGGAAGACCATCCCGATGTTCTTGCGGACCTCGCGGACGTGCTTCTCGCCCGCCGGGACGAGCCTGCCGTTCTTCTCCTCGTGCGTGAGGTACGCGCCGCCGACCTTGATGGTGCCCTCGTCCGGCTTGATGAGGGTCATCAGGAGCCGCAGGATCGTCGTCTTGCCGGAGCCGGAGGGGCCGATCAGCGTCACGTGCTTGCCGGAGGCCACGGAGAAGTCCAGCTCGTCCAGGACGGTGTTCGCGCCGAAGCGCTTGACGACCCGGTCGAACCGGATCAGCTCGCTGCCGTCGACGGCCGGGTTCGGCCGCTCTTTCGAAAGGGGGGTGTCAGCGGACAAGACGGCGCTCCAGGGCTCGCAGGAGGAGGGAGGACGGGTAGGCGATGAGGATGAAGGCGACGCCGACGACGGTCAGCGCCTCGGTGTACTGGAAGGTCTGCGCCGCTTCGAGCCGCGAGCGCTGGAGCAGTTCCAGGACGCCGATGCCGGCGAGCAGCGGGGTGTCCTTGAGCATGGCGATGACGTAGTTGCCGAGCGCGGGGACCACGCGGCGGACGGCCTGCGGCAGGATCACCGCCGTCCAGGTGCGCCGGTAGGAAAGGCTGAGCGCCTTGGCCGCCTCCCACTGCCCGACGGGCACGGCGTCGATGCCCGCGCGGTAGACCTGGGCGGTGTACGTCGAGTAGTGCAGGCCGATCGCGAGCGTGCCGGTGGTCTCGGCGGAGAACTGGATGTTCCACTCCGGCAGCACGAAGAACAGGAAGAAGAGCTGCACGAGCAGGGGCGTGTTGCGGACGAACTCGGTGAGCAGGCCCACCGGCCAGCGGACGAGCCGGGTGGGCGCCCGGAAGGCCAGGGCCCACACCAGCCCCAGGGAGAAGGAGATCAGCGAGCCGAGCGCGAGCACCTGGAGGGTGACGAGCACCCCGTCCCAGAAGTGCGGCATGAAGTCGGCGACCGCGCCCCAGTCCCAGTTGTCCGTGCTGCCCGTGTCGTGGGTACCGGCGCTCACCGCGACGCACCCCCGCCCGTGACGCCCGTACTGCTCAACTCGGGCGACTTGGCGTCGGACCGGCGGAACCGTAGCCACCCCCCGGTGCTCAGCGGCTCGGGGAACTGCCCGATGCCCGCCTTGGCCCGGCGTTCGAGGACCTTCATGCCGCGGGTGAGCAGGAACGCCAGCACGAAGTAGATGATCAGCGTGATCGAGTAGATCTGCGCGCTCTCGGTGGTCGCGAGCCGCACCAGGTACGCGGCGAACGACACGTCGCCGATGCCGAGCAGCGACACCAGGGCGGTGCCCTTGAGCAGCTCGACGAGCAGGTTGCAGAACGACGGGATCATCTCCGGGACCGCCTGCGGCAGCAGGATGAGCCGCATCCGCTGCCAGGGCGTGAAGCTCAGCGCGACCCCCGCCTCGCGCTGCGCCGGGGCCACCGCGTTCAGGGCGCCGCGCACGACCTCGGCGCCGTACGCCCCGTAGGACAGGCCGAGGGCGAGCACCGCCGCCCACATCGGCACCAGCGCCCAGCCCGCGAGCTGCGGCAGCACGAAGAAGATCCAGAACATCAGGACCAGGGCGGACGTGCCCCGGAAGACCTCGGTGTAGAAGGCGGCGAAGAACCGCACCAGGCGGGAGCGGTGGGTGCGCGCCATGCCGACGCCGAAGGCGACGGCGGTGGCGAGCGCCGCGCTGTAGAGGGTGAGCTGGACGGTGATCCAGATGCCGGGCAGCACCCAGTGTTCCCACAGGCCCGCTGTCATCGGCACAGCTCCTCGGCGGTCAGGGTGGTCATCTCGGCCTTGGTGAAGCCGAACCGCCGCAGCACGCGGAAGAGTTCGCCGCTCTTCTTCATCTTGTGGATCTCCACGTTGAAGGCGTCCCGCAGCCCGGTGTCGGTGGGCCGGAAGGTGAAGCCGCCGCCGTCGACGTGCTTCTTGCCGTCGATGACGGGCGCGAACGGCTCGGTGGCCTCGGCCTTGCTGCTCTTGCGCACCACGCCGCGCGTGGTCAGGGCGGTGCCGCCGAAGACATCGATGCGCCCGGCCTCCACCGCGTTCAGGCCCGCGACGGGGTCCTGGAGGATGACGATGTCGCTCTCCTCGTACCCGGCGTCGACGGCGTAGCCGATCTCGGCGTAGCCGGTGCCCGTGCCGAACTTCGCCTTCTTGCGCACCACGTCCTGGTACGTGCGCAGCCCCATCGGGTTGCCTTTGCGGACGATGAAGGAGTCGAGCATCTGGTACTCGGGATCGGAGAAGATCACCTGTCGGCAGCGCTCCGCGTTGATGTACATCCCGGCGGCCACGACGTCGAACTGCTGCGTCTTCAGGCCGGGTATGAGCGAGCTGAAGTCGGTGGCGACCGGCTGCACGCGGTCGACCCCGAGGCGCTTGAAGATGATCCGGGCCAGCTCCACCGCCTCGCCGGTGAAGTCGCCGTCGTCGTCGATGTAGCCGTACGGGGCCTCGCCCGCGATGCCGAGGCGCACCGTGCCCTGCGACTTCAGGCGGGCCAGCGTGTCCCCGGTGGGGACGCGGCTGCATCCCGCCGCTCCCAGCGTGCCCGCGGCGCCGAGCACGGCGGCGGACATGAGGACGGCACGCCGGGGCAGACGCCGTAGGGAGGCCTCGTCACCGTCCTCCCCTCTGCCGCTGCGTGTCCTGTTCGGGTTCCTCAGTCGTGGAGCCATGGGCGCGCGGCTACCCGACGCGACGCCGGTTATGCCGACGAATTCCGGCCCCGTACGCGATCGTTGCGCTCTTGACGCCGGCCGCGCCCCCGGGCGCACCATGAGCGGCATGGCAGACCGCTACGTCGAAGTCGCCCTGACCCGGCGCGGGGTCCGGGCCACCGCGCTGCTCCTCGCCGACAAGGCCCCGGTGACCTGCGCGGCGGTGTGGGACGCGCTGCCGCTCGGCGGGGACGTCTACCACGCCAAGTACGCCCGCAACGAGGTCTACGCGCTGCTGCCGCCGTTCGCCCCCGAGGAGCCCCCGCTGGAGAACCCCACCGTCACCCCCATCCCGGGCGACCTGTGCTACTTCACCTTCACCGGCTCCGACCTCGGCACGTCGGCGTACGGCTACGGCACGCCCCGGCAGGGCACCGTCGTCGACCTCGCGCTGTTCTACGAGCGCAACAACCTGCTGCTCAACGGCGACGTCGGCTGGGTCCCCGGCACCGTCTGGGGCCAGGTCGTCGACGGCCTCGACCGGCTCGCCGAGGCCTGCAACGACCTGTGGCGCACGGGGGCCGAGGGCGAGACCCTCCACTTCCGCCGGGCCTGAGCGGCGTCACCACGCGGGCCGGGGCACACCCGCCGCCCCGGCCCCGTACAGCGCGTGGGCCGTGCGCAGCACGACGGCGTCGGCGAACCGGGCCCCCACGATCTGCATCCCCACGGGAAGCCCGTCGCCGTCCACCCCGCACGGCACGGTCGCCGCGGGCTGCTGCGTGAGGTTGAAGGGGTACGTGAACGGCGTCCACCCCGTCCACCGCCGCAGCCCGCTGCCCGGCGGCACCTCGTGCCCCGCCGCGAACGCCGTGAGGGGCAGCGTCGGCGTCACCAGCACGTCGTACGTCTGGTGGAAGCGGCCCATGCGCCGCCCCAGCTCCACCCGGACGTCGACGGCCGCGAGGTAGTCCAGCGCGCTGTACCGCGCCCCCTGCGCGCAGATCTCCCGCAGCCCCGGGTCCAGGAGCTCGCGGCGCGCGGGCGGCAGGTGCTGCGCGACCCGCGCGGCCCCGCTGAACCACAGCGTGTGGAAGGCGTCCACGGGGTCGGCGAAGTCCGGGTCGGCCTCCTCGACGTACGCGCCCAGCGCCGCCAGGGCCTCCACCCCCCGGCGCACCGCCGCCGCCACGCCTGGCCGCACCGCCACCTGCCCGCCCAGCGTCGGCGAGTACGCCACGCGCAGCCCCCGCACCCCGCCCTCCAGCGCCTCGCGGAAGCTGCCCTCGCGCGGGGCCAGGCACGACCAGTCCCGGGCGTCGGGCGCCCCGATCACGTCCATGAGGAGCGCCGCGTCCGCCGCGTCCCGCGTCATCGGCCCGACGTGCGACAGCGTCCCGAACGCCGACGCCGGGTACAGCGACACCGTGCCGTACGTCGGCTTGAGCGCGAAGATCCCGCACAGCGCCCCGGGTATCCGCACCGAGCCGCCGCCGTCCGTGCCCAGGGACAGCGGCCCCGCGCCGAGCGCCACCGCCGCCGCGCTGCCGCCGCTGGAGCCGCCCGCGGTGCGCGCGGTGTCGTACGGGTTGCGGGTCACGCCGTGGCGCGGGCTGTCCGTGACGCCCTTCCAGCCGAACTCGGGCGTGGTCGTCTTGCCGACGAACACCGCGCCCCGCTCGCGCAGCCGCGCCACCGCCGGCGCGTCCTCGTCCCAGGGGCCCGCCTCGGCCACGCACCGGGAGCCGCGCAGCGTGGGCGCGCCGCGCTGCAGCAGCATGTCCTTGACAGTGACCGGCACCCCGTCCACCGGGCCGAGCGGCGCGCCCGCGCGCCAGCGCGCCGCGCTCTCCCCGGCCCGCGCGAGGGCGTCCTCCGCGTCGGTCCGGACGAACGCGTTCACCCGCGGCTGCACCTCCTCGGCCCGGCGCAGCACGGCACGGACCGCGTCGACGGGGCTGAACGCGCCCGCGCGGTAGCCGGCGACGAGCTGCGTGGCGGTCAGAGCGGTCAGGTCGGCGTGCTCGGTCATACGCGCTCCAGGAGAAGGCGAAAGGCGGAAGGCGGACGGCGGACGGCGGACGGCGGGACCGGGGGCGGCGGACGGTGGGCGGCGGGACCGGGGGCGGCAGAAGATGGACGGCGGGACCGGGGGCGGACAGTGACGGCGGGGCCGGGGGGCGGGGTGGACGGGAGATCCCTGCCCAGCCGGGGGCGCGCTCAGTGCCCGGGGACGTACCCGCGTTTCTTGTCGACCACGTTCACCAGCGGCCGCCCCGCCTCCCACTGCCCGTACAACGTCACGAACTGCGCGCCGAGTTCGTCCCGCCAGCCCACCGTGTCCCCGCTCATGTGCGGCGACACCAGCAGCCCGGGGGCCGTCCACAGCGGGCTGTCCGGCGCCAGCGGCTCGTGGGCGAAGACGTCCAGGGCGGCGCCCGCGATCCACCGCTTCGACAGCGCCGCCACCAGGTCCGCCTCCACCACCAGGGCGCCCCGGCCCACGTTGACGAACCGCGCCGACGGCTGCATCACGCCGAAGCGCCGCTCGTCGAACATGCCGCGCGTGTCGTCCGTGAGGGGCGCCGCGCACACCACCCAGTCGGCGCGCGCGAGCAGCCGGTCGAGGTCGGCCGGGCCGTACACGCCGGTACGTGACCTGCGCCCGACCAGGGCCGTGGTGACGCCGAGCGCCTTGAGCGTCCGCACGGTCGCGCGGCCGATCGGGCCCGAGCCCACCACGCAGGCCCGGGTGCCCGCCACCCGCCGGCTCTCGCGGTGCAGCCACCGCCGCTCGTCCTGCAGGGCGAGGGTGCGCGGCAGGTCCTTGGCCATGGCGAGGACGAGTGCCGCGACGTACTCGGCGACCGGCTGGTCGAAGACGCCCCGGGCGTTGGTCACCACCGTGTCCGAGGCGACGAGTTCGGGGCAGAGCAGCCGGTCGACGCCCGCGCTCGCGGTGTGCACCCAGCGCGGCCGGGGCCCGTCCCCGGGCCAGGCGCGGCGTACCGCGTCGGACAGGAAGTCCCACACCAACAGCACGTCGGCAGCGGGTAGTTGTTCGGCCAGCGTGTCGGCGTCGGCGTGCAGGACCCGGGCCCGGCCGGTCAGCGCGCCCAGGCGCGGCGGCGGCGCGGGCGGCGGGGCGTCGAGCACGAGCACGGTGGGGCGTGCGCCGCCGGCGCCCGCGGACCGGGTGTGCTCGGTCCCGGCGCGCCGGGAGCCGGTGCTTTCGGACACGGCGGAGAGACCGTTTCGCAAGGAGAGCCCGCTTCCCTGGAAGGACATGGAGGCCACACGGGCCCCAGGAGGCCCGGGGATACGTGTGTGTACGGGTGACTGCGTGGTGATGTGGACGGCTGCGAAGGGGACGGCCGGACACCCCGACGGCGGCCGGAGCGGGTGCGGCGCACTCCGGCCGACTGTCTGAGATGCGCGGATTGACCACGCTGGCACCCGAACCTACCGTCGTCAACAGAGCGCTCGACCCGAGCACTTCACCGCGGCGACCGCGGCCGCGCGTACGGTCCGCCCCTCCGGTCACCCCGGCTCGCGCGACCGCCCGCACGCGGCACACGTCCCTCGTTCCGACGTCCCGGCGCGCCGCCGGCACCGCACCACTGCCGGCCCCCGGGCCGGTCCCGTCACCGCACGCACGCACGAACGTAGGGCCCGCTCATGGACGTCACATCGTTCTCGATGCTCGGCGGACCGCACCCGCAGCGCGGTGTCGGTGTCGTCGCCCCCTTCGACTTCGCCCTGGACCGCGAGCTGTGGCGCTGGGTCCCGGACGACGTCTCGCTGCACCTGACGCGCACGCCGTACGTGCCCGTCGAGGTCAGCCTCGACCTGGCCCGGCTGGTCAGCGAGCACGAGACGCTCGGCGAGGCGGTGCGCGCGCTCTCCGCCGCCGAGCCCGAGGTCCTCGCGTACGCCTGCACGTCGGGCAGCTTCGTCGGCGGCATCGCGGGGGAGCGGGCGATGTGCGGGGCCATGACACGGGAGGGCGCGGTGCCCGCGGTGACCACCTCCGGCGCGCTCCTGGAGGCGCTCGCCGAACTGGGCGCGCGCCGGATCGCGCTCGTCACGCCGTACACGTGGTCGGTCACCCTGGCCCTGGAGGAGTACCTGGGCGAGGCGGGTGTGTCGGTCGCGGGCCGCGCCTACCTCGGGCTGACCCGGCACATCTGGAAGGTGCCCTACCGGGATGTCGCCGACATGGCGCGGCGCGCGGTGCTCCAGCCGGTCGACGCGCTCTTCATCAGTTGCACCAACCTCCCGACGTACGACGTCATCCCGCAACTGGAGGCGGAGCTGCGGGTCCCGGTCCTGTCGGCGAACCAGGTGACGATGTGGTCGGCGCTGCGACGGCTGGGTACGCGTGCGGTAGGGCCTTACCAGGCGCTGATCGACGCGGGCGCCCGGCCGGGCGCGGCGGCGCTCGACCCGCTGGACCCGGCGCTCGGCGCGCTGGAGCCGGAGGCGAGCGGTCTCGCCGGTCCTGAGGCGGGCGGCCGCGCGGGGCC